>VSND01000042.1 GCA_009774145.1 Lachnospiraceae bacterium | reverse complement strand
ATGCTCCCTAATCAAAATCATTGAGGGCTATATATTGTCAGGCTTTAAAAATATTCAAAAGTTGTAAACTGGTGATACTTCATATGAACCCGATAGAAAACCCCTATCACCTTACACACCTTAAAAAACAGCACTGTCTCCCCCATAGACGGTGCTGTTTTTGTTGGTATTTTTCCTGTTCTTCATCCTTCTCATCAGACGCTTCTTTATTTGCTGTTTGCAGACCAATTCTTCATCTGCCCCCACAGGGCATCACAAGGAATCCATATTCGATGTCTTCCTCTGCGCGGATCCGGTATGCCGGTTCCACATCCGCGCCCCAGCTGTCGATGCCGCCGACGCCCCGGACCGCGCCGAAGATACACAGTACTGTCCGCCGGGGTACTGGCAGTTCTTCCTGATGCAGGGCATTTTCCAGCTCCGACGCCGTACAGGGCAGACAGGAAAACGCAAAAGTCCCTCCTTCCTCTGCCTGAAACCGAAGAAAAGCCGGTTTGGCGGGACGGTTCCGGTTATCCAGGGACCGGCTCCTTCGCACTTCCACCCAGGCCGTATCCATATGCATCCCGCAGTCCTGCGGAACCAGATACGGAGTAACCGGAAGTCCGTCCACCTCATATATTCCGGGAATTCCTCCCGCTTTCCGATCCGGGTAAGTCTCTCCGGACAGCCCTTCATAAGTAAAACCATCGGCACAGGTCGGCATGAGAAAACGCATGCCGAAGACCGGAAGCTCCGGAAGCCCTTTCTTTCCATGGTAACGGACTCTGACCCGGATCACTCCCGAACCATTTACCCGATAAGAGACTTCCACCCTGGTCGAAGGAACCGTGACGGTCCCACAGGTATAGCGGATCTCGATCTCCCCTGCAGTCTCCTGACTGGTATACCGGTTATTTTCCGGCGCCGACGGGAACGGAATCTCCTTTTTGTCTACCCGTATATCAATCTTCTCACACCGGATAAACTGATCCGCGGCAAGCCACATGCCGCTCTTTAAGACAAATCCGTTCCCCCGGTCATTATCTGTAGATGCCCGCCAGAAGCAGGGACGTGGCGGACGGTACAGCCATTCCATGCCGCCGGATACCAGAGATTCCATGCCGCCTGCAGCATAGGAAAAAAGATAATGAAAATCCCCGCTGTTTCCGTGCCCGTGCACGCCCAGCGTCACATCTCCATAGACCAAATGAAGCCGCGCCTGCCCGTCTGCTCTTCTACCTGTATTTTCCATAATAGTACCTCACCTCCTGCATGGCAGGCTTTTCCCTCCGGTCTGCAAAGACGATGCCGTCCCCGGAAAACGCATAGTCCGAAGGGCGGTCGTCATAATCCCCGCCATAGCGCAGTACCTTCTGCCCGGTCACCCCGTCCTCTGCAAAAATCGCCTGATCAATAAAATCCCAGATAAATCCGCCCTGATACATCTCATACTCATCCAGAAGCTCCATATAGGAGCCCATGCCGCCCAGAGAATTTCCCATATCGTGCATATATTCACACAGAATCAAGGGTTTCTTCGGATCGTGCTCCAGATAATCCCGAATCTCTGCGGGAGATGCATACATACGGCTCTCCACATCTGATATGGTATCCTCATAGCTCCTGTTGCGAAACACGCCTTCGTAGTGGATCAGGCGGCTGTCATCCTTCTCCTTCAGCCATGCATTGGCTGCCTGCAGCACATCTCCCGCATAGGATTCATTTCCCAGAGACCAGAACAGAACCGACGGGTGGTTTTTAAAAAGTTCAAAATTGCTCCGGATGCGGTCCAGCACCGCCTCCTTCCACCAGGGCAGGCTTCCCGGCACATTCCAGGACGGCTCCACCTCCCCCATCTTCTGCCAGCTCCCGTGAGACTCCAGATTCGCTTCCGCCATCAGGCAGATCCCGTTCTCGTCGCAGAGCCGGTACCAGGGAATCTGGTCCGGATAGTGACACGTGCGCACGGCATTGATTCGGTTCCGAAGGAGAATCTGCATGTCCTGTTCCATCTCTTCCATTCCGATGCATCTGCCGTGTTCTGCACTCCACTCATGGCGGTTGACGCCATTCAGGATCAGGCGCTTTCCATTCAGACGGATGACCTTGTCCACGATCTCTATCCGCCGAAAGCCAGTCCGGTACGGCACCACTTCCACCAGCCGGTCCTCCGCATCATAAAGCCGGACATACAGCTGATACAGACAGGGCCGGCACAGATCCCAGGCTTCCACCGGACCGACTGCCTGTTCCTCCATCACATACCGCTCCATACAGCGGCCCTCCGTCAGCGGCATCTCATACTTCAGAAGCGGCCCGCCATTCTGGTCTTCCAGAGACAGTTCCATCCTGCCCGACATGCCTTCCGCCGTGGAAATCTTCAGCTCTGCGCCCAGACTGCCGTTTCCACTCGGAGCAAGCTTCGGCTTTACCCACAGCTCCTCCACATGCATCCCGGGTTTTGCGTACAGCGTCACACTCCGGAAAATCCCGAAAAACCGGAAGAAATCCTGATCCTCCAGAAATGCCGCCGTGCTTCTTTTATGCACCTCTACTGCAAGAAGGTTCCCCTTCTCTTTGATCCACGGCGTCAGATCGAATTCCGACGGCGTAAAGCTGTCTTCCGCATAGCCTGCAAAAAATCCGTTAAGCCATACATAGACTGCCTGCTCCACACCCTCAAAACAGATATGGATCTGCCTGCCCAAAAGCCCCTCGTCCAGATCAAATTCCTTTCGGAAGGAACCTGCCGGATTGTACCCGGCCTCACTGAACATGCCTTTTCCGGTGTCCGTACTGCACAGACTGTATGCCGGTCTTCGATAAATATGTCCTCCCCATGGATACATGGTATTGATATAATGGTTCCGGTCATAACCCGCCATTTCAATATGACCGGGCACCTGGATGGTATCAAAATCCGAAGCGTCATAATCTGTCCGGAAGAAATCCGCCGGACGGCTCATGGCATTTTCGGAATAGCGAAACTGCCAGGTCCCGTTTAAAGACTGCGCCAGAGAATTCTTTTTGGACTGCAGCTCCTCCATATTTCCATAATATTCGTGATCACTGTGTGCCGGAAGCCGGTTTACCTGAAAGATCTCCGGATCGTCCAGCCATCTGATGTCTGCGTTCATAATCTACTCCTGTTTAAAATATTGCCGCCATACACTGCCAGATCAATATCACTGGCTCGCCCGTAATCGCCTCTGGCTCTGGAGCCAGGCAGAATCACTTTCTCCGCCTGATGTTTTTCCGCCAGTTCCCGTATTTCCCTGAGCACAATCTTTTTGATTCCTGTATCCTCCATCGGCTTTCCCTCCATCCCCATTCCTTTGTTTCGTCCTGTCATCTGCACCTGCCATAATGCCTGATAATAATATAACACGCTTTTCGCTGCATTCCAACGGTTTTAACTGTTTTTGCGATCAGAAAGAATCTGCACAGCGAGAGGAATCCTGTTCTCCAGATACTCCTCCAGCGTCAGCTTCCGGCGCGTCAGCTCCTCTGCGTACGGCGTGCCCGTATAGCGGAAATGCCACGGCTCATGCGCGATGCCGGTGACAGATTCTTTGCCCGCCGGATAGCGCTCGATAAAGCCAAACGCAGGCGCCAGCTCCCGGAATCGCTGACAGACGCCTTCACAGGGAAACGAAGGTCGGATAAAATCGATTTCCGGCTGGCGCAGGCCCAGGTCGATCGCAAGCCCGGTCTGGTGCTCGCTGTGCCCCGGAAGAGCCACAAACTGCTCTGTAAATTCCTGTCCATGATCTCTGAGAGACTGTTCATAGATCGCTTTCTGCTCCTCCAGAGAGCGCCAGCCGCTCACAGGAACAATCTGCCGCCAGCCGTCCAGCTGCTCCATAAGTCCGAAAAGCGCCTGCACCGCCTCCCGTTCCATCAGGATATGCGGATAATGTTCATGCACCGGGACCAGATCCCTTACATTGTCCGTCGGACACGGACAATGTCGGTTGACCAGAATCAGACTGTTACATTTTCTCATAAATCCCATCCTTTCCAGAATATAAAGATCCGATTGCTGCTGATACATTTATCCTATCAGCGGCAACCGGATCCTGTTTTCATATTCTGTTATCGAATTCCTGAGAAATTCTTAACAAAACCTGATATTTTTCTGAAGTGCCCGGGGCAAAGTCCCGTCTCCGTCGCTTTTTGTTGTATCTGTCTTACAGAGAATCTGCCGTAGCCTGTACTGTCTGCAGCTCCGTCAGCGGATCCGCGCCTGCTGCCACGTTCTGCATGGCAATGCCAAGTGCAGTCTCCAGTTCGCTGCTGCCAAGCTTCCGGTTACCTGCTGCATTGCTCACGTAGCTGTTCACCTCATCGATGGACTGCTGCTGCAGTTCGCCGTCTACCGTTCCTGTATAGGAGATCCGGCTGGACACCGGTGCGCCCTGAAGCTGGTTCACCCAGTACTGCTGTCCATCGCCGTTTGCCAGGAATTCGATGAACTTCATGGCTGCTTCCTTCTTCTCGCAGTCTGCATTGACGCAGATCATCACATCCACGCCGGAAGTACCGCAGATCGTTTTGCTCTCTGACAGTGACGGGAAGACACTCATGCCGATGACATCCTTCTGATTTGCAATCTCAGTCCCCTGAATCTCGTCATTGGTTGGCGAAGTGGGGCCAAGATGCCAGGAACCGGTCAGGAAGAACACGGATTTCCTTGCGAAGAAATACTGATCTCTTGCATCCGGATAGGTTGCAACTCCCAGCGCACCATCTTCAAACACGCCTTCATTGAACAGGTTCTGCCATGCCTGAAGCGTATCCACAAAGCACTGATCCGTCCATTTTTTCTCGCCTTTTTCCGCCGCATAGACAGCGCCTTCCTCGAATTCATTGGACAGCTGTATAAACAGATCGGAATTTACCCAGTCGTCTGCACCGCCGATTGCCACGCAGACATATCCCTTGTCCTTCGCCTTCTTCGCCGCATCCACCAGTTCCTCGTAAGTCCTCGGAACCTCCGTGATCCCGCACTCGTCCATAAGCGTCTTGTTATAGAGCAGATCGGTCATTCCGGCTACCAGAAGCGGCATACCGGTCAGTTTTCCATCTGCTGTCGTGCACTGTTTTACCGCCGTCTCACTGATTATCCCGTCCCAGCCGGACCAGTTCTGATCAGCCAGTTCCTTCATATCTGCCGCAAAAGGTGCATACTGTTCTGTCATGGAACCGGTCGTCATACCGAACAGGTCCGGACCGGTTCCGGATGCCATTGCCACCTGCAGTTTCTCAAAGAAATCGCTCTGCTCCGTGCGGATATAGTCGATCTTGATATCCGGATTCTCTTTTTCAAAAGCCTCGATCATCACATCGCCCTGATCCGCCGTGGGAAGCCAGGACCAGAAGGTAAGCGTTACCTGCTCAGTGTCTGTGGTACCCTCCGCGCCTTCATCCGACGCCGCCTCTGTGCCGCCTGTACTGTCCGGCTCTGCCGGCTCACCGGTTCCCGATCCGCCGCATGCAGTCAGAACCATGGATGCCGCCAGCAGCAATGCCATCATTTTTCTGTTTTTCATATCAATGCTCACTCCCTTTTTTATTTTTACTGTATAAACAGCACTGAATTCCTGCACGCACAGAGCTTTGATTCCCGTGCCGTTTATCATACTTTTCCGGCAATTTTCAAATGCCGGATATATAAATGATTACAGATGCATCCTGTACTCTAATCATAACGAATCCGTTCCCGGATTTGACTATAACTTTTTGCTTTTCGGTCTAAATTTTTGTATGTACCCGATGATATCCGGTCACTTTTACATGGTCGAAACAGATCTGAAGGCTGACAGAACCCATATCCTTCACTTCCGTAAACACGCCGCCCAGGAAGACGCCCTCTTTTCTTTCATCCTTCACAAGGTACATGGTTGATTCTCCCGCCGGCATCTGCTCCTTCCGGATGCATGCACCGTCCGCCAGGATACACAGCCCGTTCTCTGTTCCTTCTGCTTCCAGCGTAAATTCTTCCCTCCAGCATTCCTCCCGGCTCTGTCCCCGGGTCAGTTCTGTCTTCTTATACGGATGGTACAGTCCCGTACCGTCCACCTGAGCATTTTTCACCTGATAGAAAGAAGACAGACCGATGAGATCGTCTTCTGCCAGATACGCATATTCCGTCAGGTCCATGCTGTGCAGCTTCAGTTCGGAGAAATACGGCCGGATCCCCACCCGGTTTCCGCTCTCCATTTCCTCTGCACGGACATACAGCTCCTGCCCTTCATCCACAGACACCAGAAACCGGTCCGCCCTGCGCTCCGCTGTGTAAAGATGCGGACAAGTATAGTCATATCCGGCAGGAAGACGTCCCTGCCCCAGCAGTCTGCGGATTCCTTTTCTGCACTGCCAGATCTCAAGCGCGCGCCGTCCGCTCATCACCTGCAGTTCCACATAGTCCTCTTCGTCCAGATAATCCAGAAAGATGCCAAAACGCACGCCCGTATGCTGCCGGACTCCGCTGATCCAAAGCTCCATATGATAAAATGCGCTGCTCCTCCATTCTGCCGGTTCGGTAACAGCAAGTTCCCGCACCGACTGCTGCGGCAGGCAGGGACCCTCCGTCTCCTGGCTGGACGGGCCGTGGCAGAGCAGCCGCCTGCCGTCATAATACAGAGCGTCTGCACGCATGACCCTCTGCTCCCGCCCCAAGATCAGTTCCTGTTCGGCATCCCTTCCATGATAGACGATCCAGTCATCCACCATATTGGGCGCTTTCGTGACCGTATTGTGCCCGGTCCCTTCCACCTTTGCATTTTTCTTAAGAAGCGGCTCCCAACGGTCTGCGGACGGATATTTCCGAAAAACCATCTCCTGAAATTCCTCCCGGTTCTCCGCCACTGCGGTTCCTATAAAATAGTCCTCATGCTCATAGGCATTGGCAGAATACAGAAGCCAGCAGTACCGGCCGTGCCGCAGGGTACAGGCCCCCTCAATGGTATACCAGTCTCTGCCGTCAGAAAACCGGTCTGCCTCATAGATCTCCTGCACAACAGACGGAAGCACCACCGCCTCCGGCTCTCCCTCCAGTTCCTCCGGAGACGGCATGCGGTCCCTTAAGATACAGGTGCCTGCGATCTTCTCCTCTGTACCGATCCAGTTATTGGTGGAATAGAGCATATAGAGCCGGCCGTTCCAGACCACCGGATGCGAATCAATGGAAAATTCTTCAAAAAAAGTCTTCTGATACTGAAAAGGCCCCAGCGGTTCACGGCTCACAGCCAGCTTCAGATGTTCAAAATGGCAGTCGTCCACGCTTTCTGACACGCTGGAATAATACAGATAGAAGGTTCCGTTCCTATACAGCACCGACGGCGCCCAGTAATCGTGATACGCCGGATCGCTCAACGCATATCCTCTGTCCTCCCAGTGGATCAGATCCCGTGAAACGCTTACTTTGACCCCTTCCCGGTCTGTGGCATAACAGTAATAGTTCCCGCACCACCGCAGGACATAAGGGTCCGGATTCGTATGTTCCTTCCCGTCCGTAAAGGGAAGGGGATTTTGATAAGTCACAGTCTTTCACACATCCTTTCTGTTATCCTTTTACCGAACCGGCCGTAATGCCGGACACCAGGAATTTCTGACTGAACAGGTACACCAGAATCGAAGGAAGGGTCAGAAGCATCATGACCGCATAGATCCGCGCCACATCCTCCGGACTCTGATACGTGCTGGACATAAAATACTGCGCCGCCAGCGTAACTGTATAGTTCTCCTCCGAACGGAGTACCAGAAGGGGCACCAGATAATCATTCCAGGTATAGATGAATGTCAGAACCATCACATTGGCAATGATCGGTTTCCCAAGCGGGAGCATGAACTCGTACCAGATCCCAAAGGAAGAAGCCCCGTCGATCCGGGCGCTCTCCAGCAGCTCGTCCGGAATCGAATCAAAATAATTTTTTGTCATGAGCAGCATCATGGGCGTGTGAAATGCCACCAGCGGAACGATAACGCCGATATGTTTATCCAGAAATCCGAACACCTTGATTACATTGAACAAAGGACTGGTTACGGCTGCTACCGGCACCGCCAGGCACGCCAGGATCATTCCGTAAAACAGCCGTCTTCCCTTAAATTCCATTTTGGAAAATGCATAGGCCGCAAGGCTGGAAATCAGCGTCACGCCAAGAGCCGTCACAACGGCGATGGACAGACTGTTGAAAATGACTCTAAAATAACTGATCTTCTCATAGGTCAGCACATACAGGTAATTCCCCAGTCCGTTGATGTGGAACGATTTCACAAGTGCTGTCAGGATGGGCAACAGCCAGATCAGCGCACACAGAATCAGGATCAGATATACCAGGAACGCCGCTTTCATTTTTTTCTTTCCCACAGGATCACTCCTCCTTTCCCAGTTTTACCTGAAGCCCCGACATGACCAGTGCGATGAGCAAAATCGCCACACCAATCGCAGAAGCGCTTCCTGCATTGAAGTCATTAAATGCTTTCTCATACAGATAGGTATTCAGCACCGTTGTTGCCCGTCCCGGTCCTCCGCCGGTCAGAAGCTTTACGATATCAAAGGTTTTCAGAGAACCGACGATACCAAGAATGATCAGCGTGTTGGTTGTTCCCTTTACCATGGGGAAGGTCACAGACACCAGCGTCCGCCAGAAGCCCGCTCCGTCAATCTTCGCCGCCTCATACACGTCATCCGGCAGGCTCATAAGGCTTGCATAATAGGTAATCATGGAAAATCCCATCCACTGAAAGATATTGACCATGATGACCGCAAAAAGCGCAAACCGTTTGTCTCCCAGCCAGCTCACAGCCAGAAAATCCAGGTGAATCGCCCGCAGGAACTGATTCAGTGCCCCATTGGTCGGATCCAGAATGATCCGGAAAATCGCCGTGATAATCGAAGTTGCCATGGCAATAGGCATAAAATAGACCGCCTTGAACATGCTGGTCCCCGGCAGCTTCAGCTTTAGAAGAACCGCCAGAAAGAATCCCACGCCTGCCTGGACGAATACCGTCCCCACAAAAAAGATCATGTTATTCAGCGCCGCGGTCCAGAAGGTCTTGTCGTTCAGAAGTTTTACATAATTTTTAACCCCTACAACATTCATCTCCTTCGACATACCGTTCCAGTCCGTAAAACTGACCCCCACCGTGCATACCATGCAGTAGTAGATCAGCGCTGTGGAAAATAACAGCAGGGGAAGGATATACAGATACCCCATCCAGTTATTTTTTCTTAGTGATTTCATTGCACTTCACCTCCTGTCCTCCATTATAAAAGACCCGGAGATGATTTCTTTTCACAAGTTTTTGAGAAATACTCTAATTTTTTGCTGCAAATTCACTGGGCGTCATCCCCTCGAACTCCTTGAAGACTTTAAAAAAATAATTATAGTTCCGAAATCCGGTCTGTTCGACAATTTCCTTCATGGGCAGCTCATGGGTCAGCAGCAGACTTTTTGCTTTGGTCACCCGGATCCGGTTTAAATATTCCACAAACCGCATGCCGGTTTCTTTTTTGAATTCCCGGCTCAGATAGGAATAGCTGCTTCCTGCTGCCTCCACGCACCGCTCCAGAGAGATGTCTTTGTTATAATTTTTCCGGATGTATTCCACCACCTGGGTAATCATGGGCGAATATGCCTCTTTCTGTCTGCGCGCCAGCATCAGGTACCCGCGCACTGCCTCCAGCGTAATGCTACGGAACTGCTCCAGCAGCTCGGACTGTCCGAGCCGCTTAAGAACCAGCTCCCGCTCCGGAAATTCCGGCAGAAAGTCAAGGACCCTTCGGCACCCTTCCCGCACCGAATACAGGTCGTAATGCTCCTCTTCCATAGCCTGAAACAGATCATTTACGGTATCCACCGCCGCTTCCATATCATGCTCCAGCTCAAACCGGATCTTCCGGACAGATACCTCCGAAAGCTCCGCTCTCTTCAGAGGCAGCTTTTTCGTCACCGCCAGCGCTGCAATCCGGTTTCCGCCAAAATACAGCTTGTCCTCCAGCATCTGATCCATCTGCAGGGCCTCTTCTATGGAGGTCTCCACCTCCATATGCAGATCTCCTGTGAGCATGGTCACGGTTGTGTCCAGCATCCGGATGGACTGCCTGCTGATGCGGTTGGTCAGATTTTTCATCACATTCAGGGAATAAAAGGTGCTGATCGTCTTTACAAAGGACAAAATCAGCAGCAGATGGCTGTCTCTGGTATAATAGATCAGATATTTGTATTCCTGTCCCAGGCTCTGTCCGATGATATCGATGATCGCCCGGCAGATGTCCTGCCGGTATCCGGAAGCCTTTACCCGCTCAGGTATCTGAAAATCCGGCGACACGGCGATGGCCAGCGTATTTTTGCAGCAGAAATCGATCTCTCCTCCCTCCGTCATGGACCGGATGCGCTCCGGTGTAAATTCTCTTCGGTCACAGATACAGTATCCCGACCTGCAGGAGACTGTACGGACTCCGGGTTCAATCCGGTATTTTTCCCGCACATGGTCCAGCACCTCCAAAAGCTTCTCCCTGGTCAGCTCATGCTTCAGCAGATAGTCGGAAGCACCGTTGACCAGACTGCCTCTGACATAATCGAAATTGGCATAGCCGCTGATGGCAATAATGGGCAGAAGTTCCTGAATCACATGCGCCATACGCATAAGCTCGGTGCCGCTCATCCCCGGCATCTGAATGTCGCACAGCAGAATATCCGCCTCATGATTCCGAAGCCACTCCAGCGCCGCCTTCCCCTCCGAAAAATCCGCAGCCACCTCATACCGTCCGCTGTCTTTGAGCATTCCTTTGATCGTGTTTCTGCTGGTCAGCTCATCGTCCACAATCATGATCCTGATCTTCATGTTTCCCCTCCTCCTGTGACCACCGGCAGCCGGTAGATCGCTTTGGTATACTCCTTAAGCCTGCTCTCATAATGCAGCCCGTAATCGGCCCCGAACAGCAGATGGATCCGTTCATTGACATTGGGAATTCCGATTCCGTTAAAGGTTCCCCGGTCCGGTTCCTTCTTCTTCAGTACGGTTTCCATCTCCTCCGGCGTCATCCCGGAACCGTTGTCCTCCACCTCCAGCATCAGAATCTCCGGTTCCTTCCAGGCCCGTATAATGATCCGTCCCTGCTTTGACAGATCATCCGGAAGACCGTGCTGAACCGCATTTTCCAGAATCGGCTGAAGGATAAAACGCGGAATCAGAAGCGAACCGGTACACTCTTCAATCTCCCATTTCAGTTCAAAATCATAGCTTCCGCTGTATTCAATGACTGTCAGATAATGCTTCACATAATCCAGCTCCCCGGTCAGAGAGATCAGATCGCTGCTCTCATGCATGGCATTCTGGAGCAGGCTGTTCAGCGCATTGATGACAGGTACGATATTGTCTGCATGCTGGATCTTTGCCATCCACACCACATTGTTCAGCACATTGGATATAAAATGCGGATTGATCTGAGCCTGCAGAAACAGCATCTCCACCTTCCGCTTCTGCTGTTCCTTCTCCGCCACCTGATTCATCAGCTCCCGAATGCGCCCGACCATATGGTTAAAGGTATGCCCCATCCGCCCGATCTCGTCCTGGCCCCGCACGGTATAGGCACAGTTCAGATTGCCCCCTGCCACCTCCTCCATACGCTCCCTGAGTCTGGTGATCTCTCTGGTCAGACCGGTCAGGATAACCGCGGATACGACTGCGGCGGCCAGAAAGATCAGGACGATCACCATCCATGTAAACATGGTCGTCTGGCTGATACTGGCAATATAATATTCGGACGGGGTCGCCATGGCAAACTCCCATCCCACATCTTCCGACATATAGGTGTTATATACATACTCCTGCCCGCGGATCTGTTCTTCCAGACGGATCTCCCCGCAGTTTGAGAAGACCGGGCGGCCGTTCTGGTTCGTTACCTGAAAAAGACTTCCGTCCGGAAGGTTTTCCGCAAACATGGATTCGATGATCCCATAATCAAAATACAGTATCGTATATCCGATGATATTTCTTCTGGAATCCAGTATCCCTCTGACGGCAGGAACCACATAGTCGCTGGACATGGTAGATTTACCGCCCTCCACATAGACCGGATCCAGCATGACCACGGTCCGCTTCAGCTGCTCCTGATCCACCTGGCTGATCTTCTTTGCAAGAGTTGTGTCATTCAGCACCACGCTGGTCGTGGTAATCCGGCAGTCCGCTCCCACAAGGATATTGATTCCGACAATATAATACTTTGCTCCATACTGTCCGCTGATAAAGCTCTTGATGATCCGGCTGTTATCCAGATAGACCTGGTTCCACTGGCCATTCTCCTTCAGATCACCGCGGCTTAACAGCTCCACCGGCTGAATAATATCATTTTTATTCAGAGAAATCATTGTCGCCATATAGGAGGTATCTGTCAGAATATACCTGAACGCATCATAAGCGTCGTTCATCGTACTTCTGGATATCTCATTAAGATACCGCTCCGTCCACTGCTTACTGGCATTGTTCCAGATGGCTGTGATCCCGAATCCTGTCAGCAGGATTACGGACAGCACCACCAGAAGTATCCGGTTTCGAATCGTCATAGTCCCCACTCCTCCCATGTTAAGACTATTCTAACATGGAGAGAGCAAAAACTTTATACAGGTTTTTGATATTTACTGTATTTTTTTGACTGTTCTGCCATACAGCGGCCGATTAAGAAAATGCCGGATACCAAAAAGACACTGCCCCGGGACCGTTTCCCTCCGGGCAGTGCCTCTCTCTTCTATACCGCAGACTCGATTCCCGTCTTCTGCTTCAGTTTTTCGTTGGTCTCCTCCACATTCATTCTCGAAAGTATCAGAGTAATCACCAGATTGATGAGCATTGGAACCCATAGATACATAAAGTAGAGCATATTGATACAGGACTGCGGCTGCACAGTCAGAGTGCCGTCAAACCCGCTGGCAGCCAGCATCCAGCCTGCAATGGCGGTTCCCAGGCCGCCGCCCAGCTTCACGCCCAGAGACGTACAGGAATACATGGTTCCGTCCACCCGTTTTTTCTGCGTCAGGTATGTATACTCAGAGCAGGAAGCGATAACCGCATTCATGTCTCCCTGCCAGGGTCCCTGTCCAAGGGCGGCGATTCCGGTAAAAAGCAGCATCAGCGGAATGCTTCCTATATATCCTGCCGCCACCACCATGACCCGCCCGAAAGTTCCCAGCATATAGCCTCTCAGATTCAGCCTGTACATGCCCTTCCACCTGGCTACCAGTGTGGGCGTCACCACCAGCGCCGCGATCAGCGGGATATTGATGGCCCAGGAAAAGACACCATACAGATTTTCATTTTTCAGCACATAGGCCATATAATAGATGCCCATGTTGAGCATGGCACCGTATACCTGCTGCAGGATATAGACTCCGCAGATCATCAGATAGAACCGGTTGGACGCCAGAAGCTTCGCCGCCGTGAGCAGTCCGTACTTTTCTTCTGTCTCTGTCCCCGTTTCTTTCGCAGACTCGTTCAGTTCCTCCTCCGTAAGCTCCTTTACGGACAGCGCCGACACGGTATTGACCAGCAGGCCGATCAGCGAATAGATGATGGCTACCGTCCGCCAGCCTGCGGCGCCGCCTCCGAAATATGACACTGCGCCGATGGTGACAGACTGGATCAGAAGGCTGGTGCCAAAGGCAAAGATGAACCTGCAGGACCCCATCTGCACCCGCTCCCTGCTGTTTTTCGTCACAAGCGCAGTCAGCGCCGAATAGGCGATGTTATTGGCTGTATAGAATACGGCATTCAACAGCGTATAGGCGATAAAGAACCATGCGTACTGAGCCGTCGTTCCCAGCTCCGGAGGAATCGCAAAGATAGCCGCCAGCGTCACCGCACAGCCGATATACGCATAGAGCATCCACGGCCTTGCTTTTCCAAGTCTGGTCTTTGTTTTGTCAATCATGGCTCCGAAGAAAATGTCTGTAACCCCGTCAAAAAATTTGGACGCAGCGATCAGAGAACCCACGATCCCCGGATTCAGCCCTATGGTATTGGTCAGATAGATCATGACAAAAGAGGACAGGAATGCATATACCACATTTCCAGCGATATCTCCGGAACCATATCCCACTTTGTTGTACCATTTCAAATACGTTTTTTCCTGCATAAAAAATGTACTCCTTTCCTTAATGATTTCTATGGCTGTTTTATGGCTTATTGACCATCAAAGGTTCAATAAGCATACATTCTGCAGTCTCCCGGATATCCGTTCCGGATCTGTGCATGCATCAGATACCCGGGAATGCAGACTGTCTTTCGTCAGTTCTTTTTAAACGGTACAAGCTTTATACAAAATACAAATTTCTCTTCATCGAACCGGTAACGGTCCATGACTAACGGCCCGCAGCTGTTGGACCCGATGCCGTTCTGGGCATAGTCCAGGCACAGAACCGTACTGCCGGAAGGTTCCAGTTCGTAATTGTGTGTCTTTTTCTCCAGCTCCTCCTGCGTATACTTAGATGCGTTAAAGGAAAAAACCTGCTCCGATACGGCCGCCAGACCGGCTTCTTCATCCGACAGCAGCACATAATCACAGTCCATATGGCTTCCGTTTTCCTGCGGACGGATGTAATCTTCATGCAGTTCTTCTACATCCGCATGATACAGGCCGTAACCGGACGCCCGGTGCTTATCCGCATAGCTTTCATAAGGCCCCATGCCGCAGTAGGATACCCGGCAGTACCTCTGATCCAGAAACAGGCGGAGTCCGAATCTGGGAAGCTCTGGAAACTCCATATTCCGGTGCACCTGAAGACTCATATGAATCCCGCCGGAACTGTCAATTACCCAGACCGCATTTACATCCATCATGCGCTGAACCGTATCCGCTGACAGCGACATACTGCTTACAATCTCTACCGATGTACGTCTCTTGCGGACACAGGTCGTGTACGCCCTTGTGCCTGCCCTGTCGTACTGCGCCCGCTTCCACTCCAGTTTGACATACATGTCGTTGTCTGTGGGCGCGCGCCAGATATTCAGCTCCATGGGACGGTCCAGATATTCCCTTCCTTCACAGCAGAGACTGGAAAAAAGCCCGGTTCTTTTATCATAAATATAAGTAAAATCCGCTCCCTTCAGAATTACGGCCTCATCCGTCTCCCTGCTTTCCACAGAACGGGCATCCGCGCCGTCCAAAACCTCTTCCCCCTCCAGAAGCTTCACGGCCGTCTGGTTTCTGTCATCCTCTGTCCAAAGCCGAATCTCCTCACAGCCAAGTACATGTCCTGCCGGAACCAGAGCCTCTTCCTTCTTCCGGCGGCAGATCAGCTTCAGATACGCTCTTCCCCGCTCTGGAATCCCGATCTTCAGACAAACGCTTCCGGTCTGTCCCGGCTTTGCCTGGATGGCAGGAAGCACGCCGCTCTCCTGACAGATACCATCGCAGCTTACCTCGTAATGTATTTCTGCATAATCCTTCAGATCGATAAAATCCATCTGGTTTCGAACCGTAAGCGTCCGGCTCTCCTGTTCAAAAGACACCACCCGCACCGGCCGGTACACATTCCGGTACTCCAGAAGCCCTGTATGGGGCGTACGGTCCGGATACACCAGACCGTCCATGCAGAAATTTCCGTCATGAACCGCTTCCCCGTGATCGCCGCCGTAATGCCAGATCTTCTTTCCTTCCGGTGTCTCTCCATGGAAGACGGCATGATCGCACCACTCCCACACAAATCCACCGCACATCTGGTCATGCTTCTGAAACAGTTCAAAATAGTCCTCCAGATCTCCCGGGCCGTTTCCCATGGAATGGCTGTACTCACAGAGAATCATCGGTTTTCCCGGCCCCCGGTTCAGATATTCTTCAATTTCCTCAAATGCCGGATACATCCGGCTGTACAGATCCAGGCAGGAGTAATCATACGTTTTCCCGCTCTTTCGGTATCGGGCACTCTCATAGTGCGTCAGTCTGGAAGGGTCGTATTCCTTCGTCCATTTCAGCGCCTTCACAAAATTGCAGCCGTAGGCGCTTTCATTTCCCATGGACCAGATGACGATGCAGGGACGGTTCTTGTCCCGCTCCACCATGAGCCGTACCCGGTCCAGAATCGATTCCTCCCACAGCGGATTGTCCGCAACGGGTTCATTCCACCGGTCAAATTTATTCGTATTACTGTTGTCTCTGTGATAGATTTCCACCGGTCCGTGGCTCTCCACATCCGCCTCGTCGATGACCAGAAAGCCGTACCGGTCGCACAGCTGCAGAAACACCGGCGCATTGGGATAGTGACTGGCACGAATGGCATTGATATTATGCCGTTTCATCAGAGTCAGGTCTTTCATCATCTGTTCCACACTGCACACCGGTCCTGTGACCGGATCCGAATCATGCCGGTTGACGCCCCGGAAGATGATGGGTTTTCCGTTAAAGCACACCGCATGATCCACGATCTCCATCCGGCGGAGTCCCACATGCTCCACAATCACCTCTGACTCTGTATCCAGCACCAGCGTATAGAGATACGGCGTTTCCGTATTCCACAAGACCGGATCCCGGATTTCAAGCAGAAGCTCTTCTCCCTCCTGGCACCGGGCACAGGCCGCCTGCTGCCCTTTCGCATCATAGAGGGTTGCCGCCGTTGCTGTGATTTCCTGAAAATACTGAAGCCGAATGGATATTGCCGCCGTGCCTTTTTGAATATCTGTTCTTATAAAATAATCCCGAATCGCCTTCTTTGGGCGCTTCAGCAGATAGACATCCCGGAAAATACCGCTCATGCGGAATTTATCCTGATCCTCCAGATAGCTTCCGTCGCACCATTTCAGCACCAGCACCGCCAGCCGGTTCTTTCCTTCCCGAATCACACTGCTTACGTCAAATTCACTGGTGCAGTGCGACACCTGGCTGTACCCCACATAACTCCCGTTGAGCCATACATAAAAGCAGGAATCCACCCCTTCAAAATTCAGATACGCCTTCGGTGCCGCCGCATCCTTCTCATAAATAAATTCCTGTACATAGGCCCCGCACGGATTATTCTGAGGCACATACGGCGGATCAAAGGGAAACGGATACCGGATATTGATATACTGATGGGAGTCAAAGCCTGCCATCTGCCACGTCCCCGGCACACTTATCCGGTCATGGGACAAGATATCATAATCCATCTCATAAAATGCATCCTTCAGCTGGAAGATACTGTCATAATACCGAAAGCGCCATTCTCCGTTCAGCAGCTGCAGCCGGTCCGAATCCTCTCTCCTTTCCACCAGAGTATCCATCCGCACCGATGCCGGGATATAATACGCCCTGGCCGGCATGGTGTTTTCGTGAAGCACCTTCAGGTCTTCATAATGTCGCGGTACGATCATATCAAAACCTCCTTTTTGTTATTTTGCACATCCCCGTTCACTTTCTGCCTGTTATTATAGCCACATTCACCAAAAACGTCCATGGACTCCATTGGACAAAACATGCACAAAATGATACAATATCCGAAAAACATCTGCCCGCAGCAGGCATGGGGCTGAAAGGAGCACCGCATGTATATCAATTCCGCATATCTGAACCGGTCACTGGTGGACTTTAAGGACAAGAGCAGACCGCTGATTGTGGGAAGCTGCGGAACCTATCATCTGTATACCCGCCCCAGACTGCCCACTCACAGGCCGAAGGGAAGGCGGGATTTTCAGCTGCTTTACATTGCAGCCGGAAAGGCGCATTTTTATTTTGACAAAAGTGAAAAAGATACGGTGATCACCGCAGGACATATGGTACTCTACCGCCCGGGAGAGCCGCAGCGGTATATCTATTATGGCGAAGAACAGACGGAGGTGTACTGGGTCCATTTTACCGGAAATAATGTAACAAACATCCTCCGTCACTACGGAATCAGAACCGGCATGCGCATTCTCAATACCGGAACCTCGCTGGAATATTCCAGGATCTTCAGGCAGATGATCCAGGAACTCCAGAGATGCCAGACTCATTATCCGGAACTTCTGACCCTGCTGCTTCTGGAACTCCTGATCCGGATCGAGAGACAGACCGGCAGAGAACACCGGCAAAAAGACGCATACCTGAACGCAGAGATGGAGTATGCCATACAGTATTTTAACAAAAATTACAGTTCAAACATCAGCATTGAAGACTACGCAGCCTCCCGGGGCATGAGCGTCAGCTGGTTCATCCGCAGTTTCAGGCAGTACGTCCACACCACACCCATGCAGTACCTGGTCGAGCGGCGCATGGCCAACGCCCAGATGCTGCTGGAGACGACCAGCTATAACATCGCCGAGATCAGCACCCTTGTAGGTTACGACAATCCGCTGTATTTCAGCCGCATCTTCAAAAAACAGAAGGGAATGTCGCCAACCGAATATCGAAAATACAGTGCAGCCGATGTCTGACCGACCGCACATAAAATACCATCCCTTTTCTTTCGGAAAGACAATGTTACCATGGAGGAAACTTATGACAACCGACACTGCAAAAACTTCATCCAGCTCCAAAACCAGAAGACGCACTGCCAAACCGGGAGAAGTCTGCGCCTACTACATTGAAGCACTGGGAAAATACGGCGCCTGCCAGGTGATTGACGCGAATCAGAACAGCATCCTGCATGATAACTGCAAAGAAGCAGCAAAACCCAAAGCAGTTCTTACGCTGGAAGAACTGTGGAACGCCATGGACGAAGTAAGGGGAGACTGGTAAACATCTCCCCTTATCGGTATTTTTATGATGCCTTCGGTCCCTCCGGAAGCGTCAGCGCGGCAAGCTGCTCCAGAATATTTCCTGCTCCGTTCAGGGAGATGGTTCCCACCTTGTCGCAGATGCGCTCCAGATATTCCAGCTCCTTCAGGCGGTACAGGATCCGGTTTTCCTCCATCAGCTTCGCCGTATTGAGAAGACTTCTGGTGGAAGCCACCTCTTCCCGGCGCATGACGACATTGGCCTGTGCCTTTTTCTCTGCCACCAGAACGGTGTTCATGATCTCCCGGATCTCGCCCGGCAGGATGATGTCCTTGATGCCCACATCCAGAATCTCCACGCAGTATTCTGCCTGCAGCGCCTTCATCTGTTCGTACAGGAACTTCCCGATCTCCTCCTTCTGGGCCAGCAGCTCATCCAGACGATACTGTCCCACATACTCCCTTGCCAGAAGCTGGATCTTCGCATACAGGAGCTTTCCGGTACCATCTGTCTTCTGCACCAGCGACAGCGGATCCGTGATTCGGTAGCTGCACAGGATATTCAGGCGGATCCCCACCTTGTCGGCAGTCAGAATCTCCTGTCCGGAGATATCAAGCTGCTGAATCTTCAGGTTGAAGATCTTGCAGGATACCTCGTGGGCATAGATCCAGTAATAATAAGTCCCGCATCCGAGCTGTTCGGTATAATGGCCGTCAATGTACAGAAGCCCGGTCTCCCCGTCTCCGATGACCATCTTCTTATACAGCCTCGCCGGAAGCAGATGCAGGTACATCCGGGGCACCTGTTCTTCCGTGATCTGCGTGCCCGTCACGTCCACCAGACGGACCTCATTGGATTCATAGACATTCCAGTACAGCGCCTCCCCGCTCATGAGGAACCGCTGATATGCGCCGTTTACCATATGAAGCCCGATGCATGTATCCGGAATCTGCACCCGCACTACCCGGGAAGCAAATTCCGGGTGTTTCATCAGAAGCTCCGCCGGCAGCCCCTGCGTATCAACCTCTCCGGTCATGGATACCGTCTTCAGTTCATATCCCATCCAGGAAAACAGACTGTACTTTCCGGCAAACAGCAGTTTTTCCAGAATACCGTTCTTCATCAGATATCCGCATTCCTGTTCTTTGATTATGTATTTCATGATACCCTCCTTCTATCCTTCTGCATCTGCCGCCGGCCATGTTCCCTGCCTGAGCAGATATGATTTTTTGATAACTTTTGATGGAAGTGTGTCTGCTTTTCCCACCGCGAAAACGGGGAGAGCTCTTAAGAAAAAGCCATCCTGCAGAGGACCTTTGCGCAGCGGCATCGGCTGTCTGCAAAACGAGCTCCTTCGGTATCCGAGGATCTGCTGCCTTTTCACAGCTGAAGTCTTTACAGAATCCGCAGAATCCGGGCATATCTCCCAGGACAAAGTCCCGGACATCTCCCGGCATCCTGCCGTTTCCTGCAAAGTTTCCGGGAAAAGCAGGGAACACAAACCTTCCGGCCTGGAGTTGCATGTTCCGTGCAAC
Source organism: Lachnospiraceae bacterium (assembly GCA_009774145.1). Lineage (GTDB taxonomy): Bacteria > Bacillota > Clostridia > Lachnospirales > Lachnospiraceae > Hominiventricola. Next base: position 18,805 of record VSND01000042.1, on the reverse strand, counting down.
GGTTGTAATGATCGCTTTGCCACTAAGCAAACTGTTTCCCTGAAACAGTGGAGGATTCGAACCTCCGATACATCATTATATAACACCTCTCTACCGCTCCGGCATACCGTCCGTCCAGAGGCGGCGGCACCGCCCGGACCCGGTCTCCCGGTAATCCGTGGCTTAAGGAATTCGGTATGATGCTATTTTAAACGCCTGAAAGAAAAAAATCATATAAAAAAAGGTGCGAACTTCCGGTTTTTACCAGAATCCTTCGCACCTGTCTGCTTCCATCACAGAATCATGCTTCCCTTTTGTTATTCTCAAACCGGACTGCTCTCTGAAACAGGATACCTGATATGCCCGCCGTCAGAAACTCGGCCGCCGGAAAGCCGAACCAGACGCCGGATACCCCCAGAATGCGGCTTAACAGGAATGCCGCCGGAAGCAGGAACAGCAGGTAACGGCACAGCGATATGAGCAGGGACGGTTTTCCCATTCCAAGACCCTCCAGCGCTCCGCACGTGGTCACGGATACCGAAGAAACCGCAAATCCGATGCAGATGATCCGGAGAGCGGATGCACCCGCCGATACCGTATCCGGACGGTCCGTAAACAGCCCCATCAGCGGAGCCGGAAATACCAGACACAGAACCGTTCCCAGTGCCATGATCGCCGCGATCAGATACAGAGAGGTCCGGTAGATCTTCTGTACCCTGTCATACATCCTGGCCCCGTAATTATATCCGATCAACGGGCGGATCCCCTGAACGATTCCGTTCGCGGTCAGATACAGAAAAGTCTGCAGCTTGTAGTAGACCCCCAGCACCAGTACACAGGCCTGAGAAAATCCGGACAGGATCACATTCAGGCAGGAGATCATAAGGGAAGGCAGCGACAGGGTCAAAGAAGCCGAGATGCCGACTGCGTAAAGGCGTTTTACAACCTCCCGGTCCGGCTTTACACAGGATAACCGAAGCTTCACCGGAATCGGACGAAGAACATAATAACACAGATACATCACAAGCGTCAGCACCTGCCCCAGCCCGGTGGCGATGGCTGCCCCTTCGATCCCCAGAGCCGGAAAGGGGCCCCATCCGAAGATCAGCAGCGGATCCAGAATGATGTTGGCAATACAGCCGCAAAGCATGCTGATCATGGATACCGTCATCTTTCCCACTGCCTGAAAGACCTTCTCAAACGAAAGGTCCATCGATATGATAACTGCAAATCCGAACACGATCCTGGAATACCGTACCCCCATATCGATCGTTGCAGCATCTGTGGTAAACAGTCCAAGAAATGACGGAAGGACGGCAATGCATACGATCATCAGTACCAGGCCATGAAGCACATTCAGCAGCGTTCCCTGAGTTGCTGCCCGGTCCGCCTTCTTATATTCCTGCGCCCCCAGAAAATACGCAATCACTGCATTGATCCCCACGCCAAAACCAATGGTCGCCGCATTGATCAGGTTCTGCAGCGGATATACCAGCGACAGCGCCGTCATGGCATCCTCGCTGATCTTTGCCACAAAATAACTGTCAATAATGTTATAGAGAGAATTGACCATCATGGACAGTACCATCGGCAGCGACATGGTAAGCACCAGATACAGAATTCCCTTTTCTTTCATAAACGTCTGTCCCATAACTTTTTTCCTTCCTTTTCCTGATATTGTATACAAAAAATGCCACACAGCTTCCGGATCTGTGATCCGTAACTGTGTGGCGAAAATGGACATGGTCCAGAAAAATCCACTCCCTGCGGGTTTTATGAACTTATTGTAGCATGAGACAATGCGCCTGTCAAATCCTGTCTTTCTTCCTGCAGGAACCCGCCAGATTCAGCAGTACGCCAAATATCACTACACACGCTGCCGCGATCTTCCCGTTCACCGAAGTCATACCGGTCAGAAATGTGCCCATGCCGGGAAGGATCCACCGGACGCTGCCGATATAATGGTCGTACGGGACAGGCAGCGGGTCGCCCTGTTCATTGGCATCTCCTTTCGTACGGAAGATGCCGGATACCACATTATTCTCCGTCACCCGATGGGTGATGATCCCGCTGTCCTCCAGCGAACTGTAGAACGCAATGATCTCTTCCTCTTTCACTTCCTCCGGCGGCCCCGCCTGCACATAGATCAGACTCCCCACCGGCATCCCGGGCTCCATGCTCCCGCTCAGCACATGGTACATATGATAATCCAGCACCTCCGGCAGCACCAGCATGGAGCACAGGACAATCACCGCCACAATCAGCAGAGTTCCCGTCAGGCTCAAAAATCTTCTGAACATTTTCATTCCCATGGTTATTTCCCGGAAGCCGTGTTCTTATGTTTCTTCTTCAGGTAGACTGCCGCGCCGGCCAGGAGGATCAGAGCTGCCAGCCCGATTCCGGCATAAGCAGGGAGATATCCCATACGCCACTGCTGATCCGCCCTCAGATCCGCCAGAGGAACGTCCTCGTCATCCAGATCGCGCAGATCCTCCCCATCGTCCAGCGGCACATCCTCATCCGGTATATTGACATCGCCGCCTACCTGCGTACCTGCCTCGGCGTCCTCTGCAGCCGCCTCCGCTCCGGCGGCATCCGCAGCTGTGCCGGCCCCGGCAGCTCCCGCAGCACCGCCCGCTCCGACTCCGGCATCCGCAGCTCCCGCGCCGCCCGCAGCTTCTCCGACCGTTCCGGTCCCTGCGTCCGTCCCACCGCCGGGAGCAGGCGCAGGCGTCTCCTCATCGGTTCCTCCGCCGCCTCCGCCGGAAGGCCCTGCAGTCCGTTCATATTCAAAGGTAAATACATTCTCTTCCGTATTGGCGGACAGAGTCTTGACCATATTCAGGACCCGCGGCTGATAGCCGTCGATATAGCGCGAGGATACATACTGCCGTTCTCCGATATTTCCGTAATACGTATCGCTCTCCATCAGCATCCTGCCGTCTCCGTCCACGTAATGCACAATATACGCCGCCATATTGCCCCGGATCCCGTAAGCCATCACATAATCCCGGTCGCTGGCCACGCGGAAAGTCGGCGCTTCCGCCTCTGAATTATCCCGGCCGGACCGCCGCACGCCCCGGACATAATACCGTTCGTCCGTCACCTCCGCCGCTGCCTGCGGCCTGATATATACCGTATCTCCGTACTTCAGCCCCTTAATCACAAGATATCCGTCTGTGAAAGAGACCCCTGCAGATTCTGATGAGACATCGACCCCGCCACCCAGAAGCCTGCCCTGATTTCCCGCATACAGCCGCACTGTATACGTATATTCCTCTTCTGCCGCAGATACGGTCAGACCATTCCGCATGACCAGGAAAGCCAGGACCAGAAAACAGATACCCTTGTTTTTCAACCACCTCATGCTGTCCCTCTCCCTTCTCCGTCTTTACGCGCCTTCTCTTCTTCCTTCTGCCGGCCAAGCATCCAGATCCCGATGAGCAGGAGCGCCGAACCCGATCCGAACATCAGCAGCAGATATCGCATGATCTGCGAATCATCGTTCGTCTGTACCACTCCGGTCCTTCTGAGGCTCTGCTCATTTGCCGGCTCCCCGGGTTCCTGCGGATTCTGTCCGTCGCCTCCCGGTCTGCGGGGCGTCGTACCGGAAGTCACCAGCTCTGTGGCAAAATCCATCTGCAGCCTCGCCAGGGTATTCTGGTAATCATTGACCAGCGTCTCCCCGTCCAGCGCCACCTTCAGCTTCACCGTACCGGAATCGCCGTCTCCCATCCGGTCCAGATAGAAATAATCCTTCAGCGTCGTCGTCGCTCCGTGCAGGCCCACGCCGCCGATCCTTCCCTCTCCGCCGAACTTCTCACTGGAGTACAGTGTTGTCGTCCTCCCGGAGATGTCCGTATAGGTCAGCAGGTAATCGTATGCGCCGCCTGCCGCATCCCCGGCGTCCTCCAGAGACTCCAGCACCTCATTCTTCATATACCAGTCCGCCTGACCGTCGAACACATTTTTGATCGTAACCATCAGCTCCACCGAATCTCCCGGCTGCATGGCATTGACCTCGTCGCTCATTTTGCCCGATGTAAAATTACTGTCCATGCTTTTGCCGTTGAATGTTACCTGCCATCCCGACGCCCCCTGCCGGTCCTCCGCCCTGACAGGAAAAGAAGGCACAAGAAGCAGAGCCGCCGCCAGGCATAACACCTTTGATCTACTCTTCATCCGTTTTCCGCCTCCTCTACAGAATGCCCAGGCTGGATGCCTCCACGCCCCATGCGCTCCGGATTGCATCCTCGGCATTATGAGTCTGTACCGCATCCACTTCCACATCCACATGAAATTCCACGCCGTCATATTTATATGTCGTCGTGATCGTATTGCCGTTTTGCTCCACCTTTGCCTCGGAAGCCACCTGACCGTCGATCCGAATCGTATCCGCAAAGCATTCCGTCTCCTGTCCCGCAGGCAGGATCCCGCGGTAGAACAGTTCTACACATTCTGCCGTCTCATTGGGGTTGCCATGCTGGTCTCTTCCAAATTCCGCGGCGTTGCCATCTTCCGTACCATGTACTTCAGCCCGCAGCTGACCTCCATGGTCGTAATCTCCATCCTGTGGACCGTCCTTTACAATTCCAATCCCAATACCGGCCTGATCAATTCACTTCTGGTCAGCCTGGGACTGGAGCCCATCAACTTCCTGACCAACTCCAAAACGGCCATGAATGCCATCATCTTCATGTCCGGATGGCAGGGCGCCGGTTATCAGATGATGATCTTCCTGGCGGGCCTGCAGGGAATCCCGAGGGATCAGTATGAGGCAGCTTCCGTAGACGGCGCTACCAGGGTGCAGCAGTTTTTGTATATCACGCTGCCCGGGCTGAAAGGCACGATCAAATATGTGGTCATGATCACCATGATTCAGGCCATGAAACTCTTCACCCAGCCCTATGTCATGACGCAGGGCGGACCGAAGAACAGTACCAAGACTCTGGTCTACTACATCTATACCCAGGGCTTCCAGCAGGGTAACTTCGGCTATGCCTGCTCCGTTGCGGCAGTCTTCTTCGTCATCGTGGTCATCATGTCCCTGTCCATGAAGAAGCTGATTGCAGACACGAATTAGAGAAGGAGGATACAGACCATGACAAAATCCATGAAAACACAGAATTTCCTGACAAAGCTTCTGTTTTATGCAGGAAATATCATCATCGGTATCATTTTTGTATCGCCTCTGATCTGGATGATCTCCGCATCCCTGAAGCCGGAAGCCGAGATTTTTGCAAACATGAATTCGATTACGACTTTCATACCGGTACAGGCATCTCTGGATAATTTTAAAGAAGTCTTCTCAAGGCTGAACATGCTGCAGGTATTTAAAAATACCTTCGTCTATATCGCGCTGATCCTGGTACTGGATCTGCTGCTCAATTCCATCTGCGGATACGCACTTGCCAAATTCGAGTTCAAGGGAAGGGGCATGATGCTGAACTTTATTGTCGCCCTCATGGTTATGCCCATGGAAGCGATCATGCTGCCCCTGTATATTGAGATGTCACAGCTTGGATGGGTCAATACGCTTGCCGCTCTGGTTATCCCGTTTGTGGCAAAATGTTTTTCCATCTATATGTTCCGCCAGTTCTTCTGTGATATTCCGGATGAACTGCTGGAAGCGGCGGCGCTGGACGGCGCCAGCCCGGTGAGAACCTTTTTCACTGTCGTCATGCCGATCTCCAAGACCGTCTATGCGACGGTATTTATCCTGGACTTCGTGGCACACTGGAATGATTTCATGTGGCCGTTCCTTGTCATGACCGGAGAGAACAAACGTACGATCCAGCTGGCAATCCAGGTATTCTTCGGAACGCAGCCGATCCACTACAGCGCCATCATGGCAGCCCTGGTCGTATCAGCGGTTCCGATGCTCCTCATGTTCATCTTCATGCAGAAGTATTACATTGAGGGAATTGCCTCGTCCGGAATCAAAGGATAATTGACATTCCATGAAAAAAAACGTAAACTTAATTTCAGAGTCGGATTTTCACAGGATGGAACTGCTGTAAAATGTATCTCTGCCTGTGCGGAATGATGCGGACAGTATCATGGAACACACAGGCAGGAACACATTTTGCAGACAGCCCCGGAGGATCTGACCCCCGTGCGCCGAGCCGGATGTCCGTGCGGGCACGCCGTCCGGCACAGCGTACGCAGAAATCAGGAAATACTAAGTGATGGGGAATCAGAAAATATGGCTACTATTCAGGATGTTGCAAAACATGCACAGGTCGGTGTGGGAACCGTTTCCCGTGTATTGAGCGGAAAGGGCTATGTAAAAGCAGAAACCAGACAGAAGATACAGGCTTCCATCGAGGAGCTGAACTATACGCCGAATGAGATGGCCCGGAATCTGTTTTTTCAGAAAAGCGGGATCGTGGCGGTAATCGTGCCGGAGGTGGCGCATCCTTTCTTTGCTCAGTTTGTAAATGCTGCCGAAATGGTTCTGTGCGAAAAGGGTTATCAGACCATGATCTGTAACACATATTACGAACAGAACTATGAGCAACGCTATCTTGAAATGCTGAAACGGCGAAGAGTGGATGGAATTATATTCGGAGCCCATACCGTTCTAGATATCTCACAGTACGAAAACATTCACCTGCCCATTGTTGCGCTGGACAGAGATCTGGGGGAAAGCATTCCCTGTGTCTCCGTCGACCATCGGGCAGGCGGCAGAATGGCGGCAGAAGAACTGATCCGTTCCGGCTGCCGCAAGGTACTGCAGTTCGTAGGTTCCAAAAGAGGAACCGAAGTATCCACACCCGCCAATGAACGGCATGACGTATTTGAGGAAACCATGAAAAAACATGGGATCCCCTGCCGCTCTGTCTGCGCGAAATGGCCCACTGCCGATATCAGTTACTACCAGACAACTGCTGCAAGACTGCTGGAAGACTACCCCGACATTGACGGGATCTTTGCCACGGATCTTATGAGTATGGCCGTTCTTCAGGCTGCCATGCTCCACCGGAAACGGCTTCCGGAGGACCTGAAGCTGATCACCTACGATGGAACGAACAGCATCGCGCTGACCTATCCGCAGATTACCGCTGTTGTCCAGCCCATTGAACGGCTTGCCAACGAGGCCGTACAGCTGGTGGTTGATCTGATCGACGGAAAATCCATCGAAAATAAAAAAGTGGAGCTGCAGGTCGTGCTTCGTCCCGGCAGCACCACAATGGGAAGTTAAAGAAACCGGATGCCTTCCTGCCAAAAAGGCTGCCGCACTTTCACCATAAAAAGGGCAGCTGCAAAATTCCTGTTGTTTTGCAGCTGCCCTTTTTATGCACCGAACGCATGCAGAAGCACACTCCTTCGTATTACGCGCCGGACTTCTCCGTATCCGGCACAAACTGATCCGGATACCGGTCACTGCCTTCATATGCACAGACCCCCATCCGCGGAGAATTACAGATATTTAACAGCATCTCCTCTCCGCACTCATGGGTTTTGGCACAGTCTTCGCACAGAAATCCTTCTCCCTCCCAGTAACATTCCGTGCAAAGCAGCCTGGCAGGCTTTTTCCCGCATTCCATGCACAGATACTCCACCGGGTTATTTCTGGACAATATGGTGATCTTCTCTTTCTGCATGCAGCCTGTCCGGTAATCGACCGCCTTGATCAAAAGCTCCGTGGTAGAACCGAAATCATATTCATAATCGATGGTCATCCCTGTTTCCAGTACGGACTTTAATTTACAGTTCATGCTTTTCGCCGGCTCTCCCCATAAAAAAGTTTCTGCCGGCATCACCTCATAACGGGTCCCGCTTATGTCAAATGCACTCAGATGGCCGCAGCACTCCAGCCAGATATCCCGCAGGAAATCATCCAGTTCCTTCAGGGTAGCCGTATCCCGCATCTCAAGAAACAGCCAGTAATCACTGTTATATTTTGCACTGATATACAGCAGAAAATATCCGCACTGTCTTTTTCCTTTCTCTTCAGCAAGCCGTTTCTGACGTTCCTTGCAGGAAGACAGATGCCGGCTCATATAGCCTGCCGTATATTCCTTTCCACAGTATTTGCATTTCCCCTTTGTTCTCTGGCTCATGATCGTTCCTCTCCTCTCTTCTCTTCTGTTCTCAAATATCAGACGGTTTCCGGTTTACCCTTTCAGATTACTACCATTTCCCCAACCATGCAACCAGAAAGGAATAAAAAAACGGACAGACGGCAGATTTCCATTTTAAAAGCTGCCGTCTGTCCGTTTTTTACATTTCATGATTCCGGATTGGAATGCTTATTTCACTGCCTCAAACGCCGCGTCCAGCGCCGCGATCAGATCCTGCGCCTTCTCGATACCGATGGAAAGACGGATGGTGTTCGGCCGGATGCCCTGCTCCAGCAGCTCTTCTTTTGTACACTGGCTGTGGGTTGTGGTCGCCGGGTGGATGACCAGGGATTTCACGTCCGCCACATTTGCCAGCAGAGAGAAGATCGCCAGATTATCGATAAAAGTCTGAGCGGTCCTTGCGTCACCTTTGATCTCAAAGGTGAAGATGGAACCTCCGCCATTCGGCAGATATTTCTTATACAGTTCGTGGCTCGGCTCACTCTCCAGCGACGGATGATGAACCGCCTCCACCTGCGGATGTTCTGATAAATATTTCACAATCTTCAGTGCATTGCTTACATGGCGCTCCACGCGCAGCGACAGCGTTTCCAGGCCCTGCAGGAAGATAAACGCATGGAACGGAGATAGCGTCGCTCCGGTATCGCGCAGGATGACCGCACGGATATAGGTCACAAAAGCTGCCGCTCCCACTGCATCGGAGAAAGAAACTCCGTGATAGCTGGGATTTGCCTCCGAGATCCACGGATATCTGCCGGATGCCTTCCAGTCAAAATTCCCGCTGTCAACGATCACGCCGCCGATGGCCGTTCCATGCCCTCCGATAAATTTTGTCGCCGAATGAACCACAAGATCTGCACCGTACTCGATGGGCCGTACCAGATACGGAGTCGCAAACGTGGAGTCCACCACCAGCGGAATCTGATGCTTATGCGCCACCTTTGCCAGTTCTTCCAGATCCACCAGATTGGAGTTGGGATTTCCAAGAGTCTCCACAAAGATTGCCTTTGTATTTTCCTGAATGGCTGCTTCAAAGGAGCCTTCCGCTTCCGGATCTGCAAATGTGGTGGTAATCCCGTTGGTCAGGGGCAGTGTATGCGCCAGCAGATTGTAGGTCCCGCCGTAGATCGTTTTGGATGCTACGATGTGCTCGCCGGACTTTGCCAGCGCCTGAAAAGCGTAAGAGATGGCTGCTGCCCCGGAAGCCACCGCCAGCGCTGCCACGCCGCCCTCCAAAGAAGCGAGCCTCTGCTCGAAAATATCCTGCGTGGGATTGGTCAGCCTGCCGTAAATATTTCCTGCATCCTTGAGGCCGAAACGGTCTGCCGCATGCTGGGAGTTGTGAAACACATAAGAGGTAGATGCATAGATCGGAACCGCCCTCGCATCCGTGACCGGATCTGCCTGCTCCTGTCCGATATGTAACTGTCTGGTTTCAAATGCCCAGTTTTTGGAATCTCTGATATTTTTTTCTGCCATTTTTCATTTCCTCCTCACGGTTACTGCTCTTTCATCCTTTTGGATGATTGCTGTTATCTGTTTTTCAATTTCTGTATTCATACTAACATGCTGGGTTTTATTTGTCTAATACAGAAAAAAAATATCCGGTTATAGTTTTAATCTATAACCGGATATCCAGACACCGCTTCAGCTCTTCCACATACAGTCCGCCGATCCGGCTGAGGGTGCTGTTTTTCCTTGTCACATAACCGATTTCCATCACACTGTTCTGATTCCGCTCATCGTCCTCGAACGGCACGGTCAGGTAGTCGCTTCCGTTCAGCTCTTCGCAGATAATCCCGGAACAGAGCGTGTATCCGTTAAGCCCCACCATCAGGTTCAGCATGGTAGCCCGGTCATTGGCTCTGATCATCTGTGAATATTCATTGGTGGACAGAATCTCCTCCGACAGATAGAAGGAACTGTTGTCCCCCTGTTCAAAGGACAGACAGGGATAATCTTTGAGCTGCTCGAATGTGATGGAGCTCTCCTTTGCCAGAGGATGTCCCTTCCATATATACACATATGCCTGGCAGTCGATCAGATGGTGAAATTCCAGACTGGCTGAATTCAAAAGCTTTTTCATGGATTTCCGGTTAAAATCGCACAGATAGAGCACGCCGATCTCGCTCTTCATGGTGCTGACGTCGCTGATCACCGCCGCCGTCATCGTCTCCCGGATGGCAAATTCATATTTGGACATGTCAAACTGTTTCGCCACGTCCACAAATGCCTTGACTGCAAAAGAATAGTGCTGGGTGGATACGCCGAATTTTTTCTTATAAGAACCGCCCCTGCCGTATTTTTCCAGAATGTTCTCATACTGCCCATAGAGCTGTTTTGCATACAGGAGGAATTCCGCCCCGTCACCGGTCAGCGTGACGCCCCTTCCGCTCCGGTAAAACAGCGTGATCCCCAGCTCCCGCTCCAGCTCCTTCATGGCGCTGGTCAGGGAAGGCTGTGACATATACAGCTGTTCCGCCGCTTTGTTTAAAGAGTTCGTTTCTGCGATCACCATCAGATAATGCAGCTGTGTTAATGTCATGGCTTTCTCCTCACAAATCAATGAAACGGTATCACATACAGCAGTGCTGAGTTACTGCTCCTGTACCCAATCGATTCCCGGATAAAGCTCTCCTGTCCGAATAAAAAACTCCACTGCTTTCATCCCACTTTCCATATCCGAGATAGCATGAATTTTTGGAATCAGGGACTGACCGCCGCTCAGAAGTTCTGTCCATACACTCTTGTCAGAATAATCAAATTCCACTATCTGCGCATCCGTAGAAGCGTAATCTGGATTGTATGAAAAAATATATTCGTCCTTCTTGCCATTTTCGTAAAACCTGAAGCGGCCCAAATACAGCCATTCCCCATCTGAGAGCACTTCCATCCAGTCGCTTTCTCCGTCAGGGTCTAAAAACAAACAGACATTGATACCTTTATAAACTTCCTTTAATATTTTAGAGACGATCTTCGGTGTAATTTCATCTTCGGTGTATGCTACTCTGGAATTAAAATAATCAATATATTTTACTGCGACCGCATTCGGATCAAATGAGGGAACCGTTTCTTGTTTAGGAATAATTTCAGGTTTCACAAGCCATCTCTCCTTTTATTTTCCGCAAATTCGAGTTTATATATTTAGTTATAGCATATGTGTCTGCTACTTGCAATGTATATTTGCAGGCTCGTTTTCAGTGGGTACAAAAATCCGAAAAGGGAGTTACAAATTGAGAAACGGGAGAAACAACATTACAGTAAAAAAATACTTAGTAAGCAACCATGATTGTGGACCCTTGGGATGCAACGCTTTTTTAATTGCCTGCAGACTGAATATTACAGGAGTTATTCGGACGATCCTTTACCGGGCTGTCAAAAAGAACAAAGCATCCCCAATCTGTGAAGAATTTCTGCTTCTGATGTGGGCGAAAGGCTATGAGCGAAAAAGCGAAACCTTTGGAGAAGATGCCCCCAGATTTATCTCGTTTCGTCCGCTCGGCAACGACCGCTTTGTGCGTGGCTGTGTGAAGTCACCCGGCAGAGAATATACAAAGGAACAAATGCCGCACCAAAACTTTGGACCAGACAGCCCTCCTCTCTGATGCGACATTCTTCCTCCGCTCTCCCTGCTGCCGCCAGATAAACTGTACCATTGCTTGACGGCTTTTACATACCGGATTATACTTTATATGTACATCTGAAAACAGGAGAAAACCGCTATGAAATATGTAATTTCGGACATTCACGGATGCTACCGGGAGTATATGGCGCTGCTCCATCAGCTCTGTCTGTCTGAAAACGACCACCTGTATATTCTGGGCGACGCTGTGGACAAAGGTCCTGCGCCCATCAAAGTGATGCAGGATCTGATACACAGAAAGAACATGACGTATTTACTGGGAAATCACGATTTCCTGTTCTGTTATTTTCTGGGAAAGAACGGGCTGAACCTGACTGAGAAGAATCTGGCAGCATGCGATCCGGAGGACATCTGGGATTTTCAGACCTGGCTGAAGGACGGAGGGATCACTACGGCAAAACAGTACATGCATCTGTCTCCCGGGGAACGAACCGCGATCTGCACGTTTCTGGAAAATGCCGGCTTTTACCATGTCATCAAAGACAGCGGTAAAACCTTTCTCCTGGTGCATGCCGGAATCGAAGGCTTCCGGGAGGACAAACCTCTGAAGAACTACCACCCGCTGGAACTGATCTGTACACGCACTGATTACACAAAAAGATATTACAGCGATCCGGATACCTTCGTGATCACCGGGCATACGCCGACTCCCTGCATCCGGGAAGATGAGCAGGCAGAAGTCTATATAGGCAATGGGCACATCGCCATCGACTGCGGCTGCGTCTACGGAGGGAAACTGGCCGCCTACTGTATTGAAACAGGAGAGGTTATCTATGTGGAAGGACGCAGCAGCCTCTGAAATCTAAACGGCCGATCAAAATATGGCATGCAGGTTTTTTGTCTCTGTGATAAAATAAAGTCAGTAAAGAGCGCCGGAGGGAAAAGGAGGGAGAAAATTTGAAAACTGTTGTAAAAATGCCCATAGGCATCGAAGATTTTGAAAAAATGCGTACAGAAGGTTTCTACTATGTGGATAAAACAGGAATGATCACGGAACTGTTAAACAACTGGAGTGAAGTGAACCTTTTTACCCGCCCCAGACGATTTGGCAAATCCCTGAACATGAGCATGCTCAAATATTTCTTTTCCTTTGGCTGTAATCCAAAGCTGTTCGACGGCCTTGCCATCTCCGAAGAAAAAGAGCTCTGCGAAAAATACATGGGAAAATTCCCGGTAATCTCCATTACGCTGAAGGGAGTGGAAGCCAGAGATTATGAAGGCGCTCTGTCCATGCTGCATTATGAGATCCAGGAGGAAGCACGCCGTTTCCGGTGTCTTTCAGACAGCAGTCAGCTCTCCGAAGAGGATAAAAAAGAGTATCAGTATCTGATCCGGAGCTGTTCTGAACGTATACAGAAAGATTCCGCCAAAGAAGGCCAGATCAGGAAAAGCCTCCGGCTCCTGTCGCGGCTTCTCCGGCAACATTACGGCCAAAAGGTGATCCTCCTTATAGATGAATACGACGTTCCTTTGGATAAAGCAAATCAGTACGGATATTACGAAGAAATGATTGATCTGATCCGCAGTCTGTTCGGGCAGGCATTAAAGACAAACGAACATCTGTTTTTCGCCGTACTGACCGGATGCCTGCGGGTAGCAAAGGAAAGCATCTTCACCGGACTTAATAATTTTAATGTCATATCCGTCACCAGTACACAATTCGACGAACATTTTGGCTTTTCCGATGCGGAAGTAAAAGCCATGCTGGAGTCTTATGGGCTGGAAGGAACATACAGCCTGATGAAAGAATGGTACGACGGCTACCGTTTTGGAAATACCGATGTCTACTGTCCCTGGGATGTCATCAACTATGTATACCAGCTCCGTTCCGACCCGGAGGCTCGGCCCAGAGCCTTCTGGATGAATTCCAGCGGCAACGCCATCCTCCGGACCCTTCTCCAGAAAGCCACGAGCCAGACGATGGAGGATCTGGATCAACTGGTAAACGGCCTGTCTGTCACAAAAAAGATCAGCGAGGAACTGACGTACCGGGAGCTGTATGACAGCACGGATCACCTGTGGAGCGTCCTCTTCACCACCGGCTATCTGACGAAAAAAAGAGAGACTGCTCTGAATACTTATGAACTGGTGATTCCCAATCAGGAAATCCGGACGATCTTTACGGAACAGATCCTGTCCTGGTTTCAGGAAGAAGCCAGAAAGGATGCACCTGTGCTGGACGCTTTCTGTGAAGCTTTTTCTTCCGGAGATCCCGCCGCTGCCGAACGCATGTTCTCTTCTTATCTGAAGAAAACCATCAGTATCCGCGATACTGCCGTGCGGAAGGAAAAAAAGGAAAATTTCTATCATGGCATCCTGCTGGGACTTCTGAGCCATCGGGGAGACTGGATCCTCTCCTCCAACGCAGAATCCGGCAAAGGCTACAGCGACATTTTGATACGCATCCACTCCATCTCTGTCGGAATTGTGATTGAGATCAAATATTCTGAAAGCCGAAATCTGGAAACGGCCTGCCGGCAGGCACTGAAACAGATCGAAGAAAAGAACTACGCAGACCAGCTCATCGAAGACGATATGTCCACGATCTTAAAATATGGTATTGCATGCCGCAGAAATACCTGCATGGTAAAAATGGCAAAAACATAGACCAGAAGCAGTTACCGGAAATTCACCGGTAACTGCTTCTGTATTGGATGCATCTATTTTTTCTCAAACCACCGGGTAACAAACTCTGCAACCACGGGTGTTAATTCTTTGATCTTCCAGTCCGTTGTATTGATCATCAGATGATATGTTCCGACTTCCCCCCATCTGCTTCCGGAAAGTGCCTCCCGGATTTCGGCGCGGCTTTTATCAATGCGGAGAATATTCTGTTCCATCTTCTCCAGAGACATATGCTCTCCCGTTTCAGCCCGGTCCATACAGCGGCGGATCCTGGCATCCATTCCGGCAAATACAAACATGTTGAACGGTTTTTCATCAGAAAGCAGGATATCTGCATTCCGCCCAACAATCACGCAGTCCTTTCCTGTTTTCGCGATTTTTTCGATCACACGTTTCTGTTCAATCAGAAAACCGGCCTGTGTCGGCTCGAGCCTGTCAATATTCGCAAAAGAATGTCTGAAATTTAACGGAATTTTCTTCCATGCATGGCTTTCCAGTATCTGTTCCACATAGTTTTCACCAAGACCCGTCTGTTCTGCGATCGCAGTGATAATCTCACGGTCATAATAATCAACCCCCAGCGAATCTGCGAGCCTTTTCCCCAGCTCCCTGCCCCCACTGCCAAATTCACGGCTGATCGTAATAATTCTGCTCATCTCGCTCTTCTCCTTTCGTTTCCTTTCCTGACCAAAAATTCAGATGTCTGAATTTGCTCTTTCTTAAAGAATATTTTAGTGCGATTTCATATTTACGTCAAGAAGGAACTCTTCATCCGCTTTTCCTGAATCGTATTTACCGACATGTAGAACAAATCAGAAATGCTATGTACTGCTGAATATCCAATAATTTCCCGTTCAGCACACTTTATCATGATTACTCAAACATCTTCATAATATGGCTGTCTTTTTCTCTGTCTGTTGACATTGCTTCCAGATTTTGCAAAATATTAATAACATAAAACATATTTTCCTGAAGTTCTATCCAATCTTTTTTTATCTCCCAATTCGTTTATTTGTTGCTACTTCCTATTTCCAACCTAGACCGCTTATATTTATACAGGAAATGAATATTTACACTTTGAAAATGAACAAACTAAAAGACACCCTCAACTATGGGGTGCCTTTTAGTTTGGCTCTACAAGCCTTTAAACCTTGTTCGGAAAATATCCCTTTGTATTTAATTGCAGTTCTCTGCTCTTTATTTTCTCATATAGTGTATCTACGGTTATATGCTGGTCTTGAATAATCTCATATAACTTTTCTACTTTTTCATTTGTTGTAAGGTCTTTATGCTTTCTTAACCACCACATAAGCATTAAACTTAAATCCATGTACTTTGTTGATGGTATTCTTTCTTCTTGCTTTGGCCAGTACTTTGCTATATCGGAGTGCAACGCATTTACACGGCCTAAGTTAAATGCTCCCTTGGCATGTTTGTCTGCCTCTATTTGCTCTAATTGTATTTTTTCCCTATACGCAAAGCTTGGATATGCACTATGACTGTCTGTTACAAGAATTGCGTCTTTTTCAAATCTACCATGTAAGTTTTTATTTACATCATTTGTTTCTAATCTTCCTATACAAGTCGGATTCATGTACAAATTTCCGCTACGGTCTTGACAGGTTAATATACAAGTCTGGTCTCTGCTGATACCTCTTAGGTATGCGCCACTGTTACTTAGCAGTTCTTCTAATTTCTCCGGTTCATCTTGTAAAAGTTTGTCATATAAATCTGCTTTCATAAGCCAGTCTATTTTCTCGTAATAATTCATATGGTGTCTTGGCAGTCTCCCCAATGTATATACGAAAAACTCTGGATCTCGTTTTCCTTTGAATGATACAGGTGCATAATACTCGTCACATTCTGCGATATCAATAAACCTGTCCTGTTCTCCATATAATATCATGAGGGCACAACAAATCTTTTGTTTGTTTATCCATGCAGAAGATTCGGCTATACCTGCATTTTGAGCTATCTTACTTATTGGAAGGTTGTCCACAACACCACGCAACAATTCCTTCCATTGTCCCACAGAAAGCCTTGAGCCACTTGTAATTGCTCCCGTTGATGAGTTGAAAGTCTTTCCGCAATCTTTGCATAAAAATCTCTGTCTGCCACTTACTTTCCCATGTTTCTTTGTATTGATACTTCCACAATGTACGCATGGCTGTTTCCCGTCTGATTGTGTTTCTTCTTTGACTCTTTCCGATTTCGGCTGTTTTGCATTTAAAATTGACGTAAGTTCTGCAATTTGTTCTGGTGTCAGAGTGTCAATGCTGCTTAATAATTGTTCATACAAATCTGCCATGGTTAGACCTCCTAACACATGGTCGGAGACTTTTGAGCTAAAGACAGTTGAGGTTTCTAAGAAGAGCCTCTTTTTGTAAAGACATTGCCTGTTGCTGACATGCATTTGATCTCATTTGTAGTTCTGCTGATTCTTGTAAAAGAAGATCGACTTGATCAAATGTATTTATCAACTCATTTTTGAGTTTTTCTTTATCAGTTGTTTCAACATTTTTAATGGGTTCTTTGTTATATGCTTTGACAGCTTTTTCAAATAAATCCAGTCTCCTTGTTAGCTTACCAAGTATGATACCCATTAAACCTGTATAATTTTCATTGACTATTTTACCGGTCTTAAGTAGAAGCGAAAGCTCGTTTAATTGGTATTCAGTTATTATATATAAAGCGATTATTTATTGTCATATATTTCCCTTTTCCTTATAATCATGTATAATACCTTTAGAGTAGATTCGGGAGGTAATATACGAATGAATACAAAGAGCATTGATGAGCTTATAAAAGACTATTTTCGCCTTCTTCTGGCATCGAAAGGTGAGAAGCGTGCAAAACAGAAAAAACGGTTTGATACCATTCTCCTTTATATGGAAGGTTACCCGCGAAAACAGATTGCAGAAATCCTTCATATTCCTCATCGTACGGTCAATTATTATATTGCCCGTTATAAAAAAGAGGGATTCGATGCACTTTTTCTGATGAAACAGCCCGGAGCACCAAAAAAACTTTCTGATGAACAGGAGAAAGAACCTGTTTTTACTGTCTGTAACAGGACTCCGGAAGAAGCAGGTGCTGGTATTTTTGCCAACTGGACTGCACCGCTCGCATGTACTTTCGTAAAGAAAGAGTTTGGGGTATCCTTCAGCCACAGGGGGATGCAGGATCTTTTTGCACGGCTGGGGCTGCGTTATACCAGACCAACATATACTCTGAACAAAGCAGACCCGGAAAAGCAGGCACAGTTCCGAAGCGTCTGTGAAGAGTTAAAAAAAAACTGCTGAATAATGAAATTTCCACAATTCTGTTCGAGGACGAATCCATGATCCGGGATTATCAGGCAGTTATGAAGACATGGTCTTTGAAAGGAACACAGCGAATCATACCAACATACGGGAAACATGAGGGAGTAAAACTGGTCGGATGTCTGGATTATGAAACCGGATACATTTACGTAGAAGAACATAAAAAGTATGATGCGGAAGTCTTTCCGGGATTTCTGAAAAAAATACGGTCTCTTTATCCGGGGAAAAAGGTCGTTATGATTCTTGACAATGCCAGAATCCATCATGCAAATCTGCTGAAGGATTTTCTCGAAGAAAACAGAAAGTATCTGGAACCTGTCTATTTGCCGCCGTACAGTCCAAATCTGAATAAAATCGAAGAACTGTGGGGATGGCTGAAGGATTCCGTAATCAATAATATCTTCTTCCATTCCCGTGAGGAGATCAGAAGAGCAGTACAAAAATTCATCACCTGGGTAAATACAGTTCCGCAGATGGTTATTGACAGGTTATGTATATAAGCAATAATTAACCACTTTATATATAGTTCAACACCTATTTGCTTTGCATATGCTTTTGTCTCACTTGACATACGGTTATTTGTTATCACTACTGGATATCCGTCATTGCCGAAATAATTACAACCTGTGTAAACTTCTTGTACTGGTGTCTTTCCGACAGGTCGATTATGGAATTTACATTGTATGTAATATTTTAGTTGGTTCCCCCTTTCGTCCAGTGTAGCTATGATATCTACACCGTTGTCATTTCCTTTTGTACGCTTTGCGTCAAATTTTAGTGTGGTCAGTATACTTTGCACCCATAGTTCAAAATCGTATCCTGACATACAATTTTTCGGCTTAAAGCCATCCATCTTTTCAAACATTTGTTCGACTCCTTAAAAAGTACTCACAGTTATCCTGTTGTACTTTTAAATATTTGAATGTATGTAGTCATTAGATGGAGTGTAATAACTGGCACGTATGCAACTCATTGGTAATGTATAGCCCTTTTTATCTCCGAACCATATTCAATTTTAGCTTTATTGTGCATTGTGCATAAAATATGGGTTAAAATTTCTACATTTTGAGCATGTGTTAAAAGGCATAAAAATAGGCGATGGTTTTGAGCCATCACCTATCTGTATAGTTGCTTATTTCTTCTCCTTT
>VSND01000041.1 GCA_009774145.1 Lachnospiraceae bacterium | reverse complement strand
TATATATGGAGAATACTTATTGTAAGGAGAGATGGACTACAATTATATTTGTAAAGTAACTGCATAAAGAAGATGGGTGGATTATAACAAAAATATATTATTAGGCTATGGAAAGTGGTAGGGCTGTACAGGCATTTTTCCAAATTATAAAACTGAAATACTGTATAATAAGTTGCTAAACAGGCTTTGACTGCAATGGGGACATTGGATTTTAAACCAAGATGAGAGGAGGCGGTGATGGGGAAAATTACGGAATCCAATTCGTTTGTTGCATAAAAGAAAAATAGAAAAACAGTTTCAGGAGGAACATTATGAATTTGAAAAAGAAAATAATAAAATTACTGGGTGTCTCTTTGTTGATTTCTGCGTTGTCCGCAACGACCGGTTATGCAGAGGGAGCGTCAGACATATGGGCAGAAAACGGAGAAGAAATAATTCAGGCCACAGAAGCGGAAGATGTTGGTTTTCGATCATTAAATCTTAACAGTATAGAAAAAGATGAAGCAGAGACTCTTGCCGATACTTCTTCCAATATTGAAGCCATGAGTATTCCTTATGATGTAGAAATGCCGCTGCAGACAAGAGACATGGGAAGCACGGATGCCCCTGTATTTCATGTAAATGGGAACCTGGATGAAGCATATGATATTTATGTTACATCGCTTTCTGATCAGCAGCTTATCTTCATGCAGTTGGATTCATCCAATTCCGATCTGAAGGCGATTATATGTGAGGTAAGCGCAGATGGAAATGTGGATTTGAATACCGGAGTCGGAATAAAAGCCAATACCGGCTATGGTTTTGTGACAAAACCGGCAGGCATGTATGCGATTGTGATCTTTGGCAGTGAGGCAGGAGGTGATTATACTTTGTACTGGAACGCATCCAATCCGGCTGGAGCCAAATATGTCATTAACATGACGCCTGATCTTTCCAGAATTGATCTGTTTTACAGCAACAGTCAGGTATGCAGTAATGGTGTCAATATTCTCAGAGGCCTTTCATGGGACTATCATGAAACGTGGCATCAGCCGAACGGCTATACCGCAAGAGACATGAGCATAACCATGCATTCTGCAAAAGGCATTTATAGAGGATCATTCTCCAGCAGCGAGTATTCTGCGCCGAATGCGCTTCTGGTTGATGTGGGAATTGCTTCTTGGAGCTATTCTACCAGTTTTTATGTGAATGTCGGCGGTGATGTGACGCATCAGATTAATTCGATTGATCCGTCCGGCCTGGACACTCCAAGAACATTTGGGGAAGGATATGCAGATTATACAGATCACAATTATATTATTATTGATCTGGATCAGTTTCAGGTTTGTGAGTTCTTAAGTCCGTTCAATTATTTTTATACGGAGCAGGGAGGACGTACATTTTCACTGACCAATCTGGAGAAATTCGTGGAATAAACGCCGCTGATACTGGAGTGTACGCTGGAAAAACATATGCGTATTGCTGCAATGGCATAAATGTTGTATTATATTAAAAAAGGAGGAATATCGTATGAGCATCAATGGAATATCAGGGAGTCTTCCGTATTTTCACATGGCAGGCCGCACAGGAAGGATTGCTTCTGCCATGACCGCCGGATGCAGCTCCGGCTATGATGCGAAATCGTGGGCGGTGCTTCAAAAGGAAGAGGACCGGATCGTGTCAAAAACGCATTATACGGAGGAGGACGCTTTATGGAATCAGTATGGGAAGCAGTACCGGGATTCCATGAAGATCGTGGACGGAAAAGTGGTGGTGACCGGAGATCCGTGGAACTATCTTGCGAAAAGAGTTCCGGAGGAAGAGCTGGAAGCATACCGTCAGAAACTGGAGCAGGAAGGTCTGGGAGACGAGATCGACTGGCGGGGCGTGGAGTCGGATTTTCAGAACATGGAAGTGGATTTTACCAATGCCGAACATTTGAATACAAAGATCGATTATATTGCGTCCCGCTATGCGGTTCTGAAGGAACGGATCGAACAGAACAGTTCGGGAGAAGAGAAAGAGCAGCAGCTGTCCAGACTGGAAGCGATTATGGACCATACGAAACAGACGCTGGTGGATTCCTATTCCGATTCCATTGGAAATTTTTATGAGGAATACGGATATTCCGGGGCAAAGAAGGAACTTGCCCAAAGCCTGTCTTTTGGAATCGATCAGCGGATCGCGCAGTATGAAGAACATCTGCGGCAAAGCGATACTTACGCCGCTCTTCGGGAAGAGACGGCAGGATGGCTTTTGCAGGACGACGGCTATATGGCGGCGCGTCTGCGGGAAGATCTGGCGGCACAGGGCGGCGCATCCCGGCAGACAGAGACCGCCGGGCATACGCTTCATGATCTGGAGACTGCCGGGCTCTATGCGGCGGAGTGCCGGGAACGTCTGGATAAACAGGGAGCGTTCTGGTCTGACAATGAGCAGCGCATGGGCCTTGATCTGGCGGTGCAGGGAATGAAGACGGATTATCTGGCCGGACACGGCGGACTGAGCCGGAACATGCAGGACCTTCTGCAGGATACGTTTCAGAATTACAGGAGGAAATACACAGACCTGCTGGAACAGAAGTTAAGGGAGGATGCCGCGAAATTTTCCACTCCGCTGAAGAACCGCCTGGACCGGGGAGAGATCTCGGCAGTCTATGAGTATACCATGGCGCAGTACCGGCAGTCCGGGGATATTCTGGACGCCTTTGCCAAAGGAGCGAAGCAGGCGCAGTCGGCTTTTGAAAGGAATTTCTCACAGAGGGCCGGCGCTACCGGAAACTATTTGGACAAATACGAATGGGATCGCTTTTTTGACCGGTCAAAATATACAGGGATCAAAGGAGAAGACTGTACGTATGAAAAATACCGGAAGTCCATAGACCGTTTCCTTGGCAGCCTGGAAGCGGGCGGCAGCAGAAACGTCAGCCTGCTGTTCGGCAGTTCCGGAGATTATGAAATGAATGTTTTTGCATGACTTTTTATCCGGCACGGGAAAAAGAATCTGCACATGGATTTTAGGAATGCCATGGCATAATCAAAGGATATTTAAAGAAAGGAATTATTTATGGTATCTTCAATCAGTCATTTTGGAACAGGCAGTCTGTGGGATGCCGGAAAGAGGAATGGAAAATCCGGTAAAGCCCGTCAGGCAGCAGGCTCTGTGATAAAAGAACAGTTTGCAACTGCAGTACGGAATACCAACTTGCAGGATCTTGCGTCAAGATTTCATTCGACAAATATGGATCAGAAAGAGTATGATGATTTTCTGGATGCGCTGGTGGAACAGAATGTTATATCGGAAGAAGATAAGATGTATGTTGGTTATAACAGAATTGGCGTAAGGGATGTCGGACTGGGAATTACTTCCCGCTATTCTCCGGATCCGGAAGCCATGAACTGTCGGGAGGGGGATATGCTGGCATATGTGAAATACCAGAGCCAGATCATATACGAACCGCCTACAGAGTCTTCTGAGCGTTCCAAAAGCCTTTATCGAAAAATTGCAGCGATCATGGAACAGATGGAGAGAAACAGGTAATGGATGGGGGCGGTATATTTTGCAGCCGCCCCTGATGAAAATGAATCAGGAGTAAGCTTATGAATATCAATTCTACCACATATTCTCCTGCGATACGAAGCAGGAATCATACAGCGTCCCGGCGCAGTGCAGTTTCCGGTTATTTAAAGTCAAACGGTACAGAATCTGCAGCGGGCAGTTAGGATACCATTATCATTTCTGCCCGGATAAGACAGGAAGCGGCCTGTGCGCAAAGGACGGCAGAAACGGAGAGTATTCCGACAGTTTCAGAGCATTCCGGCACAGGTAAGACTTCGCTTCCCGATCATGTCAATCTGTCATCGCTTGCAGCCAGAGTAAACCGCTATCGGAGCACGATTGAGGAATATTATGCAAAAAGGAATGAAGAGAATAAAAAATTTCCGGATCCCCAGAAGCATATCTGGAGAAAATACTGGGACAGGAATTATAAGTATTATGAAAAAGGACTGACAGAATCGGAACGGGAATGGTCATGCCAACAGGAATGGGCGGCGTACGGCGGGAATCAGGTATCGTTATCTCCATATGATCCTGCGATACTGAAGGCATTTGGAGGTCCGGGCAACGGCAGTTTTCTCCTTGACGACGCACTGAATGCCCGCAACAGCATGAATGAGGCTCTGAACCAGATCTTTAAAGAGAATGGAATTGTGATTCCGGATGGGACGGATCTGCGTTTTACGATTGATCCATATGATTTTCAGATCCGGGTGAGCGGTGCGGATGAGAAACTGACAGAAGAGATCGAAGCTGCTCTGAATACAGGGGATAATGGATACAACCTGTATTCGCACATTTCCTGGAGCAATCCGGGGCATTACGGCATTTCAGAGGAACCGCCTCAGTACAGCAGGGGAAATCCATGGAAGACGTCGCTGTTTCTTGCCGTAAAGGAATCGACAGGTTATGATCTGCGGGAACTGGAAAGAAAAGACGGGCAGTTTCTGACTCCGGACGGAGAGAATGTGTGGGATCTTCTGGATGATAAATACAAAATCGATTCTCATTTTTATACATACAGACTGCTGGCCGGATACGGCTGGGATTATGTAGAGGATCAGGATCTGTCCATTGGATATAAAGGAGATTCCCTGTATGATCTGGATACAGAGTATGGATATGGTTCCGGACAGACCGCCTGGATCGACCAGAGAAGGGAAAAGGATGAGGCAGATCAGAGAAAATATATGAAGGAGAGGGAAGAAACTCTGCGCAGAGAAGAATCCATGCCCAACCGATATGAACGGGCATTTGCATCTCAATATAACCCGGACGGTACAAGAGTCAATGCGGCGGCGGACGGAAGCTATGCCGGACTGTTTGCAGAAGAGAATACAGGCGGAGGCTAGGTGAGCTTGTTTGACTTTATGAATCAGGGAACATCAGGTATTGGTCTGATCGGTGAAATATTGAAAAACGGCGTTACTGCGCAGAAGCCCATCACAGCCATGATGATGGCGCAGATGAGCAGCGCTTTAAAGAGCGGGAAAGGCGCGCTTGCGGGCGGTATGTTCGGAATGCCAAACGCAGTGGTAAGAAAAACAGGTTTTAGCAGGAAAGCATAAAGACAATTTTTCGCATATACAGGTGGAATAGAATATTATAACGAAAGAAAGGGTTGCTGCTATACGGCAACCCTCTCAGCAGAAATACGAAAGGCAGCATTTCAGATCAAGTGGAAGAGTTAAACTTTGCGGTATTAATCGGTGGAAGAACGACAGGCATCATTCCCGGCTGTGCTGTCATCAGGGAAACCTGACTTCTGATAAACGGGAACATGATAGCTACCGTATTTTTGTGAATGAGAATTTCTTCTTGGTTATAGTTTTCTGCCTCATATAAAAATTCCGCATTTGCCACTACCAATAATTCAAAATCATTTTTGGAGATTTTCAGATTAACTTCAACATCATATTCATGTTCCGCTGTTTTGGTGATACGTTTTTTTAAATCAGCATGATATTCCCCATTGGATATCTCTTTTCTGCGTTCAAAACAACACTTGCTGAAGTAAAAATTTTTCATTTTCAGATTCGATTCAATTTTTTTTATTTCCATGTAATGTCCTCTTTATGCTGCAAGCTCCAGTTCAGCAGTAATATTGCATTTGTCAAATTCTGTAGAAAACTCTCCCATATAATATACATCATCAAAAATATATTCCAGTTTTTTATCATTGCACAGGTCAGACAGTATAACAGGAAAATCAGTTTGCAGAAAACTGTCTCCGAAAACTGATTTGAATGAATCAGGAGAATCTGATTCTGAAACGGTTACATTTACACCATACTTTTCCTTGGCAAACTCAAGAAATTCCTGTAACATTTTATCCATAATAATAACCTCCTGTTATCTTATATTTTTTAAAATATTATTATCTTTAACACAATATATGGTCTCTATTCCAAAGACCATATCCAGACAGTCTGCAAACTCAATAGCATGTTCATGCAGGGACTGAACTCTCTGACGAAAATTCCCAATTACCAGTTTTTTATGAAACCTGTTGGAAAAGTAGCTGATTAACAGCGCTCTCAGACATATTATCCTTTCCTGCTCGTCTTCAATGCCTTCGATATGAAACTTTTTATCAGATAACATTGGTGAGAGCGCCCGTTCAAAATCACATAAATCTTTATGTACACGCATATCCAATATATCTTTTTTATTGATATTTATGATATCGGCAAAAATTACTTCAGCCTTTAGTTTGATTCCGGTATCTTTCTGGATCTGTCTGCATTTTCTGTGAGCTGCCCACCATGCTTTCGCTTTGATATCGTAGAAGTATGTACCATCACCGCACCAGTTGCTTTTTGCCGTACTGGAAAGAAAACCATCTTTTCTTATCTTTTCTGCGGAACATGTATCAGTGCCATGGCATAAATCCCTGTATGATTCTGTGTATACTGCCATATGAATCTCCCGTTGTATTTCCTGCATTTTTCAATGCTTTTATCGAAAAATACCTGTAAAATATTTGAGTGCAAATATTTGCTACAATCTGTATCGTTGAAAAATACAGGAGAAGTATTGATGTTATTATAACAGTTCGCTGTATTTTTTCAAGGGGATTTTGCGTTTTAATTTTATATTGCTGAAAGAGACAGATTCGTAAAAGAAGGGGCGGTTGCAAACGACGCCCCTTCTTCCTGCTGTCTTATGCCTTCACATCATTCGGAGATTCTTTGCCGCTCTCGAATGCCCGTACATTTTCCAGAGTGGTCTGCGCAATGGCAGCCAGAGCTTCCTTTGTGAAGAATCCCTGATGGGATGTGATCATCACATTGGGGAAGGAGAGAAGCCTTGCGGTAACGGAATGCTCCAGAATCTCGTTCGAACGGTCTTCAAATACGTTCGGCGTTTCTTCCTCGTAGACATCCAGTCCCACGCCGAAGAACTTATGGGCGCGGATTCCTTCGATCAGATCGTCGGTATCCACCAGCGCCCCCCGGGACGTGTTGACCAGAATCACGCCGTCTTTCATTTTCCGGATCGTTTCCCGGTTGATGATATGGTAGGTATTGTCCATCAGCGGGCAGTGCAGGGAGACCAGATCGCTCTGCGAAAGAAGTTCATCAAGGGTGACGTATTCTGCAATGTCTTTCAGATCCGGATTTTCGTAGACGTCGTAAGCGATCACTCTCATGCCGAATCCATGGCAGATGCGCACCATGGCGGCTCCGATCTTGCCGGTGCCGATGATGCCTGCCGTTTTCTGGTAAAAATTAAAGCCCATCAGACTTCCGAGGCTGAAATCATTTTCCCGGACCTTGATATAGGACTTGTGAAGCCGGCGGTTGACCGTCAGGGCAAGTCCCATGGCGTGTTCTGCGACCGCCTCCGGCGAATATCCCGGCACGCGCAGAATGCGGATGCCCAGCCTGTGAACGGTGGCAAGATCCACATTGTTAAAGCCTGCGCAGCGCATCAGGATCAGGCGGATGCCGTTCCGGTGCAGGACTTCCACCGTTTCCGTCCAGATTTCCGAGTTAACGAATGCACATACCGCATCGTATCCATGGGACAGCTCGGCCGTATTTCTGGTCAGATCCGCCTTTAAAAATTTCACTTCAATATCCGGATACTTTTCCAGCTCTTGGGTGAAGGATTCCCTGTCATAGCTTTTCGTATCATAAAACAGAATCTTCATAATTTAAATATCTCCTCGCATTTTAGAAATCGTCTCCTTCCTATCCTGCCCAATGCGGGGAAAATTTATAGAAGTTCCGTAAAATTTTATGATTTTGTGCCGTCCCCGTCTGCGTCCCTTTCACTGTCTTCTCCGCCGTCAAATCCTGCCCGGATCGGCACTCCGTTTACCTCCACATAGTCGTCGATCTGGATCATCAGATAGGACAGTCCGCCGATCGAACGCGTCTCCACCAATGCTGCCTTTTCCGGGCTGACTTTGACGATCACGTCCGGCGTCTTCACTTCCAGCGCTTTTGTACTGGTCAGGTTGGTGGCGAGAAATTCGGTCTTCTCTCCTGCCGTATGGTCAAACTGCTCTTCGAAATGTTCCATGACCTCTTCCGGCGCTCCGCTCTGCATCAGCAGATTCCGGACTTCCGGTTTCGTCAGGGTGGGTGCTTCCGGCAGATCCTTTTTTTCCTCGATCAGTTCATTCAGATTTTCATGGATGCTGACAACCGTCTCATAATCGCAGGAATCTCCAAGTGTTTCTGTGAGAAGTTCTCCGAAGGTCTCTTTCTGTTCCTTTGCAGACAGGGGCACTTCGCAGCCAAAGACCTCTTCCATCAGAAGGGGCTGAAGCATCTCCGGATTTTTGGTGTAATAGAGCATGCTGTGCAGGTC
Source organism: Lachnospiraceae bacterium (assembly GCA_009774145.1). Classification (GTDB taxonomy): domain Bacteria; phylum Bacillota; class Clostridia; order Lachnospirales; family Lachnospiraceae; genus Hominiventricola. Next base: position 30,833 of record VSND01000041.1, on the reverse strand, counting down.
CGTATTACGGTCGTTAAAAGCCGGAAATAAAAAGCCTGCAGCGGGTACATCCACGATCCAGTCCCGCACCCGGTCCTCAATGCTGTTCTTCTCTGCGTTATAGCAAAGCCCTGCTTTTGACAGTTTGACCGGGCAGATGCTGCAGAGCAGGTATTCGTAGACATCATCGGAAGCGTCGAACATCTCCAAGCCGTCCCCTGCCTTATTGGGGATATCATAAGCCCCATGGATCAGGATGATATAATAATTCTCTCCGTATGTATAATTTTCAATCATTTTCTCATAGAATTCTTCCACCAGAAGATCGTCGGTAAGACGGCTGTTCCGAAGCTTCAGAAGCCATGCCTGCGCGCCGTCGGGCATCTCCTGCTCCAGCGGAAATTCCAGATTGATCAGGTTCCGTCCCGGTGTTCCGGAGAGCGTTTTTCTGAAAATTTCAAAATATTTAAAGATCTCTTCTTCGGGAAGAGAGAGGAAGGCTTCCTTAAGCTCGGTCCGGATCTGTTTCTCGGCGTCCACATAGCACCCGCAGATCCGGGTGATGGCACAGTTTTCGTTGGTAAACTGTTTTCTGATCTCAAGTGTTTCTTTTTTGTTCATAATATTTTTCCTCGCCTTTTCTGAAAATTACAGGAATGGATCTTCGGTCAGACCGTGTTCCTGAAAACGGGATACATGCAGCGCCTTCATTCTATCATAAAAGAACGGTTTGATAAAGAAAACAATTCCTGTTCCGTCAGAATGACCAGTAACGTTCTGCCTTTTTCGTGAATCAGTCATACAACTTATGCAGAGTTGTCCGTTTATACAAAGGTTTCGGAAAATGTTTGTAGGAAGCCCATATGGTCAAACAGTGGAAAAGGGGGTATACTCATAAACAGATCAAACAAGAACGTTAGATGCGGAAAGGAGCCCGACATGGCAAGTATTTCTTTAAAAAACATTTGTAAAAAATATCCGAATGGATTTGAAGCAGTAAAGAACTTCAATATGGAGATTGAAGACAAGGAGTTTATCATCTTTGTAGGACCGTCCGGATGCGGTAAGTCTACCACACTCCGTATGGTGGCAGGTCTGGAGGATATCAGTTCCGGCGATCTGCTCATCGACGGACGCAGAGTCAATGATGTGGAGCCGAAGGACCGTGATATCGCAATGGTATTCCAGAACTACGCACTGTATCCGCATATGACAGTATATGACAATATGGCATTTGCTCTGAAACTGCGCAAGACGCCGAAGGATGAGATTGACAGGATGGTGCGCGATGCGGCGAAGATCCTCGACCTTGAGAAGCTGCTGGACCGGAAGCCGAAGGCTCTGTCCGGCGGTCAGAGACAGCGTGTTGCCATGGGACGTGCAATCGTGCGTAACCCGAAGGTATTCCTGATGGATGAGCCGCTGTCCAACCTGGATGCAAAGCTCCGTGTGCAGATGAGAACCGAGATCTCCAAGCTGCATCAGAGACTGGGCACTACGATCATCTACGTTACCCATGACCAGACCGAGGCTATGACGCTTGGTACCAGAATTGTGGTTATGAAAGACGGTGTGGTACAGCAGATTGATTCTCCGCAGAACCTGTACAATGCTCCGGCGAACCTGTTCGTTGCAGGCTTCATCGGTTCTCCGCAGATGAACTTCACGGATGCGAAATGCGAAGTGAACGGCAATCAGGTCAATCTGAAGGTGGGCCCGTACAGCATCGCGCTTCCGCAGCAGAAGGCAAAAGTTCTGATCGATAAGGGATATGCAGGAAAGACCGTTGTGATGGGTATCCGTCCGGAAGATCTGTATGATTCTGAGGAGATGCTTCAGAAATATGCAGGCAGCGTCATCGAAGCAAAGATCAACGTATACGAGCTGCTGGGCGCTGAGGTTTATCTGTACTTTGATCTGGAAGGCGCAGGCATGACCGCAAGAGTAAGCCCGACTACCACTGCAAGAACCGGAAGCAGCGTGAAGTTTGCTCTGGATGTGGAAAAGATCCATGTCTTTGACAAAGACACAGAGCTTACCATCACCAATTAGGAATAATTTCACAGGCATCGCAAACGTGCGGTGCCTTTTTTTCGCTCTTTTTTCAGCGGTATGTTTTACTTTCATTGACATTCGCTTTTTTAGCCGATATACTGTTTATAAATGCACAAAGAGGAGGTTTTTATATGGTATCTAATCGATTGCTTCAGGAGTGTCTGGAGGATTTTTCGAATATTATGCGTCTGTCCATGGCCCTGTATGACAGGAACCGGACCTGTGTGGCGGGGGAAGAGGACTCTCTGCCGGAAGAGGATGTTTTCGATATATTCTGTGATTCGCCGGCAGATATGCAGGCGCTGGGGAACCGCTATCTGTTCAAGGTCGGGGAAGAGGATATGGGGTATATTCTGTCTGTCAGCGGCGGTTCCAAGGATGCCTATCCCATGGGCCAGCTTGCAGTGTGCCAGCTGGAACGGATTCTGGAGATGGGTTACAGCAGAGAGGACCGGAATCAGTTCATTCATAATCTGCTGCTTGACAACCTGCTTCCGGTGGATATTGCCACCTATGCAAAGCAGATGCATCTGGGACCGGAATGCCGGTGGGCGGTCCTTCTGGTGGAAGGCGTGGGGTGCGACGCCTACGATATCCAGATGATTCTGAAAAACATCATGCCCAACCGGACCGGGGATTTTATTACGCCCATGGAAGAGGACTGCGTGGTGGTGGTACGCCGTCTGGAGGAGAGAGAAGGACAGAAGGAGATTGATGAACTGGCGCATATCCTGTCCGATACGGTCAGCGCAGAGACTCTGTGCCGGGTACGTACGGCGTGCGGTACGATCGCACATTCTCTGAAGGAAGTGTCGCGTTCTTATAAAGAGGCAAATATGTCGCTGGAGGTTGCGGAGATCTTTTATTCTTCCAAGACGGTCATCACCTATGAAGAGCTGGGAATCGGCCGTCTGATCTATCAGCTTCCGACGCCGCTGTGTGAGATGTTTTTAAAGGAAGTGTTCGGGGAGTACGATCCGGGCAATCTGGACGATGAGATCCTGACTACGGTCTATCAGTTTATGGAAAACAGCCTGAATCTGTCGGAGACAAGCCGCCAGCTTTTTGTGCACCGGAATACGCTGGTCTACCGACTGGAAAAGCTTCAGAAGACGATCGGGCTGGACATTCGGAATTTTGAAGAGGCCATGACCTTCAAGATCGCCATGATGGTGTCTGATTATATGAGATATCTGGAAGAGAGGCAGAGGTGATGCCTGCATGGCAAAAGAGAAAGGGGCGGAACAAAAGGCATATCTGATGGCGTTCAAAGCGTTTGCCTGCGTTCTGGCAGCCGGGCTGCTTCTCGTACTGGCGCTGGTTTTGCTGCGCAGTGGAAAAGAGGATGAGACGGCTGTTCTGGCAGAGGTACAGGGTTCAGAGGAAGATGCGCCGGGGGATGATCCGTCAGAAGACATGCCGGAGGATCCCCGGACGGAGCCGGAGGAAGAAGGAGTCCGTGCTGAGCTTCCGGAAGTGAAGGAGATGGCGGGCGAGACGGATGACATTACTCTGGGGATCGATGTGTCAAAATTTCAGGAGACCATCGACTGGGATCAGGTGGCGGAGTCCGGCGTGGATTTTGCCATGGTTCGTGTCGGCTGCCGCAAATCCGTGGCCGGCGAGATTGTAGAGGACGAGTGCGCCCGCTATAACCTGCAGGAAGCCGCTGCCAGCGGGCTCCGGCTTGGCGCGTATTTTTTCTCGACCGCGGTGAATGAGGCGGAGGCCGAAGAGGAGGCTGCCTGGGTGTGTGAATTTCTGAAGGGATATCCCATTACCTACCCGGTCGTCTATAACTGTGAAGGATTTCAGGAGGAGGACAGCCGGCAGTACGGGATGAGCGTGGAAGAGCGGACCAGGCTTGCGCAGGTATTTCTCGACAGGATCGAGGAGGCCGGTTATACGGGGATGTTCTATGCAGCCAGAAGCGAGCTGCAGGACAGTCTGTTGTGGGATACCGAAGCACTGGAGCAGAGATACCGGATCTGGGTGGCACAGTATCTGTCGGAAGTCTATCCGGAGATTTCCGGTCCGGAATATGAGGGCAGCTATGCCATGTGGCAGTATACGGACCAGGGAACCGTGCCGGGGATCCGGACCGTGGTGGATTTAAACGTGGCTTATTTCGGCTATGAGGAGGAGGCGCCGGTTCAGGAGGAAGATAATTAAGTGTATTTATGCTGCCTGAGAATCTGTTGTATATAAACGGCATTAAATTCTTGTCCTCACAGGGTCTCGGTTCATGTGCCGTTTATCATATTTTTCCAGCAATTATTAAACGCCAGATCTATAGACCGCTGCTATATGTCAATTCAATAAATATTTTTCATAAAAATCCTTTGCTGTCACGATTTGAATATTTTCAAATTGTTCTATTACAAGGAGATCCTTATCTCCGCTGACAATATATAAGGCATGGGAATCTTTTGCACATTCAAGAAATTTATTGTCGTCAGGGTCACGGCATATTTCAATTTGAGTAACAGGTGCAATGATTTCCATAGCTTTAATCAGCGGACTTAAAATTGTCCTGTTGATATGTCCCTGCTTTCTGCTGATCATTTCCTGCACAATGTCCTCATATTCATTAATAATTTCTGCCGTAGCACAGGCAGTTATCTGGTGACCAACAACGGCACTGAGAATTTTTCTTGGAAATCCGCCAAAAAACACACCGGAAATCAGAACATTCGTATCGATTACAATTCTCATACATGTTTTTTCTTTCTAACTGATTTGATAATATCATCAACATCATTTTCATGATATCCAACAGACCGTGCCCATTTTTGAGCTTCATCCAGTGAAGCCTCAAATTCTTCTGCAGAAGGAAGTTTTAAAGTTTTGAGCATGATGACATCTCCGGAAGTATATGCTACCAGTTTATCACCGGTATTAATTGACAGAAGTTTTCGGATGCTGACCGGTAGAGAAATCTGGCCTTTGGAAGAAACAGTTAATATCTGTGTACTCATTTATTTATGCTCCTTTCCTGTAAGAATTTCTTGCTTATATTATGACATAATGTCAAAACATATGCAAGAAAAATGGAATTCATCATTATGAGACGGAGGATATGCAGGAGTATCCGGTTATGGTGCAGCAATAGCCCAAAGGGTGTCTTGAGGATCTGAAAATGCCTGGGTCTGCATGAATATTTGTTAAATTATATATCTGGCATTTGAAAATTGTCGGAAAAGTATGATAAACGGCACATGAACCGATGTCCTGTGAGGACAAGAATTTAGTGCCGTTTGTATAGTTAAAAAAGTACTTGCAAATACTGGTCGGTTGTTGTAGACTTAAAGAAACAGAGAGGTCTACAACAACCGACCTTTTGCGCGCAGAAACACTCTGGAATATGGGCTGCAGATTTGCCTTATGGAGGCAGAGGTGAGATCTGCAGAAGAAAAGAGGTGGCAATTTTATGGAGAAAATCCTGACGCTGTTATTTTTGAGAATCCTGAATATGAGTATGACGGCGGGATACTGCATTCTGGCGGTATTTCTGCTGCGGCTGTTCTTATGGAAAATGCCGAGAAAATATCTGTATGTGCTGTGGCTGGCCGTGGCATTTCGGCTGGTGTGCCCGGTGTCGGTGAGTACGGAGTTCAGCCTGTTCAATCTGGATGTATTTTCCGGGCAGGTCCGGGGAACCGGGGGAGGTACGATGGAGTATTTTTCGGTATCTGAAGATGGGACGGAAATCTTGCAGGAGAAGACGGAACAGTCAACACCGGGGCAGAGCATCCATGACCGGGGAGAGGATTCCGGATCGGAAGGGCTGACAGTTGTTCCAACAGTCGGTGAACAGACAGAGCTCCGGCGGGAAATCGGTTCCGGAGCAGATGCGCGGGCAGCCGGCCGGGCGGCAGATGCTTCGGAAACCGAACCGGCCGGTTTGGCAAGAAGCGGTCATCCTCTGACGGCCTGGATTTTGCATACCGGAAAGTATGTATGGCTGTCCGGCATCCTTCTGTTCCTGGTGTATTTTGCAGCGGGCGTCTGGAGCACCCGGCGAAGAGTCCGGATGGCGGTCCGGACGGAAGACAGGGACCATGGCGCCAAAGGTCAAAGAGACGGCGTACAGGTGTACGAATGCGACGGGCTGACCTCTCCTTTTGTGATGGGAATCCGGCGCCCCCGGATCTATCTCTCCTGCGGCCTGCAGGGGGAACGAAGGGAGCTGGTGCTGCTTCATGAGCAGTATCACATCCGCAGAAAGGACCATCTGGTAAAGCTTTTTTCCTTCGGCCTTCTGGCCGTGTACTGGTTCCATCCGCTGGTATGGGCGGCGTGGCGCGGCATGTGCAGGGACATGGAGATGAGCTGCGATGAAAAGGTGCTGGAACAGCTTACAGAGAAGAGCAGGAAAGCCTACGGCATGACCCTTCTGTCTTTGGCGGCGGATGGACAGAGGACGGGATGGATGTCGCCGGCTTTCGGAGAGCATGATGTGAAGAAGAGGATCCGCCATGTGCTGGATTTTAAAAAGCCCGTCATGTGGGCAGGCGCTCTGGCGGCCGTCTTTGCGGTTGTAGTACTGGCCGTGCTGGGAACCAACGGCAGAGGTTCGGATCCGGCGCAGGATGAATATGCAGAAGAGGCTGCTGCCATCGAGGAACGCCTGTATGAAGCGAAGAATCCCTATGTAGGGGATCCATCTGCCAATGGCCGCCTGCTTGGGGTAATTGCAGAGACGCTGCCGGATTCCATGGCAGGAGATGCGGCGTATACAATGCGGCTGCAGACCTCAGAGGAACCGTATGAATTTCATTTTATGCTGAAAGAAGAGACAAAACTTCGGGAGGACCTTCGGAGCGTGTATAAACCCTCTGTTCTGATGCTGGCTCTGACGGATAATCTGGGGGTAGTGCAGTGGTACGGCGCTGCAAAGCGTGATGAGGACCGGGAGCTGCTGGCTTCGCTGGATGTGCAGGAGGCGGAGGCGATGTGCGGGGCGGAAGATCTGAAAGCATACAGTGAGTCCCCGGAGAAAATCAGAGAGCTGCTGGAACTTCTGGAAGTGCTGGAGATAAAAGAACCTGCAGCAGAGGAAGCAGTAGCGCAGGAACCGATATCCTGTCTGGAAGAGCCGCTGTTCTCGTACGACTCAGAAGAATTTATGAACTGGTACAGAAGTATCCCTTATGAGTATTATGAGAATGCGGTTCCTGTGGAGGAGCTGGACTATGAGCCCGGATATGAGGGCGGTCCCCTCATGGCAGTCCTGGCACAGACGGAGGACCGGACAGTGACCCTTTATGGATATTGCAGCAGGAGGCTGTATGGGATTCGGGGGATGACGATCGACTATCGCGTGACTCCGGACGGAGACAGTAACCATACGTATCTGGACTGCGGGCTGGCATGGCCGTTTATGCCGTATGAGAGGCTCTGTAAAGCGGATTACGACGGAGACGGAAGAGAGGAGATTGCACTGGCCGCGCTGGACGGCCTGGGAATCGGTCGTTCGGAGCAGCTGATGGTGTTCGAGACAGGGGAGACGGGGCAGCTGGAAGCCAGCGTCTATACAAAAGAGATGTATGAAGAGGATATCCGGAAGCTTGTGAGCGCAGCTGTGGATGAAGAGAACCGGCTGGTGCATGTGATTGAGAACGGTTCCGTTTCTTCGGTGCCCCTTGTGAGCATCCCTTTTGAAGAAGAGGAAAAAGTGTGGGATATCGATCTGAAATCTTATGTTCAGTTTCTCGTGGGGGAAGAGGTCGTTCTGGAGTCGGCAGTCGGTCTGACGATTGAAAATTACCCGGGAACCTGGTATGGACAGGTCGATGGAAGCCGCGGAACGCTTCGGTTTGGTGTCAGCTATGAGGAATCTGACAGCTCTGGAAGCGGACATTTTACACTGACGGTTCAGAGAGAGGACAGGATGTGAGAGGAGGAGAAATATATGGAGGAATTCAGACTTTGCAACAGTGATTACCGGTTTCTTACGATTGTGTGGGATCATGCGCCGGTGGGATCCGGAGAGCTGGTGCGGCTCTGTCAGGAACAGCTGGGCTGGAAAAAATCCACCACCTATACGGAGATCCGACGGCTCTGTGAAAAGGGGGTTCTGAAAAATGAGCATGCAGTAGTGGAGCCGCTGGTAAGCCGGGAGGAGGTTCAGGCACGGGAGTCGGATGCATTTGTGGAGCGTACCTTCGGCGGCTCGCTGCCGGGTTTTCTGGCGGCATTCCTCGGTAGCAGGAAGCTGTCGGAAAAAGAGGCGGAAGAACTTAAAAAACTGATTGATTCCTGTCAGGAATGATACATCGGCTGAGAAACCGGCCGGACAAAGGACAGAAAAATATGGAAAAGGAAGGACTGTACTGCGCAGATTACATATCTGATGCAGTCCGGTCCTTTCTTTTTTTGGGTGAAAATCACATTTTTTCTGTGAATTTCTGTAAAAATTTCAAAATACTATTGACAAATCATAAAGTTATAATATAAAAAAATTGTTATGACAAATACAACTTAGAACATAACAAAATAAGTGACAGAATAGAAATATATCACAATCGGAGAAGAGAAGGAGGAATGATTATGGAAAAAAGCATGGCATCAGAATAAAAAACATGTATAATGGAAAAGGAGAAAACAACCATGAAAAAGATTCTGTTAGTGTGTAATGCAGGGATGTCCACAAGCATGCTGGTGGCAAAGATGAAGAAGGCGGCAGAAGCCAAAGGGATCGATGTGAGCATTGAGGCCAAATCACTCTCTGAAGCAAAGCACGAGATCACAGAAGTGGATATTGTGCTGCTTGGACCGCAGATCCGCTATGAACTGAACAATGTGAAGAACATGGCGGGAAATGTTCCGGTAGAAGCCATCGACATGAAGGACTATGGCACGATGAACGGTGAGAAGGTTCTGGCACATGCGATGGAGGTGATCGGGTAATGACAGAAGAATTCGAACTGATCTGTATGCAGATGATCACCAACAGCGGCAGCGCAAAGTCCAGCTATATTGAAGCGATCCAGAAGGCAAAGGAAGGCGCCTTTGACGAGGCGGAGCGCCTGATGGAAGAAGGCGATCAGTTCTTCTCGGAAGCTCATGGAGTTCATGGAAATCTGCTTGCGCAGGAAGCGTCCGGAGAGAAGGTGGAATTTGCCCTGATCCTGATGCATGCGGAAGATCAGATGGCAAGTACGGAGATGGCCAGGGTCATGGCAGGAGAGATCATTGCATTATACCGGGCAAAATAAGAATCACAGGGGTTGCTGCAGAATGTATCCATGCAGCAGCCCTGATTTTGAAAGGAGAGGGAAGGACTATGAGATTTGGAGCGCTGGAAGCAGGCGGAACAAAAATGGTATGTGCCGTCGGCAATGAAAAAGGGGAGATTCTGGATCGGGTATCCATTCCTACAGAAACGCCGGATATTACCATGCCGAAGCTGCTGGAATATTTTCAGGGGCAGTCGGTGGAAGCGTTGGGGATCGGCTGCTTCGGTCCCGTTGATCTGGATCCTGCGTCCGGAACTTATGGCTTTATCACTACGACGCCGAAGCTGGCGTGGAGAAACTGCGATATCTGCGGATATTTCAGAGAGCGGCTGAAAGTGCCGGTGGGATTTGACACGGATGTGAACGGTTCCATGCTGGGGGAAGCCACCTGGGGCTGCGCCAGAGGACTTGATACAGCCATCTATATTACGGTGGGGACCGGAGTCGGGGTCGGCGTACTGGCAGGGGGACGGCTGCTTCACGGAATGCAGCATCCGGAGGGCGGACATATCCTGCTTCCGAGAAGGGCGGATGACGCTTATGAGGGAAAATGTCCGTATCACAAAACCTGTATGGAGGGGCTGGCAGCCGGTCCTGCCATTGAAGCGCGCTGGGGTAAAAAAGCGGCGGAGCTTTCTGACCGGCCGGAAGTATGGGAACTGGAAGCGCATTACCTGGCATATGCCATTACAAATTATATGATGATCCTGTCGCCGCAAAAGATCATTCTCGGCGGAGGCGTGATGCATCAGGAGCAGCTGATGCCGCTGATCCGGAAAAAAGTAACCGATATGCTTGGGGGCTATATCCAGACGGAAGCGCTTTCCGATATGGATTCCTATATTGTCCCTGCGTCCTTAAACGACAATCAGGGGATTCTTGGAGCCCTGAAGCTCGGAATGGATGCAAAGTCGGCAGCAGTGACATGCTCGTAGAGAGAGTCTGACCAGCGGTATTCTGCACAGGATTTTTTCAGGTGCAGGAAGACTGCCGTCTGCACAGACCCGGGAATTATGGAGATCATTATGAGTGTATTAAGATTAAAACCTGCCTGCAAGGATTACCTGTGGGGCGGGAGCAGACTGATTGAGGAATATGGAAAAGAGTACAGCGGCGAGGTGCTTGCGGAGACATGGGAATTATCCTGTCATCCGGATGGTCCGTCAGTAATTGCCAACGGCGCTTATGCGGGAAAGACGCTGCAGCAGTATATTGATGCGGAAGGGAAAAAAGTTCTGGGTACCAACTGCAGGCGGTTCCGGGATTTTCCGATCCTGACCAAGTTCATCGATGCCAGAGACAACCTGTCCATTCAGGTGCATCCGGACAACCGGTATGCCCTGAAAAATGAAGGACAGTACGGAAAGACCGAGATGTGGTACGTGATGGACGCCGGGAAGGAAGCGTTTCTGTACTATGGATTTAAACGGGAGATCAGCGTAGAGGAATTTGCGGAGCGCATCGAGAAGGATACGCTTCTGGAGGTTCTGCATGCCGTACCGGTGCAGAAGGGAGATGTGCTGTTTATCGAGTCCGGAACCATCCATGCCATCGGAAAGGATATTCTGATCGCGGAGATCCAGCAGAATTCCAATGTGACCTATCGGGTATATGATTATGGAAGAGTGGGGAAAGATGGGAAGAAGCGCGATCTGCACATTGAAAAGGCGCTGGCAGTCACCAGGCGGGTCCCGATTGTCAGGGACAAGAGCAGTTATCCCCATATTGCGGACTGCGATTATTTTACCGTGGATAAGCTGAATCTGGACGGAAGGGTCATGAAGAAGATGGAGGGAAATGTCTCCGCTGCTTCCTTTGCCAGTATCCTGATCCTGGATGGGGAAGGGACGATTACCAGCGGAGCCGAGACGGCGGCATACAAAAAAGGAGACAGCTTCTTCCTGCCTGCCGGAAGCGGAAGCTATACGGTAGAAGGCTCCTGTGATGCGCTGATTACCACCATTCGGGAGAAGGCAGCTCCGGTCCGGATCGGGATCGACATCGGAGTAAAGGATACCCGGATCGGGCTGGTGGATATTCATCAGAAACTGCTGGCATGCGAAGAGATGAAGACGGATGCAGGCCGTCCGGCGGAGGAGATCATCCGGGAGATCGGACAGAGAACGCTTGCGCTTCTGGAGCGTCAGAAAATCCCCATGGATCAGTGCGTCTGTGCCGGGATCAGTGTGCCTGGAACGGTGGACCGGCAGAAAGGCGTAGTCCGCTATTCCAACAATATCCGCTGGAAGCAGGTGGAACTGTCCAGGCTGATGAGTGAATATCTTCCGATTCCGGTGCGTATCGCCAATGATGCAGACTGTGCGGCGCTTGGCGAGGCGGCTGCAGGCGCCGGCAGGGAGTACCGGGATGTGGTCATGGTCACTCTTGGAATCGGAGTCGGCGGCGGCGTGATTCTGGACGGCGAGATCTGCGCCGGAAAGAACATCGGCGGCAATGAGGTGGGGCATATGGTCATCGTAGAGGATGGAGAGATGTGTACCTGCGGAAGGCGGGGATGCCTGGAGGCTTATGTCTCTGCCAGAGCATTGATTCGGGATGCCATGGCCGCAACCGGACAGGAGATGACGCCGGAGGAAATCTTTGCCGGCGCGGCTGCCGGCGATATGCGGCTGGAAGAACTGGTGAACCGCTATGCCAGAAGACTTGGGATCGGGCTTGTAAATATCGTGAATATCTTCCGTCCGCAGCTGGTGCTTCTGGGCGGCAGACTTTCCCCGCAGGCAAAGACGCTGCTTCCTGCCCTGCGTGAAATGATGAAGGAAGGATGCTTTGGAGGAGAAGACAGCGAGTATCCGGATATCGGGATCTCGGCGCTTGGAAATAAGGCCGGTGTAATCGGCGCGGCGAGTCTGGTATAGGAAATGACAGGGCGCACCTGAAGTTTTGCTTTATTTATCTGGAAAAAGGTATATAATGGACCTGATAACAGAGGAAAAGCAGTTTATGGACGATCTGCAAAAAAGCGCGTGACGGGCAGCAGGCAGATTCTGGCTGCAGAATACAAAGCAGGAAGGCAACAGACAGAGGGAGGATGTAAGATGGAGATCATCGTAAGAGCCTGGGAGGAGAGAGACATACCGGACATGGTCAGGATCTGGAACGAGGTGGTGGAAGAAGGAATCGCATTTCCGCAGGAGGAGCTTTTGACAATCCAAAGCGGAACGGAGTTTTTTGCATCGCAGACGTACAACGGAGTGGCGGCGGATCAGGAGACCGGCAGGGTACTGGGCCTTTACATCCTGCATCCGAACAATGTCGGGCGGTGCGGGCATATCTGTAATGCCAGCTATGCGGTCAGCGGCGGGAGCCGGGGGCTGCATATTGGAGAAAAACTGGTTCTGGACTGTCTTTCGCAGGGACGGGTGCACGGCTATCGGGTACTGCAGTTCAATGCGGTGGTGGCATCGAATGTCCATGCAAGGCATCTGTATGAACGTCTTGGATTCGTGCAGCTTGGCACAATTCCCGGAGGATTTCGTATGAAAGACGGGCATTATGAAGATATCTGTCCGTATTATCATGAATTATAGAGCGTATCAGGCTGTGCCGGCGGGAGACGGAACCTGCTCTGTTAAGAGCGGGTTCCGTCCGGTTTTTAAAGCCGGCTTACGGTCTGCGCTCTTCTACGATGGAGCCGTCGTCCGTCCATTCTCCGGTCCGGTAATCATAAAAATGAACTTCATGGGGAGCATCAAGCGACACCCAGATCTCAAAATCCGCAGGCTCCAGACTGCCGTCCGTGGTGATCATGTCATTCCAGGTCCACCAGGTCGCCCCTTCGCCGGTCACATATTCCGGATGAAAGGTCAGCCCTTCCTGTCCGTCATACAGAGCGATGCCGGAAGCGCAGGAGAGAGGCGTAGTGTCCGGATCTGTGGAGGGAAGGGTCTGATAGATTGCTTCCTCCATACGCTGAACCAGTTCGTAATGGTCATTTTTCCAGCTGTAAATGTTTGTCCGGTCGTATCTGGGGCAGGCGAGGCACACATCCATTCCTTTTACGTCCGGGATCGTGAGCGTGAAATCGTGGGTTTCGGAGGTGAACGGGAGCGCTTCGGTCTCATAGACCAGTACATTGATAAGCGTATCTTCTTCGCCGTCCTTTTCCCAGACAACCTTGCGGATGTTGACGTTCTGCGCATGCCCCTGGATGGTCAGGCTGCCAGTTTTCTCGTCGTAGGTACAGGATACGCGGTCGAGCCAGCGGGTGCCCACAGGATTTCCCACGACAAACAGCATGAGAAAGCCGGAGAGAATTCCGCAGAAGATCAGCACAGACGTGATGATCAGGAGCAGCTTCAGGTGCCGGATCCGCCGGAAGAGACTGCGGAAACCATCCAGGGCACGGGATTCTTCCGGGGAAGGCTCTCCCTTAAAAAGTTCTTCTTTCATCTGCCTGTAGATTTTTTCACAGTCTTTACAGGAAGACAGATGCTCTCTTACCGCTTCTTCCCCGGCCTCGCTTAACAGGTGTTCCGTATATCCCGGAAGCAGGTCCCGGACGATACTACAGTTGCGGATTGTCGTCTCTTTCATATCGTTTCAGCTCCTCTCTCAGTTTCAGTTTGGCACGGTAAAAGGTGGTACGCGCCCAGTTTTCGCTTTTTTCAAGAATCTCACCGATCTCCCGGAAGGACAGCTCGCCGGTGATGCGGTACAGGACAACTTCCCGCTCTTTTTCAGACAGTTTGTGGATGGAGCGGTAGAGTTCCATCCGGTTTTCATGCCGGAGGGCATGAGTCTCGCCGTCCGGATTCTGAAGGTCCGGGAGCGTGTCGTCAAGTTCGGTCAGTTCCGTCCGGTTTCGTCTGCGAAGCTCCTGCCAGAGTACATGCTTGGCAATCTGGCAGAGCCATACGGACAGCTTGCAGGAGCCGTCATAACGGGAGATGGAGGTGACCGCCCGGAGAAAGGTCTCCTGCATCAGATCCTGAGACCACTGGGCATCGCGGGTGCGCATGTACAGAAACTGATAGACCATCCGTTCGTAGGTATGGTAGACCTGCTCCATGTCCAGATTCATGGAATCGTCCTTTTTTCGTTTCATCCGTCCTTCCCCTCCTTCCTGATGCTGCCAAAAACGGTTCCTTCTACTTCTTATATCCCGTTTTGACAGGATTCGTTACAGAAGATTTTAAGATTGCTTCTTAAAAATATCAACTTGTCAACAGGATTTTTCCGGCGCCGGACTGTGGCCGGGCTTTCTGTAGAGAAAATCTTAATAAAAATTTAGAGGAAAAATAGAATGTTTGAGCGTATAATACCCATATGAGAATAAAATGACTGATGGGATAAGAAGATGACACCAAAACAGAAGAGAAGACACCTGCAGCGCAGAAAAAAGAGAATACGGCGCATCAGGAGAAGAATGAAGGCATATGCGGCGCGGGCACTGGTTCTTACCGTGCTGCTGCTGTTAGGCATTATAATTATCCGCGGCGGATTATGGCTGCTGGGAGGTTCGAAGAAGACGGAGGAAACGTTTCAGGACGCACGGATCGTGGAACCGGCCAAAAGAGATCCCGACTGTAAAGTGATTGTGCTGGACGCAGGCCATGGGGGACGGGACCAGGGAACCAGTGCAGGAAATGTTCTGGAAAAGGATATCAATCTTTCCATGGTAAAAAAGCTGGCAGAGCTTCTGGATGATGACAGGATTGATATTCTTTTAACAAGGGAAACGGATACAAAGATCGGACTGAATGAGCGGGCAGAATTTGCAAATCATAATAAAGCAGATCTGTTCATCAGCCTGCACTGCAATTATTGCGAGGATGATGCAGGCGTACAGGGGCTGGAATGCTATTACCGGGAGGACAGTGAAGAAGGCGGGGCGCTGGCGGCGCATATCGTGGATGCGTTTCAGGGCGAGGAACGCGTCATAAACCGGGGAACCAGGACTGCGAATTTCCGCGTGCTGTGCAATACGCATATGCCGGCCGTGCTGGTGGAGATGGGCTATCTCTCCAACCGGACCGAGAGGGATAAGCTGGCGGACGAGGCGTATCAGGATATACTGGCAGAGAAACTGGCGGAAGGCATTCTGGCATCCGGTCTCTTTCAGGAGGAGCAGCCGGAATCCGATTCCTGAAGAAAAGGCCGCCGCAACCTGTACTCCTGTCTGTGCCCGCGGAGAATAAAAACCAGGCGGTAGACAGAAGCTCCCGCCTGATCTGTTTTTTATGATACCAACGAAAATGCTCTCCGGATCTCTTCCATGACTGCATCCAGTGCCTTCTGTTCATCCGCTCCGTCTGCCAGAATGTCCACGGCAGACCCTTTCGGGTGGCTCAGGCGCATGAGGGAGAGCGGATCTTTGGCATCAGCGATCTCCGTGCCCAGCATGACCATGATGACGCTTTCGTAAGTACTGGCCGTGCCTGCGATTTTCGCGGCCGGTCTTGCATGGAAGAAATCATTGGTATCCAAAGTAACAGTTCTGGTAATCATAACAGCTTTCCTTTCTGTGCTTCGGCTGACTTCAGAGGCGCTGCCGGAAAGAAAACAGGTGTTCCGGAAGATGCGGTGAACGGTTGTCCGGTCAGAACAGCTCCGTTACCTGGTCGTAGGCTTTTGCCACCTGTTCAAGCAGTGCGGCATCGGTTACGCCGGAGATCTCCGAAAATGCGGCAGCAGCGCCTTTGGCAGCGATCTTTTCCTGAAGCTCTGCGCTCTGTGCGTCTTCCGGATTGTGGTAGCGCAGCGCAGCGCCGATGCCAAGGACCAGTTTGTCTACCGGCAGTCCATAGGACAGGGCGGTGGTCAGCGGGCTTACCAGACGGTCGTCTGCGGAAAGCTTCCGGAGCGGTTCCCGTCCCACACGGGTGACGTCGTCCTTCAGATAGGGATTTTTGAACCGGTTGATGATCTTGTCGATGTATTTGTAATGGGCATCCTTATCAAAGCCGAACCTCTGGATCAGGCCGTCCCCGGACTGGGTCATGGCTGCCTTGACCAGCTCAAAGATCTTCGGATCTGCGATGGCCTGGTCGATGGTTTGGTGGCCTGCCAGAATACCGGTATAAGCGGTAATGCAGTGGCCGGTGTTCAGTGTGAAGAGCTTTCTCTGAATGTATGCCATCAGGTTATCTGCCAGATTCATGCCGGAGATCTCAGGGATTTCGCCCTTTAAAGAGGCCTTTTCCACATTCCACTCACAGTATTTCTCTACCACTACATCCACAGGGTTTTCACTGCGGACCGGAGGAACGATACGGTCTACGGAGCAGTCTGCAAAGCCCACATACTGCTCGCAGTAAGCCTTTTCCTCTTCGGAAAGGATGCCGTATACATGTTCTTTTAACTGAGAGGTTGCGCGGATGGCATTTTCACAGGCAATGATGTTCAGCGGTTCTCTGGTTCCGTCGGCAATCCGTTTCTGAATGCCCTTTGCGATTGTCGGGGCGATAAAGCCAAGAACCCGAAGACCGACGGCAGTCGTCAGAACATCGGCTTTTGCGATTTCGTCGATGATCTCTTCTCCGTTGGACATGATTCCGGTGATGTTGGTGATCTCCACATCCTCTACCTCAGTATCCATCACATGCACGGTGTATTTCTGGTCCGCTGCCAGACGGTCAATGATGACTTCACTCACATCTGCAAAAATCACACGATAGCCTGCCTGCGCCAGCAGCATGCCGATAAACCCGCGGCCGATATTGCCTGCGCCAAATTGAATTGCTGTTTTCATGATACAACACCTCTTTCTTAAAATTATACACTCGGTACGGAATTCCTGTAATCACAGAACTTTGATCCATGTGCCGCAGATCAGACCCTGCTGTCTGCAAAGACCCGGTATGGAAATGATCTGCTGACAGGAAAAGGGGGGCCGGACGGAGGACTTCCGCCGTCCGGCCGCAAAGGTATGTTAACAAAATGTCTGAATAATGTCAAAAGAAGATCAGGTGAGCTGCTTTAAGATCCATTCTACGTCATTGGTAGTCTTCATCTCTTCCAGTACCGTTTCATCTTCCAGTACTTCGCAGATTTTCGCCAGCAGATCCAGATGCTCGTCGCCGATGCCGGCAATACCGAATACAAGGTTTGCTTTTTCATCGCCGAACGGAACGCCTTCCGGATACTGAAACAGAACGATACCGGTTTTCTTGACGGTTCCTTTTGCCTGAGTGGTGCCGTGCGGAATCGCAATTCCCATACCCATATAGGTAGTCACCAGTTTTTCACGTTCCTGCATGGCATCTACGTAGGTCTCATCCACATAGCCGAGTTTGCACATCAGCTCACCGGCCGCCTGGATTGCCTCTTCCTTGGTTCCCGGAGTCTGATTCAGCTGAATACCTTCTGCGATCATGATCTTTTTATTGGGCACAGTTGTCGGAACAATCGGATCCGTGTTCTCGCCGGCGGTTTCTGCAACTGCCTGATCCCCGGTGGTCAGCTGGATATAGAGGGAATCCAGCGCCGGATCCGCAAGGAAGTTGCCGATGGTGACCATCTGTGCCTGCGGTGCGGATTTTTTCGCACGGTCTACCAGCGTAGTCTGTACGACAGCGATGTCGCAGTCTGCCGGAATGTTGTCTACGGAAGTATTGATAACGGTCAGGTCCGGACGCGACGCTTTTACGCGGTTGCGGAATTTGGTTGCGCCCATGGCGGAGGAACCCATACCTGCGTCACATGCAAAGACTACTTTTTTCACTTTGCCGGCATCTTTTACTGCGGCGGTGTTCTGTCCCTTGGACTCGGCTTTCATGGAAGCGGTCTGTGCCTGCGCTTCTTCCAGACTCTTGACACCGGACATCTTGATGATCGGGCTGGCGATCACAAAGGAGACGCCTGCAGCGATTACAACTCCCAACAGAGTCAGAAGCATCTGCGGTCTCGGGCTCATGGACATGAATGCGATGATGGAACCCGGTGAGGAAGCGCCTACCAGACCGCATCCGGTGATACTGTAGAAGAAGATCGCGCAGACGTTGCCGACGATCGGAGCGATGATAACCATAGGGTTCATCAGCACATACGGGAAATAAATCTCGTGAATGCCGCCGAAGAAATGGATGATGATCGCGCCCGGTGCGGAATCTCTGGTCATTTTATCCTTGGAGAACATCCAGTAAGCCAGCAGGACGCCCAGTCCGGGCCCCGGGTTTGCTTCCAGCATGTACATGATGGATTTACCGGTCTCCAGTGCCTGAGTAGTTCCGATGGGTGTAAAGATGCCGTGATTGATGGCGTTGTTCAGGAACAGTACCTTTGCAGGTTCAATGAAGACTGCCACGAGGGGAAGCAGGCTCATGCTCATCAGGATTTCCACGCCTGCAGTCAGGATGGACAGGATGATGCCCATAACCGGACCGATGACATAGTATCCGATAATTGCCATGATCATACCGAAGATACCAACAGAGAAGTTGTTGATCAGCATCTCGAAGCCGGCAGGCATATGTCCGTCCATGGCTTCGTCAAATTTCTTGATGACCAGTCCGGCCAGAGGTCCGATGGCCATGGCAGCCATGAGCATTGTGTTGTCAGAGCCGGCAATGCAGCCGACGATGGCAATGGCGCCCATGACGCGTCCGCGGTCTCCGCCGACCATCCTGCCGCCCTGCGCGGCGATGAGAATCGGGAGCAGGTAAGTCAGAATCGGCGGGTGGATAGAAGCGAGACCTTCGTTGGGAATCCATCCGTCTGGAATAAAGAGTGCGGTAATAAATCCCCAGGCAATGAAGGCGCCGATATTGGGCATGACCATGCCGGAGAGAAATTTACCGAATTTCTGTGCAAAATTTTTCATAGTGTTCCATCTCCTTTTCTTTTTAAAATAAGATTTTGATAATATTTTACCAGGGTTCGTTCGGCGAGGACGCGTCCCTCGTGCACGTCTCCGCTCTGGAGCGCCTGCAAAAACCGTTTGTCTTCGACCAGCAGCATGCTGATCTGGCTGATGACCTCCACGCACTCGTTCTGGTCAGACTGGGGAGCCAAAAGAAGGATGGCTCCTTTGACGGTTCCGTCCGGAACGGTAAACGGGGTGTCCAGCCTTAAATATGCGCATCTGCAGTGGGGAACCGCTGTTGTGCGGCAGTGCAGCAGATGGAGGTTTAACTCCGGGATAAATGTATGTTTGATGCTTTCCCGCCTTGCCAGATCCTGACTGATGATCTGGCGGCTTAAGATACTGTCTGCAAAGACCCCGGCCGCCTGCCCGAGCAGGGTTTCTGTCTGCCGGATTCCCGACAGTTCCCGGATCTGAAAAGAATGCAGAAGCCAGGAGATCTCTTCGCCGGTGCGGGTCAGGGAACAGATGTCATCCAGAGAAAGTTCCAGTTCAGACACCGGACTTTTGGGTTCCTGGCGAAGATCCCTGACGCGTCTGGTACTGATCGCTTCCAGCGCCTGTTCGATGATCAGCATATCCTGTGTCTGCGGAATCGGACTGACGCAGACATATGGAAAATCGATCTCCAGCGGTACGGTGGAGATGACCAGATCAATGCCGCTTTCGGTGAGCTTTTCCGGCTCCAGACTGAACGCAGACATGATCTGCCGAATCTCAATGTTCTGTAAGGAACGGATCAGATTGGCCGCCAGCATCCGGGAGGCTCCCATTCCGCTGGGACAGACAACTGCCACGGCGATCCGTTTCTGCTCTCTTCGAAGCGTTTCCGCAGCGGCTGCAAAATGCATGGCGACAAACGTAATTTCAGACGAAGAGATATCTTCGATGTACAGTTTATCGCGAAACAGGCCGCAGGCATGCGCCACCGCTTCATAGATATCCGGATATTTCTGCCGGATGACATCACCCTGGGAATTGTCCAGCTGAATGTTCATGGAGAGGCGGCTGATCATGGAATCCATGTGGCTGGTCAGTTCTTCGATCATTCGGCTGCAGGTATGGAACGGGAGATGCAATTCCTGTTCTACACTTTCCACGATGGACATGGCGACCTGTCTGGTATTGATGGACTGAAGCTGACTGCGCATCCTTCTGGTCTGAGGCCAGATTCTGGCGCTGGACAGGTGCATGGTGATAAAGCCGATTTCATCTGCCGGTATGGTAAGGCCGAACTGCTGTCCGGTCTTTTCCGCAATCTTTTCTGCCACGGTGTATTCCGGAAGTTCAGAGAGATTCTTCAGTTCTGCCGGGTCCATCTCGATCTTTTCGCCGGAACGAAGCCTCTGGATGGAAAGCGAGAGATGGACGATCAGCGCCATATAACCGCTGTCTGTATATTTGATATCCAGTTCTTTTTCCGTATCTGCCAGAATCTGCTCTACGAAAGTGATGATCTGCGCGTCGATAAAGCTGAACAGGCGGTTTTTCATAAGCTGTGATTCCGAAGGTGTTTCTTCTCTGGCATTTCCACGGAGAAGCTTCAGGATCTCGCCGTTGTCTACAAATTCCAGAGCGGCATTGGCGATTGCCTGCCGGTACGAAGCCTCGGTACCCTGGAGCAGGATGCCAACACCGGGACGGCGCAGGATCCGTATCTGAAAGGCGCAGAGCCATTCTTCCAGAGCATCCAGATCCTTCGAGAGGGTTCCCTCTGAGATATGGAAGCGGGAAAGGAATACGTAAGATTTGACCGGTTCCCTGACAAAGAGCAGTTCGCCGAGGATCTGCCGGCGCCGTTCCTTCTGGCTGTAATCCGCATGGTTCTGACCGATGCCCAGAAGCTCTTTCAGAAGTTCAACGGACTCCGGGTCTTCGTCGATGGTAAGTCCGACTCCGGGTTTTCGAATGAAAGTAAAATCATTTTCATTCAGCCAGCGCTCGATGGCCGGAAGCTCCCGCAGGACAGTTCTGGAGGAAACTCCAAGCTTTTCAGAAATCGCTCCCACCGGAATGGGATTCCTTGCTGTTCTGACCAGAATCCGGACAATATCGCGCTGTCTGGCGGTCAGAGTACGGGAAGAAGATGAACCTGTCGTATTTGTTGCCATATGCTGCTCCCCCTTCCCTTTTCTGACTTCATTTTACCAGTGAATATCAGGAAATGCAATGACGGGTTCCGGCAGTTTTGTCTCTAATCCTTAGTGACAAATGACAGTTTTGGGCAAAATGACGAACGAACACCCTTCCATGGGTCTTACAGGAATATCTTTCCATGGCAGGCTGGACACCGGCAGGCGCCTGGACCGTAACGGCGCAGCAGAAAAGTTCGCAGGTGAATCCAAGCGGGGTGTTGTCAAATAATCGGGGCTGTGATATAGTTGGAGACGGAAAAGGATTAAAGGAGTATATCATAATATGTGTGGAATAGTAGGATTTACAGGGAAAGGGCAGGCGGCTCCGGTACTGCTGGACGGGCTTGCGAAGCTGGAGTACCGGGGATATGATTCTGCCGGGATTGCCGTCAAACGGGACGATTCGAACCGGATCGAGATCGTCAAGGTAAAGGGGCGCTTAAAACAGCTGTCAGAGAAAACGGACAGCGGAAGAGCCGTGCCCGGATGCTGCGGGATCGGGCATACCAGGTGGGCGACGCATGGAGAGCCGTCCATGGTGAATGCGCATCCTCACTGCAGTGATGACCAGAGCGTGATCGTGGTACATAACGGGATCATCGAGAACTATCTGGAACTGAAGGAGAAGCTAGCGAAAAACGGTTATGAATTTTATTCCCAGACAGATACGGAGGTTCTCACAAAGCTTCTGGACTATTACTATAAGAAGTATCAGGGAAATACACTGGAAGCGATCACAAAAGTCATGCTCCGGGTGCGTGGTTCCTATGCGCTGGGAATCATGCTGAAGAAAGAACCGGGGGTAATCTATGCCGTACGCAAGGACAGTCCTCTGATTGTAGGAAGGAATGAACAGGGATGCTTTATTGCTTCAGATGTTCCTGCAATCCTGAAGTATTCCAGAAATGTATATTATATTGACAATCTGGAGATTGCGCGTCTGACCGAATCGGACGCGGCGTTTTACAACATTGACCGGGAAGAGGTTGTAAAAGAACCGGTGGAGATCAAATGGGATGCAGAAGCGGCGGAAAAGGGCGGCTTTGAGCATTTTATGATGAAGGAAATTCATGAGCAGCCCAGGGCAGTCCGGGATACGATTGGTTCTTATGTGAAGGACGGGCGGATTGACCTGAGTTCAGTAGGGCTTTCTGATGAAGAGATTCGGGACCTGTCAAGGCTGTATATCGTTGCCTGCGGCAGCGCCTACCATGTGGGAATCGCGGCAAAATACGTGATGGAAGATCTGGCGAAGCTTCCAGTGGAGGTGGACCTTGCTTCCGAGTTCCGCTACCGTGATCCGATTCTGGAAAAAGACGCGCTGGTGGTGATCATCAGCCAGTCCGGGGAGACGGCGGACAGTCTGGCGGCGCTTCGGGAGGCAAAGAGCAAAGGCGCCCGCACGCTTGCCGTGGTCAACGTGGTAGGTTCGAGTATTCCGAGGGAGGCAGACCATGTATTTTATACGCTGGCAGGCCCGGAGATCGCGGTGGCGACCACGAAGGCTTACAGCACGCAGCTGGCGGCGTCCTATCTGATGGCGATTCATTTTGCGCTTGTAAGAGGGACGATTGAGGAAGCATATTATGAGAAGCTGGTGGGAGAGCTTCTGGCGTTGCCGGATAAGATCGGCAAGGTACTGGAGGACAAGGAGCGCCTGCAGTGGTTTTCCAGCAAGTTTTCCAGCGTCCATGACATTTTCTTCATCGGCAGGGGCATTGACTATGCCATCAGCATGGAGGGAAGCCTGAAGATGAAGGAGATCAGCTATGTGCATTCGGAGGCTTATGCAGCAGGGGAGCTGAAGCACGGAACGATCTCCCTGATCGAGGACGGGATCCTGGTTGTCTGTGTACTGACGCAGGAAAAACTGTTTGAGAAGACGCTCTCCAATATGGTAGAGGTCAAGAGCAGGGGCGCCTATCTGATGGGACTTACCAATTACGGCAATTACTCCATAGAGGATACGGCGGATTTTACAGTCTATGTACCGAAGACGGATCCGCATTTTGCCACAAGCCTTGCCATCATTCCGCTGCAGCTTATGGGGTATTATGTAAGCTGTGCAAAGGGCCTGGACGTGGATAAGCCGCGGAATCTGGCGAAGTCGGTGACGGTGGAATAGAGGATTTTACCAGTAAATCCATGGAAAATCCGGGGAATATTGTGAAAAAGTGACATTGTACTGCCGTAAAAATTATTGTATACTCAAGAAAAAATAAAAAATGTACATGAAAGGGCATGGAAAAGACTGGTTTTCCATGCCCTTTTTGAATTTCTGAAAGGAGGAAGCAGGATGGACAGTATGGATCGGAGCATCCTGAAATGTCTCAGCGAGAATTCCAGACAGTCGGCAACAGAGATCAGCCGTACGGTGCATCTGTCGATTGCGGCAGTTATTGAGAGAATTCGCAAGCTGGAACGAAACGGTATCATCCGCCAGTATACCATAGTGACGGACCAGCGCAAGATGGGGAATGAGGTTACGGCGCTGATGGAGGTGTCTCTGGAGCATCCGGGGTACTATGAAGGTTTTACAAAGGCCATGCGGGAGAATGACCATATCGTGTCATGTGATTACCTGACCGGAGATTATGATTTTATGCTGAAGATACAGACCAGGTCTTCGGAGACGCTGGAGCAGCTTCACCGGATGATCAAGAGCATCAAAGGGGTGTCCGGTACAAAGACTTATTTTGTGCTGAAACAGATAAAAAGCGGACTGACTGCTGTGACAGAGACATAGATTATAGGAGAGAGACAGAGAAAACCGCACAGATGGAGGAAACGTGTAATGGAGAATATTCTGAACAGGATTGAAAAAGTGAACGGGATTTTGAATGGATTTATATGGGGGCCGTATATGCTGGTCTTCTTCCTGCTGGTGGGAGGCATGTTTACCATACGGACAGGGTTCTTTCAGATCACACAGATCCGGCAGTGGATGGAAGTAACGCTTCTGAGTGTTTTTAAAGACCGCAGGGTGCTGAAGACCGATGACAGGCATTCTATCTCCCAGTTTCAGTCCCTGTGCACGGCGCTGGCTGCGACGATCGGTACCGGAAATATAGCCGGGGTAGCGACTGCAATTGCCCTTGGGGGTCCGGGCGCCGTCTTCTGGATGTGGCTGTCCGCATTTCTGGGAATGATGACCAATTATGCAGAGAATACGCTGGGTATCAAATACCGGTATCGAAATGAGAAGGGAGACTGGATCGGCGGAGCCATGATCTACATAGAACGGGGACTGCACTGCAGATGGCTGGCGGTTATTTTCTCTGTCTTCTGTTTTCTGGCTTCTTTCGGGATCGGCAACATGACGCAGGCAAATTCCATAGCAAGCGGGCTGGAATCTTCCTTTGGCGTACCGGCGTGGGTGACGGCGATCGCTGTCATGATCTTTGTGGCGCTGGTGATCGTGGGCGGAATTAAGAGAATCGCATCTGTGACCGAGAAGGTGGTGCCGTTCATGGCGGTATTTTATATTGCAGGAGGGCTGGTTGTAATAGGAAGGAATCTGGGAGCGGTGCCGCAGGCGTTCGCACTGATCTTCCGTGAAGCATTTCATTTTCAGGCGGCAGGAAGCGGCGTACTGGGGTATGGGATTGCAACTGCAATGAAGCGCGGAATTTCCAGAGGCGTGTTTTCAAATGAAGCAGGTCTTGGTTCTTCGGTTATGGTGCATTCCGCATCGGATGTGGAGGAGCCGGTCATCCAGGGAATGTGGGGCGTATTTGAGGTATTTGCAGATACGATCGTGGTCTGTACGATTACCTGCCTGACCATTCTTACCTCCGGAGTCTATGATATGGATGCGTATCTGACGGCAATTGCTGCAGGAGGAGAGGACGCCGTCGTATCCGGCGCAGCGCTGACAGCCAATGCATTTGCAACTGTCATTCCTCACGGAGATAAATTCGTTGCGATTGCCATTATGATGTTTGCGTTTTCTACCATTCTGGGCTGGTCCTATTATGGAGAGCGGGCCGTGGAGTATCTGTTCGGAATCCGGGGAATCCTTCCGTATAAAGTATTTTTCGTATGCGTGATCTTTGCAGGATGTACCGGTTCTCTGTCCCTTGTGTGGGATATCGCGGATACCCTGAATGGTTTTATGTCGGTACCGAACCTGATCGCAGTGACACTGCTGAGCGGGGAAGTTGTGCAGATGACGAAGGCGTATCTGGAGAAAAAAAGAATGTTGTAAGCTGTTTTTGGTGCACGGTTACTGCTCACTCATTTGCTGTCCCGGACGCCTGTTATGGGCATATGTTCCTTCCAGACCGGCGATCAGGACTCTCCCCACTGCGTGGGTCCCCCCTCATCGCAAATCCCGCCTGCGTTTAATGACGGCGATAAGGAATCCTCCCATTTCGTGGGTCCCTCCTTACCGCAAAGGCAGCAGCGGTCCTCAGGCGCGAAAAGACCGCGCCTGAGGACCGGCGCCCTTCCATGGGTCTTTCTGGAACATATGCCCATCACAGGCGGAACGCTGGCAGGATTTGAACAGTAATGGTGCATATTTCTATGAAAAAATACGGAAGAATTCTGGTTGACAAACTGTAAAACAGGGAATATAATCTCATTAACAGAAAACCTAGTAAACAAATAGGAAAAATAGGAGGAAGAGAAATGGGACAGATATACAGGAGCGCTTCAGAGATGATCGGCAACACGCCGCTGCTGGAGGTCACGAATGTGGAACGGAAGCTGGGGCTGGAAGCCAGAGTGCTGGTGAAGCTTGAATATTTTAATCCGGCGGGCAGCGTCAAGGACAGAGTGGCAAAATCCATGATTGAGGATGCGGAGCAAAAGGGGATTCTGAAGAAAAGTTCCGTCATCATTGAGCCGACTTCCGGGAATACCGGAATCGGGCTGGCGTCCATTGCAGCTTCCAGGGGATACCGCCTGATTCTGACCATGCCGGAGACCATGAGCGTGGAACGCAGAAATATATTGAAGGCATACGGGGCGGAGCTGGTGCTGACGGACGGCGCAAAGGGCATGAAAGGAGCGATTGCAAAGGCTGAGGAACTGGCAGAGGAGATTCCGGACAGTTTTCTTGCAGGACAGTTTGTCAATCCGGCAAATCCCGCCATGCACAGAAGAACAACCGGTCCGGAGATCTGGCAGGATACCAGCGGGGAAGTGGACCTTTTTGTTGCAGGCGTCGGTACTGGCGGAACACTGACCGGTGTGGGCGAATATCTGAAATCCCGGAAGCCGGATGTGAAGGTGGTTGCCATGGAGCCTGCAGACTCTCCGGTTCTCTCGGAAGGCAGGAGCGGGGCTCATAAGATACAGGGAATCGGCGCAGGATTTGTACCGGAGGTGTTGAATACTGAGATCTATGATGAGATCATTACCGTACAGAACGAAGATGCCTTTGCTGCGTCGAAACTCCTGGCCAGAGCAGAAGGTGTTTTGACCGGCATTTCTTCCGGCGCCGCCCTTCATGCGGCGATTCAGCTGGCAAAACGCCCGGAAAATAGGGGAAAGACGATCGTAACGCTTCTTCCGGACAGCGGAGACCGTTATTATTCGACCCCGCTGTTTGTAGAGTGACAGATATTGTTGCGAACTGCTTCCCGGCAGCAGAGGAAAAAGCTGTACTTTTGGTATTGACAATAAGCGTACAAAGTGTTATCTTAAAAACAGGATAACACTTTGTACGCTTGTTTTTTTGGTGAAGAGAAGGCGGCCCGCAGGCAGGTGTGACAGGAAAATGGCATATGAACATGCTCACTGGTATGAAAGGAGAGATACGATGCAGCAGGTATCAGATTACGAGCGGGAACTTATGAAGATGATATGGGGAAACGGCGGGACGGCACGGTACGCCGAAATCGCAGAAGCCCTGTCCGCAAAAGGCATGAACTGGACGAAGAATACGATCATCACCCTTCTGGCCAGGCTGGTTGATAAAGGATATCTGAAGACCAGCAAGATTGGGCGGCGGAATCAGTATACGGCGCTGGTGTCCGAGGGGGAATATCGGATCACGCAGACCGAACAGTTTGTGAATAAGATCTATGAAGGAGACGTGAAAGGGCTGGTGTCCGCACTGATCCGGACGGATCATCTGACAGAAGAGGATTATGAGGAGCTGAAGGCATTCTGGGAGAAGGCGGGTGAGCCGAATGAGTGAAGTCTGGAAAGTAATCCTGTCGCTGTCTCTGTCCGGCACGGTGCTGATGGGGATGCTTCTTCTGTTCTGCCGGATCTTTCAGAGAAAGCTGAGCAGAGGCTGGCAGTATTATATATGGCTGGCTGTTGTGGCGCGGCTGCTGATACCGTTTTCCGGGGAACTGAATCTGACCGGCAGCGTTTTTGCAGAGCTGGAGCAGTCTGCCGGGCAGGAGAGCCTGCCTGCCGAGGAAGAACCGCATGCCGGGCAGGAGAATCTGTCTGCCGGGACGGAGCAGGACGTCGGCCGGCTGCAGGAGTCTGTGGATATTTCACAGGAGAGAGACATCACATCCGTTTTGCAGCCGGAAGATGCCGGAAGAAGCGCTGCAGCGTCAGACCATGAGGAACGTTTGTCCGATTCCGGGAAAGCAGAACAAAACGGCGCAGAAGGGACTGCCGCGGGCATTCTCTGGCTGATTACGGCAGCCGCCCTGCTGATCCGAAAGATCATAATCTATCAGCGTTTTATCCGGCGTATGCGTGCAGGGAGCGAGCCTGCCGATCTGGAACTTCTGGAGCGGTTCGGCAGAATTGTGGAAGAGATGGGGATTAAAAGGACGGTTGAACTTCGGATCAATGGTCTGGCATCTTCTCCTCTGCTGGCGGGCTTCATCCGTCCCATGGTGATCCTTCCGTCGGCAGAGCTTTCAGAGAAGGATTTTCGTTATACGGCGTTCCATGAACTGACTCATTACCGCAGGCTGGATGTCTGTTACAAATGGCTGGTGCAGTTTGTCATCTGTCTGCACTGGTTTAACCCTTTTGTCCGGCTTCTGGGACGGGAAACAGACCGTGCCTGCGAGTTTGCCTGCGACGAAGCAGTCGTCGCAGAGTTTACAGCCGATGAAAAAAGAGCGTATGGAGACACTCTGCTCCATGCAGCAGAATCCGGCAGTGTCTGGAGATATCATGCAGGGGCGGTGACGCTGCACGAAAGCGGGAAACAGCTGAAGGGAAGACTGGAGGCTGTTATGGGGTACCGAAAGAGAACCGGATGGATGAAAGCGCTGTCGATGACGCTGGCTGCGGGAGTATTGGGAAGCGCGGCGGTTCTGGGGGCTTATGCAGGGCCGAAAGAAGAGGAAACGTCTGCTTTTGACTGTGAAGAGGCAGGACTGTTTTCCGACGGCAAGGAGGAACTGCGTTTTACCAGCGGCGGGGATGATTTCCTGCTGACGGATGGTATCCATGTGATAGAGAGGGATGAGGTGGTCTATATCCTGTGCGACGGCCTGACGGAAGAGGATGTTCCGTTGGCAGGCGCTGTGGACGGTACCATGATCATGGTGGTTCATCAGGCCCGCTCTGACTCTGCACGCAGTGCAGCCGCAGTAATATCGGTTTCAGTTACACTGTCCAGTGACAGAAGCAGGATTCTGGAAGAGGCGGAAGAGATCTGCCGAAAGATGCAGCAGAAGGGGATCCTGTCGGAAAATGACGCAAAGCTGATTCTGGAGACGGCAGGGGAACTGCAGAAAAGAGCGCTGCCCGTACATGGTGATTTTGACGGCAGCTATTATCAGAGTGCGTATTATCAGGCGCCGTATCTGTTTTATGTGGGTTATGACCTGACAGAGGAAGCAGTGAAGAAGTATGCAGGAACGGAGATTACACTGGAGAATGGAGAGAAGCTGTATGTATCCTTTGCGGATTCTGCCAGGGCCCTGATGGAGGAAGAAGACTTTCTGAAAATGCTTTGTACACAGTTTTCAGAATTCAGGAGCAGAACCGGCAGCCGGGTGTCCGGGCTTCGGCGTCCCATCATCAGCAGTGCGGAAGCGGTGGGATATGACGTGGAGGGGCTGGCAGAAGCGTATTATGAGGATGATGATATAGGACACTTTTCAGTCATGGTTTCAGAACTGTCTGCGGACAGGCAGAAGGAGTATCTGGAAAAGGCATATCAGGATCACAATGCAGCAGTCCTGTCCATTGTTCTTGGCTGCCTGTACCAAAACGGTGATCTGAAGGAGGAATGGATCCGTTCTCTTGTATCCCGGGCTTATGAAGACGGCGACATTGGCTTTTTTGCCATTCTTTCGGCTTATCTGAATGAGCAGGTACAGCAGGAATGGTATGAGAGGCTGAAGCGGGAAGGGGAAGAAAATCCCCGGGCCCGGATCCTGCAGGGGCTATAGATGATACAGACGAAGGCGACTGAAAGGACGGTCTGTGGGAGGATATGGAAACTGCCTGGGATCCGGACTGGTTACAGGAGATGTTTGCAGACTGAAAGACGCCGCAGAGCAGGCAGACCGGCAAGAAGAAAAAGCGATACTCCGGCGCGGGTATCGCTTTTTTGACTGCGGCAGTTTTCCTGCGGCGGCTATGTAAAAGACAGTATTTCTCCGTCGTCCGGTACATACAGATTTCCGTGATAATAGGCCTGTCCTTCCGCCGTATAAGTCGCCTTCCGGCGGGCGAGATCCCGGTCCTCCGTATGCCACAGTACCAGATTGGGGATGTGCAGCTCTTCCGCCAGTTTACAGGCGTCCATGACGGTGCTGTGATGCTTTTCGTAGGGCTTGAAGATGTCGCGCTGTCCATACAGGCAGAATGCCTCATGAAGCAGCCACTGCGCGCCTTCTACCCAGGGCAGCAGGTCTTTGTGATATGGCTCGTCGCCCGGAAAGGCCAGAACGATGCCGTTGTCCATCTGCATCCGGTAGCCGAACTGTTTTTCCTTTGTGGAACCAATGTTGAAAAATGTGAAACGGTCTCCGAGGATCTCCTGTTCCTCTCCATGATCCACAACATGAAACAGAATGCGTCTGTCAAAATGCGCTGTAAACTTTTTCCCGATGGTCAGGCAGGAAAGGGTCTTGATGGTATCCACCAGTTCCGTATGGCAGTAAATATGCAGCTCTCCCTCATAATTTCCTTTATTCATGCTGGTGGCGATCATGCGGACGATCCAGACCATGCCGAGAATATGGTCATTGTGGGCATGAGTGACGAAAATATGATGCATCTTCTCCAGAGGAATGTTCTGCTTCTCCAGGGCCAGCAGGATCCCGTTTCCGCCGCCGGCGTCAGTTAGAAAATATTCCTCTCCTTTCTTCATGGCAAAGCATGTATTGTAACAGTGAACAGCCTGGGCATTTCCCGTGCCGAGGACGATCAGATTTTCCATCTTCTGGTACCTCCTGGTAAATTTCTGTAATGATTTTTGTTTTCTGTCCTATCATAAACGAAACGGTGCCGGTATTCAAGCGTTAAGTATCCAGAAGACAGCAAAATCCTGCACCCGTTGACAGTCATTCTTTCAATATGTATTGCAGCAGCAGGCAAACTATAGTAAAATATAATCAGGATTTGATAGAGAGGTGCATGTCAATGGAAAGCAATATTGAGTATATACAGCTGTTTATGGAATATGAATCAGATGATATGCCTGTGGTATATTTT
>VSND01000040.1 GCA_009774145.1 Lachnospiraceae bacterium | reverse complement strand
GGGAAAAAATACACGGATGCTTTTTGACAGATATACATTCATATATTATAGAGTTCCGTCAGGAAGGTAGAAAACTGGATGATAGAAAAATGCAAACTTTATCTGTCCGTTCCTGACATTACAGGCATTGACGGATTCTCCTCTTTTCATATAAGATATTTTTACAGAATATGACAGAAGAGTGGTTCAGAATCCGGAGGTCTGAGGGTTGACAACGGGGATCTGAAAGTTCTCATGTTATAGAATCTGAAAAATACAGGAAATGCAGGGTGGAACAGAATGAAGATTACAGTGCTGGCAGTTGGGAAGATCAAAGAAAAATATTTTACAGGAGCTGTTGAAGAATATGCGAAGCGTCTGAGCCGTTTCTGCAGGCTGGAACTTGTGGAGGTGGCGGATGAAAAGACGCCGGATGGAGCCGGCCGGGCGCAGGAGCTTCAGATTCGGATAAAAGAGGGAGAGCGCATTCTCCAGAAGCTTCCGGGCAGTTCTTTTGTGGTGGCGCTTGCCATCGATGGCAGAATGCTGGATTCCGTAGAACTGTCACGGCAGATGGAACGATGGAATGTGAACGGGATAAGTCACATTACCTTTGTGATCGGAGGTTCTCTGGGATTATCACCGCAGGTACTGGAAAGAGCAGATATGAAGCTGAGTTTTTCAAAAATGACTTTTCCGCATCAACTGATGCGGGTAATTCTGCTGGAGCAGGTCTACCGGAGTTATATGATCCGGAGCGGTGCGCCGTATCATAAGTAAGGGCGAAAAAGAATGGAAGTTCTTGGAAATAAAAGAGAATAAGAGTTGTATTTGCAGCAGGGCTTTTGGAACATGCCGAGTTTTCCGGCAGTGATTTGTTGAAAGAAAGCAGGTGGATAAAATGGATGAGAATAAAAAAATTTTATGGTTAATAACAATAGTTCTTTTAGCAACATCTTGCAATATATCCAATCATAATGAAAGCGCTATAGATGAAAACGTTTTAGATGAGAATGCAACTCAATTTGAAATATTGTATGAGGAAGACTTGGAAGGACAGTTAAAAAGGTTAGTTCAAGAGAAAACAGAGCAACCTGTTTTTGCATTTTATGACTATATTGGCTCGAAGGAAGAAGATTCTTATGCATATATATTTACCGGTGAGATGGTAGAGGAGTTTGGAGACACTATGTTTCAAGGTGCATTATGGTATGCGAATGGAGAAGATAGTATTTTATTAATGGATGAGATTGAAACATCCACGTTTGAGCCGATAATTATTGAAGAGAATAATCATCTGCTGTTAAATGTCGGTTCCGATTTACCGGGATCTGCCAAATCTTATATTTGGGCAGTAAATGATCATAAGCCTCAATTGGTTTTTGAGGCTTCCGGTTCATGTTTTATTGATAATGGATTATTGGCATCAGTCAAATCTTTCATTAGTAATAGTGCAGGGGGCAGGATATGGCAGAGGTATTATTTATATTGGGATCATAATAAACAGAGTTACCAATACTATGATGTAAAGGAAATAACGGAAGAAGAATTTCTTTCATATGAAAATGCACAGACTGCCAGAGACGAGGTGGAAATTGCCATAAAAGAAGATATTAAACAAAGTTTACATAGAGCCGATTTGAATGTCGGAAGTCATTTTGATTATAATTATTTCAAATGTGGTAATGGAATCATATATGTAAATTACATTATAACTACTGATTCAGACACTTTATACTATTATTCTATACTTATGGAACGGAATGGAACCGTTGTTTTGGATGAACGGCAGCATTATGATTTGTATGAAAAGGGATATATGTATCAGCGTGATGAATATGACTGGTAAATTGTGCTTACGCACTTGAGGTTGTTATGGAGAACCGTATCATAAATAAGTGGAAAAGATTTTTCTCTGGTCATATTTTTGGAAAGGCGGAAAACAATATGTCGAAAATCATATCATTGTTTATGGAAAGAAAAATTTCAAAAGACGAAATATTTTCTCTGTTGCAACTGATGGGAGGTAAGGTACATATAAATGCACCAGATCAGGTTGTTTTAGAAGATATTGAGGGGGCTGTATGGTGTTACTATCGTGGAGAAAATTTTAATCTGGATGACAGAGAACAACTGAAATTAAAAAGATACAGCATTAAATGTAACACAGAACTTGCTCTGGAACTCGGCAGCGATGAGAACAGCAGCAGGCTGGCAGAAAAAATTAAAATACTCGTGGATGAATTTGGGATGTGTATTATTTACAGTGATTTTGTACCTTGTTCTAAGCGGATCCTTGCCGAAATGTCCAATGCGCTTTTTGACCTGAGAGAAATTTCAGGCGAAACCGTTTTCATCGACGGCACAAAAATCGAAGCGGCCGCAAACAAATACACGTTTGTCTGGAAGAAGGCCGTAACCAAAAATCAGACAAAGCTTCTGAGAAAGCCTGCTGATTTTGTGGCGGAGTGCGAACAGCTCTACGATTTAAAGATTGTTTATGGCGACACCGTAAAAATGAAGCATGTAAAGAAACTCCGCATCTGCGGCGGACGGAACAGTTATTCCAAAACGGACCACGACGCCACCTTTATGAGGATGAAAGAGGATGCCATGGGAAATGGACAGCTAAAGCCGGCATATAACCTCCAGCATGGAGTAGACTCTGAATATATTACATGGCTCACCACAGGCCCGCAGCCAACAGATACAACAACATTGGTTCCTTTTTTAAAAGATGCGGAAGAACATCTGAAATTTAAATATAAAAACATAACTGCGGATGCCGGGTATGAAAGTGAAGAAAACTATGTGTTTCTTGAAGAAAACGGGAAGCTTTCCTGTATAAAGCCTGCCAACTATGAGATTTCAAAAACACGCAGGTACAGGAATGACATAGGAAGAATGGAAAATATGGAGTATGATGCGGAATCGGATGCCTATATCTGCCGGAATGCGAAAAGGCTGGTGCCAGACCATGTGAGACATTCCAAAAGCAAAACAGGTTATATAAGTGAGAAGACGATTTACAAATTGCAGATTACGAAGGAATTACTGAACGAGCTTTCGCAGAACATTATCATTGAAACACTGTCTAAAGACAGCGATTAGTCGGGGATGGGAAAGGGAGGACTCTGCTTAAATGAAAAAGAGTGTAAAAATTATGGCCTGTTTCACTACGCTTGCCAGTCTGCTTATCAGCGGGTGCGGGGACAGCAGCAAAGACCAGAGCATTGTATTTTATGACTGTTCAAGCAGTACAGAAAAAGAATATGGTGGTGCGGATAAAGCCGCAGATGATTTGGTCAATCAGCTCTGTGATTACTTTTTAGACGGGGAAAGTGAAACGGAAGAAATACCGGGTGAGGCATCTGACTATAAAAGGATAGATGTCTTCCAAACTGACGGTCATGCATTAGAACTATAACATGATCGATAACGTCCTGAACAATGAGAAGCCGAAAGAGGAAAAAGAGAAGCAGACAGGCAGAATTTCCATAAAGGAAAAGCTGGCGGAGAAAAAGGCAGTTATCGGGCAGAGGGACAAGTCAGAGAAGGAAGTCCCGGAAAAGGGGACAGAGAAAAAATCAGAGAGGGAGATATAAGCTATGGATAAATTTACAGTGGAAGAAATCAATTTGATGTGCGTGTTCGAGGGGCAGGACAGGACGGGCATGATTGCCGACATAAAGAACGTAATCCCCCACATACAGGATAGTGTTATGGTGGAGCTTGCCGGACAGGTCTTAGGAAAACTGGAAGCCATGAGCGATGCGGAATTTGCAGAAGTGGCATTGGAAGCGGCGGAGTAAGAGTTTATAATGAGGGTGGTTTGCCATTTGGCAGGCTGCCCGATTTTTTTGTTGAAAGTTGCTGTTTTTTGCGGTAAACTGTATCAGTATAGTGTTAGCAGGAAGAAGGTGAGTGTGTGGCAGAATATACTTTATACATAGATGAGAGTGAAACTTTTAACAGCAGTGGGAAAAAATATTTTGTTATGAGTGGGGTTATTATCAGAGAAACGAATTATCCGGCAATTCAAAGTGAAATGGAGGCATTGAAGCGGAAAGTCTGGAGTAATGCTGCGGGGTGTGAAAATTATATTTTGCATGAAAAAGATGTAAGTTTTGCAAATTTTCCTTTAAATTCAAGCAAATTATCAGCTGTGGCAAGCTGTTATCATATTTTTACGGATACAAAAAAAGTGCAGTTGCTGTATAATGAGCTTTCAAAACTGTTTAAGAAGTCTGATTTATATACAATAGGGGTATGTCTGGATAAGAGTGTTTTGTTTGCCCGTTATGGAGAAAAAAATCTAAATAATCAGCTAACAATAGCAATACAGTTATTGATTGAACATTACTGCCAGTTTTTAATCATGAACCATGCGGCAGGTGATATTTGCTATGAAGCGATGCAGCCTGAGCAGAATACAAAAATTCAGCAAAGGCTGTATGAACTGAAAGCATTGGGCAGTATGTATTATTCTCCAAAGACGATACAGGATTGTATCAGGGAAATACATTTTGTAAAAAAATCTGAAAATATGATAGGATTGCAGTTGGCGGATTTTGTGCCGAATACATTGGGGCGGTATGTTGCCGGAATGAAACCCAAAAATAAGAATTTTGCCAAAATTGTAAGAAAGAAGCTATATGATGGTTGTCAGGACAAGACCTATCGCTTTGGATTTAAGGTACTGTCCTAAAAATAGAGATTGAGATTAGGCGGTTTTTTCGTTTTCAAGTGTTGACTTTTCGATAAAATTGGATATAATATGGTTAATGGGATTGTGGTTGTGAGGCGCTAATGAATTTTAGTCAGCCATTTATGAAACAGGTTTTTTGGAGCTTGCGTAGTAGTAAGCAGCCAGTCGAACCCATTAAGAAAGATTTACCAGAGCCTTGACAGAAGTGTTGAGGCTCTTTTTCTTTGAAAAAATTTTTTGATTTTTAATGTAGGAATGAATAAGTGAGTGGGATTCCGCCGCCTTCGGCATTGTGCGTAATGTGTATAACTCCCCGTCTTATGGAGCTGTGGGCAACACTGTTTGATTGACGTTTCTCTCACCCGTCTGGAATACGGCGCACTCTGCTACCTTGCCGCCAGTCCGGGGCGGGTATTCACAAAGACGCAAATCTTTGAAGCCGTGTGGAGCATGGGAATGAGTACGGCGCACCTTATAACACCCTCTCCCAAGAGGTGCGAGCCGCCGCAGCGGAGCTTGCCGCCTTGAAGTTTGAAGTCTTGCAGAAAGTAGGTGAAGCCGTTGGCAAAAGATACAGCATTAAATGTAACACAGAACTTGCATATGATATCTGATTTTTGATGCCAACAGGGCTCAAAGTGTATACAAAGGATATGCTTTATATGGTAAGTGAGAAGCCGGGATCGATGTTCGGGATAATTCAGAGACTGGCATTGAAAATGTGGCTGCAGATCAGAAGAATGCCTTGTTAGAAACTTTCCTTTATGTTAGAATGACACCAGTGACAGTTGTCTCAGGAAAGGAGATTTTTATATTATGAAACTGAAAATAAAGCTGCTGCTTTTATTTCTTATAGCGGCAGGAGCATGTGTGTATTATTATGTGACGATTCCGGCGGTGAACATCCACTCCAGCGGATTCTGGCTGTTCATCATCTCGCTGGTGGTTGTGCTGACCCTTCTGCTCAGCGCCAGAAGCATGCGGGACGGATATGCGGTCCGGGATATCAGGCCTTTTAAAATCGGCGGACTGGCCGCAGCGGTGCTGATACTGATCTATGGGGTCGGGACGATACTGTCTTCCCCAATCATCAATGCGAACAAATATCATGAACTTCTGACCATACAGGAGGGGACGTTTACAGAGGATATTGCAGAAGTGAATTATAATGAGATTCCGCTTCTGGACAAAAGTTCTGCGACGCTTCTTGGCAACCGGAAGATGGGCTCGCTGATCGACATGGTGTCTCAGTTCGAAGTCAGTCCGCTGTATACGCAGATTAACTATCAGAATAAACCCATGCGCGTGACACCTCTTACGTACGCCAGCCCGATTAAATGGCTGACGAACATGAGTGAGGGAATTCCGGCTTATATCATGATTGATATGACGACGCAGGATACGGAATGCATCCGGCTTGCGGAGGGCAGTTATATCCGTTATTCTCAGAGCGAGTATTTTAACCGCAATATCTATCGGCATCTGCGTTTCCGGTATCCGACTTATATCTTTGACCAGCTGAGCTTTGAGATTGATGAGGAGGGGACGCCGTACTGGATCTGTCCGGTTAAGAAATTCAATATCGGACTGTTTGGCGGACAGACCATCGGAAAAGTAGTGCTCTGCAATGCGATTACCGGGGAAACCACTTGTTATGAGGTTGAAGACTGTCCGCAGTGGGTGGACTCGGTCTATTCTGCGCCTCTGCTGATCCAGCTGTATGATTACTATGGGCTGTATATGAACGGTTTCTTTAACAGTGTGCTGAGCCAGAAAGGGTGTCTGCAGACGACGGACGGTTATAATTATCTTGCCATGGAGGATGATGTATGGGTCTATACCGGTATTACCTCTGTCAGCGGAGATGAGTCCAATGTGGGATTTGTGCTGATGAACCAGAGAACCATGGAGGCGAAATACTATTCCTGTCCGGGCGCAGAGGAATATTCGGCCATGAATTCCGCAGAAGGACAGGTGCAGAACCTGGGATATCATTCGACCTTTCCGCTGCTTCTGAATGTGGCGAGCGAACCGACTTATTTTATGGCGCTGAAAGATGATGCGGGGCTGGTGAAAAAATACGCCATGGTCAACATCAAGAAATACCAGAATGTGGCGATTGGCGATACGGTGGCAGAGTGTGAGAAAGCATATATCAGCCTTCTGAAGACCAACGGTATTTCCAGCGGGCCGGTGTCTGTGGGCGAGACTGCAGCCGGAACCATAGAGACCATGGCACCTGTGGTACTGGAGGGAAATTCACATTATTATGTGGTGCTGTCAGGCAGTCCTCTGATCTATGATGTTCTGGTCAGTGATTTTCCGCAGATCGTCCGGTATAAAGAAGGCGGACAGATCAAAATGGAATACATTGCAGGAGATGAACTGCAGACAGTGACCGGTATACAGTAATATTTGAAAATTACACAGAAAGACGATAAACGGACCATGAAAGAAGCCCTGTGTGAGCAGAAGTATCATGCCGTTTGTAACAGGAAGGATAAAAAATGCGAAAACTGGCATTATCAGACGAGATTCTCATGTCCGTGGAAAAACCTGCCCGCTATATCGGCGGGGAGGTCAATGCGGTCATGAAAGAAAAAGAGGGGGTGGACATCCGGTTTGCCATGTGCTTTCCGGATGTCTATGAGATCGGCATGTCCCATCTGGGCATCCAGATCCTGTATGACATGTTCAATCAGAGAGAAGATATCTGGTGTGAGCGCGTCTATTCTCCATGGACCGATATGGACCGGGTTCTGCGAGAACAAAAGATCCCGCTTTTTGCCCTGGAATCCCAGGATCCGGTGAAGGATTTCGATTTTCTTGGAATTACGATACAGTATGAGATGTGTTATACGAATATCCTGCAGGTGCTGGATCTGGCGCAGATCCCGCTGAAGGCAGGGGAGCGTACGAAGGAGCATCCGTTTGTCATCGGCGGCGGCCCCTGTGCCTACAATCCGGAACCGCTGGCGGATTTTTTTGATCTGTTCTATATTGGGGAAGGGGAGACACAGTATTTTCACCTGATGGATGTGTATAAAGAATGGAAAAAAAGCGGTGCGCCGCGAGAAGCTTTCTTAAAGCAGGCAGCTCAGGTTCCGGGCATCTACGTTCCGTCTCTCTATGACGTGGAATATCATGAGGACGGAACCATTCGTTCCATGCATCCCAACTGTCCGGAAGCGCCGGCACAGGTGAAAAAACAGATCGTTATGGATGTGACAGATACCTTTTATCCCAAAAAGCCGGTGGTTCCGTATATCAAGGCGACACAGGACCGGGTCGTGCTGGAGATCCAGAGGGGCTGTATCCGG
The DNA here is from genome assembly GCA_009774145.1 of Lachnospiraceae bacterium. GTDB lineage: Bacteria > Bacillota > Clostridia > Lachnospirales > Lachnospiraceae > Hominiventricola. The sequence continues at coordinate 32,602 of VSND01000040.1, read as the reverse complement.
GGATGCCGTTTCTGTCAGGCAGGCATGCTGTACCGACCGACCAGAGAGCGGGATCTGTCAATGCTGAAGGAATATGCAAAAGAGATGCTGAAAAATACCGGATACGAGGAGATTTCCCTGAGTTCCTTAAGCTCCAGCGATTATTCAAAACTGGGAGAACTGGTGGAATTTCTGATCGGGGAATGCGGGGCGAAAGGAGTCAATATTTCACTGCCGTCTCTTCGCATCGATGCTTTTTCTCTGGATGTCATGGGGAAAGTGCAGGATGTGAAAAAAAGCAGCCTGACTTTTGCACCGGAGGCGGGCTCTCAAAGGCTTCGGAATGTGATCAATAAGGGGCTGACGGAGGAAGTGATCCTGGAAGGCGCCGGGCAGGCGTTTGAGGGAGGATGGAACCGGGTAAAACTGTATTTTATGCTGGGACTTCCCACCGAAAATGAAGAAGATATGAAAGGGATTGCATGGCTGGCGGAAAAGATCGCCGAACGGTATTATGATGTACCGAAGGAACAGCGGAATAAAAAGTGCCAGATCGTGGTCAGCACTTCCTTCTTCGTGCCCAAGCCCTTTACGCCTTTCCAGTGGGCGCAGATGTGTACAAAGGAAGAATTTCTTCATCGCGCTTATGTGGTCAATCATGAGATCAAAGAGCAGAAGAATAAGAAAAGCATCAAATACAACTGGCATGAAGCGGATGTCACGGTGCTGGAAGGGATTCTTGCCAGAGGAGACCGGCGGATCGGCCCTGCCATTCAGAGAGCTTATGAGAAGGGGTGTCTTTTTGACTCCTGGAGCGAATGGTTTCAGAATGAACGGTGGCTGGAAGCCTTTGCGGAATGCGGCACGGATATGGACTTCTATACCACAAGGGAGCGTGCCCTCGATGAGATCTTTCCATGGGATTTCATTGATATCGGCGTAAGCCGCAGATTTCTTGAGAAAGAATGGAAGCGCGCGCACGAAGAGACTGTAACGCCGAATTGCCGTCAGAACTGTTCCGGCTGCGGTGCGGCTTCATTCGGAGGAGGTGTCTGTTATGAACATCAGGATTAAATTCCGCAAATACGGTCCGATGAAATTTATCAGCCATCTGGACGTTATGCGGTATTTTCAGAAGGTGATCCGCAGGGCGGAGATTGATATCTGTTTTTCCGAAGGCTTCAGTCCGCACATGATCATGTCCTTTGCATCGCCCCTTGGCGTGGGACTGACCAGTGACGCGGAATATGTGGACATCCGTGTAAATACGGCGCCCTCCTCGGCGGAAGCAGTCAGACGGATGAATGAGACGATGGCGGAGGGCATGGATGTGGTGAGTTTCCGCCTGCTGCCGGAGAACAGTAAAAATGCCATGTCGATTGTTGCGGCGGCAGATTATGAGGTCCGTTTCCGGGAAGGACAGGAACCGGAGAACGGGTGGCAGGAAAAATGGCGGGAGTTTCTCTCCCGGCCGGAGATCTGCATGTTGAAGGAGACAAAAAAGGGACGCCAGGAGGTGGACATCCGTCCGTGGATCTGTGACTGGTTGGTCATGGAGGACGGGCTTTTTCTGCAGGTGTCCGCCGGGAGCGTACACAACTTGAAGCCGGAGCTTCTGATGCAGGCTTTTGGGACATGGGCAGGCATGGAACTTCCTGCCTCCTCTCTTCTGATACATCGAAAGGAAATTTATGCAGATCAGGGAACGGAAGGAAAACAGAAGCTGATCTCACTGGAGGGACTGGGAGTAAACCTTGGATAATACCAGAATCATTACGTATCTGAAGGATGGAGTGCTGGCGGATGCGCTTTATGAAGACAGCCGCCTGGCGGAGCTGACCCTGCTTCCGGCCGGGAAGGCCTCGATCCTTGGGAATATTTACACAGGAAAAGTAAAAAATATCGTTAAGAATATTCAGGCCGCTTTTGTAGAGATTGAAAACGGCGTGATCTGTTATCTGCCGCTGGAGGATGTCAGGCGTCCGGTCTATACCGGACCGAAGAAGCAGGAGCGGCTGGCAGAGGGGGACGAACTGCTGGTACAGGTCAGCAGGGAAGCTGTAAAGACGAAGGCTCCGTCGGTAACGACGAATATCAGCCTGACCGGAAAATATCTGGTGCTGACGACCGGGAACCGGGTGATCGGATATTCTTCAAAATTAAAGGCAGACGAGAAAACAAGGCTGAAGAAGCTGCTGGAAGGATGGGAGCTTTTGCCGGTGGGGCTGATCGTACGGACAAATGCCGGACAGGCAGAACCGCAGGAACTTAAGAAGGAATATGACCGACTGTGCCGGAAGTATCGTTTTCTGGTTGAGCAGGCAGTTCACAGGACGGTATATTCCTGTGTGATGAGAAGCCGTCCGGCTTATCTGACCTCGATTCTTGGGAGCAGAAGCGAAAGTCTGAAGGAGATTCTGACGGATGACGCCGGACTGTATGAGCAGATCCGGGAATTTCTCGAAGAAGAGATGCCGGAGGATATGGAGAAACTCCGTCTCTATAAAGACCGGATGCTTCCGCTGAAAGCTTTGTACCGGCTGGAAAAAGGGCTGGAGGACGCATTATCTGCGAAGGTATGGCTGAAATCCGGCGCATATCTGGTTATCGAACCTACAGAGGCGCTGACTGTCATCGATGTCAACACCGGGAAATGTATCAAAGGAAAGGATAAACAGGAAACCATCCGGAAGATCAATCAGGAAGCAGCGAAGGAGATCGCCGGACAGCTGAGACTCCGCAATCTGTCCGGCATCATTCTGGTGGATTTTGTTGATATGGAAAAGAGAGAGGAGCAGCATGCACTGCTTCTTAAGATGCGGGATTTTTTAAAACGGGATCCGCAGAAAGCCGCGGCAGTCGATATGACGGAACTGGGACTTATGGAGCTCACCCGCAGGAAACAGAAAAAGACGCTTTTGGAGCAGGCAAAGGAGTGTGGAATATGATTCGGGTACAGACAGTAAAGGAACATGGACAGTACAGAAGCTTTACCATAGACGGACATGCAGGGTATGCAGAAGCAGGAGAGGATATTGTGTGTGCTGCCGTGTCGGCGCTGGTGATCAATGCCCTTAATTCCATTGAACAGTTTACAGAGGATGCATTTACCTGTGACTGCCAGGACGGTATGATCAAGAGCTGGGAATTTACCGCCGAGGTCTCAAAGGAGACAGAACTTCTGATGGATTCCCTGATGCTGGGGCTTTCCAGTGTGCAGAAGTCTTATGGGGACAGATATCTTGAGATTGATGATTGTGGAAAATCAGAGATTACAGGCGGTGGTTTCCATGCCGTCCGGCGTGTTTAAGCCGTATGCAGGTGTATCTACGGCGATTTTCATTTTTACAAAGACAGGTCATGGAGCAACCGATCAGGTGTGGTTTTATGATATGACAGCGGATGGTTTCAGTCTGGATGACAAGCGTACGCCTGCGGCGGACAATGATATACCGGACATTATTGAGAGATTCCGGAATCTGGAGAAAGAGGCAGAGAGAAAACGGACAGAGAAATCTTTTCTTGTATCGAAACAGGAGATCGTGGACAATGATTATTTGAGGAGGCATTCGTGACACTGAAAAATAAATATGGCATAACAGATTCAACGGAACTGGCTCGCACAGAAGAGAAATCGAGCTAAGTCATATGGCATATTTTTGAAAATGATTGAAATACTTTTTGAAGGAACGTATAATAAAATTATCAAATCACTTGAAAGGAGGATGTCTGATGGCTGGCGTAAGTGTTCATGTAAAACCAGAAATTATCAACTGGATTTTGAAGTCGATCCAGTTTGAAAATATTGCCAGCTCTGCGATAGAGCTGTTGCGCAAATGGCAGTCCGGTGAAAAGACTCCAACTTTTAATCAGGTGGAGGATATGAGCAAAAAGACCAATATTCCCTTTGGTTATTTCTTTCTTGACAAACCGCCGGTGGAGGAATGCTCTATTGTGGAATATCGGACGATTAACAGTGCCAAGATAGCGGAACCCAGCAGGAATCTTGTTGATACCGTCAATCTGATGACAGATATCCAGGAATGGATGGTTGAATATGTAGTGGAAAACGGACAAGAAGAACTGGAATACGTTGGAAGTGCAACAGGAGAAACGCAAGTTCTATCTGTTGCAGAAGATATTCGAAAAAAGCTGGATATTCAGGTTGACTGGTACAGTGACAGGCAGAATGCAGGAGAATCTTTTCGGTTTTTAAAAAGAAGAATGGGAAATATCCATGTTCTTGTTATGACGAGTGGAATTGTGGGAAATAACACTCGCAGAAAATTGAATGTTGAGGAATTTCGGGCGTTTACCCTTGTCAATAAATATGCACCATTGATTTTTATTAATTCCTGTGACAGCGATAACGGGAAATTATTTTCGATACTCCATGAGCTGGCTCATGTTTGGACAGGAGAAAACAGTTTTTATAATGCTCCAATCAATGCCGATTCTGAAAGTCGTGAAGTAGAAAAGTTTTGTAATGCTGTCGCAGCAGAAATCCTGGTTCCGACGGAAAGTTTTTTGGAGAAATGGAAGAGCAGCTATGATGAAATTCTGGATAAAATAGGGAAAATAGCAAAGAGTTTTAGATGCAGTAGGTTTGTGGTAGTGCGAAAAGCTTTGGATCACGGAAAAATATCCCAGGAGACATACGAGCAGATTGTAAAAGAATTGACCAGTCAATTTAAGGAATGGCAGGAGAGTCAGAAAGAAAATAAAGGAACAGGTGGGGACTATTATCGGAATTTAGCAAGCAAAATAGACCGGAATTTTGTTATGGCACTGGCGAGGAGTGCGTCTGAGGGCAGGACACAATATACGGAAATATACAGGCTTACCAATACCAATAGGAAAACATTTGGACGTTTGTTGGAGGAAGTAGGGGGTGCCGGTTAAATGGAAGAAAAATTTTTGCTGGATGCCAACACATTCATCACTCCATTTCAGAACTATTACCCGTTTGATCTTGCACCTGGATTCTGGACACAGTTAGAGCCAAAGCTTAAATTGGATTCGGTTTATGTTTTGGATGTTGCTAAAAATGAAGTGATGAAGGGCGAGGATAAGCTGTCAGAATGGTTTAGAGCGATCCCGGATGCCAATATTATTGACAGAAGAAACGCGTCCATTGTTGAAAAATATGGTGAAGTGCTGAGATTTTTACAGGATAGTCCTTTATATTCAGACAAAGCACTGAGAATCTGGTCAGATGTAAACGTGGCGGATCCTTGGCTGATTGCTACAGCAAGTGCATTAGGATATACATTGGTTACCTTTGAGACATCTGCTGGAATTATTTCTGTAAATAATCCGAGTAGAAAGCCTAAAATACCGGATATAGCGAGAAAGTTTGATGTAAAATGTGAGAATTTGTTTTACTTTATGCGAAAAATGAATATTGTCTGGTTGTGATGGCTACATAAATTTTGGCATCGGGGAGGCTGTCCGGTGCCATTTCTGTAAACTGGATTTGTGAGGGGGAAGTATGCGGAAAAAATTATCAGAGGTGTGTGAATTTTATACAGGAACAGGTTTTCAACCTGGGGCTGATTCCGAAGGGAAAGAAATTTTTTCCGGGGAAATTAAAAGAAGAGCTTTTAAGGGGAATAGATCAGATATTTGTACGAATACTGTCCGGATAATAATTTAAAAATGCTTAAATTTGAAAAAATGACAGAGGAATGGCTGGATTTTATCGCTGCCTGCCGTGTTGGAAGAGCGCATGATTATGATATTGTAGAAGGTCCCATGGCGGATGATACGATTTTTAACTATGTACAGGGATTTATTGATGGGAAATATTCAAGAGCTGCCTTTTGGGAACTGGCAAAATTCAAATATCCTACGCATCAGATCAGTTTTCATACAGCACGGGCATTAACTGCTTTGAAGTTTTTGGAAGGAGTACCAGTTTATGAAAAATAACAGCAATTTGTTTTTTGTATGCAGTCTAATCGAATACATTGCAAGAGGGACGAAAAACAAAAGGCACGATGTAGTGGGACAGTTGGGTGATGATATCTCTCGTATTTATAAATATGCAGATGTTTTTCATTGTGAACCGATAGAAAAAGTTGCGGATGATTTTATACAAAAAGATAACATATCAGATGGAAATTATGATAATTTATCCAAATGTAAATATACGATTCCTGATTATTGGGACATAGGCGAGGTGTTTGCCCGGTTGATTGAAGACTGTTATGAAGAGGAGAATGTCATAAACGGGATAAAAGAGGTATATGCGTCCTGGATGGCAGAGAAGATTTTGAATTTTAATTCCGATTTGTACTATCAGTCCAGAGAGTATCTGGCAGTCTGTTATAAAGAAGGAAAGTTGTTATTGGCATAATATTGGCTGTTTTCAGTGGTGCAGGATGTTGGTAGATTACACAAGAAAAGGAGTAGACCAACATGAAAAACCAGATTATTGAAAAAATTGAGCGGGAGATGCTTGGAATGCTTGACAATGCTCAAATGGAAAGGCTGCATCACGTATTGGAGCATTGCATGTGGAATGTGGATTAGAGAATATTTGGCAATGATCGACATGCTGGCATCAACGGGAATTCGTGTAGGCGAACTGGTAAAGCTGAATATTTCTGATATCGATTTTGAAAACAGGGAATGTGTAGTATTTGGCAAAGGCAGCAAAGAGCGGCCGGTATACTTCGATGCAAGGACGAAGATACATCTTAAAAATTATATTGATTCCAGAAAAGATGACAATCCGGCTCTGTTTGTCTCGCTTTTGAAACCATATAACCGACTGGAGATCAGCGGTGTAGAAATTCGGCTACGGGAACTGGGAAGAAAACTGGATATTGCAAAGGTCCATCCGAATAAATTCAGAAGAACCCTTGCAACGAAAGCAATAGACAAAGGAATGCCGGTAGAACAGGTGCAACGCTTGTTGGGACATGCGAAAATTGATACTACCATGCAATATGCCATGGTAGATCAGAATAATGTAAAGCAATCACACAGGAAGTATATTGCCTGAATTCAAAATCCCGATTTTTTGAGGAAATCAGGGCAACAGCTTGATATGGCTGACTAAATTTTGAAAACGAATGCAGAAAAATAATATAAAGGCTCATTCAGGAGGCACAACAGTGAACGATTTTATAGAAGAGCTTCAGGATTTAAGGTATCTGGATTGGGCGGATAAAAAATTATCGGTAGGAACTCCGGGCTGTTTTTTAAAAGCATATGAAGAAAAAGATGAGATAAGATTCTATTATAAGTTGTCAAACTATGACAGTTATCGGGGGATTTTTGGACATGAATGTGTTAATGAACTGATTGTATCAAGGCTGTTGGATGTATTGAGAATTCCTCATCTAAGCTATCAGCTTGTTTATGCAAAGCTTTGTATTGATGGACAGGACAGAGATGGATTTATTTCAAAATCTGCCAATTTCAGAAAAGCGAACGAAAAGAAAATTGCTTTCGACGTTTATTATGAATTATATCGTGAAAATAAAGAAAGTCCTCTGGAATTTGCAGAGCGGTATGGATGGGCGCAGTATATTTACCAGATGTTTGTTGTGGATTATCTGATCTGTAACCGGGACAGACATGGAGCAAATATAGAAATATTGTTGGATGAAAAAGAGAATCCGCGTCCTGCTCCGTTGTTCGACCATGGCCTGTCGTTTTTGTTTTCATGTTATGATAATCTGGAAAGTATACAGAAATTTGATGTGCTTGAGGATAGGATAGTTAATAATTTTATCGGATCAAAGTCGCTGGAATACAATCTGGGGTTAATCCCGAAAGGAAAGAAGTTCTTTTTGGGGGAATTAAAAGAAGAACATGAAAAAGAGCTTTTAAGTGGAATGGATCAGATTCTTCCGGAAGTGCATTTAAAGAAAATATGGGAGATGCTTTGGGAGAGGTGGAAAAAGTATGTTGAAATTTGCAATTAAAAATGCATATTATAACGGGAAAACAGTTGGATATTTGTATTATGATGAGCAGAGGAGAGAGTATGAAATCGAGATACCTGAAAGTGTAAAGAGTTATGAGGCTCCGTTTATCATTTCAGATTTTATCCAGAAGAAGCAGTACAGAATAGGAAAGGACTGGAGCTATCGCTGGGTCTGCCAGAGAGTCACTCCGCCGGAAAGACAGAATATTGGTCAGATCTTAAAAGCGAATCATATGACAGAATATGATGAATTTAAATTTTTGGTGAAAAATGAGGGGAGAAGTTGTCAGGATGAGTGCTATATCGTGGAAGTTGATCTCTGAAAGAGAAAATGGGTGAATTATAGCAATGAGACATCTTTGCCATTACTTGATTTATGAGGCAATGTGATATGAGTGTAATATATGAATATTTAGAAAATGTATGTGAAATTCTTGATTCGTATCGTATTTCAATTACGGCTAAAATTTGTACGAATACTGTCCGGATAATAATTTAAAAATGCTTAAATTTGAAAAAATGACAGAGGAATGGCTGGATTTTATCGCTGCCTGCCGTGTTGGAAGAGCGCATGATTATGATATTGTAGAAGGTCCCATGGCGGATGATACGATTTTTAACTATGTACAGGGATTTATTGATGGGAAATATTCAAGAGCTGCCTTTTGGGAACTGGCAAAATTCAAATATCCTACGCATCAGATCAGTTTTCATACAGCACGGGCATTAACTGCTTTGAAGTTTTTGGAAGGAGTACCAGTTTATGAAAAATAACAGCAATTTGTTTTTTGTATGCAGTCTAATCGAATACATTGCAAGAGGGACGAAAAACAGAAGGCTCGATGTAGTGAGACAACTGGGTGATGATCTCTCTCGAATTTATAAATATGCAGATGTTTTTCATTGTGAACCGATAGAAAAAGTTGCAGATGATTTTATACAAAAAGATAACATATCAGATGGAAATTATGATAATTTATCCAAATATAAATATACGATTCCTGATTATTGGGATATAGGCGAAGTGTTTGCCCGGTTGATTGAAGACTGTTATGAAGAGGAAAATGTTATAAAAGGAATAAAAGAGGTATATGCATCCTGGATGGCAGAGAAGATTTTGAACTTCAATTCTGACCTGTATTATCAGTCCAGAGAGTATCTGGCAGTCTGTTACAGAGAAGGAGAGATATTATTGGCGTAGTATTAGCTGTTTTCAGTGGTAGGTCCATTACGGATTTGACTTCAAATGAAAAGGGTGGCGATGAAGCTTTCCTGTAAACAGGAAGAGGTGGTGATAGTAGAATGGATTTGAGTTGAATGTCCTGGAATCGCTATTTTTTGATTGAACCATCATGAAAATTACAACAGGTTTCTTGAGCAATCTGTAATTTGAGGTTGAATAATGTAGAGATATAAGATATAACATATACAGCAGGCTTATTCAGGTAACAGGATTTATCAAAGAACGGGAAGAAAACAACAGCGGTATATACTTGAAAAGTTAACGGCTGTTGAGAGGCATAGACAGCGGGCAGACAGAAGGGAACGGGTATCTGCAAAATGGAAGAGCACAATAACAGTGGAAAGAAATGGATCATTGCAATTGTCACAGTATGCCTGTTCTGTTGGAAGTCAACACAGGTTGTTTTATTTTTCATATTCAATATATTTCTTATATTCATCACAATGCCGTTACGTATGATGGACAGGATGGATCAGTACATAACACGTCAGGAGTACAGAGAGCTTTTGTCTTATATGGATCGGGAACTTCCGGATGATCTGAAACTTTCGCAGGTTGACGTGGACCATGAGCAGAGGAGCTTTTGCTGCGAATATGAGATCGGTGCGGGCTATGAGACTGTGAGGGCGCATCTGGAAGAATATTTGTTCATGAAAGAACTGGCAGAGCGGGCATTGCTTGATGTGGGAAGCGTTCCCGAAGATTATAAGATCAGGATCGTACTTCAGGGCTGCACACCGCCGGACAGAATCATTTTCTGTAATATGGTGGATGAGGATACCGCGCAGAAAGCACAGGGAGAGGTATCCGGAGGCTGTCATCTGATCAGTGCGGAAATCTGTCTGCCCTGTGATCTGTCCAGTCTGTCTGTCCTGAAAGATGTAGAATATCTGATTTTGAATAATACAACAATTGATGATCTGTCCGGACTTGAAAATATGGATGATCTGATCTACCTGTGTTACATCAGCAGCTGGGAAGACCGGCGAAATGATTTTACGGAAGAACAGCTCCTTTCGATTAAACAAATGTACCCGAAATGTTATATCAGAGGATATTCAGAAGAAGACGAAACTTAGTTTGCATTTCAAAAGGAATGTTTATGCATGATTAATTATATGCATACAGATATTACAGTTTTTTCCGGGAGGAGGGAATCGGATGGCTCTTACATCGTGGGATGAAAAATGGTATGAAGAATATATGGAAGACGTCAGAATAGCCCGGATGGAAATTGAAAATATGAAACTGTATCCGTCAGAAGCGCTCATATGTGATATGTATGCCCTTCCATCACATAATTTTCAGACGTATTACGCCATGCTCTATGAACATCATGGCAAGTGGGAAATGGTCTATGCGAAACCGCAGATTTACAGGTATCAATACGCAGAGTCTGTGAAGATGTATTCATTTTCGACGAGCAGGAAAGTCCAGGAACATTTTGGTGACGGAAGGATCATTATCGGAATCAGGCATTTGCCGGATGGGTTCGTTAAAATGGTAAAAAACATCATTGAAAATCTTCCGGATAATCATGTATTAGGGGAAGGTGTGATAATGATAGACGGAGTGCTTCAGGCAATCAGAGTATTTGATGGGGATACTGTGGTAAAAGAGGTCGTTTATTATCTGGCAGATATGATTCCGCTCAAAGATCAGAAGGAATGGATGACAAAACAACTGGAAGAACTGTATTTGCTGGTGGGAAAAATGATACAAGGTACTTGACAGACGGCGTTTTTGGGTGTATCTTATAGGTAGAGTGTTACTGGTAGAGCAGGCATGACTGAAAAGATGTACGTAGTGCATGTTTTTTGTCATGCCTTTTTTGCACATGCAGAATGGGAGGATGAGGGAGAGGAGATGACCATGAAGCTGATTAAGGCACTGAACAACAATGTGGCGCTGGTGCTGGATGACAGGAAAAGAGAATCGGTGGTTATGGGACGGGGCGTGGCATTTAACGTAAAGCCCGGCGGTTCTGTGAATCCTTCTCTGATCGAGAAACATTTTGTTCTGGATGGCAAAGGAGGCAAAAAGGATTTTGACAGTCTGCTGAAACGGATCACCGTGGAAGATATCGAACTGGCCAGCGGTATCATCAGACGGGGAGAAGAGAGACTGGGTTATCGCTGCAACGACAGCATCCTTCTGACTCTGTCAGATCACCTGGGGATGATGATGGAACGTGCGAAGGAGGGACTTTATTTTGGAACCCCTCTGGAGTGGGATATCCGTCTGATTTATCCCGAAGAATATCAGTATGCAAAGGAAGTTGTGACAGAACTTCGGAAGAAGAGCGGTTATGAGATTCCGGATCAGGAAGCGGCATTTATCGCACTGCATTTTATCAATTCCCATTTCAGCGGAAACGGGATGCAGGAGACGGTGATGTGTACGAAGATCATTCAGAACATTCTGAATATCAGCAAGCTTTTTTATGGCAGAGAGTTTCGGGAAGATAATTTTGATGTGAACCGTTTTATCACGCATGTCCGGTATTTTGTCCGGAGACAGATGAGCGGGGAAACATTGAAGGTGGATCTTGAGATCGCCCGGGTCGTTGCGGAAAAATGTTCCAATGACTATAAATGCGCCATGAAGATTGCCCGTTTTCTGGATCGGACTTATGGATGGAATGTGAGCGAAGGCGAGGTGCTGTATCTGACCCTCCATCTGAATCGAATTAACCTGAATGAGACATAACGATATAGTGGTGTTACTGGTTCGACCAGGCATGACCCGATACGGCAGGTGTGAAATTCCATCTGCTGCGCCGGGTCATTTTATTTTTAAAAATAAAAAGGAAACAGGAGGAAGGAATCGTGAAGTATGAAAACGAAGCGAAAAAGATCGTGGAACTGGTAGGAGGCGAGAACAATATCAGCAGCCTTGTACATTGCGCCACCAGGCTGCGCTTTGAACTGAAAGATGAAGGAAAGGCCAACAAAGCGGAACTGACAAAACTTTCGTATGTTTTGCAGGTAGTGATCAGCGGCGGACAGTATCAGGTGGTGATCGGACCGGCGGTCAATGATTATTTTAACGCGATCCTGTCAGTAGCGCACATTGGAGGCGCAGGCTCCAGTGATCAGGAAGCAGGGGCGAAAAAAGGAAACATGATGGACCGGGTCATGAAGGTTATCTCCGGCGCATTTTCTCCTCTGATTCCGCTGCTGGCAGGAGCCGGTATGATGAAAGCGCTCCTTACCGTGTTTATCGAGTTTGGACTGATGGGGTATGAGGATCCGACTTATCTGATTCTGTCGGCAGCAGGCAACGCCCCTTTCTATTTCCTGCCCATTTTTCTTGGAATTACGCTGGCGAAGCAGTTTGGCGCCAATGCCTATGTGGGCGGCGGCATTGGTGCGGCGCTGCTGGAACCGAATTTTACCGGGCTGCTTGGGATGGAAGGGGTGAACTTCCTGGGGATCAATGTGACGCCCATTGATTATGCGTCCACGATCTTTCCCATTTTTATTGCAATGATCATATACAGCTATCTGGATAAGGGGCTGAAGAAGATTGTTAAAAAAGAACTGCAGCTGTTTTTGGTACCCATGCTGAGCCTGATGCTGATGGTGCCTTTTACTGCGATTGTATTTGGACCTGTTGGAACCACTCTGGCCAACAAAGTATCCGAAGCGATTATGTGGCTTTTTGATTTCAACCGCCTGATTGCAGGCCTGATCCTTGGCGCATGTTATCCGTTTTTGACCCTTCTGGGGCTGCACTGGGGCTTTACGCCGATTACGCTCCAGAATCTGAATGATTTCGGCGGAGATATTGTAGAAGGTGTCTGTGTCTGCGCGGTATTTGCCGAGATCGGAATCGCTGTTGGCGCATATCTGAAGGCAAAGAAACATTCCCGTATCCGCAATGTGGCAGGTCCGGCGATTCTGACCGGAATATTTGCGGGTGTTACGGAGCCGATTCTCTACGGCGTTATTATGAATTACAAACGTATGCTGGCTATCGTGGCGATTGCAGGCGGGATCGGCGGAGCAGTCAACGGAATGCTTCATGTAACCTGCGATGCTTTTGTATTCCATAATATTTTTTCTCTTGCCATGAGGACCTATTCTCCGTTTGCCAGTTATCTGATGGGAATTACGACTGCACTGGTGTCAGGTGCGCTGCTGACGTATTTCTGGGGTGTGACAGCAGACGATATGGAAGCTTTTGAACCGGAAGAAAAAGACAGTGCAAAGGAAGAGCCGGAGACTGCGAAAGTTGAAACGGCAAAAAATGCACAGATGGAAGCAGGAACGGTACTGGATATCCAGGCGCCTCTTACCGGGGAGATTGTAGCGCTTCCGGAAGTGCCGGATGAAGTGTTTGCAAGCGGAGTGGCAGGACTTGGGACAGCGATCCGGCCGTCTGTGGGAGAAGTAACGGCGCCCTGTGACGCGGAGGTGTCTGTGGTATTTCCGTCCAGACATGCCATCGGACTTACAACGGAAAGCGGAGCGGACCTGCTGATCCATATCGGGCTGAATACGGTCATGCTGGACGGGGAAGGTTTTGAAGTGCTGGTGCAGCAGGGGGACCGTGTACGTGCCGGTCAGCCGCTTCTGAAATTTGACATGGATCGGATCCGGGAAAAAGGCTATTCTCTGATTTCGCCGGTTCTGGTGTCCAATGCAGATGAGTTTCAGGAGATTCGTATGATCGCGGAGGGCTCTGTAAAAGCGGGAGAAAAACTGTATCAGGTAATCAAATGAGTATAAAAATTGAGGTGAAAAAATGAGAAAAGATTTTCTGTGGGGAGGCGCAGTGGCCGCCCATCAGGTGGAAGGAGCCTGGCAGACAGGCGGCAAAGGACTGAGCATTGCAGACGTGATGACAGCGGGAAGCCGCAGTCAGGCACGCAGGATTACAGATGGTGTGCTGGAGGGAGAATATTACCCAAATCATGAAGGAATCCGGTTCTATGAACATTACAAAGAAGATATTCGTCTTTTTGCGGAGATGGGATTTAAATGTTTCCGGACCAGCATCGCCTGGAGCCGTATCTTCCCCGACGGAGATGAGACAAAGCCCAATGAAGAGGGACTTCAGTTCTACGATGAGCTCTTTGACGAACTGCGCAGGTACGGGATCGAACCGGTCATCACCCTGTCCCATTTTGAGATGCCCTATGGTCTGGTAAAACGATACGGCGGGTGGAGAAGCCGGGAGATGATCGGACATTTCACCCGGTTTGCGCAGACGGTGATGGAGCGGTACAGGGACAAGGTCAGATACTGGATGACTTTTAATGAGATCAACAACCAGATGATCCTTACGAATAATATCTATGCGTTTACCAATTCCGGAATCCTCTTTGAAGAAGGAGAGGACAGACAGAAAACGGTCTGTCAGGCGGCGCATTATGAGTTTGTCGCCAGTGCGCAGGCGGTCAGAAAAGGGCATGAGATCAATCCGGACTTTCAGATCGGATGTATGGTGGCGGCTACGCCGGTCTACGCATACAGCTGCAATCCGGAGGATGTGCTGCTGGCACAGAAGGAGGACCGGAAGAACCTGTTCTTCACGGATGTTCAGGTCAGGGGACATTATCCGGCATATGTGAAGAAGGAGTGGGAGCGTCTGGGATATCAGCTGGATATCACAGAAGAGGATCTTGAGATCCTGACGCAGGGCTGTGTGGATTATATCGGTTTCAGTTATTATCTCAGCAGCGCCATCAGCGCAGATCCCGGCGTAAAAAAGCTGGGAAACGATCTGGCGGCCGGGGCGGATACGGTGGAAAATCCGTATCTTCCCATGACGCCCTGGGGCTGGGCCATCGACCCCAAAGGGCTTCGATATATTCTGAATCAGTATTATGACCGGTATGAGATTCCCCTGTTCGTTGTAGAAAACGGATTTGGATATGAGGATGTGATGGAAGACGGGCAGATTCATGACCAGAACCGGATCGATTATCTGGGAGATCATATCCGGGAGATGGTAAAGGCGGTGGAAGAGGACGGCGTGGACCTTCTGGGCTATACGGTATGGGGATGTATTGATCCGGTGTCCTTCTCCACCGGAGAGATGCGCAAACGATACGGTTTCATCTATGTGGATAAGATGGATGACGGAAGCGGCACGTATGAGCGGGTCCGCAAGGACAGTTTTTACTGGTATCGGGATGTGATCGAAAAGAATGGACATTTTTAGACGCAGCAGATGATGGAAAATCCTGAAAAATACACTTGACACTGGAAAGTGTCCATGCTAAGATATAACAGATGCCGCGTGATGGGGTTATAAGTCTGCATGTCTGCAGCACCGAAGTCAGCGAGTAATGTTTTAGGAGGTGCCATATGTACGCGATTATTGCAACAGGTGGTAAACAGTATAAAGTATCTGAGGGCGATGTGATCAGGGTTGAGAAGCTGGGCGCAGAAGCCGGTTCCAGCTATGTATTCGATCAGGTTCTCGCAGTATGCGACGACGCTCTTACCGTAGGTACTCCGGTAGTGGAAGGCGCTACCGTGGAAGCATCTGTGATCGGTGACGGAAAAGCGAAGAAGGTCATCGTTTACAAGTACAAGAGAAAAACCGGTTATCACAAGAAAAACGGTCACAGGCAGCAGTACACCGCTGTTAAGATTGAAAAGATCAACAAATAATCCGGTAACTGTCAACGTATTGATACATGTAATTCAGGGAGGTGTAAACCTATGTTAAATATGAACCTTCAGATGTTTGCGCATAAGAAAGGTGTCGGTTCTACCAAGAACGGCAGAGATTCCGAGTCAAAGAGACTTGGAGCCAAGAGAGCAGACGGTCAGTTTGTAAAGGCCGGCAATATCCTCTACAGACAGCGCGGAACCAGAATTCATCCGGGTGTGAATGTGGGACGCGGCAGCGATGATACGCTGTTTGCACTGGTAGACGGTGTTGTTCGTTTCGAGAGGAAAGGCAGAGACAAAAAGCAGGTTTCTGTAGTTCCAGCAGAGGCAAAATAACAGGAAGGCTTCAAGTCGGATCGATTTGAAGCCTTCTTTTATATCAGCAGGAACTTGAAGACAGGACAGCATCTGTCCGGCGGTTGAAAACGGCAGATGCCAGACTATGACAGGAGAATAACACGATGTTTGCAGACAGAGCGAAAATATGGATCCGGTCCGGCAAAGGCGGCGACGGCCATGTAAGCTTCCGCAGGGAACTGTATGTGCCGAACGGCGGCCCGGACGGCGGCGACGGCGGCGACGGCGGCGATGTGATCTTCCAAGTGGATGAGGGACTCAATACCCTGACGGATTACCGGCACCGGCGCAAATACGCAGCACAGGACGGCCAGGAAGGCGGGAAGAGAAACTGTCATGGAAAAAGCGGGCAGGATGTAATACTGAAAGTGCCGGAAGGCACCGTGATCAAGGATGCCGGGAGCGGGAAGGTCATTGCGGACATGTCCGCAGGCAACCGCAGGCAGGTCGTCTTAAAGGGCGGCAAAGGCGGCATCGGCAATCAGCATTTTGCCACGTCAACCATGCAGGTGCCCAAGTATGCCAAGCCGGGGCAGCCGGCACAGGAGCTGGAGGTCATGCTGGAGCTGAAGGTGATTGCGGATGTGGGGCTGGTAGGATTCCCGAATGTGGGCAAATCCACCCTGCTGTCCCGGGTGACCAATGCCCGGCCAAAGATTGCCAATTATCATTTTACAACACTCAATCCGAATCTGGGAGTGGTGGATCTGGACGGAGCAGGATTTGTCATTGCGGATATTCCGGGGCTGATCGAAGGAGCTTCCGAGGGCGTAGGGCTGGGACATGACTTTCTGCGCCATATTGAGCGGACCAGAGTTATCATCCATATGGTGGACGCCGCATCGGTTGAAGGAAGGGATCCGGTAGAGGATATCTACGCCATCAACAGAGAGCTGGAAGCCTATAACCCTGAGATCGCTGCAAGACCGCAGATCATTGCTGCCAACAAGATCGACGCCATCTGGGAGGAAGAAAACAGTCCGGTGGACAGGATCCGTCAGGAATTTGAACCGAAAGGGATAAAAGTCTGTCCCATATCAGCGGTAAGCGGCCAGGGGCTGAAGGAACTGATGTACGAAGTACAGCGCATTCTGGATACGATGGAGGACAAGCCGGTGGTGTTCGAGCAGGAATTTTTCCCGGAAGAAATGTTTGTTCAGGAAAATCTGCCCTATACGGTGGAACGGTCGGCAGAAGAGCCGGATACCTATCTTGTGGAAGGACCGCGGATTGAAAAGATGCTGGGCTATACGAATCTGGATTCGGAAAAAGGTTTTGCGTTCTTCCAGAAGTTTTTAAAGGATACGGGCATTCTGGAGGAACTGGAAAAGGCGGGCATCCAGGAAGGCGATACAGTCAGAATGTACGGACTGGTATTTGATTATTATAAGTAAAGGAAAGATTATGACAAGCAAACAAAGAGCATATTTAAAAGGACTTGCCATGAATATGGATCCGATCTTCCAGATCGGGAAGAACAGCCTGACGCCGGAGAATACGGCAGCGATTGAGGAGGCGCTGGAAGCCAGAGAACTGATCAAGGTAAGCGTCCTGCAGAACTGCATGGATGATCCGAAGGAGCTGGCGGCAGTGGTATCGGAACGCACCCGTTCTCAGGTGGTGCAGGTCATTGGCAAGAAGATTGTATTATATAAAGAAGGCAGGGACGAGAAGAAAAAGATTGTCCTGCCCCGGTAAGGGCAGAAAGTATGGCTGACACAAAGAGGCATATTGGCATCATGGGCGGAACCTTTGATCCGGTCCACCATGCGCATTTGATACTGGCTGAACGGGCATATGAACAGTGCGCGCTGGATGAGATCTGGATGCTCCCTAACGGGAATCCGCCTCATAAGCGGGATACCAGACAGGCGGATATGGAATGCAGGATGGAGATGCTCCGGCTGGCCATTCAGAATATTCCGTATCTGAAGCTCTGCGATATGGAGCGTTCGGCTTCGGCATATCATTATACGTATGAGACGCTTCAGCGTCTGAATGAACAGCATCCGGATACGGTATTTTATTTTATCATGGGAGCAGATTCTCTCTTTGAGTTTGACAACTGGAAGGAACCGGGCATCATCAGCAGGGAATGTATCCTGCTGGCTGCCGTGAGAGACCATCATGCCAGACAGCAGGTGGAGAAGCGGATCCGGGAGCTGGAAGAGCGGTATGGGGCAGAGATCCATATACTGGACACGCCCAGTATGGATATTGCCTCTGCGGATATCCGGGAGAGCCTGTCCGAAGGAAAGGAAGTCGCCCATATGCTGCCAAAGGCAGTGGAAATGTATATCCGGCAGAAGGGCTTATATGGCTCGAAGGACAGAACAGCCGGAGCACAGGAGAGATGACAGCGAGTCTGAAAACAGCATCTGCCGAAGGCTGAAAGAAAAGATGCAAAACCGGAATAAGGGGAGAGGACAATGGATGCAATCTGCATCAAGGATTTGAAAAAAGATTTAAAAAAAGAGATGGATGACAGCAGATTCGAGCATACGCTTGGGGTCATGTATACCTGCGCTGCGCTTGCCATGCGTTATGAGTATGACCTGGAGAAAGCCATGCTGGCAGGTCTTCTGCATGACTGCGCCAAATGTATGCCGAATGCAAAGAAGCTGAAAATGGCGGAGAAGCATCATCTGGAGATCAGCAGTCTGGAGCGTAAGAATCCTTTTATGCTTCATGCAAAGCTGGGAGCGTTTCTGGCAAAGAAGAAATATGACATTGAGGATGAGGAGATCCTGAATGCCATCCGCTGGCATACGACCGGACGGCCGGACATGACGCTGCTGGACAAGATCGTCTATGTATCGGATTATATTGAACCCAGACGTGACAAAGCGCCGAATCTTCCAAAGATCAGGCAGCTTGCATTCATGGATCTGGATCAGGCGCTGATAAAGATCCTGGAAGATACGCTTGGATATCTGGGAGATTCCGCAGAACATGTTGACGCAATGACAAAAAAGACGTATGATTACTATATGCAGCAAAACCCGTGACCGGGATGGAGCGAAGCGGAATCGGAGCGTACTGCGGCGCAGATGTTCCGACAACTTATGACAGGAGGGTATCTATGGTAGCAAACAATTCAAAAGAGATGGCAAAGATCGTTGTCAATGCGCTGGAAGAGAAGAAAGCGAAGGATCTGAAGCTTCTGGACATCTCGGATGTCTCTGTTCTTGCAGATTATTTTGTCATTGCATCCGGCAGCAACCATAACCAGGTGCAGGCAATGGCGGATGAAGTGGAAGAGAAGCTTGGAAAGGCCGGCTTCACGCCAAAGCAGGTGGAGGGCTATCAGACTGCCAACTGGATTCTGATGGATTATCAGGACATCATTATTCATATTTTTGACGAAGAGAACCGCCTGTTTTATGATCTGGAACGGATCTGGCGGGACGGGAACCTGGTGGAAAAAGTAGACTTAGAGGCATAGGAATGGGAAATCATATACTTTCAATTGAAAAGACAACGGATAACCGTTTTCTTAATATGTACAATCTGCATTACGAGAATAAAGTCGGCGGCAGAGGACTGTATCATGTGGCATCCCGGGGAAAGGATGTGGAACATCTTAAGATCAATACCCGAAAAAATACCCCGGATGGTGTGATTATCTACAGCATCTATGGAGAGAAGCGCGACCGGATGGTTCTGGTGCGCCAGTACCGTTTTTCCATTGACGATTATATCTATGAGCTTCCGGCCGGACTGGTGGATGAAGGAGAGACTTATGCCCAGGCAGGAGCCAGAGAATTAAAAGAAGAGACCGGTCTGGATTTTGAACCTCTGCAGGTGGATGAGATGTACCATAAAGCTTTCTATACAACCATTGGTATGACCGACGAGTCCTGTGCAACCGTCTACGGTTATGCCACCGGGAAGGTTTCCCGGGAAGGCCTTGAGGATAACGAACAGCTGGAGGTGGTTCTGGCAGACCGGGAAGAGATCCGGAGAATTCTGAAAGAAGAGAATGTGTCCATGAACTGCGGCTATCTGATGATGCATTTTCTGCATCATACAGATGAAGACCCGTTTTATTTTGTCAGACAGGAGTAACAAAACATGCTGGCAAATTTTATCATTGCAGTTGAAGCGGTGTTTCCCATCTTCCTTCTGATTTTGCTGGGGATGGGCGCCCGCCGGCTGAAGCTTTTGACTGACCTGGAATTAAAGCATGTAAACAATGCGGTTTTCCAGGTCATGTTTCCGTTTATGATGTTTTATAATATCTATTCTGCGGATTTTTCCGGTGTGCTGATTCCGTCGTATTTTGTCTTTTGCGTGGGAATGCTTTTTCTGGTCTGTTTTCTGGGAGCGGCTTTTGCGCTTCTGACCATTGGGGACTGCCAGAGCCGAGGCGCCTTTATTCAGGCATGCTACCGGGGAAATCTGGTACTCATGGGGCTTCCGATCATGCAGAATCTGATGGGAGAGGAAGCTCTGGGGCTTACAGCCATCATGCTGGCAGTTATCGTGCCGCTCTACAACATTCTGGCAGTGGTGACGCTGGAGGGATTCCGGGGCGGAAAGATACATCCTGCACAGATGGCCCGGAAGATTCTGACCAATCCTCTGATTCTCGGCGCTGCCGCCGGGATCTGTGCGGTGGCTTTCGGCATAACCGTTCCGGAGGTCTTTCTGAAACCTGTCAGTCAGGTGGCTTCGGCAGCTACGCCGGCAGCGCTTCTTATTATGGGAGCCTCATTTTATTTCGGCAGTGTGCGGGACAACCTCAGAAATATCGTCTTCGGTGTCCTCGGAAAGCTGATTCTCAGTCCGGGTCTTGCACTGACAGCCGGATACCTGATGGGGTTCCGGGGCATCCCTCTGGCGCTTCTGATCGTGATCTTCGGCGCGCCCTGTGCGGTATCCAGCTACACCATGGCGCAGCAGATGGACAGCAACGCAGAACTGGCGGCAGGGTGTCTTATCTTTTCTTCCCTGTTTTCGTGTGTGACCATCTGCGGATGGATCTTTTTATTTCGGCAGATGGGAGCGTTTTAACAAAGGCGCCGCTGCCAAAACGGATCTCATCCGGAACTGTGGAATCATCTTTGTATGTCAGCGGCATCCCATGCGCTGCAGCATACACTGCATCATCTGCACTTCCTGTTTCTGCGTCTGGATGATCGAATCCAGGATCGGAATCAGCTCCGGACAGATGCAGTACCGCAGCGTATTCTCCGACATGGCGACGGCTCCGCAGTGGTGCGGAATCATCTCCCGGATAAAATTGCCGTTGACGCAGTTGGTGGAGCAGGCGTGCTTCATCTGGCAGAACAGGGTCTGCAGAATCTTCTTTGTGCGGGTCTGATAACAGCGCAGATCTTCTTTGCAGTTGTGAATGGCATCGCATTGACACAGAATCGCACGCATGTCGGAGATGCTTTTTGTCTGCCCTGTGATGATCTGCAGGGCGAGATTCTGGAGCGGTATATGAGTGGTGTACTTCAGAATCGTTCTTGACATTTCGATGGCTCCCTGATGATGCGGGATCATCTGTGTAATGAAGTTGTGGGAGATACTGTCTGACAGTTCTGCGTGCGTCATTTCGTCCATCATATCGGACAGAATGCAGTCGTAGAATGCCAGATAATCGTTGGTGACGTTGCTGAAATTACATGATCTGTTCATAGTTACCGGTTTTTATATTCTTTTTGATAGTATATGGAGCGTTTCCTTCTTTTGACACTGGCTGTTTTTGGGATTGATAATATCTTAACAATACGGATCGCACATTGATGCCTGAAACGGGCTGTGATAAAATGGATTTTAACAAAATGAAAAGGAGTTGATCATCATGGCAAAATCTCCGTATATCCCGCCCTGTGACTGGACCCCGGAGCAGGTTCAGGCAAAATTACAGGACCTCATCGCTCATGTGGAGCGTTTGAATGACGACTGGTGGGACGAGGATTTGAAGGGACTCATCAATGTCCACGGCATCTTTTCTCCGGAACTGGCCCGGGCGGCCCTGGAGAAAGAAGTGTTTCGCCCCAGTGAGATCTACTATCACGCCCCAAAGGACGTGCGTGATGGCCTGATTGCCAGGCTGCTGGAGACGGAGGACCCACAGACGGCGGGAAATCTGATGTGCTGTCTGGCCATGCAGGGGGATGATAAGGCACTGGAGACCCTCTATGAGCTGGAGCAGAACCCCCGTTCCTGGAGGAAGAAGCTGTATGTGGATCCCTCAGTGTATGCCCAGTGCGGCGGCTGGACCTTCGACAAAGCCGGGAAGCGGCGGCAGCTGAATTTTGACACCTGTATCCTCTCGTCAAGGGGGATCAGGCCAGGGACGGTACCGCTCGTATTTTTCGCCCGCGTAAGGACCGGTGCCCGGTGTGCGGCGGCAGGCTGTCGGATTTTCTGGTTCTGGACGGCCGGGACGAACGCCTGCGCTTTCTGGGGATAGACGGCATCTTCACCGCTACCGCCTGCCTTGGCTGCATCCCATGGGCCAGCCCGTCCTACTCCCGTTTCACCCTGGACGGAGGCAGCACTCCTATTTTCCCTTATGAGGGCGGTTGCGAGGAGGCTATGGAGGACGAGGATGTGGAGCAGATGGGGGACAACCCCTATGTGCTGGCCGAAGAGCCGGCTCCCCTTTTCTATGGGGCGGACTGGGACGAGACCAGCACCATTGGCGGCTTCCCCTTCTGGATCCAGGACTGGGAGTACACCCCCTGTCCGGACTGCGGCAAGCCAATGAAGTTTCTGGCCAGGCTCTCGTGGGAGATGCTGGACTTTATGGAGGGCAACTGCTATGTGGAGGTGTGCCCGGAGTGTCAGGTGGCCTCCATGCATCACCAACAGACCTGACGCCCTGTGCATCTGTTCCCACTTTCCAATGGGGAGATCGAGGAAAATGCCTTCCTGCTGTGTAACATTGCAATATCTGCATTCATGAGAAACCGGGACGCGGTAACTGTGTGACAGCTGCCGCGTCCCGGTTTTTTTGGTGCAATATTATACTGGTCTAATCAAATGAATTTCCGTAAATATTTTTTGTTGACATTTTAGAATCAGAGTGATATGATTTTGATATCAAAAAATGGAGGTTCTACAAATGAACGAAATCGTATTAAGTAAGAAAAAGAACGGTATGACTGCGCTTCTGCTGATCGCGCTCCTGTATGCACTGGCAATCGCCGGAACCGTCTTCAGCGGAATATGGATGCAGAACAGCTGGAGTCCGCTGGCAGTTGTCCTGATGGTCGTCTGCATCATCGTTTTGAGTATTGGCTGGATCCCCCTGTGCGGGCTGAGAATACTGAAGCCGCAGGAAGCTCTGGTGCTTACTCTGTTCGGAAAATACGTGGGAACCCTGAAGGAGCATGGCTTTTATTGCGTGAATCCTTTCTGTACCAGCGTCAATCCCGCTGCAAAGACAAAGCTCAGCCAGAGCGGAGATGTGAAGCATGTGCTGACTGCCAATCCGGACGCGCCTGCCGGAACGGTATCTTTTGAAAATACCGGAAAAAAGATCTCTTTGAAGATCATGACCTTAAGCAACAACCGCCAGAAGATCAACGACTGCCTGGGCAATCCCGTTGAGATCGGTATTGCCGTCACTTGGAGGATTGTGGACACGGCAAGGGCGGTGTTCAATGTGGACAATTACAAGGAATTTCTTTCTCTGCAGTGTGACAGCGCCCTTCGGAATATTGTAAGACTCTATCCCTATGACGTGGCGCCGGGCGTGGATACAACGGGAGACGGAATCGCAGACGAAGGAAGTCTCAGAGGATCCAGCGAGATCGTGGCGGCAAGAATCCGGGATGAGATTCAGGAACGGGTCAATGAAGCGGGAATCGAGATCCTGGAGGCGCGGATCACCTGTCTTGCCTATGCGCCGGAAATCGCAGCTGTCATGCTCCAGCGTCAGCAGGCTTCTGCCATCATCGATGCAAGGAAGATGATCGTGGACGGCGCGGTAGGCATGGTGGAGATGGCGCTGGAACGGCTCAGCGAGCATGAAGTGGTGGAACTGGACGAAGAGCGGAAGGCGGCCATGGTTTCCAACCTGCTGGTTGTCCTCTGCGGAAACCACGACGCGCAGCCCATCGTGAATACGGGAACGCTGTACTGATATGGCGGATAATCGAAAAAAACAGGTACCTCTGCGTCTGTCTCCAAAGCTTTACGATGCCATCGCAGCGTGGGCAGAGGACGATTTCCGCTCTGTAAACGGGCAGATCGAATATCTGCTGACGGAGTGCGTCAGACAGCGGAAGAAAAACGGCCGGCCGGTTCCGGAGGAACTGGATGTCCCTCCGGAGCTTGACATTCCGTAGCATACGTCTGGAACACCATTGCAAAATGGTCTGCACGATATTGCATGCAGACCGTTTTGCGTCGGATCAGACAGGTTCACTCCAGCGGGAAGGTGACTTTCCAGTTCCCTTCTGTCCTCTGGCCGGAGATCACATAGTATCCGTGCAGCGTACAGTCTGCGAGTTCCTCCATGGAAAGATCAAAGACTTCTTCGCAGTATGTGACCGGATGCTCCGGATCCGTCTCATCCTGAAAAGAAATACTGTAAGCGGAATTTCGCTTTCCATTGGAATCCTCCAGCCACAGATAACCGTGGTTGTCATGCTCCAGGGTATTTCCCAGACGGGTCTGGATATGGAGCATGCCGTCCTGGTAGCCCCATGCGGTCAGAGTGATACTGCCGTCCGGAAGAATGTTCGTGGAAGCGCCTGGAACCAGAACATCCGCTGTATTGCCGATGCCGTAAGCTTCATAATCTCCGCCGCATCCTCTCAGGTCTGCTTTTTGTGTAGCCGGCTCCGCTGAAACCTGTGTCAGATCCAGAGGAATCACAAGATCTTCATAAGTTGCTTTGTGACTTAGAAATTCCCGCACAGAGAACGTGATCTTATCTCCCTGGATCGGATGCTCTGACCAGTCCTGCGACCGTTCTTTCAGTGTGATCAGAAATGCGACCCTGCCGGTTGCGGCGTCATAACCGGCACGTTCACAGGTTCCGACGGAATCGAAGGGCCGGTGAATGGAATAGCTGTCAAAAAGATCCGTGGAACCATCGATCCGATCGCTTTCCAGGTCTTCCATCGTGATATAGATCTCGGCGGTATCATCATGAACGAAGGCAGATACGACTTCCATGCGGATACCCTGATCCTCGGAAGTCATCTGCACCGGCATAAAATACTGGGCGGTCTTTGGGGACAGAAAATACAAAAACTCATAGACCGGTTCGGCATGAGCAATCAGCGCCGGCATGGAACATGAAACGGCCGCGCAGAAGAGGAAAACAGCTGCTGCCGTCCGATACCATAAGGTATGTGTCTGTTTTCGGTTCCTCCCGGCAGCTTTCCGGAGCAGTCGGTCGGTCAGTGTCCGGTCGGGAACAATCGTTTCGTTCCATTGTCTGTATGCATCTTTAAACTTCATAAAATTCCTCCTTTAAGATGCCTTTTAATATGGTTCTGGCACGGGTAAGCTGTGTCCGTACCGTGGATGGCTTCCGGTGAAGGATTCGCCCGATCTCTTCTGTTGAAAGTTCCTCATAATAGAACAGATGGATCACTTCCCGATAGCGCGGCGGAAGTCTTTTCAGTGCCATGGACAGGTCGACCTCTGGTTCTTTTGTCTCCGACGCCAGTTCATCGGTCAGCGGTTCTGCACAGCGCTTCCACGGAGATCGCCAGAGACTGTTGGCGCAGTTCACGGTCACTTTGAGAAACCAGGCTTTTTTATGCGCGTCATTCTGGAAGGCCGGTTTCTTCCGGATATACCGGAGAAAGACCTCCTGATAAATCTCGTCCGCATCCTGCCGGTTTCCGGCACGGGCAAAAGCAAGCCGGTAAACCATATGGGAATACTGCCGGATCGTATCTTCCGTATGATCCTGCACGCTTAGCACCTCCTTGCATCATGGATTTACAGCCGGATAAAGGCTGCAGGCTTTTACTAAGAATACCCTGTTAAAGGCGAAAATGCTACAAAACAGAAAATATTTTCCATAAGGAACCAGACGTCTCCTTCGTCTGTCTAATATATGAAACATGTTTCAATACAGACCGCCTGACGGATGTGCACAGTCCCACAGGCATGAAAAGTTGGTGAAAGATAAGATGATGGACAAAGAACAGTTCTGCCGCAGGATCCGGGAGCAGGAGACTTCCATGTACCGGTATGCCCTCGGCGTACTTCGAAACTCTGCAGATGCAGAGGATGCAGTAGGAGAGACGGTACTGAAAGCATACGCCCATCTGGCACAGCTGAAGAACCCGGAACGTTTCCGGTCATGGGCCATGTCGATTCTGGTAAATGTGACGCGCACCATGCTGGCAGGGAGAGGCCGGCTGGAACTGCCGGGAGACATGAGTCTGTACGAACAGCATTCATCCAAAGAACAGAGCGAACTGTGGTATGCGGTAATGGACCTGCCGCAGGATTTTCGTCAGGTGGTGATCCTCTACTACTATGAAGGATTCCGTACGAAAGAGATCGCACGGATGATGAACCTGTCAGAGGGAACCGTCAAATCAAGGCTGAACCGGGCAAGGCAGAAACTGAAAACGGCACTGGAGGGCAAAAACGGATGAGAGCAGAAGAGCAGAGGACAGACAGACGGATCGCAGAAAAAGCGGCAAAGGAGCAGTGGGAAGCCTCTGCAGGATGCAGGGAACGGGTAGAACGCATTCTGGCAGAACTTCCGGACACATCAGAACAGGAGGAGACGGGCATGAGAAAGATATGGAGCAGACGGACACTGATACTGGCGGCGGCGCTGGCGGCAGTTGTTGGAACAACCGCCATGGCATCCGGATTATTCCGATGGGATCAGAAGGCGGTGGAGAATTTCCGCAATCCCACAGAGGAAGATCAGAACGCCATGACCATGGAAGGACTGGCAAAGGAGCAGATTGCTTCTGCAGCGGATGCCGGAATCACGGTCACTGCAAAACAGACCGTACAGGATAAAAACACGCTGTATATTCTGCTGGACATACAGGCAGAGGAAGAGATCATCGACGGAAACGGAGGATTTGACCGTCCAGGCGAGAACGGAGACGATGAACTTCCATGGATCATTACAGAGCACACGGATGCTTTCAACAGCGTGTCCATGGGATTTGCTCCGGATACGCCTGCCTTTTCTGAACTTTCAGATCATGGATACTATGAGATCAATGCACTCAAATCCCTGGATCAGGAGTGGGATGAGGAGCAGATTGAGATTCATTTTACAGAATACAGTTATTATACGTACGAAAACGGAGATACCGTTCCTCATACAATTCACGGCGACTGGGCGCTGACACTTCCGCTTGGTGAAGACACCATATTGAAAACCGATCTCTATGAACCGGATGCACCGGTGGAGATCGCAGGGGTGTCCGTACAGGTAAAGCGGATTGAGGTGTCCCCTCTTTCCCTGATCCTGTCATTTGACATGGATGACCTGAATGAGCTGCAGGAAACCTGTTATGCCGGGGAAACCGATGTCTATCTGAAAGAAGTGGCATTTACCGGTTTCCTGGATCAGAACGGAGATGAGATCCTCACCGGCGTCGGCGGCATGAGCGGCAAGTATGATTTTGACAACCGTGAGATCATTCATCAGATGGGACTGGGAACTTATGTGGATCCCTCAGATCTGAGCGCAGTACTTTTGGGTGATGAAAAAACAGAAGTGCCGCTGAAATAATTAAAAAAATCTGAGTCATTTTGAAGTAATCACCGCTGCCGGCTCGTTATAATAAAAGAAGAGTCTGAAAAAGGGGGCGGGAACAATCGAAACAGAAGAACAGTTTAAAACGCTGCTTACCAGATACGAAAAACTGGTCTATACACTGTGCTATCGAATGACAAACAATCTGTTCGATGCACAGGATCTGACGCAGGATACGTTCCTGTCCGCCTATCAGCGGCTGCCGGACTTTGACGGGGAGCACGAACGGGCATGGATCTGCCGGATCGCGGTCAACAAATGTCTGGACCACCAGAAAAGCGCAGCGCGCAGAATCCAGCCGGCAGAGGAAGAGACCTTTTCGGCGCTTCCGGATCAGAACGCGGATCCGGAAACCGCCTGCCTGCTGGAAGAATCCAGAAAAGAGGTGCTGGCTCTGTGCAGGCAGCTGCCTCCGCCCTATAATGAGATTGCGGAAGCACATTTCTATGAGGAACGGTCCATCAAAGAGATCGCCGAAGAAAAGGGGCGGAATCTGCGGACTGTGCAGACGCAGGTCTACCGGGCCAAAGGACTTTTGAAAAAAAGACTGAAAGGAGGGCATATGGCATGGAAAAACGGACCGGACATCTGACCGGAAAGGAACTTGAAGACTGGATGGCCGGCAGGCTGTCTCCAGAAGAAGAGCGGCTGCTTCTGGCGCATGCAGGGACATGCGACTGCTGCGCAGATCTTCTGGGAGCCTGTCTGGAGCAGAACCTGATGGAACCTCCGGCCTACCTGCAGGAAGAGATTCTGGAAAAGAGCCAGAGCCTTGAGGTCCGGACAGCCAGAAGCATTTATCATACATCCAGGCAGATGCGTCTGTTTCTCTACAGTCTGAAGGTGGGCTTTGCACTGGCGGTCTCTCTGATGGCGCTGTTTATGTTTCCTGGACCAGGAAAAGCAGCAGAAGAGCAGAGGACCTGTTTGACGGAAGATGCACAAATGTCGGTTATGGAGCGGCTGCGGGACGGCGGTGAAAAGCTGAATGTCCTTCTGGACAGTCTGATTGGCCGGCCGGTCTTTACAGAGTATGAGGAGGGTCAAAATGATTAAGAAAAAAAACGGTTTTATAGCATTTATCTGTTCCCTGATCCCGGGAGCAGGAGAGATGTATCTTGGATTTATGAAAGAAGGGCTCAGCATCATGTGTCTGGCCTATGCCATGTTCGTTACAGGCGCCTGGATCGATGCATCCTGGCTGGCATGCAGTGTGGTGATCCTGTGGTTTTACAGCCTGTTTAACGTGCACAATAAAGTGAGCCTTCCGGATGAGGAGTTTTATACACTGGAAGACAATTACCTGTTTCATCTGGACCAGATTCTGCCGGAAGGAAGACTGAATGGAAGACAGACGAAGGTCTTTGGATGGCTTCTGGTTTTGTTTGGAATTGCAACGGTCTGGAAATCGTCTATCCGGAACCTGCTGGCAGTGCTTGAAACTTGCATTTCTTCCGATTTTGCGGACCTGGTGGGAAATTATCTGTATGGCATCCCCCGGTTTGTGGTCGCAGTGATTCTGATTGTATGCGGCGTTCGGATGATTCTGAAGAAGAAGATCGAGCTTTATACGGAGCCGGAAGAGCTGCCGGAATCTGTTTCCGAAGAAAAAAACGGAGAAAAAAATTAAGTTTTTTGCAGATTTTGAAACTTTTTTGATACAAAAAGCGTCTAATATGTAGAAGAGAAAAGAGCAAAGGAATGAGGTACGATGATTCATGCGTTATTAGATGCCCTTCGCAGGCAGCAGATGGAGCAGTATGAAAAACAGAAGATCTATGAACTGGATTACCGCAATCCGGCGGTTAAAGACTCTGATGTGCTGCTTGTTAATCTGGCTGCAGAATATCTGGGAATTCAGAAAACAGTGGAGCTGGCGCTTGCCTGTCATGCGAAAATTGTATCGTTGATTCTGTGGGATCCGGACAATTTTCACACGATTCCGGATGAAGGATACCGGGACAGCGCCTGCCGCGCGATTCCGCTGGAGCAGGCGGTGGTGGAATTTCAGGCAAGGGATATGGATCTGGTCTATATGCGCGATCCGCAGGACGAGAACGGAAACCGGCTGATTCGGCTGGATTTTCAGTGCGTGTATGCCTGATGCATTTTCCGGACAGAGTCTGCTGCCCGGAAAATGCCGTAAAAAAGTTCCGACCGTATACGGGATTCCTGTCGGCAGGCCCGTATTCATGCCTCAAGCTGGCTGAAATCATGTTTGATGTATTCTGTCAGCGTGAAGGTATCGTCTTCAAATTCGTAGATGAAGATGGCACAGTTGCCGATTCCTCTCACGCGCGGAATTTTACTGGTATGGAGCCAGAAGAGCATAAACTGTGCACAGGCTCCTCCATGAGCAACCGCAAGGACGTTTTTATGGTCCTCTTTCTGCATGATCTTAAGAAGCGTGCCGGAAAGCCGTTTCTGAACTTCCACATCGCTTTCCCCGCCGAACTGTTTAAAAAAATCTCCATAGGGAAGCGGCGGATTCAGGCATTCGTCCTTGCCTTCAAATGCTCCGAAATTCCATTCTTTCAGACCCTTCAGGCGTGTATAGGGCATGCTGTGCCCGGTAACGATCTCCAGTGTGTCGCATGCTCTTTCCGATGTGGAGGAATAGGCATGGTCAAATGTGATCTGGCGATCCCTGAAATACTGTCCGGCTACCTGTGCCTGCTTCTGGCCGAGCGCGGTCAGAGGAGAGTCGCACCATCCCTGGATTTTGTGCTGAAGATTGAACAGGGTCTGTCCGTGTCTCATGAGATAGAGTGTTTTTTTCATACTTTTTGTCCTCCTTTTATCGGATTGATCTGCCGGATGTTCCGTGCTGTCCTGCCTGTGGATGCCGGTTATGGACGGCAGTGCTTTGCCTGTATAAATAGTTCAGGTCCATTGCGAATGCAGTGCGTTCGTATTTGGAAACGCCACATATTTCGGAACATTTCTGCTGCTAATTATAATACGCCTGATCTCAAAACGCAAGATTTCCTGTTATCTGTCATAGAGCGCGTTTTTCCTTGCCGGGGACGACTACCCCGCCGAGCTGGTGAAAGCCAAGTTTATGAAGCTGGACGCTGAACATATCCGCTTTGTGCTGGACTGCATGAAAGAGAACACAACCAAAATCCGCAACATCAAACAGTATTTACGGGCGGTGCTTTTCAATGCCCCGTCCCCTTTCACACCCTATCCGTATGGAAAAGGCTCTTTTGCTGCGCTTTCCAAGCAGCTTTTTAAGAAAATCAAAAGGCGCAAAAAAAGCCCGCCCACAAAAATTGCGGACAGGCAGAAAGGTACTGGAAAACTTATTAAGATGATAAGACAGTTCATACTTATAGGCGTAATTTCCCTCGGTGGTGGACGGGCTTTTTTGATGTGTCAATGACCGTCGGATTTTGTCGATATGGTATGTGTTTCATGGCGGCTACCTCCGGCTTTCCCGAGAGGATTTACAGAAAATCAACCAGGGGCTTGACGATAGCAACAGCGTGAAAAACCAGCGCGACATTCTCAATGATTTTCATTTCAACCATGCGGAAGAATTTGAAAGCCACACCGAGTATGTGGAAATGTAAACCGCTTGTTTGATACAAAGGGCACGAACAGAATATCGGAAAAACCGCTGAAAACAAGGGATTCCGGCATATTAGGTGTTGACGGAATCCCTTGTTTGATTTTGGGGCTGTGCCAGGGCAGCATGGGAGCGGCGGTTACGGACGGCCACAGTGGTCACAAGTCTGACCCCTTTGTGTGAGGAGACAGACTGGGAGTTTATCCGGAGGGCAGCCTCCGCTACCGGAAACGGGGTCCTGCCGGAGAGCCGCTTTCCCGGGGCAGGAGCGATGACTTCCGGTTGAATATCAATCTGATGGATGAGGCGGGAGATACGGTTCAGGAGACGTTGCAGGCTGGGATGAGAGTTGGTGATGCCGGTGAATTGGCTGGGGATGCTATAAAGGGTAGTTCAGCAGTTAGAGGAACTTTGACTGGTAAGTTGGAAGGCTTAACAGCAGCAGAGAAAACCATGGTTAATGATTTGTTGAATGCTGGAAATGATGTAGAAATTATTCCTCGTTCTAATATTTCAGGACAAAAGACACCTGACTTTTTAGTTAATGGTGTTAAGACGGAGTTAAAGACAATAGATATTGCCAATACGGTGATAGAAAGAGCATTGGGAAAATATGGTGGTGAATTACCGGGCACAGTTGAAATATGGACAATAGAAGGAATTATAAGGAGGTAATAGCATGGCTGGGATGACATGTACTTGTGGAGCCGAATTGAGTAATCATGAAGTTCCCAATGATATTCAATTAAGAGTATATACAGACAGAGAATGGGATGAAATTTTTGATTGCAATATAGTACTAAAACAACAAAAAAGGGGGGCTAATCAAGGATGGGATACAATTAGAAAGATATTTATAAAAATGTGGGGGGATAGTAATGGTGGATGAAATTTCTATACAAGAATTTAAAAGACTGTTCTTTAAAATTTATGGAGAGGAATTTGTTGATGGTTTTCGTTTATTTCAAACACCATCAAATATTGTATACTATGGTGATTTTAAACTGTATGATGGTTATGCCGATGAAGATATATATAAAACACTTCCTGGCTTAAATACACTTTTTGAGGAAGAAGATGATATATATATCCTAAACTCCCGGAAAAAATTATAACAACGCCCCTAACCTTGTTGGTCGTACCTGAAAAACCCCCGGAAATATGC
>VSND01000004.1:121270-141005 GCA_009774145.1 Lachnospiraceae bacterium | reverse complement strand
TGAACATCTAAAACAGCCGAACGTCCCTGCAAATTCTTCAATGGTTCTTGTGTCCTGACCGATTTAACTTTTATATCTTCCCGCCCTAAAACAATCCGAAGTATTAGTTCCACACCCTCAAAATTATCTGCAAGGCAGACAGACATAAAATCATCGTCCATATATCGGAGTGATTTCAGACGTTCTAAGTCCTGTTGATGTGTCTGATCTGTCGTATTCAAAAATATCACCTTCTTCCACTGCTTTTATTATACATCAGACAATACCTTTTGAAAACTAAATTTCTCGTAAATTTTCTCAAGTTTCTATACGCTTTTAACGCTGTGTAACTATTTTGTGTGATTGCAACAATGGCTGTTTAGGGCGTGTTGAATAATGCATAAATCTGTTATAATCTATGTATAAAGCTGTAACAGAGGAGGATATACCATGCAGAGACACGATTTACCAGTCACCCGAAGAGGCGATCTGACAGATGAACAGTGGGAGCGGATTTATCCATATCTGCCGGTTGGACGTAAAGGGCGCTCGTTCAATAATGTACGTGATACCTTTTTATTTAAGGAGATGTTGCCTATGACAAAGCAAACATTATCTGTAACTGAAATGTTTTCCAGCATTATGGAACTGCTGGAACAGGCCGGCTATGCAAAGCATACCCTGTGAGGAAATATGTACGGCTCTATCAGGAGCGTTGTCAGTTTCTACCACGAAAAAGGCATCTGTGATTATGATCCGGCTGTCACGCTTGAATTCCTCCAGACAGTTGAGCGGTGCTACCGGGATGGCGAAATCTGCCGGGAATACTATAATGCCCAGAAGCGTGCTGCCAGAAAATTTGAAATGTTCCATGCAACAGGAACCCTCACATGGGAGTGCACAAAAAGGACATCCAGGTACCAGCTCAACGAGGAGTACAGCCGCCTGCTGGATGCCTTCCTTTCGTCAAGGGATTTCCACGAAAATACCAAATGGGATTTTTCCTGGGCAGTGCGGCGCTATCTCTCATTCTTTCAGGAAAAAGGGATTCCTTCAATGGACAGAGCTTCCATAAACGATTCACGGGAGTTTGTCATCGGTGCCGCCGCTTCCATGGCGGCGGGCAGCCTGCATAACCTTCTGTGCTATGTGCGCCAGTTCCATATATTTTTAAAAGATTCCGGTGAAAAGGCTCCTGACTGCATATCCCTGTTTTCATACCATGTGCCGCGGAAGATGCCAGTGAGGGGCTATGTATTGAGAGCAAGAATGACACAAGCAAAAACTTAGAAAAGGCATTACAGGCATTGAAACAGGCGCAACAGCGTGTAGCCAATGAAAAGAAAAAGCAGAACGAGAAGAAACGCAAAGGAGATAAAAAATGGCAAACAGGGAACGCAAAAATGAACTGAAAATATACCTGAATGATACGGAACAATACATACTGGAGCAGAAAGTAAAAATCTCTGGCATGAAAAGCAAGTCCACTTTCCTCCGCCGCCTGATTTTGTACGGCTTTGTCTATGACATTGACTATTCAGACCTGCGGGAATACAACTACACGCTTGGAAAAATCAGCGGCAACTTAAACCAGATCGCCAAGCGAATGAACGCCACAGGCAACGTCTATAAAGCCGATGTGGAGGAAGTGAAAAAGCTGATGAAACAGGTGTGGGATACACAAAAATCCATGCTCTCAAAACAGCTCACCATGAAGCAGTAAACCCAGGTGGAATTCCCCTTCCAAAAACGGAATAGTTCCAGTCAGATTTTTCACGCAAATATGCAATAGATAAACCGTAACAAAAGCCAAAATCAGACAAATTTCGCACCATTAAAAAAGGTGTACCGCAGTGGAGTTTCTTTCTTCCTTGCGATACACCTTGATGTGTGCAATATGCCGATAATTTTGATGAATGTCCTTATCCTGGCCTTAAGTATTTTTCGCTTTATTCTCATCGTTCTACATCTCCTTGTCTTTAAACTATCGTTTCATTTTTCTCCTATCACTCCAACAAAAGTTACAGCAAAAACAGCAGCCCAGGTTTCCAAAGCTGCTGCATCAATGCACCCAAATATGTCTGCTATACAACGGCTTTTTTCTTTTGCCGTTGTACGGCAGATTTACAATACGGATATTTTACACAATTAATAAATACTCTTTTTGTTTTTACGGCTTAATCCGTTCAAAATTAAAACTGCAAGAACCATACAAACTATCAGAATAACTAAGCTGGCTGCTTTGTTTCCGATTGTTGTTTCATAATATCCTGAAAGCTGGAACACCGCAGTAATCGGGTAAACAGTTTTCAGAGTTTCAGACATACTTGCAAACAGACCGGCAAAGGAATAGATTTCAGTAAATACCAAAGCAAGCCAATACCCTTTTTTTATACGGGCTACTAATGCCACGATCGGTGAAATAGCAAGAAATACGCCAATACCATTTACAAAATAGGTAAAAAGGAAGCCCCATACTGTCTGAATAGATAATGTTCCGAAATGCATTATAGCTTCAACCGCAAAAGTAATTACAAACAGCAGAAGATAAATCAAAATACTGAAAACCATTGCAACGATCATTTTAACAACAGTCAGTTTCGCTTCATCTACTGGCACAAGCCGCAGTGATTTCAGAGTATCTTCCTGTTCCTCCCGGCAAATCATATAGCTGCCTAACAATGCAATGACAGCCGGAAGCACAAAAAAGGTTGCCAAAGACTGTGCGGCAGTCATAAACCAGCCAGCCCCATCTATATATCGTGAACCCTTAAATACAAACTGCCCCTCTGCAAAGACGATAACAGCAATCATAACCACCGCAAAGACAGCAATCCAAACGATTTTAGAATGACGAAGTTTTCGGCGTTCAGCCCAAAGTAATTGTTTCATACTATCCACCTCACTTTCTTTTTCCTAAAGCCAATATAGCCAACACCACTGAACCCGCACACCATATTGCAATACATATAAATGCAGCCGGAATATTAAGAGTTTGTGTCAAAACCACACCGGGAATATCACGCATGACAATGGCGGTCATACTGGATAAAGGGTGCAGATACATATTAATCATAAGCAGAATAAAACCAAGAAACGTATAAACCAGAGTTAAACATACTGGAAATATATAACTTTTTCCGGCAGCCGCAACCGCTAAAAGCGGCAATATGGCGAAAGAGGTTAATATAGCAATTTCCATACATTTTTTTAGCAAGTAACAAAAACTGCTCCATTCAAATGTTATATAACCGGGAAGCGTACCAAAAATCACGGACAATCCGGCTGTGAGCAGCATAAAACAAATGGAATAAGACAGCACAACAATAAATTTACTGAAAAAATATTTTGTCTTGCTAATCGGTACAATCCACAACTGTTTAAGCATATCATTTTGGTGTTCATCATACATAAGCATAGTGGAAAATACCCCCAATACGACAGGAAGTATAATCCAAGGCGTGTAGCTGAAAGCAGTCCATTTATAAAATTGTATTGTATCTATGCCTGTCTCTCTAATATCTCTAAAATAAAAGATTGCAAGAAATGGCATGAGAAGAGCTGCCAACAGCATTAACAGGATAAACTTTCTACGGCGCAGTTTTAGAAATTCTGTTTGTGTCAATTTAAGCAATGCCTTCTCCCCCTGTAATTTTTTTGAAATAGTCCTCCAATGTATCATTACATAATTGAGAACTGATAACTGCCACATCCTGCACCACAAGAGCCTTATTGACAGCCGCCATATCCAATGACGTATTATAAATCCGCAGGGAGTGGTCGTCCTGTACGGAATAATCTGTAACTCCGAATTGCCTTTCCAAAACAAGAGAAGTTTTCGGAATATCAGAAACTTGCAGAAGTATATATTTACTGTTTTTTCTTTTCAGTGTTTCCATGCTGTTTTCTTCCAGTAAGACACCGTGATCAATAATGCCAATATCATCAGCCAATAATGCAATCTCGGACAGGATATGGCTGGAAATGAGGATTGTTTTCCCTCGCTCGGTGCTCAAGTTTTTAATAAAATCCCTTACTTCTGCAATGCCGATAGGGTCAAGACCATTCGTAGGCTCGTCTAAAATCAACAGCTCCGGATCATGCAAAATAGCATTTGCAATACCAAGACGCTGCTTCATTCCAAGAGAATATTTGCTGAACAGATTTTTATCCCGGTAAGGGAGTCCGACAATATCCAAAGCATTTTTTACAGCATTGGGGGCAGCAGTGCCACGCAGCTTCGCAAATATTTCAAGGTTTTCCGTACCCGTCAGGTTTGGGTAGAAGCCGGGTGTTTCAATAATAGCCCCAATCCGGGGATATACCCGTTTTTCCCTTCCTTTGATATTTTGTCCGAACACATCTATTTCCCCAGAAGTAACAGGGGTTAATCCCAAAATCATTTTCATTATTGTGGTTTTGCCAGCTCCATTACGCCCCAGCAGTCCGTATATCCGCCCTTTTTCTACATGGATATTAACAGCATTGACCGCTGTCTGCTCACCATATTTTTTTGTTAACCGCTTTGTTTCAATCACATAGCTGCACATAATATTTCCTCACTTTCTTAATTATCGTGGTCTTTCTAAATCACATAGTTATACAAGTTTCCGCTTGCTGAATCGTTGGTAAAAACTCTTCAAAATGTTTTCTTCTGTAAAACAATTACAGAAACGATTGTCGAAATAATGCCTATAGCCAGTAAAGAAACAGAACAAGTCATCGGTGATGCTGTTATGACTGCATTTCCTGTCCAACTGTTTACCATTTCAATAGCGGCAGGTGAAATGTGGGAATAAATTCCCATAACACTCGCCAAGGGGTGCAGTCCCATGAGCTGGGACGGGGCAAGCACAACAGGCACAAGATAAAGTAATACAGCCCCAATCGGTAAAATGTACCCTTTTGATAGCGTTGCTAAAAATATGATTGGGAGCATGGCAACCGGGATCAGCGCACCGCCAGCCAAAAACAATAGCCCCGCCTGTAGTATTGTTTCCGTATTCAAATCAGTAAAGCCGCCAGCAATTAAGCCGCCAACGATACAGATAACAAAGGTAAACAGGCATAGCCCCAATGACATAAGGATTACAACCGCTATCTTTGAAAAATAAAGCTGTGCTTTGGAAACCGGAATAATCAAAAGTCCTTTTAATGTATCGTTTTTCTGTTCATCAAAGAACAATGTGCTGGCAAACATCCCCAACACAATAGGCAGAAACAGGCTTGTAAGGTTCTTAAATGCCAAAGTGTATAAGTCACCAAAGCTATCCATGAGAGGATTGCTTCTTGATATGCTGCAGGCACGCTCAACCGCAAATACTCCCAAAATAGCAGTAAGAATAAAAATACCCCAAACTGTCTTATTCCGTTTCCATTTCAGTATCTCAGTAAAGATAATTGTCATTGCCTTTTCCTCCTTTCCAATCCCTGATTATATAGCATTAACCTTGCCAAAACCTTGCCGTAACCTTGCTTTTTTCATGTTTTCCTCCAATGAATATACAAAAAGCCCTGTGCTGTTACAGAGCTTTTGGAAATAGTATCGTAAATGTTGCACCCATTCCGGGATTGCTGTCTGCTTTAATTTTCCCATTGTGAGCATTTACAAGTTCTGTCGTAATAGATAGCCCCAAGCCATTGCCCCTGGCAGAACGTGAACTGTCACATTGATACATCCTCTCAAAAATGTGCGGAATATCAGAGGAGGAAATACCTTTTCCATTATCTGAAATGATAATTTCTACTTGCTGTTCATTCTCCAATAATTTCAAAATCAATTTATTGCCGCCACTGTGCATAAGCACATTTTGAAACAGATTATTAAGAATGCGGGTATAGGAATGAGGGTCAATACGTAAAAAATATTCATCTTCAGGAATATCAAAATCATATTCAAAATGGTTGCGTTCCAAGGTTGGAACCCACTCTGCGACAATATTGCGGGTCAATTCGTTAAAATCACATAACTCAAAATGAAAAACCTGTTCTTTGGCGTCTAGTTTTACCCACTCAAATAGTGCTTCCACAAAATGTTTTAAGTGACACGCTTTTTCTACTGCAATATGGATATAGGTTTCTTTTTCTTTCCCAGCCACAAGACCATTTGTGGCGGCATCCAAGTAGCCAAACAATGAAGCTAATGGTGTCTTTACATCATGGGAAAGGCTTGTCATAAGTCGCTTGTATGCCTGCTCCGATTGTTTTTGTTGGATAAGCTGTGACTGGTTCTTGACCGCAATTTCATTGATTGCATAGCAAATACGCTTTGTCATATCGCTTTTTCTCGCCAAAACCCGTCGGTTCGGATTACCGGACTTTATATCTTCAAGGGCTTCTTCAATAATAGATAATTGTCCTCTTACACGCCTAAGTTTCGTAATAAAAAACAGGACAGCCAAAAGCGCTGTACAGAGAGCAATCAATAAAAATGAATTTAAGTTCATGTTATGCCTCCCTGTTAAATCGGTAACCAACGCCCCGGACAGTCAGAATATAAAAAGGGTGTTCCGGGTCTGGTTCGATTTTTTTCCGTAATTTGCTGATAAACGACATGATATTACTATCATCAAAAGCATACTCTTCCTCCCATACATGGGTATAAATCTGCTTTTTTGTAAACACTTTTCCTTTATTGGCCGCAAGGAAAGAAAGCAGATCAAATTCTTTTCCTGTAAGTTCCACTTGTATGTCATTAACCAAAACAAGACGGTTAAGGTTATCTATCGTCATTCCTTGAAATACCATACAATCCGTTTCTGTGCCAGAAACAGTATTGAACAATGTAAAACGCCGGATAAGAGAATTTACACGTGCCATAAGCTCGTTAATGCTAAATGGCTTTGTCAGATAATCGTCTGCCCCCATCCTTAAGCCGAAAACCTTATCTTCCTCACCGCTTTTTGCGGTAAGCATAAGAACGGGAACATTGCTTGTCTGCCGTACTTGTTGCAACACTTGAAAACCGTCTAAATCGGGCATCATAATATCAAGAATAATAAGTGAACAGGTATCTTTGATTTCCTCCAATACATGCAGTCCTTCTATCCCGCCGCCTGCGACAATCGCAGTAAGGTTTTCCTGCTCTACGCATTTTTTCATAAGTGCGCAAAGTTCTTTATCATCATCTATAATTAAAACTTTATTCATGTTTTTTCTTCCTTTCTGCTTTTAATCGGGCATCTGTTGGTTTTTCAGCGTCCTTTGGAATCAGCCACAAGCGGCTGAACTTTGCCACGCTCGGTATGCGGTTTTCCTCACATAGCTTTTGCACCCGTCTTTCCATATTGCTTTACATCGTTTCTTATAAAATTTTACCATATTCATTTTATAAGAACCACCTGCATACCAGCTTTTATTCCTCTTGTTTTGGCAAAACCCACTTTACTAACAATTCACTTCTGGAAATATGTGTCATGCAGACAAAAAAGAGGGCTAATCAGACCGTCTTACGACCTGATTAACCCCAGATTTAAAGGCTTTTCTTAGAACTTGCCAGCGTCTGCTGCTTCCTGGATGGAGACA
Source organism: Lachnospiraceae bacterium (assembly GCA_009774145.1). Taxonomy (GTDB): domain Bacteria; phylum Bacillota; class Clostridia; order Lachnospirales; family Lachnospiraceae; genus Hominiventricola. The sequence continues at coordinate 133,502 of VSND01000004.1, read as the reverse complement.
GCTACAGCCACGGTCATACCAACCATCGGGTTGTTGCCTGCGCCGATCAGACCCATCATCTCCACGTGAGCCGGAACGGAGGAGGAACCTGCAAACTGTGCGTCAGAATGCATACGTCCCAGAGTATCCGTCATACCGTAGGAAGCCGGTCCTGCCGCCATGTTGTCCGGATGCAGGGTACGGCCGGTGCCGCCGCCGGAAGCAACGGAGAAGTACTTCTTGCCGGCTTCGTTTCTTTCCTTCTTGTAGGTACCTGCTACCGGATGCTGGAAACGGGTCGGGTTGGTGGAGTTGCCGGTGATGGACACATCCACGTTCTCTTTCCACATGATCGCAACGCCTTCCGGAACGCTGTTTGCGCCGTAGCAGTTTACTTTCGCGCGAAGTCCCTCGGAATAGGATTTGCGGAATACTTCTTTTACTTCGTTGGTGTACGGATCGTACTCGGTCTCCACATAAGTAAAGCCGTTAATACGGGAGATGATCTGTGCTGCATCTTTGCCAAGACCGTTCAGAATGACACGGAGCGGTTTCTGGCGGACTTTGTTCGCCTTCTCTGCGATGCCGATGGCGCCCTCTGCCGCTGCAAAGGACTCGTGACCTGCCAGGAATGCAAAGCAGTCGGTATCCTCTTCCAGAAGCATCTTGCCCAGGTTGCCGTGTCCAAGTCCTACTTTACGGGTATCTGCAACAGAACCGGGAATACAGAATGCCTGAAGTCCCTCGCCGATGGCTGCCGCTGCATCTGCCGCTTTTCTGCAGCCCTTCTTGATGGCGATGGCAGCGCCTACGGTGTAAGCCCAGCATGCGTTCTCAAAACAGATCGGCTGGATGCCCTTTACCTGAGCATATACGTCCAGTCCTGCGTCTTTGGTGATCTTCTCTGCTTCCTCAATAGAAGCAATTCCATAGCTGCTTAACACAGCGTTGATTTTATCGATACGTCTTTCATATGATTCAAATAATGCCATTTTTGTCTACCTCCTCGGAAATTACTCTTGACGCGGGTCAATGATCTTAACTGCATCTGCCACACGGCCGTACTGGCCTTTTGCTTTTTCCCATGCAGTGTTCGGGTCATCGCCTTTTTTGATAAAGTCTGTCATCTTTCCAAGGGATACATACTGATATCCGATAATCTGATTGTCCTCATCCAGAGCGATACCGGTGACATAGCCTTCTGCCATCTCCAGATAACGGGGTCCCTTTGCCAGCGTACCGTACATGGTACCAACCTGGGAACGAAGTCCTTTTCCAAGGTCTTCAAGGCCTGCGCCTACTGCAAGGCCGTCCTCGGAAAATGCAGACTGAGAACGTCCGTAGACAATCTGTAAAAACAGTTCTCTCATAGCGGTGTTGATGGCGTCGCATACAAGGTCTGTGTTCAGAGCTTCCAGAACCGTTAAGCCAGGAAGAATCTCAGAAGCCATAGCTGCGGAATGGGTCATGCCGGAACATCCAAGGGTCTCGATGAGCGCCTCCTGGATCACGCCTTCCTTCACATTCAGGGACAGCTTGCAGGCGCCCTGCTGCGGAGCACACCAGCCCACGCCATGGGTAAAGCCGGAAATGTCTTTGACTTCTTTTGCCTGCACCCATTTTGCTTCTTCCGGAATCGGAGCAGCGCCGTGATGAACGCCCTGAGCTACCGGACACATTTCTTCTACTTCACGTGAATAAATCATTTGTTTGAAACTCCTTTCAAGTTATCATATTAGGCCTGTAGGGATAAGGCCTCATATATGTATCTATTTTCTCACAAATTAAGCAGTTCGTCCAGCAGTTTTTTCCTGTTTGTGAAAATTTGGTCAAAATTTGTTACTTTTCCAGTTCCACGCATTCCGTATTTCTCAAAATAAATTCTTCTCCTGTCCAGACCACGTCCGCGGCAATGGCACACCCGTTGTATCCTGCCACTGCAGGGGCATCCCTATCCCAGAACTCCAGTTCTGCCCGGATCTGGATCTTTCCTTCTGTCTCATCGAAGGAAAAATCAACCAGCTGTCCGACGCTTACCGACTGAAAACTCCGTCCGCCTTCTTCGTCCTCCACAGGCGCGCCTGCAGGCTCTTTGTCTATATACGCCTGCAGACCGTGCTCTGTCCGTTCTCCGGTAAGATGCGCCATCAGCTGTCCGGTAAAGTCCGTATCCGGAAACTGATACACCCATGCGCCGTTGTTCTGAAAATCCGCCACAAGCAGGGAATCAACGCTGCAGCCTGTCCCATGTTTGATATTCAGCCGGACGGCAAGTTCTGTGATGCCGTCGTTGTCCAGATCCGCCTCCATCAGCTTTGGATAAATCCGGCGGCCGGACAGATATGGATAGTTGATCTCGGTATACCGCCCGTTTCTGGCAAGCAGCATGGACCGGCAATCTCCTTTTCCGTACAGCGTCCAGTATCTGGTCTCTCCAAGAAGGTACGTGCGAGACGCACCCGGATCCATGGACAGCTCCTGCATGTTCTCCCGTACATCCGTCACGTTCTCCAGATCCCATCCGGCGGCTTCCATGCCAACCGGCTCTCCCACCATTGACTCCATATACCAGGAGCTGTCCTCATAGCCCGGCGTCAGCTGATCCGGGAACCAGAGCCCGATCCCGCCCTGATCGTTGATGGTCAGATGCACTTTTTCCAGATTTTCCAAAGACCCGTCCTCCTGACTGCGCATATGGCTGACCGTCACATAAAGCAGATCCTCAAACCGATTCAGTTCCGAATATGCCACCCGATCCCCCGGTAAGAACTCCCAGTCCAGAGCGATGTCCAGTCCGGCGTCGCCTGCATGGTCCCCGCCCCAAAGTGCCGGAAGCATCTGTTCCATATCAAGGAGCACCTGTTCTTCGTTCTGATCCGGCCAGACGCGCACCAGACTGTCCACATGGCCAAAATCCGGATACTCTGTGTCTTTCCCTGCCAGCAGGCTGTTCGTCTCTTCCTCTGCATAAAGAAGCGTCAGCCCCTCTCCCACCTGCTCCTCGCCGCCAAATGCATCATCCGTCCGAAACAGCTCCCGCGTATGGTCTTCCCGGCTTTTGTATCTCTGAAAACAGATGTATCCGTCCATCATGGCAAAATACGGCAGGCCAGTCAGCTCTTTGCTCAAAAGCTCTCCTGACTCCAGTCCATAAGAGCCGCACAGGATTTCCATATTCTCCCCATACTCTTCGGACTTCCTTACCGCAAACATCAGACGTTTCCCGCCTTCATCCGCATAAAATTTCAGGATCTCTTTTCCGGGAATTCCTTCTTTTATCAGATCGGTCTCTTCCGTCCGGTCAATCTCCCGGATCCGGTCTATATGAAAACCGTCCGCCGCCTGCCGGGAAGTATACAGAAATCCGTCATATTTTCCAAGATAAGTTACGCCCTCCCGGGAAAATCTTCCGGTCTCTTCGGTCCTGGTGTCATACCATCCCAGATATGTTTCCACGCCGTTCTCTGACGGAAGCATACAGTACAGTACCTGTCCGTACTCCGTACTGTCCACAATCCGTCCGTCAAACAGCCACCGGAAACCGCTGCCGTCCCTCTCATACCGGCACACATGCCAGGTTTTGTCGTCATCCTCCACCGAAGCATAGAGCGCTTCCCCATCCGAATACAGCGGCATGCCATCCATATAATAATATGCTCCCGCCACACGGACGATCTCGCCGCCGTTATTGACCACCAGTCCTTCCTCTGCATCCACCTCCGGCTCTTCCCCTTCCGGCAGCGGTTCTGCCTCCTGAACAGACTCGTCCGGAAGCGCTGTCTCCCCTGACGGGTGATGCCAGAGCCCTGCCGCCACACCGATCACACACAATCCGGCTGCCGCAGAGATCCAGAGGCTCTTTTTCCGAAACTGAAGTACATTTCTGATCCGGAACTTTACAGAAGGTTCACCGAATCCCATAGAACTGATGAGAAAACGGTTCTGTCCTGCCGCATATTTTAAAAGACTTTCTGCATAGGACTTCCTGAGACTGACCGCAGAATTTCCAAGGACCGCCTCATCACAGGAAATCTCCATATCTTTAAAACACATAGCACATGCAAACCATACAAGAGGATTAAACCAGTGCAGCATGGTGAATGCCAGGATCAGAGGTCTTACCAGATAGTCCCTCCGGTTTCGATGGACCATTTCATGAGCCAGAATATATGTCCTTTCTTCCCCCTTCAGACCGGACGGCAGATAGATTACCGGGCGGAAAAGTCCCCACAGAAACGGCGACGGCACGCCTTCTGCCTCCACGATCCATCCGTCTTCTGTCCGTACCGGCTGTCCATATCCCCGGCATCTGCGCGACATGTGGTATATGGAGAACAGCTGATACAGAAGAAAAACAAAAATCCCCAGTAACCATATCTTTTCTGCAAAGACCAGATATGCCATCCGGTCCCAGCCGGCCGGCCGTGGTTTGAAAGCGTCCGTTTCCTTCCGGTATTCTTCCTGAACACCCGACGCATTCCAAACGGCAGAAGCTTCCGCAGACGTCCGTCCGCCCGCCGCATCCTGCAGCTGTCCGGATGAGATCCCGGCAGGCGGCAGCCGGTGAAGCATTACCGGCTGTCGGCTGTCCTCCTGTTCCTCCAGATACCGCAAAGCATCCTTCTCTCCGCCCGGATCCTCCGCAGGTTCTTCCTTCATCATCACCTCTGCCAGCGAAAACTCTGCCACCTGTCTCGGAATCAGACTGTAATGCCCCGGCATGGATACCGGCAGACAAAGGCCCGCAAACATCAGCACCCACAGATAATAGGTACAGGTCCTTCCGCACCTCTTAAGCAGAAGACGGACTGCCAGCACGATCCCGATGCTGTAACAGCCTGTCAGACTCATCTGAAGCACCCTTACAAATACCGCTCCCGGCATAGACTATTCCTCCTTGTATTCTTCGATCATCTGCGCCAGTTCCTCGATCTCCCGGCGGCTTAACTTTTTCCTTTTCAAAAATGCAGCTACAAATCCCGGAAGAGACCCGTTGTAGTTCTCCTCCAGATACCGCTCCCCCTTTCGTCTCGCATACTCTTCCCGGCTCATCAGGGAAGTCACGACTGCCTGCTTATTCTGAAAGATCCCGTTTTCACAGATCTTGCGCAGCACGGTATAGGTGGTGGATTTCTTCCAGTTCAGCCGTTCCCCTGCCAGCTTCACAAGCTGCCCGCTGCCCACCGGCTCCTGATCCCATATGATCTGCGCCAGTTGATTTTCTGCTTCTGTCATCACATAAATTACCATCTTCACAACTCCTGTCATCATCCTGCAGTTTTCTGTTATCCAGTCCGGGTCTACATTTCATAAACCTCATATTTTGAGTTTAAATTATATAGACCCATTTGTCAACTTGAAAATTGATGAAAACCAAATTTTTTAATTCCCGAAAATGACACAGCAGGCGATTTCAGCCAACATGAATCTGGAAGAATAACACTTCATGCTTTCGGGCACATTGATAACAGGCATATCATTTGCCCGACCAAATCGGAAATTCTGATGTTAAGGAGGTGTTACTGTGAATAAAACCCTGGACATTCTGGCCCTCACCATCGCCATCATTGGCGCATTAAACTGGGGGCTTATTGGATTTTTCAACTTTAATCTGGTTCAGTTTCTGTTCGGAGCCGGAGGTCTGACGCGAATCATTTATGCAGTGGTAGGTATTTGCGCCGTGTACCTTTTCACCTTTTATGCGAAAACAGGCGGAACTTCTTACGAATAAAAAGCAAAAGAAACAACACAGAAAGAGTCACAGGATTTTCTTCTGTGACTCTTTCTGCGTTTCAAACATATCCGCTGCTTACAGACGGCCGTGACTTTTTAACATTTTATTCATCCGCCATGGGAAACACCGTGTCCACCCGGAACAGATCCCCGTCCAGCGTCACCTGAAAGCTGCCGCCGCATGCCTCTGTAAAACTCCGGGCAATGGACAGTCCCAGTCCATTCCCCTCCGTACTCCGGCTCTTATCGCCTCTCATAAAGCGTTCCATGATCTCCTCCGCGCTGAAGTCCATCTCACAGTCAGAGGTATTTTTGATCGTGGTCCGGATCTTTTTGTCAAGTTCGGATACTTCCACATAGACCCGGCTTCCTGCCATGGAATATTTCAGTGTATTTTCGATCAGATTCTGATAGACCCGGTACATCTTTTTGCTGTCCCCCAGAAACGGCAGCTCCCGGTCTTCAATCTTCATACGATAGTTCAGCCCGGAAGCTTTCATGCGGTCCTGCATGTCTGCCGCCGTCTGGCGAAGCAGCCGCGCCATGTCCAGCCGCTCCATCTGAAGCTCGTGGCCGCTGGCGGCTTTTGCCATGTCAAACACATCCTGTATCATTCCTCCAAGCCGCTCCGCTTTGGACGACAAAAGATTTACATAATCCTGCGCTTCTTTCGGAATATCCTCCGCCTGCTTCAGCAGATCGATGCATCCGATCATGGAAGTCAGCGGAGTCTTCAGGTCATGGGAGACATTGGTGATGAGCTCCACTTTCATCCGCTCGCTCTGGATCTGCTTTTCCACACTCTCTCTTTTGTGTTCCCATATGGACAGAAGCGACATCTCCGCCCTTCCCAGAAGCGAATGCGGCTTCAGCGCCGGTTCCTCCTGTACCTTCTGATCTTTTGCCATATGCTCGATCTCATCCAGCAGCACTCCCATTTCTTTTGAGAGCTTCAGAAGGAGCAGCAGATCCAGCAGAAAGCATACCGTACCCATGAAAATCAGGAGGACCATGGCTTCCTCAATATCCCACCAGAGTCCCCATATCCAGAGTCCCGCCGCCAGAAACACCAGATTCTGCCCGAACAGGATAAAGAGCATTTTCCTTCGTAAAAATTTTGCGGCTTCTCCTTTTTCCAGCGGAACCTGCTGTCTCTCCTCCAGTTTTTTCCGGCGCCTTTGGACTCTGTCCTGAAGGAAGTCCTTTGCCATGCAGAAGAAAAGCTTTTTCCGAAGTTCTTCTCTGTATATGTGGCGCATCAGTGACATATACAGAATGACGATAAAAAAGGACACGATTCCGGTCGTAATCACGATCCAGAAAAACTGCCACAAAAAAAACACCGGCTGCCAGAAATGAACAAACATACGTTCGACTTCACGGCTGTATTCATTCCAGCCCACATCCATGTTGCAGATCAGAATGCCCAGAAGTATCAGCAGAACCAGGTCCGGAAAGGTCCGGTCCAGAAAACAGACCGAAACCAGATGCTTCTTTTCATTTTTCATGCTTTTTCCCAGATTCCTCCATGAGATGACGGCAAACACAAGAAACCACAATGTCAGTATTTCCCAGATCAGGCTGCCTCTTCGGTATGTCATGGCAAGCATGATCATCACAAAGTCCATTCCCAGTATGGAACCGAAAAAACTCCAGGAAGGATTCTGTTCCTCCGTGCCGTCTCTAAATCTTTTCCATCCTGTATCCAATGCCCCACACCACCTTTAAATATTTCGGATTTTTTGTATCGATCTCAATCTTTTCCCGGATTCTGCGGATATGTACCATAACCGTATTTTCCACCGCATAGGCGTCTTCATTCCAGACTTTTGCGTAGATCTCCTCGGCAGAAAACACCTGTCCCATATTTCGCATGAGAAATTCCGTGATCTTATACTCGGTCGCTGTCAGCCGGACCCTTTCCCCGTCCACATAGAGTTCCTTTCCATTCAGATCCAGGGAAAGTCCGCCGGTTTTCAGTATGCTGTCTGCATGTTCCTGCCGCTTTACGTCTCCAAGCGTCATATACCTTCTGAGCTGGGAACGGACTCTGGCCATCAGTTCTGCAGTCTGAAAAGGCTTGGATACATAATCGTCTGCTCCGATGGAAAGTCCCAGTACCTTATCACTCTCCTCGGTTTTTGCCGACAGGATAATGACCGGTATATTCTGTCTCTTTCGGATCTTCATCAGTGTGGACAGCCCGTCCAGTTTCGGCATCATCACATCCAGAAGAATCAGATGTACCTTCTGCCCTGCCAGAATCTCCAGCGCTTCCATACCGTCATAAGCAGAACAGACCTGATATCCCTCCAGCTCCAGAAGCTTTCCAAGGACCCGCACAATCTCCCTGTCATCATCCACTACCAGAATTACCTGTTTTTCTTCCATAACCACATCACTCCCTGTCTCATATCCCTATCATAACAGAAAAAAACTACATTTTTCCGAGAGAAAACTTACAGATTTCTTACAATTGCCTGCGGCCAGTCCGGGAGATTTCCCTCCGTAATGGCATGGAACATCCGCTCCTTCGCGCCCGGATGCTCCTTCTGTATCTGCTCCAGCAGCTTTTTGGCATATGCTCTCTTTGTTGTCCCGTCCACCGGACAGCTGCTCTTCATCACCGGGATTGAATACCGGCGGCAGAATCCCCTGACCTGCGCCTCCTCCACCAGCATCAGGGGACGCACCACCGTAATCCCGGTATCCTCAAACCGGGTCACAGGCGGAAACGCATAAAACTGCCCCTGAAAGATCAGGGACAGCAGCATGGTTTCTATGAAATCATCTTTATGATGGGCATAGGCAATCCTGCCGCAGCCCATCCGGAGCGCCTCCTGTACCAGCGCTCCCTTCCTCATTTTTGCACAAAGGGAACAGGGATTCTTTTCCTTTCTTTCCTCCATCACGATCTGTCCGATCCGGGTGGGTATCACCGATAATTCCGTCCCCAGCGCTTCACAGAATCTTCGGACCTTCGTATCATCCGTATGCCCGAATCCCAGATCCACACAGACGGCGCAGACGGAAAAACGCTTCGGGTAAAACCCGGACAGCTCCTTCAGCGCCGCAAGAAGCGTCAGGCTGTCCTTTCCTCCGGATACGCCGACCGCAATCCGGTCGCCCGCTTCAATCATCCCGTATCGCTCCACCGCCTGGCGCACCAGACTTAACAATCTCTGACGTTTCATACTGTTCTTTGTAAACTCCTGTTCCTTCTTTGATTAACGGATCTCCCGCCATTCCCCGTTAACCTTCTCATACTGTTTTCCGCGGTCCGAATAAAAATACGCCCGGACGGAAGGCTCGATGTTGCAGACCATGCTGTACTGGCACACGATGATATTTCCAGGCTCATTGACATATTCCTCCGTCTCATCGCCGGCCATAAACCGCCATCCGCAGTCGGTAAAGTCCTCTTCCGGATTCTGCCGGTACATATACCCGATCCGTTCTTCTTCCAGCGCCTTCTTCGTAATGAGACACTCCTGCCTTAAATCAAACATCTCGACCCATTCCCGCTCCTGCGGCTGATACCAGGTACTCTTCTGCCATGCCATCCCCTCTGCAAACAGCTGCCGTATGAGATTCATGTTCAGCTTCAGAAAGGCTTCCAGCTGCTCTTCCTTTTCTCTGCGCATAAAATAAACCGCCCCGCACAGACAGCTTACGGCATACTCCTTCCAGGAATGATAGAACACCTGTGCCTGACGTACCCACAGATCCGTCAGCTCCCAAAATTCTTCATCCGTGATCATGCCGCAGGCTGCGGCCTTACGGCACAGGCCGATTCTTTCATTGATATCCCATGCATAAAATCCCCGTTCCTTTACCACCGGGCTGAAAGCTTCTGCCATGTCTCTGGATTTTACAAACCATGCCCGTCCCTCCGGACGAAGCTCATCCAGCGAGAACATGGGCGAACCCAGCCAGAAGGTCCGGAACTGCTCATACTGTTCGCATTCCGAAAATTCCCTGATCAGCGCCACCTTCAGAGACTCCAGGTCGTGCGGGCGGATCTCATACATTTTCTGAAGAAACGCTCTGGCCTCCGCTGCATCCTTCTCGTTTTCACAATGATACAGCGTCTCATATCCCATATGGAGCTGGATCCCCGGTATCTTCCGGCAGGCAGAGATGCCGCTCAGAAGCAGGGTGAATTCCTTCCGGTCCACAGACCGGGGCGACGGATTTTCAGGCATCTCATCCAGCTCCTTGCAGAACTCCATGACTTCTTTTGCAATATGTTCCATATAAGCGTATTTTTTCTTCCCGCCGAATCTCTCCCAGTGGATCTTCTCCATCGGAAGTTCTTCCGGTTTATGCGGTTCCGGATGATTCTTCGGCATCCCAAGCGACAGGATCGCCTCCAGCTTCAGATGTTCCGGATATTCCAGAAGCTCCCGCAGATATTCCTCTGTGCTCCTCCCGTCGGAAGCCTCCCTGCGCCTTCCCTGAATCCAGCAGCTTCCCACGCCCAGACTGTCTGCCGCCAGATGCATGTTCGCCATAACGACGGAGCAGTCCTCCGTCCATACATCCGTCTTCTCTGCATCTCCCAGCACAACAACTGCGCAGTCGGCTCCCTCAAGCATTTTGGCACCCATGGCTCTGGCACCTGCCATTTTCTTCAGCAGCTTCTTCTCCCTGACCACGATCAGTTCCCAGGGCCGGACTGCCCTTCCTGACGCAGACAGAAGCCCCGCCTGCAGGATCTGTTCCAGTTTCTCTTCTCCCACCGGCTCTCCTGTATAAATGCGGACACTGCGCCTGTTTTTCATATATTCCAGTAACTCCATCTTCCAATCCCTCCTGTATGATCCTTTTTTCACGATCTTATATGGTACCGCCAGGAAGCGTACCAAAGCCTGTACCGATCCTCCTCTTTTACTTCGTTCCAACTGGTGACATTATACTCTGATTTCAGCGGTCTGTAAATGAAAGTTTACAGCAGCAGTCTTTGAAGCATCTCCCCCTTCGGATGCGCCGGGTCTGCATCAAAGACCGCCATCCGGTGCAGATCCGCGCTTCGCTTTGAGAAAAGCGGAAAGAGAAATCCGCACGCCGGCATTCCCGGCTCATACTCCCCGGTCAGCGGGCAGACCGTCCCGATGAGATATTCGTATACCTCCTCCGACTCTCCAAGCCGCTCCTTGTCTGACGCCTTTACCGGCACGTCATACCGGTCATGAAAAACATATACCGCATATGGCGTTTTGCTTTGGTAATGTTCTCCCACCAGCTCATAAAACGTTTCCATCAGAGCATCATTTTTCAGTCCGCATCCCTTCATCGCCATCAAAAGCTGCCACATACTTCCCGGACCGGTCTTTTCCTCCGGAAACGAACAGTCCTTTAACTGCTCATTTGTCCGTGAAAAAGGAACCGCTTTGGCTATCGCAAGATTTTTCTCTCTTTCGCTTCTGGACAGCTTCAGAAAATTTGTGTTAAATGTACCGTCGATCTCTCCATCTGCATCCATATAACATCCTGCAATCCTGGTCATGGACGTTCTCGAAACCGTCATACGTCTTGTCAGCTCCATCATGTCTTCTCTGTCTATCATCGTCTCAAAACCGCCTTTCCATATTGCTTCCATTATATCTGAATCCGGTTCGCTTCACAAGTGCGATAATAAGCCAGTTTCCGGCCGCGGGCATATGTTCCTTCCATCCCCCGCTCGCGCTTAATGAGGGAACGCAACGGTACTAAGGGTGCAAAATACGCACCCTAAGGACCGGCGTCCCTCAATGGAGCTTCCAGGAACATATGCCCGCGGCCGGCAGCTGCCCCTCAAAGAAAAATAACCCGGTACTTGCCTTTTTGGAAACTTCCGATATAATAATAGTATTCACCTGTCCACCCGCCGGCTGCCGTGGAGAGGGCTTTTTTGCAGGCGGGCGGTACAGAATTCATGATACAATGGAGAAAAACCTATGATTTTAGCATGTCAGAACATCACAAAAGCATTTGGCGAGCATATGGTCCTGAAAAATGCTTCTTTTCATATAGAAGAGCGTGAGAAAGCCGCCATTGTCGGAATCAACGGCGCGGGCAAATCCACACTTTTAAAAATCATCATGCAGGAGCTGCCTGCCGACGGGGGGCAGACGGTAATCTCCCGCGGAAAGACCATCGGCTACCTTGCACAGCATCAGGAGATGGCCGGCAGCAATACGATCTTTGATGAGCTCCTGACCGTCAAGCAGGAGATTCTGGATATGGAAACACAGCTTCGCAGTCTGGAGCAGTCCATGAAGCACGCAGAAGGCGAACGGCTGTCTGCGCTGATGGACGCCTATGCCAGACTCAGCCACGATTTTGAACAGCAGAATGGATACGCATGGAAAAGCGAGATCACCGGCGTCCTGAAAGGACTCGGGTTTGAGGAAGAGGATTTTATCAAAAGGGTAGACACTCTGTCGGGAGGCCAGAAGACCCGGGTTGCCCTGGGAAAGCTCCTGCTCTCCCGCCCGGATATCGTCATGCTGGACGAGCCGACCAACCATCTGGACAT
>VSND01000004.1:0-121170 GCA_009774145.1 Lachnospiraceae bacterium | reverse complement strand
GAGCCGACCAACCATCTGGACATTGTTTCAAAGGAAATTCTGGAAAACGCGCTGAATCACTACACCGGAACGGTACTGTTTGTCTCCCATGACCGGTATTTTATCAATACGACAGCCACCCGGATTCTGGATCTTGCCGGGCAGAGCCTGACAAATTATATCGGAAATTATGATTATTATGCAGAGAAAAAAGAGACCCTGTCCAGTTTTACGAACCCGCAGTCTCCGGCTTCCGAACCCGCTTCCGCCCTGTCAGAATCCGAATCCAGGCTGAACTGGAAACAGCAGAAGGAACAGCAGGCGCAGCTTCGCAAAAAACAGAATGAACTGAAACGCGTGGAAGCACGCATTGAAGAACTGGAACACCGGGATAAAGAAATCGACGAACTGCTGGCCCGGGAGGAAATTTTCACAGATGTCGCCGAGGTCACAAGGCTGTCAGGCGAAAAAGAGACCCTCCAGTCAGAACTGGAGCGTCTCTATGAAAACTGGGAAGCGCTCTCGGAAGCCTAGATGGCATCCTCCGATTCCGGTCTGAAGTACCGGTCGATTCCCGTTGCAATGCCCTCTGCGATTCTGCTCTGATATTCCGACGTTTTCAGCCGGTTCCGCTCTCTGGAATTGGTCAGAAAACCGGTCTCGATCAGACAGGAAGGCATTGCCGATTCCCGGACTACATAGAGTTCCTCCCACTCAAAGATCGCTCTTGCACTGGCTCCGGTATCTTTTACGGCATGATTCTGGATCAGTTCTGCCAGACGCCTGCTGTCATCTCCCGCATTCTGTACACTGTAATACAGCTCCATACCGTTTACTCCGGACAGTTCGCTGGAGTTTTGATGGATGCTTACATAGATATCCGCATGGGCTTCTTTCGCCAGCTTCACCCGCTCTCTTAAGGAAAGGGCACAGTCGGAATCCCTTGTCAGCACTACCTGATACCCCATCGCCTCCAGTCTTTCCTTCACTCCGACAGCAATGGACAGGTTCAGCTCCTTTTCCAGAACCCCGCCTTTGACGCATCCGTCATCCACACCGCCGTGTCCCGGATCCAGCGCGATCCGGATCGCTTCCGGTTCTTTTACCGCACTTTCCGTTGGACCTGCATAGTAGATATAATGTCCTCCAAGCAGCTCAGAACCCGAGCACATTCCCTTTGTCTGTACGGGAAGCAGCTTGAAATCAGGCCCGGCGGACTCCTGCTCCATCTCTGTCTCCATTACGGCAGATGTCGCAGAGCGGTTCCGGTATCCTGCGGCAAAGTAAAAACAGACTGCCGCTGCAGCCGCAATCAGCAAAAACAGCGCCGTGCTTTCCGCAGGCTTTCCATGCACATACCGCTTACATCTTCTCTTTCTGTTCTGGCTTCCTGTGTAAACCGTGCCGGAATCTGTCAGGAAGATTCCCTCCTTCATCATATGTAACCGCCCCTTTTTCCAGCAGCCGGCCGACGGTTTCCGTCAGTCTCTGTCTGATGATGATAACATCATATCGGAGAGTCCCATCAAAATCCCATATTAGTTGCATCCAAGTTGCATCTTTTTCAGCAGATTCCCTTTTTCAGTTTCTCCCTGCATGACCGCCATATGGGATAATGCTGATCCAGAATTCCATAAAACCGTTCATTATGTCCGGCCTCCAGAAGATGCGCCAGCTCGTGCACCACCACATACGCAATGCATTCTTCTGGAAAAGCACCCAGCCAGACGCTGATGGAGATATTTTTTGTCCGGAGACTGCAGCTCCCCCACTGGGATCGGGTATCCCGGATCGTCACTTTATTGCACCTGACTCCCAGTGCGGTCTCCCATTTCTGAAACATTCCCGGAAGTACCTCCTGCAGATGCTTCCGATAATAAGCCGCATGTTTGAGTTTCTCCTCATTCTGCATCCTGGGAGGCGCAGGAGGTTCGCTGATCTTTTTCCGGTAATTCTCCACCCAGCGGAGGATCCGCGGCTCCTCCAGAAGCTTTCCCGCCATCTCATAGGTCATGGAATGCGGAATGGAGACATGGATTACCTGGGGATCGTCCGGTTTGATCCGCAGATTCGCGTGTTTAACCTTTTTTTTCGTAATCTGAACCGTACATCCATGCCAACGGTATGTTCTCATATCTGCTGAATTCCTTTATATCTATTCTGCCAATGCGCCGCTGTCAGTTATGTATGAGCATAACACAGAACGCCTGAATTGTAAGGCCGGCCCTGGATTAAGTAATCTTGATAAACAGTTCATTGATCCCTTCATAAAACCCGATCGTCACAACGGTACTCCCGCCCTCGATTCCGGGAAAACGGTACTTTATATAATTCGGCGTGGTTTCAAGAAGCGGATTGACGGACTCATATGCTTCCTGTCCGGTAAGCCCTATATAGTTTCCCCATTCCTCCACCATTTTTTCCGGCTGCATCTGCGCCCAGGTACTTTCCGTACGGACGTAGAATTCATAGATTCTGCCTGACACGGCGTCGATATAGGCATCGATCAGGCGGTTTGCCTTGTCCGTATTCTGATGACTGGTAGAAAGGCTCACCTTCCATACAGACATGTTATTCTGAGGCTCCAGCACGTCAATCGCCGAATACAGCACCGCATCGTAGGCAGAAGCTTCGATTTCCTTCACGTGGTCCGGCAGGACGCCCCGTTCTTTCAGCATCCCGATCTCCCGGTTGCACACCTCATAAATCTCTTCTTTGGTAATCTCCCTGCCGGAAGGTCCCTGACGGTTCATGACAAAAGAATAACTGCCAATCAGATTTTCATAATCCATATCGGATGCAGAGTTCCTCGTCATGGCGCTCAGTTCACTTTCCGGAAGCACCTGATGGTTCAGGCATTCGGAGAGAAGATGCAGCTTCTCATTGCTGTTCAGCGTATACCGGTAGCCTTCACTGGATTCATTTGTCTCCTCCACCACAATCTGGTTCAACATACCATGATCCTTATAGCGTGCCAGCTGCTCCGGGCCCAGAATAGAACCCGCCAGAATCAGCAGCGCCGCCCCAAGAATCACCAGATTTCTCCTATTCATCCGTTCCATCCTTTTTCCCTTCCCATACAGGCAGCAGAAAAGAAAAGCAGCTTCCCACATCCGGCGTGCTTTCGATCATCAGTTCACTTCCATGAAGCTTCAGTATTTCCGAGCAGAGCGCAAGGCCAAGCCCTGCGCCGTTGTGGCTTCTGGAACGCGATTTGTCCACCATGTAAAAAGCTTCTGTGATCTTTCGGATCTCTTCTTCCGGAATCCCCATGCCGTGATCTTTCACGGCAAAGAGATACCCGTCTTCTTTTTTGGTCCCTGTGATCTCGATCACGCTTCCCGGCTCAGACGCTTTACAGGCATTATCCGTCAGATTCAGGAGCACGTTCTTGATCAGATCCACTTCCACACAGATCCGGCAGGACTCGCAGTCATAGAGGAACTGATATTCTTTTTTCTCTGCATACATATCCCTGAGGTATACAGACAGGGCTTTTGCATTCGTCTCCTGCGGTTCGAGACGGTATCTTCTGGTGACAATAATGTCCAGAAGCCGAAGCGACATGGCTTCCAGCCTTTTCCCTTCTGTATATATATAGTTTGCTGACAGAAAATGCTTCTCATCGTCCAGCTTTCTGGAACGCAGGAGATCCGCATAACCGATCACAGCCGTTAACGGTGTCTTTAACTCATGCGAAAATGCCGCGATAAAATCTTCCCGGGCACGGATCTCATCTTCCAGCTTGTGAATGTTCTCTTCCACCACACGGGACATATGATTAAAGTCTCTGGTCAGCTGTCCCATCTCGTCGCTGCTGACCTGTTCTGCGCGGTAACTGTAATCCCCTTCTGTCATCTTTCTGGCCGCCCGGGTCAGAAGGCGGATCGGCCTGGTCAGCCAGTAGGAGATAAAATACAGGAAGACCGAGCTTAAGACCAGCAGAAGAAGCATCAGGCTCCGGTATACGGTAAACCCTCTGGTCCGCTCTGCGTACACCTCCGTCACATCTCTCATGGTCTCCAGATACAGCATGCGGTCCAACGCATCGACCATAACTCCGGTCTGAATATAATAATGTTCATCCGGATGAATGATCTGATACGCCCGGGTCTGCTCTCCAATCCGGGCAAGCAGCGCCGTATCTCCGACAAACCCTTCACTGGCGTAAAGGAATTCCCGGTTTTCGTCGGACAGCCTGAGAAGCCTCTTGGTGCCCTGCCCCCGGTTCTCCAGATTCGCACCGATCTCTTCCACCACTCCGTTCTGCAGCATGTCGTATTTGGACGGAATATTAAGCGCCGCCGTCTCAAAGGCAAATTTCAGAATGCTGCTGTCGTCCGCTGCCTGTCCGATCTCCCGTTCCAGAGAGGCTTTGAACACATCGTTGACAAAAAAATAGCCCCCGATTCCGAAAGACACCGCCATCGTAATGATCGAGCACAACAGTATTTTATAGGAAAATTTCATGTCGTCACCCTCAGATCTCCAGCCGGTAACCTACCTTGTATACTGCAACCAGATTTTTCTCCCAGCCCATTTTTCTCCTGAGCCTCTGCACATGAAGCTCCAGCGTACGGCTGTCCGCAATGTACTCGTCCTTCCAGACCTTTTCATACAGCGTCTCTTTGAAAAGCGCCACATTTTTGTTCTGCATAAACAGCACCAGAAGTCCGTATTCCTTGTTGGTGAGGATGACGGGCTTCCCGGCTTTTGTCACCGTCAGCGCTTCCAGATCCACCGTCACATCTCCCGCGCTCAGGATCTGATCGGTCTTATGGTACCTTCTCAGTACCACCTCCACTCTCGCCACCAGTTCCAGCACATCAAAAGGTTTTACCAGATAATCCTCTGCTCCCAGCTTCAGTCCCTTTACCTTGTCATGAACATCATGCCTGGCCGTGATAAAGATCACCGGAATCTTCATCGGCCTGATATATTCCATAATGTCAAATCCGTCCGCTCCCGGCAGCATAATATCCAAAAGGACCAGATCAAAATCTTCCTTCTCGATCAGATCAATCGCCGCCAGCCCGTCCTGCACACTGCTGCAGTGATATCCTGCTGCCGACAGGTTGATATCGATCAGGTCGCAAATTGGTTTTTCATCATCTACAATCAGTATTTTTATCATTCCTCTGCCTGCCATCCCCAGTATTCCCTTATCTTTCTGATAATCTCTTCCATCGTATCTTCCTCTTTACACTGATAATAGTTTTCAAACTCTGTATCTACATCAAATCCCCCGGTTCGCTGGTAATAAACCGCGCACCGGTTCTCGATCAGAGCCTCCCCGTCCCCGGTCTCGATGCTGTATCTTGCCAGCACCACCAGATCCTTCATCCCGTCGCCGTCCAGATCTCTGCCCTGTATTCCCCGCAGGGAATAGAGATTGTCGTAATCTCCCATAGGCTGGAAACTCCATACAATATTCCCCTGCTCGTTGACCAGATAGACCATGAAAATATTATATGCCGATATTCGTACAGTCCCAGGCACCACCTGCAGGCGCCCCAGTTTTTCAAAATCTCTTGTATAATGCTGATCCTCCGCAATCTGAAATCCATGTTCCAGCAGCTCCGAAAGGGTGGTTGCCGTATAGAGAAATTCCGCAGATTCCCCGTCACGCACAAAGGAAATAATATAATTGGCGCTTTTATTCATACTGAAACGGTTGATCTTGTCCGAGATCCTCCAGTCCCGATAAAAATTCTGCTCTCCCTGAAACATCACGTCGCCGACCTTATAGGGAATCCCTGCATAGTCACCGGCTTCATTCACGCATCCTGTGATCAGGATGATGTCGGTTCTCTGGTCATGATTCACATCGGCAAACGCCACGGACAGAAGATTTTCCACCGGCTGCTCCAGCTGTCCGGGAATACAGTTGTTTGTCTCCAGCTGATTGTATCTGTACAGAATATTTCCCCGACGGTCGGCAAAAAAGACTGCCAGCCTGTGAAACCTGCGCTCCATGGCGGGTACCAGCGTCAGTTCCTCTTCCCCAAAGGATTCCAGCGCCACCGGGAAGATCTGTTCTTCCAGAACCTCATAACCGCAGGCATCCAGCTCCCACACATGTTCCACCGACGCAAAGCGTTCCTGATATTCCTGATAAAGACGAAGCGTATCGGCGTCCCCGCCCTCTGCCCGTGCCGGTATCCTGCATGCCAGAACCAGGGAGAGAGACAACAGCAGCAGATGTCTTCTAACCATGTTCCCCCGGCCGTTCTTCATTGTTGTCACCGGTCCTTTCTTCCTTTTCCAGAAGCCTGTAGGTCAGCAGCAGATACAGAAGCTGATCCGGATTCTCCAGATCAAGATGGATCAGATCCCTGATATGGGACATCCGGTATAAAAAAGTGCTTCTGTGAATGAACAGTTCCTTCGCCGCCTTGACGGCATTCATCTGACAGGTAATATAGGTACGCAGCGTATCATAGTATTCCGTCCGGTGCTCCCTGTCATAGTCCTTCAGCATCAGAACTGCCGGACTGCATACAACCGCCGGACTCAGCCGCTCGGTACATTTACCCAGAAGGTAATCCAGCGCAATGTCCTCAAACCGGTTCACCCAGCGGAGCGGATACCTCTTCATCCCCTCTTCCAGCGCAACACGGGACTGCAGATAATACTGCTTCAGCGAACGAAGCCCTGAAAACTCATAGCTGATTCCCGCCTTCAGATAACTGTCCTGCAAAAAGCCTTCCACCGTCTCCACTGCTTCCGACATTGTCCCGCCGTTATAGTGCAGGTTCACATAGACGACAATATTCTCTTCCAGCAGAAACGCACAGCTGCCTTTGATCAGCCCTTCCATCCGGTTGCAGATAAACCGGATCACCGTCAGGTTCTGAAGGTCCACCGTCGATACGTGAATGTTCATGCAGAAATAGGTATGGCTTTCCTTCCAGTGAAAATTTTCAAACCGCGGTTCCATGGATGCCGCATCCATGGCCTCATCGGTCAGGATGTTGGACAGCAGACGGTCCAGCGTGTAGCTGATATCCCCCTGAAGCACGGTGTATTTCTCAAACATCTGCTGTATGTATTTTGCCAGATGAACGAGCAGATATTCATCATAGCTTTTCAGCTTTCTGGTCGCTTCCACCAGAATAATCCGGTAAGCGTTCCGGTTCCTGTCGTAAATATTTAAAAACAGATTGTTCTTCTGTGTCACCGGATCCTGATAGTGATATACCCTGGACATCCCGTCCTGGTTCTCCTCTGCCCCCTCGCAGACCGTTACCTGATTATGCTGCAGGATGCCCTGAAATTCCGGCAGGGTATCCATCAGACTGCTGTAATCAATCACAAACCCGTCCGTCGTGCTGACCATCATCGGATTGTGAAAGATCCGGTGAGAACCGTCCAGCAGATTTTTCAGCGTCCGTTCAGACAGGGCAAGGTTCTGCATCCGTTCATCCCAGGAATCGTATGTGTCAAAAATCCGCTGGACGGTATTGAACAGCTCTTCCGGATTCGTCCCTGCCGGAAAGAAACACACACCCGGCGCCGGCAGCCCGTCTGACCGAAAACCATCCCCTACAACCAGCACCAGGTTATCTCCGTGATGGGCCAGCAGGGCTTTCGTGATATCGCGTTCCCGTGCAATGTATACTTTATTCTTCTTAAAATCCGTTCCGTTCTGATAAAACAGCGGGCGCTTCAGATTCATCTCTTCTGACATGCTTCCCATCTGACAGTCCGGATAGTTCTGCCTTAAACGGTCTGTCAGAATCTGCATACTGATTCTCATGCTGCCACCTCTTATGTAAAACTCTCATACATATTGTACGAAAAGATGAAACTTCTGTCAACCATACTCACGAGCGCTGAAATTTGCCGCAGGATCTGCAGCTTCTCCCGCTCGTGAGTCAGGCGGCATGGCAGGTTTTTGTGACGGCGGGTATCAATACCCGGAATCAGCGCACTGCCGCAGCCGTTGCCTTCGTAATCTGCAGGACTGTTTCGCTGAAATATTCAGGAGGAATCTCTTCCAGGCGGTACCGCTCCGTTTCGTATGTATTGCCCACGCGTTTTGCTTCACCGGGCTTGTGGAAACTCACGCCATAGACGGTCACCTCTTCGTTCTCACCGCCCACACAGCAGCCGGAAAATTCCAGCTTTACAGCGATCTTTCGATCCATCCTTCCAAAATTAAAATAACTGCCTCCATCCAGAATCTCACCCCGGTACCATCCCATATTCAAAAGCCTGCCGGCCAGAGTCAGACCGTTGATTTCAAGGCCTTTGAAGCGTGTCAGCTCTGTCATTTCTTTTTCTTCCTCAGCAACCGCATACACCGGACGGTCAAGCTGGAGGACCGGCTGAACAATCTCATAATCGTCCAGCTGCTCTTTCCACGCCGACAAAAGGTCCGCGGAGAGTTCGACCGGATGCGCCAGACCAATGACCGCCTCTTTCGGCAGTTCATACTCCTCTTCGTCTGCAGTATTAAAGCTGCCGTCTTCCATATAACGGAAGGTTGCCTGCAGTGCTTCCTTCTCATAAACGCCCCAGATCAGCCCGGTTGCAAACTGATGCATGACCGGATTCTTTACAAAAAGCTCCTGCCACTGTACGGCAGTCCAGCGGCGGCTCAAACCGAGCGCCTGTTCCAGACGAAGGGTCTGGTTGGTAATCACGGTCTTTAACTGCTTTTTCAGCAGCTTCCAGGCATCGCTGGCGGCGGTGGCAGTCTCCGGATCATCCTGTTTTCCAGGCGCAGGAAGGTTTTTCAGTTTTTTCCCTTTTTCATCATATACTTCCAGAGTCAGGGCAGGCGTCAGGATGACCCGGAATTTCCGCCTTCCATAGTCAAAGACCTGCTCCATTCTCTCATCAAAGCCCAGATCCGGCACAATGCGGTCTTCCAGTTCTTCCCTTGTGATCCCAAGCTGCTCTGCGGCAAAGGACAGAGCAGCGGCTGCCGCCGCTTTTACCTGCCGGAAGCGGAATTTCCGGGCAATCTGGTCTACCTGCAGCAGGGCGGTGGAGCTTCCGTTCAGCGCCAGCGCTCTTACTGCTTCCGCTGCCATGGCGCCTCTGGTCCCCTTCGCCCACTCCTGGATCTGCGCATACAATACCGGAACCATCGCATCGCCTCCATGGATGGCCGCGGCATAGAGCACCCATTTCTTTTTCGCCGGAGCACCCTCGCCAATCCAGAGATGATATAATTCCCGGACGCAGGCAGCCAGTTCTTCCGGTTTTAATTCTTCTGCCAGCTTCCCGGCATCTGCATGAATCCCGGGAATATTCATATCTGCGTAGGCAATCAGGATCGCCGCCACATGGTCTTCGGAGGCTTCTGAGCCGTCCTGTCTATGAACCTCTGTCTGTCTTTTTTCAAGGAACCAGGACAGCTTTCGTTTTCTGCCTCCAAACAGCAGATCTGCCACGACACCATCCAGAGTCTGTTCCTGCGGCTCCTGGCTGTCGGACGACAGAAGCCCCTGAATCAGGTCTTTCACCTTTTTTGTCTTCTCGGCATTTAACGCCTGCGTGAGCGGTTCCCGATACTGTTCGATTCCCCAGTTTTTCAATACCTTCACTGCCATCTCCCTCACAGAAGCTTTCTTTGCTTTCAGCATGGCAAGCATGTCAGCCTCCCAGTCCGGATGCTCCGTATAGATCGCCTGCAGAAGCGCCTGCACCTGCTTTGCACTGTCCGAAGAACAGGACAGCAGCGCTTCTTTGTATTCTTCCCCCAGTTCTGCCATAACCCGGATCGCCAGTATCCGTGTATCTGCCAGACTTCCTTTTGCCGCTTCCATGTATTCTGCTTTCCAGTCTGCATGCCTGGCCGCAAGAACTTCCACGCACCTTTGCATGGCGTCGTCCGACTTATATACCCCCTGCCCGTTGTAGTCATAGAAATTCGCATATTCAGAGCCCAGAAAATCCAGCTGATACTGTGCCGGAACACGCTCTTCTTCCAGAAGTTCCAGAATCGCGCGAATCTGCCTTGGATCGATCAGCATTCTGTAACCGTTTTCACTTTTCCCGTCATCCGGTTTTGGGCAGAGCCAGTACCTCCGGAAATAGGAATCGTACTTGCGAAGGCACTCCAGGATCAGCGCCCGCCGGTGCAGCGTTTTCAGGCCGCTCTCCAGACAGCTGTAGATTCTGCTTTCACGGTCATAATCGTAGAAAGACATGTTCCGCCAGTCTTTCACATACGGCAGAATATCTTCAATCTCCAGTTCTTCCAGCAGATACCGCTTCGCAGCATCCTGTGCCGTTTTAAACTTCTCTGTAATATCATGAGCCATACATCTTTGATACTGCTCCGTGACCTGCTCCTCCACTTCCTGATAGACCTCCGGATTTCCCTCCCGGATCCGCCCTGCCAAATATCCGTAATACTTTG
Source organism: Lachnospiraceae bacterium (assembly GCA_009774145.1). Classification (GTDB taxonomy): domain Bacteria; phylum Bacillota; class Clostridia; order Lachnospirales; family Lachnospiraceae; genus Hominiventricola. Next base: position 110,816 of record VSND01000004.1, on the reverse strand, counting down.
CCGGAATCTTCGGAAGCACTCTCAGCATTGCATCCGGCGCCTTTTTCGACATCCGCACAAGGACCCGACTCTCCCTTCCGTCCCCCAGGACCGCCCACTGGATATAGGCCTCCTCAGAGATCGTCAGGAACTCCTCCAGCGCTTTGATGTGCCGTTCAAACCATTTTCGGTCTGTCCTCTGGCAGGTATTCAGCACTTTGTTCGGAATGTTCTCTTCGTCCAGCGCCATGGAAAGACGGAGCATGGACACGAACCGGTTGGAATGCTCCACTGCCAGAAACGCCAGATAATTCAGGAATGTTACCAGATAATACCGTCGGTCCCTTCCGGAGAGGACAGCCCGCACTTCCACCGGCATCGGTTCTCCCGGTTCCGACTCCCGCACAAACGTCTTCAGCCGCTCCAGCATCTCTCCTTCCGGCTTGTCTTTATCCTGAAACATTCCGTCAATATTTCCCATCAGACGCTGCTCCAGATAATCGGTCATCTCCCTTACCCGGGAAGGATCTCCTTCTGCTCTCGGATCCGTTTCATCTGCCGGGATGCACAGCACGCTCTTTGCATCCTCCAGCGGTCTGACACAGTACAGGTAGACCGCCGTCAAAAACATCTTCGTATTCACTGCATTTTCATCATAACAAAGCTCCCACATCCGGACCAGAGATTCCGGATCCTGCCTTCCCATCTCGACCAGAAACCGGATCCCCCTGTCATACCATAAAGACTCCGACCAGGCAACGCTGTCTGCCTGGAGAACTGCCGTCTCCACCGGAGTGAGAAATTTTCCCGCATACTCAAAATCGACCTGGTATCCGTTCCCTGAGATCATCTGTCTGGCAGTCGCACCTCCGATCCGAACCACAAGCCGGATAAATCTGCCTGCCAGCTCTTCCTTTTCCTTCTTCGTATCGACCAGGAACGAATAATAGACGCCTCTGCGGACACTTTTGTCCAGCCTGCAGAAATCCTGCGTCTCTGCATCCTCCAGAAGTTTCGGATCCTCCGGTTCCGACAGATCCAGATATCTGTCCGCCAGCTGCCGGTTATGTTCTGTAAGCTCCAGAGAATCCAGTGCGTTCTGAAGCCGTTCCTGATATTTGCCTGCTTTCATAATCATTGGTTCAGTTTCCCCCTTTGTCTTCCTTTTTAAGATAAGTATTTTTTTCCGGAATCGGAATCACCTCCGGCCGGTTCCCGGCCGTTCCCGCCAGAAAACCGGCAGTCTCTGAAAGCGGTTCTGCCAGCACTCTGCATTTGCTTTTAAAGCATGCAATTCCGTATTTCAGAATGTGCTCAATGCCTTCCTCCTGAAGCTCTTTCGTATATCCGTTTCTGTCAATCTGCTCCAGTGCGCTTTGGCATTCTGCCTCCAGATTTCCGCGATGCGCATATTTGACCTCGATGACAATCCCCATGTCCCTGTCATCGATCCGAATCTGGATATCACTGTAACCGTCGCCGCACTGCCGGTTGGAACTGACGTACCAGTTCCCTTTAAAGCCGAGGATTCCCAGCAGTATTCCATGATAAAAATTTTCTTTTACCGCTTTTCTTACAAAGGTATCGCGGATGCTGACGGTCTTTTCCAGATAGGCGCAAAACTGTCGTTCCACCCCTTCTGCATCTCCTTTTTCCAGCGCCTCACAGAAGGACTGCAGCGTCTCGCCGTCATGTTCCACATCTTTTTTAAACAATGTCATAATCTGGTCTGTATAGATCTTTCGGATCTCTCTGTTTGGAATCGCCAGATCATAGCGGTCTCCTTCTGCACGCCCCCTCTGAGTCAGATAGCCTGTAACAAACAAAAGGCTCCAGATATGTTCCACGGAATCATACAGCCTGTTATAAGTCAGTTCCTGATGGATCTCTTTTTCCACGGTCTCCCCGGCAACCAGCCGTTCCAGTTCGCTCTTTGTTACTCCTTTGTCCATTCTTTCAATAAAATGTCTTACGACATCATTGCCGCTGGTATTGGACCAGAAATTCTGCGGTCTGGCGTCTTTGTCTGCGCGAAGTTTATCACAATAGCAGATCACATCCCATGGACAATAGACTTCCAGATTTCCAAAACGGTATCCGTCATACCATTCCTTTGTCAGTTCGTAAGCGTCCAGCACCCCATAATATTCCAGAAGCGACCTTACCTCTCCGTCTGTAAAACCATAATGCTCTGCAAATTTTACATCGGTAATGGAATAAATCTTCGGATTATTAAGTCCCGTAAAAATACTCTCTTTTGCCACCCTCAGGCATCCGGTCAGCACCGCAAACTGAAGGCTCCCGTTTGTCTTCAACGCCTGTTCAAACATGTTCCTGATCAGCATGACCATCTGATCATAATATCCGTTTTCACTGGCCTTTGCCAGCGGAACATCATACTCGTCGATCAGGATGATGACCTTCTTCCCATAATGCTTTTGCAGCAGCAGAGACAGCGTCTTCAGGCTGCCTGTCAGCGCCGCGTCTGACATGTCAAAGACAGTCCGGCCGGTCCGGTCGATGGTGACAAGCTGTTCATACTGCATCTTTTCCCGCTCCGTCAGCCGTTCACTGTCCAGCAGAAACTGAAACCGCATGGCTTCTGTTCCGATCAGCGAACAAAACAGTTCCCGCGCCATGGAAAAATCGTGAGCATTCACACCTTTCAGCGATACGGATATCACAGGAAACTGTCCCATATACGCCTCACACAATGCTGTCTCCTCTGCAATTTCCAGCCCGTCAAACAGCTCCGCTCTGCACCCGATCTCAAAAAAAGTCTTCAGCATATCCATATTCAGGGATTTTCCAAAACGCCTGGGACGGGTGAACAGATTGACCTCCCCCCAGTTGTCCAGAAGTTCTCTGATAAATCCTGTCTTATCTACATAGTAAAATCCCTCCGTCCGAATTTTCTCAAATCGTTCGATTCCGATGGGAAGCTTCTTCTTTCTGACAATATTCCTCTCCATATGGCATCCCCCTTCTTACGGCATGTCCTGCGTATGGCATATCCCGGATGAATCCCATTTCATCACAAACTCTTTTTCGTTTGTGTCTTCATCGATGGATTCAGAATCGACAACAAACTGTTCCCTCAGATAAAACCGGACTGCCCGTTCATTTCTCCGGTAAACCTTCAGACTCAGGCCGGTCTTACGCATTTTTGCATGGTCCAGTAACTGCTTTCCGATTCCTTTGGACTGTACATCCGCTCTCACGAAAATTCCTGCGATATAATCCCCGGTCAATCCGATAAAACCTTCCACTGTCCCAGATGTATCATCTTCATATACGTACAGTTCTGCTTTCGGCAGCATTTCCTTTACCATATCATAATGGCTGCGCCAGTATTCCTCTGAAATGAAGCTGTGAGACTGTATGTTGGTATTCAGCCAGAGCTTCATAATTGAATCCCGGTCAGCATCTTTGTATTCCCTTATCATGACAACCTCTTTTCCAAATCATCTGTGTTCTGAAAGCCACCGCATCGCCATATAAGCATAGACCGCGCTGCCGTTTACCAGCGCATCCTCATCGAACCGGACTTTTGGATGATGCTGGGGATACACATACCCCTTTTCCGGCTGTCCGGCAGCCAGCGCCAGCATAATGGACGGCACTTCCTGGCTGACGTATGCAAAATCTTCGGAGCCGGCTGCTTTCGAAGATTTCTGTCCTTTGCTCATGGCATTCAGATCCCGAACAGAAAATGCTCTGTTCCTGCCCAGCAGTTCTTTGGCGTATGTTTCAGCACAGGCAGACAGTTCCTGATCATTTACCAGAGTCGGGCACCCGCTTCCAAATGTCACCTTTGCTTCTGCCCGGAAAACCTTTGCCGTTCCTTCCGCAATCTGCACCAGTCTTTCTTTTATAAGCGAACGCACTTCTTCATCAAAAGTCCGGATGCTTCCGCCCATGACTGCCGCATCCGGAATCGCATTGGCAGCAGTTCCTGCATGCAGCGTTCCTACCGTCAGAACAGCCCGGTCATCCATTGCCAGCTCCCGGGAATGGATTTCCTGAAGCGCAAGCAGAATATGAGCCGCTGCATTCAGCGGATCAACTCCCATGTTGGGCATGGAGCCATGACAGCCCGTTCCCTGTACCCGGATCTCAAAATAATCGGCTGCCGGAGCGCTGACGCCGGCATCTGCAACGACCACCGTACCGGCTTCAAAAGGCATCCCCGCCGTCACATGAACCATCAGCGCCGCATCCACATCCGGATCGTTCAGCAGGCCGGATTCTATCATATTGCGGGAACCCTCAAAGATCTCTTCGGCAGGCTGAAACATGAGTTTTACCGTACCTTCTATCTCCTCTTCATGCATCTTCAGAAGTTTTGCCGCGCCCAGCAGCATGGCCGTGTGCATGTCGTGCCCGCAGGCGTGCATACAGCCATTCACAGACGCAAAATCCTCCTCTGTTTCTTCTTCGATGGGCAGTGCATCCATATCCGCCCGAAGCAGAAATACTTTCCCTTCTCTCTTCCCTCCCGCCAGGGCGATCAGACCGGATTTACCGCATTTTTTTCAGGAACCGCTTCCTGTTCCTGGTTAACGATTCCTTTTCCTTACAGCCTGCATATCATGATATATTCTTCTTCCTTTTCGTCCACAATCTCAAAACCGGCTTTTTGATACATTCTGACTGCATAATTACTTTTCTGTACAGACAGAGAAACCTGTCTATATCCATTCCTTTTTAATATTCCCAGCATGTTCTGCAATAAACCCGTGCCAGTTCCATGATTCCTGTAATCTTTATATACGGAAATGGCAATGGAAGGAGTTTCATCATCCACATGACCGTAATCATTCATGATACGGCTCCATACAGCGCCGACGATTCTGTGTCCGTCTTCCGCTACCAGACCGAGATCATCCTTCTTCCGGCCAAAATCTGCAATATATACCTGCAGCTCCGGTCTGTTTATGATCTCCTTTGGCGGCGCCGGTCCCTCCGGAACATAGATTGCTTCATATAGAAAATCGCTCAGAACATGGTATTCGGAGCTTTGAATCTCTCTGATTCTTATCATTCATCCGGAACCTCCCCTCAGATAATCAGACACGATCTCCACGGCCGTTTCCCCCTTTTCTGAAGTATCTGCTTTTCACAGCCTCGTATACTCCCAGCAGCATACACCCGACCCCATAGGACAGAATATCCGACCAGTCAAATACCATTCCGATCAAAATGCGGAAGAACGTATAATCCTGCAGTCCAAGTCGTTCCACAATATGCAGATACTGCATGAATTCTGTAAAACACGCAAAAAGGAAAACATAAAGCGGCAACAGTATCATTTTTTCCGGAACGACAGTCCTTACCATACAGTATATCAGAATGACGACGAGCGCATCACCCATATATGGCCTTATAAAATCATCATAAACCATTAAAGCGATCACTGCTTCTGTCAAAAACAGAAGCAACGCTGCAAACGCATATGGAATTCTCTTCTTCATCATTTTTCTCCGCAGTAACTTCTTAATCCAGGTCTTCTTCTGCTCTTTCTGACATTTAAAAGCATTTAGTCTCTATTTTCTCTGGAAAACACTTTCAATAAAGCCTTCCATGTTGCAACTTTAAAATCCATTTCAGATGAATCATACTGCCGCCACTTTGCATCTGTCAGGCACACAAGAATTCCCGAGATACCGGATTCCGCAGTATAATCAAATACACATTTTTCTACAGAATCAGCAAACTCTGCCGGTAATTGCTCCAAAGCACAATGATTTTCAAAAATCACCTTTTCCGCAGCGATTGTATAAATCTGCAGCTTTACAACCGCATAATGATCAAGTGCGGAAGTCTGACGAATAAAGCGCTCCTCAACTTCTGTCAGGAATCTCTTTTCCATATATGGAATCCCTTCTGGTACTCATTGTTCTTTTCGATCCATACTCTGTATTACACTCACAAATCCACTGTAAAAATCACCTGCAGCTGTTCCCTGAGGGCATATTCATAGAACGGCAGCAGTCCCTCGGCGTTGGACAGCAGATATTCCAGATCCGTAACATAAGCCGGCAGCCCGCTGCTGTCCGCTTCCACTTTTGGAAAATTCTTTCGTATAATATCCTTCACCTCGTGACATTGCAGATAGTCTACAATCCGCCTGACATCATCATGATTTTTCAGGCTGATCAGATCCTCTTCTGTATCCACCAGAAATTCTCCGCCCACAAGGATATTCAGCGGCGCCCGGTTGCGCTCACTCCATTTTCCGCGGCCCAGACACAGCTGAATGCCCTGCCATGCCTTATCCAACTCATATCCCCGGGGAGTGCGAAGCAGCCGCTCCTCTATCTCCTCCAGCATATATTCGTAGCGTTCCTCTTCCGGCCTGGCACATAGCGCTGCCAGCTCCGCATCAGTGAGCGCATATAGAACTCCCAGACACGCCATATTCATTCCTCCTCTGACAATCCGTCATTCAACAGCAGGCAGCATCAATCGCAGTAATCCCGCTCCAGCTCCTCCTGTGTCGGAAATTTCGCTTCATTTTCATCAAGAAAATCTCCCGTACATACAAACCGGAGAAAATCATTGAAATTCTTACAGATATAAAGCCTCTGCACCTCCATATACTCCCTTACTTCCGACCGGTCTGCCCAGTTGACTCCATCCACAAGCATCATGTCATAAACGCCTTCTTCGTGTATGGTGACGATGCCGCCGTTTACCAGATCCAGATACGTCAGGTATCCATATACATTGCCGAGTTCTATAAAGCCCGCTTCCAGAAAACAGGGGGATTGATCCTGCATTCCATGCATCCCCTGCTCTTCCCTGAGGTTCTCCAGAAATTCTGTTCCGTTGTTTCCTCTTATATTATGCCACTTAAATTCCACCGTCGGACCAATGTCATCTTCGGAAAGGGGCACATAATCATGTTCTTCACGGGAATATGTTTCCTCCCACGAATTGGCATAGGAGTCGCCGCAAAAAGACACAAGCACGGTAACATCCTCCGGCATTTTATAACTTTGCAGAAATTCCCGGTACGGCAAAGGCAGAGAATACCCAAGCCCTTTCTCAATCGTCGACAGGTCGCACTCTGTGAATGCTGATTTTTCCAATGGTCCCTCCCAAAGCTGCGGTTCCCGTTCCTTTAAAATATTCAGATATTTTTCTGCGGTTGTCATCGTACAATTCCTCCTGTTCTGCTTCTGCACTTTCTGGTATTATTATACAGGTTTTCTCCTGTTTTGTACAGAAAAGTAATTTCATAATATTCGCCTGGAAACGCTTGAAACAGAAACTTCCTCCATATATAATAAAAGGGAAAGGGGGCGCAGAACTTGAAACGTACAGTAAAACTTCCCATTGGCATCGAAAATTTTGAAAAAATACGTACGGAAGGATTTTACTATGTGGATAAAACCGGACTGATCACAGAACTTTTGAATAACTGGGGAGAAGTAAACCTCTTTACACGTCCCAGACGCTTCGGCAAATCTCTGAACATGAGCATGCTCAAATATTTCTTTTCTTATGACTGTGATACAGCTCTGTTTGACGGACTTGCCGTTTCAGAAGAAAAAGAACTCTGTAAAAAATACATGGGAAAATTTCCGGTGATCTCTGTTACACTGAAAAACGTGGATTCCAGACATTATGAAGGAGCACTGTACGCACTGCATGCGGTGATCCGGGACGAGGCACGCCGGTTCCGGTTCCTGCTGGAAGACGGACAGCTTTCCAGAGAAGAAGAACAGGATTACCTGCACCTGATCCAGAGTCTTCCGGTCCGGTCTCTGGATATCCCTGCATCCGAAGAAATCATCCGGGGAAGTCTTCTGCTTCTGTCACGGCTTCTTCACGGCTATTACGGGCAGAAAATAATCCTGCTTGTGGATGAATATGATGTACCGCTGGACAAAGCGCAGCAGTACGGATATTATGACCGGATGGTCGACCTGATCCGGGGGCTGTTCGGACAGGCGCTGAAGACCAATGAACATCTGTTCTTCGCCGTACTGACCGGATGTCTCCGGGTGGCGAAGGAAAGTATCTTCACCGGACTGAACAATTTTAAAGTCAGATCAATCTCAAATGTTCCGTTTGATGAACATTTCGGATTTTCCGACTCTGAAGTGCGGAGTATGCTGGCATATTATGGACTGGAAAACCGTTATGATCTGATCAAAAAATGGTATGACGGCTACCGTTTCGGAAATTCCGACGTATACTGCCCCTGGGATGTAATCAACTATATTGATCTGCTCCGTTTTGAACCGAATGCTTCTCCGGAAGCCTTCTGGCTCAATTCCAGCGGCAACGCCATCCTCCGGACTTTTCTTCAGAAAGCAGACGAACAGACCATGGAAGAACTGGATCAGCTGGTGAACGGCCTGCCAGTCACAAAAACCATCCGTGAAGAACTGACTTATCGGGAACTGTATGACAGCATCGACAATCTGTGGAGTGTTCTCTACACCACCGGTTATCTGACAAAACGCAGAAAAACAGAACAGAACACCTACGAACTTGTCATCCCCAATCAGGAGATCCGTGTCATCTTTATCGAACAGATCCTTTCCTGGTTTCAGGAAGAGGTACGAAAGGATGCTCTTGCACTGAACGCTTTCAGTGAAGCTTTCCGTACAGGAGATGCTCCAAAGATCGAACAGATGTTCAGTTCTTATTTAAGACAAACCATCAGCATCCGCGATACTGCTGTGCAAAAAGAGAAAAAAGAAAACTTTTATCACGGCATCCTGCTGGGACTGTTAAGCCATCAGAGAGACTGGGTCCTGAAGTCCAATGCGGAGTCCGGCAAAGGCTACAGCGACATTCTGGTGAAAATAAAATCCATCTCCCTGGGAATCGTCATTGAACTGAAATATTCCGAAAGCCGGAATCTGGAATCCGCCTGCCAAAAGGCGCTGGAACAGATCGAAGAAAAAAATTATGCGGACCAGCTGATCGACGACGGGATGACAACCATCTTAAAATACGGCATCGCATGCCGAAGGAATACCTGCATGGTGCGGATGGCCGCTCCCTGAACAGGCTGTCCTTAAAGACAGAGGATACATTCCGGAAAACACGACGTATCCTCTGTATCTTTTTCTTTATATTTCCATCTGCTTTCGTACATACTCCAGTTTCTTTTCATATAAAGAATTTTGCAGATCCTGTGTATCTGAGCTCTCTGGCTTCTTCGCCTAAAACAGCACACTGGATCTTGCAGCATTTCACAACACATGCGCATCCAGAATTTTGGCAGCCAGGGCTCCGGATTCTGTAAACAGAAAATCCATCAGCAGGGTCAGATCATTCAATTCCCCATCCGTTGTCAGACCATACAGTACATGAAAACCTCTTCCGTCCTTATACAAAATACAGGAAAGCTGATGGTACTCATATTGAGGACGGAATGTACATGGAACTTCAAACCGGTCCATATAAGGCAGTTCATTAAGTTCCAGAAATCCTTCTATGATTTCCATAAATTCAGACAAAGATCTGGATTCAAATTCAGCATATTTTTCAATATCCGCATAACGTTTTTCCGCTATACAGTTTACAACCTCTCTTACCACAGGTTCCGCCAGCATTTCTGCTTCTCTGCTATCCATATAAATCGTTCTCCTTCCTTATTGGTCTTCCTGCCGGTTCCGTATCGGCAGACCGTTTACTTTTCAAAAACAGATTGATTGCCCCGTTTACCGGGAATCATACATTCAGCAGTTGATCATAAAAATTCACCATGATTCCTGCCTGTATAAGCCATATCAATACAACGGACAGCAGCATGGCATAAAACAGAGAAAATATTCTTCTCTTATTGGTCGGAATTGCTGCTGCCAGTGAAAGTGTCATGCATAAATAGGCGATAAACAGCAGCAGTCTGTCTTTGTAAGACCAGTTCTGCGCCGTAAAAGCAGTTAAATACCATTCCGTAAAGAATAAAACAAAAGGCAGGGATGCAATCAGATCTGCATAACTTGTATTTTTATGGATGTGCCACATCAGGAAACCGCAAAACGGAGTAATCATGGCAATACCGCCCCACAAAACCATCTGTGATCCAGGGAAAAATTTCAAAAACAGAACCGTATATCCATAATACGCAGACAGCATTCCGACAAAAAAGACAAAAGAGCGCACTGCTGCATGGAAAGGAGTCCTGGAACGCACCGCTATGAGCGCAGCCGCCCAGACCCATATTCCAAATCGGCCCATCATATCATCAAACACAGGATAATCGCATGTGATATACGGCACATCTACAAGTTTTGCAGTGATTCCCAAAAGGATGCCAGAGATCATCGGCAGCAGCATTGTACCCGCTGTACTTTTATGGCAGTCGGATACGGGTGTCGCAATCCTACAGGTTGATTTCTTCCGCATTTTCATCATACACTATGACCTCTTCTGTTCTGCAATGCAGTTTACAGCATATCCGCTCAATGACATCAGGACTTACTTTTTCGTTCTTCCCCATTTTGGCCAGTGCGTCTCTGCTCAATGTGCCATCGGCAACCGGATTTCTTATGGCAGAGAAGTACGAAAAGCAGGTCAAAATGCCGCTATTCCTCAATAGTTTCCTCTGTAATAAAATCATACTCCGAATCCATCAGCATCTGCAGATATTCATCAAAACTGTCCGCAATCACTGTGATTTCATCCGGATCATGCAGAAACCGGACAATCTGTCCCTTCGTCCCTTTCTCAGAGGGAGAAAAATCAATAAACAGCCGGGAAGTGCCGCCGCCATTCATACAGTCAGAAAAGTGAAGCCAGCACATTTGATCTGCCCGGTCAATGATCTTTTCATCGATTTCAACCTCTTCCTCAAATTCTCTGTTTATATAATCCGTAAGCCAGTCCAGCTTCTCCTTCCGGCACATCTGTGCGGCAGAAAGCAGATAATAAGGATATTCTTCCAGATCTGAGCCCAGAAAATAAAAAGCCGTTTTTTCTCCGGCATATACTCTGTAATAAGTTCCATCCACGATTTTTAAAAGCTGATACAGGCTGTCCGGAAGATCCGGATATAAAGTCTGAAGCCTTTCCATATCTGCTTCTTCTGCACCATGTACGATTTTTTCAAAATCGTCCCACTGTTCTTCTCCGCCGTTTTCATAATATGCCTTTTTTAAACCGGTAACGTATTTCTCTGCAAGATTCATAAGCGCCTCCTGTAAAATCAATCCATTCTTAATTTTTTCTCCATTATCTCGTAAATCAGTTTCACATCATGTTCCAGTTCGTATCTCCCATGCCCTATGGTCTGATAACCTCTGTGTTCATAAAAACAGACAGCCGGAAGAGAAGCGTCCAGAATCGCTGTCTCATGTTTTTTCATGATCTCAGCCTCCAGACAATCCATGATCCGTGAACCGCAGCCCTGTTTCTGATAAGCAGGCAGGATATATAATCCTGTAATATGATTGCCGTCAAAACATCCGGTTCCGACAATGATATTACCTTTCATCAATACTCCCATATTCCCAGATGCAATACCCTCCAGAATGTGTTCCTTACTGTGATGCCGGCAGAAAAAATCTGCCACCTCCTCCGGATAGTATTTCGGATAGACTGTATGAATTGTTGTATGTAAAATATCATATATAGTCTCTGACATGTCAGGAATCGCTGTCATATATTTCATAGTCTGCCTCCCGGGTTTGTTTTTGATCTTTTCATTATACCATCCCTTTACCGCATTTCATCAAAATCTTTTCCTGAACATACATCAGGACTTTTCAACAGCTTTTTCAGCAGCTCGCTGACGCAGATCGCCGGCACCTCATTTTTCTGCCAGACGATCCGGGTGACTGCCTCCGCACAATACAGAATATGATCCCGGGTATCAAAAGCAAGCCGGAATCCAAAAGGAATCCCCTGTTTATCATGCATAAATCCTTCCCGCGCCGCCTGTATATATTGCGGCGATTTCTGTTCCAGTCCGGATCCATACTCCAGATCCAGCAGGTACTGGCTGCCGGCCGACATACCTGATTCACAGACTGTCCGGATAAATAATTCAGAATAGCTTTCTGCTTCCGGACAGTCCGGCGTGTCATGATTTGCCACAAAGAAATGGCAGATGTGCTTTTGGTCCATGCGCCAATGACCGTAATAATTTCCAAAGGGGTATTCTGTTAATACAAAACCTTCCTGCCTTAAAAAACTCAGAAAATCAGAGATGGTCAGAGCCGGACTGCATCTGTGATAAAAAACAGACCTTTCCCGAATGAACCGCAGGATGGCTTCCGCCTCTCTTTTTACCCTTCTCATTCCCAGCACCAGCAGAAGGAGCCCAACCGCAAGCAAAAACACCGCCGCCAGAAGCAACGTTCTGTTGAAGCAGCAGTATAAAGCTGCAGCCAGAAAAAACATCGCCATCGCGAACAGGGGCATGCCTGTCTGAAAAAATGATCTTTGTGTACAGGTTCTCAATCAGCAGCTACCTCCGCAAACATTTTATCCAGCTTGTCCATCCGGATCCTCCTGCCCGCCTCATCTGATCTGCCGGCGTATCTTTGCGAACAGCCAAAGCGCCAGACGAAAGGCAATGCCATACAGAACTGCGAAAAAACCGATCCTGCAAAGCTCATCTCCGATTCCCAGATTAACGGCATACTGAATCTGTAATTCCAGCGGCGGATCCTGATAAGGGATTCCGGCTTTTATCACTTCATAATACGCTCCGATCATAAAGATAAGGCACCCCGCCAGCAAGGCAGTATTGCTCAGTGTGCAGAACATTTTTTTCATTTTTCCTTCCATAAAGCGTCCCTTTCCGTTTCATCAAACATCGTTCATTCTCCATCTGTGTTTCCTCCCCAATATACGGACTCTGCACTGAATTTTACCGGGTATCCCGATACAGAAGATAATAATCTGCTGATAAATTTTCCATCTGCTGTCTGAACCAGTACTGCGCATCATCCAGTGCCTTATTATAAATCATTGGCGCAAGATGCTCGCAGAACAGATCCAGGATCTGCTGCTCTTCAATCATTCCGATCTCTTCCCCCCGGACATCCAGATAAAATGCCTTTATCTCGCTGAGTATCTGTTTTTTCTGCGCATCATTCAGCTTTACGATCTGATTCAGATTTTTACGTCTCATGGCTCCTCCTTACATTTCCTGACATCCTGGTCAGGATCCCAGAACCTGGCAGATCAGCTCTTCCGGAATTCCGATCGGCGCCACTTCCACGGTTCCTGCATATTCCTTTCCGTCCCCCTGCTCCAGACCGTATTTGGAACAGGTAAATGTCACTGTACAGTCTGCACGGACCGCTTCTCCAAGAACGTTTCCCGTATCGCCGTCTATCCCGGACGGAATATCGCAGGAGACCACCGGACAGGGCGCGTGGTTCATCCGGCGGACTGCCGACAGAAAATCCCCTGTTACAGGCCGCTTCAGCCCTACGCCAAACAGTGCATCCACCAGACATGCACTGTTTTCGATCCACTCCTGCTGTTCAGAAGAATCCGCAGCATAAGCCTCCAGCTTCCCGCCTGTCGCCAACAGCTTCTGCTCCATGGCAAGCGAATCCGGCGTCATCTTCTTCCGGTCGCCCACCAGAAAGATACGGACCTCACGGCCGCGTTCCATCAGAAGCCGTGCTGCTGCAACTCCGTCTCCACCGTTATTTCCCGGTCCGCAAAAAATCGCAATCTGCCTGTTTCTGTCATTTTTTCCCGTGATCTGCAGAACCTTTTTTGCCACGGCTCCCGCCGCACGCTCCATTAGATCCAGAGACGGAATCTTCCGCTCCTCTATGGCGGTCCGGTCCAGTTCCTTCATCTGTGCTGTTGCTGCCAGTCTCATGATCGTGCACCTCCTCTGCATATCTCTCACTCAAACACGCAGTCATTTTACTGCATTTTGCCCCGTATTCAGATGATCAGCGGAACATATGCCCGTATCCGGAACAAATCTGTACAGCTGTCAAAACTGTTCACATTCTGCCTTCAGTCGATGGATCACATGCGTAATTGCGAACATCAGCGTTTCATAATGCATATAATCAAGGATGTTCTTGTCTGTCAGAATCTGCAGACTTGCCGGGAATTCCTCATCTGCCTCCCAAAAACGCAGCGACAGCGGCAGGAAGGGAAACAGATCCAGTTCATAACCCACATCCCCCTTTTTTATCTTTCGCCCCTGAAGAACCTCACAGGCATGTGCCAGCGCATCGGTTTTCCCGTTAAAATACTCCCCGGCATTTTGAAAAAAGTTACCCGCTTTTGCCAAAGTACCGCCCCTAACCGCAGAAAGGCTGCCCACATTGACCCACTCGCCGGCCAGATGACAATGTTCTTTGGAATAACAGAGCACGTCATATATGGTCATGGCCTCATTATAATCCGCCTTTTCTTCCGTTTGAAAAGAATCCTTCGACCAGCTTACCGCCCCTGTATGACGGTGGATGCGGTATCTTCTCCCTGTAAAGAAAATAAAAAGATAATTTTCATCATGCTCCAGTGAAAATTTCCGGATCATTTTTTCCTGATCGTACTCTAAAAACACAGACGCCATATCATCTTTCATTTTTTCATAATTGGACGTTCTGTTTTCTGTCATCTCTCTGCTCCTTCCCCGGTCTCCCTGAAAAACGCTGAAATACAAATTTAATGATTGCAAATCTGACACCCAAAGCAGGTCAAAAAAATACCGTGCTTTTTACATCTTGGAAAACCGCAGCGGACCGGATCTTTTTCGTCCGCCCCGGATAACCAGTTCTTCGATGCATCGGCCCTGATATCGTCAGCCGTCATCCGGTTGATCAGATTTTCAAATTTCTCCAGATAACAGGAAACAAATCGCTCATTCGGACTGTAATCCAGCTTTTCCCAGCCGGTTTTGTTTTCTGCTCCTTTTATAACCCTGAGCATAAATCTCTTATCCTCTTCAAAAGTCGCTTTCTCCCACGGCATCTCAACAATGTCAAATCCGACGCACCCCCTGCCGATGATCTGATCATTTTCCGATAAATATACCATCAGGCGTTTTTCGTTTTCTGTCCGGGCAATCACAGATCCGCTCAAAGCAAGGATGCTGATCAGCACATCGGTTCCGCCGTTCGACATCTGAAGGGAATCGTCGTCCGGCGTAACATTTCCATCAAATGATATGATATTTGACATTGTGATTCCTACTGCAAATCATCCGCTTCCGTCATTGTTATTATACCGTTATTTTTATATGTGGTAAAGTATTTTTCAATCTTCTCCTGCACTGCTTCGTATCTCATCCACCCTTCTGAAAAAGCCTGCCGAAAACAGTCCGATCAGACATACCAGGATTCCTGAAACAATCAGTACAGGACCAACCGTCTCCCGAAATCTGTCAAACAAAAAGCCATAGGCCATCTGCCCGACTGGCTGTGCGCACATGGTAATGGCCGCTGTATAAGCCATTACTTTTCCAATCAGATGATCTGGTGTATTCTGCTGAATCATCGATACCGCAAAGATGGAAAAAATACTGACAGCAGCCTGCATACTGCAGAAAGCCGCAACATTTACAACATATCTGAACACTGCACCGGACGAAAAAAGAAAGACAGCACCGGACGGAACGATGCAGATTCCGATGGCTGCAAGCACAAACGACAGCCTGCCGGATTTTAATTTCCCTGTAAGAAGCCCTGCGGCAATACTCCCCAAAATCGTTGCAACCGCCAGCGCACTCTCTGCTCCGCCGTAATATTTTGCATCCAGCCCAAGCACAGTCCGCACAATAAAGGGAAGCCCCACCAGTGTGACGCCCATAACAAAGAAACGGGAAAGCGCCGTCAGAAACAGCATCTTCATAATATCCGGCCGTTCTTCTGCCAGAAAGCGGATGCTGCTGAAGAAATCGTTCTTTACCATCGACAGAACACTCCCCTGATCTGTTCCCGGCTGATAACCCAGTTTTATAAAACATTCAAAGAACGCAGTGAGAAAAAAACACACAACGCTTGCATACATCACAGGCTTTAAGCCAATAACAGCATACAGAATACCGCCCAGCAGAGGCGCGGTCAGATAAGAAATGGATGCCGCCTGGTTCACCACCGCATTTCCCTTAATGATGTGATCGCCTTCCAGCATCTGAGGGATACAGGCCTGTACTACAGGCGTCTCAAATGCTCCAAGAACCGAAAGGACCACAAGCAGTACTGTGATCGCGGCAATGGCGTTCTCTCCGGACAGCAGAACCGCCGTGCACAAAACAGACAGGCCGGTCAGAGCATCCAGCGCCACCATGATCTTCCGCCGGTCCGCCCGGTCCGCAAGGATACCCCCAAGAGGAGATAACAGAATCGTAGGAACCGTCGCAACCGACAAAATACCTGCAAACACGGCTGCCGAACCGGTTGCTTCCAGCACATACATGGACAGCGCCAGATGCAGTATGTAGTTACCAAACAAAGAACTGATCTGCCCCAGCACAAGGAGCGTAAAATTCTTTGTAAACAGTCTCTGTTTCATTCGTTACTCCTTTCTTCTCCGCTGTTTATGAAGATCCGTTTTATTCTGTCATACATCTCATCCTCCAGAATCGGAAGTCCCATGGCCGAAAGAACTTCCGCAAGAAACCGGAGTTTTTGCCGGATCCCTTCTGCATCCGCCGGAAAGACAGACGGCATCAGCCAGAAATTGACGAGCGCAAGCAGCTCGGAAAGCTCTTTTGCATATTCCGTATGAACAGAACCGTCACGCCGGCCTTCCTCAATCAGTTCAAACCAGAGAGGAGTCAGCACCCGCCGGTTTTCCTCCACCGCAGCTGCCAGAATATGCGGATCTTTCAGAATAGCGACTGCCTGCGCATTGATCTTCTCCCGTTCTCCATCCGCCCTGTCAAGGGCAAGCACCTCCCGGATCTTCTGCAGTCCGTTTAAGTCAGGACGTCCTCTGACCAGCTCAAACGGATTGTTTTCAAAAAACATCTGATCCCCCAGCGCATGCATGACCTCTGCTTTACTCTGAAAAAACCGGTAGAACATCCCCTTTGCTCCGCCTGCCCGCTCCATAATGTCAGTGATGGCGGTTTCTTCATAACCCTTTGATAAAAACAGTTCCTTCGCCGCATCCAGAATTTCCTTTTTCCATTGTTCCGGCTGCTTTTTCACTGGTCTTGCCAATTTCTTCATCCTCCTTTTCATAGTTATTGACTTACGGTCAATAACTATGATACAAGAACGAAAATAATTTGTCAACAAGAAAAGACTGAAAATGCCCTGCGGCATATTCAGTCTTTTTTCTCCATATTTTATGATCCTTATCGAATCTGATCCAGAATACCCGGATCCTTGATCTTCGTGTCCTCGGCAAACAGCAGGATCTTGGACATGATCTCTGCAGTCTTGGGATCGTCGTCCACAAACGGCAGGAACATCCTTCCCCTGTGCTGAGAATGTACTGGCACGACAAACAGCATGGCATTTCCCATCTGATGCACCACGCCGCTTCCCAGATGAACGGTATATTCTCCCAGCTTTCCTTTGATGACTGCAAAATTGCCCTCGACCTTCACATTTCTGATGCCAAACAGCGCAAGATTGCATTCCACAATGGCACGCCGCATTTCAACGGTCGAATGGCTTGCTTCCGGATCCACGCCGCCTGCATGCGCAACGCTCACCGCCAGGTCCACATCCCGCATCACCTCGCTGTATATGATATCCGGTATTTCCTTCATTTTCATCGTCTTTCCCGTCTTACGATCCAGAAATACCACCCATTCCAGTGTCGGCGCTTCGATATCGCCCGGAGAGAACCAGTCCGCCATGGCATAAATCCGCGCCACGATATTTTCCTTATAATAAATCTTCTGCAGGCCATCGTCGTAGTCCGCCACCCACCGGCGTCCGCGCAGTACGCCAACCGTTTTCTGCGGCTGGATCTGGTTGCCGGAAAACAGCATGGATTCCCCTTTTTCCAGTTCTTCCGGCAACTTCACATATAATTCGCGGAATACCTGTTTAAACGGCTGCTTCAGCTGCTTTTCGAACAGAAGCTTCTGGTATTCGCTCCAGTGTCCCTCACGGTAAAGATCGAACGGATGTGCAATCAGAAGCGTATCATCTGACTGGACTTTCGTAAGCTTTCCCTGATAATCCAGAATGCCGTCTTCGGTAAGAAATCCCATGCAGAACGGCTTTGTCTGATCCGCATGTTCCGGCAGAACAATCAGCGGCTTCAGAATCGGCGCGGCCACCGGATTCTGATAAAGCTCCAGAAGCTCCCATACCTCGAAGGCAGTCCGGTCTTCCATGGCCTGCTCCAGCATCTGCTTTGTTCTGCTGTACTGATCCTTCAGCGCTTTGTTCAGTTCCTGCATTTTCACTGCCTGCTCATTCTTTTTCAGCCTGGCGGGAACCGATTTTAACGCCTTGCCGTCTTTGCGGCATTTCAGCGTGCTCTTTCCGTTTTCGTCCACAGCGATCATCAGTTCCGTGCCGTCCGCACCGTCCACAGGCTGCCAAGTAAAACAGGAGGACGCGTTTTCCACCAGCCTGCTTTCCATGCGCAGAACAAGACGTGTCACATCCGTAAAACCGGCATTGACACTTAAATTCTGCAGGGCAAGTTGTACGGCACGTCCTTCGCTGGCACGGCGCTGCGCGCCGAACTGCCGGCTTTCCTTTTTATATTTCTGAATAAACTGATAGCGGTCCAGCAGTTCCTCTTCCCGATCCGCTTTTGCAGAAGGAAGAGGAAGAAGTCCAAGGCTCATCAGAAGATCCTTGTTGCGTTTTGCATTGATTTCCGCCTTTAATTCTTCCTTATCCTTTTTGCCAAGCGCCGCGTCCGCATACTTTCTGGCTCTTCCGTGGGCAGCTCCGGTGGAAGAATATTTGGCAGCATCATAAAGGAGTTTGAATGTTTTCTCCCCCACCTTTTCATAGGATTCAAAAAACCAGTTCAGATCAAATGCACCATCATGCAGTTCTTCCGGAGATAGCGGCGTGTATCTGGCTATGATGGATGTAATGTGATCATCAAAATGTTCACTGGTATGCGCCATAAAGTAATAGCAGGTATCTGAAAAACCCGGAACGGCAAAATAGTCCTCCAGCATCGGAATCCACTGCTCTGCATACATGGCCAGCTCCGCCAGACGTTTTTTCGTAATATCCGTGCCCTTCAGTGCCTTTGCAAGGTCCGCGGCCGTCTCTTCCTCCTTCGGCATGCTGACTTTCAGCAGATGGCTTAAGACTCTTCTTTTCTCTGCAGCTGAAGCATAGTAACTGTAGCCGCGCTGAAGCGGCTCCTTCCCAAGAGCCGTCAGAATCTGTATCATGTAATCAATCCCATAGATCACTCTGATGTTGCTGATCAGTCTGGAAAACGGCGTCGGCTGTTCTCCCCGTTTCAGCTCCACTTTCAGAACCTTCGGTACAATTTCCCGGTAAAGTTCGTGCGCCAGTACCATGGCGGGCATCTCTTTTCCAATGTTGTCAAACCGGAATTTTCCGTCCGAAGGCGAGATGACGCCGGTTCCGAAAAAGGCGTTCAGGGCACCGATCCGGGCATTTCTGGAAGATACCGCTCCCCTCTGCTCCACAATGCTGACAGGCTCCAGCAGCGCGCCCAGTCCGGAAAAATCAAATACCGCTTTATAAAACAGGTCTTTATCCCAGAAACCGCGGACATAACACTGGACATAATCCGAAAGGAACAGGTAGGCACCATATCTGCTCTGGTGCGGAGGAAGCTGTTCCCGTTTTCGCTGTTCAAGATAATACTGCTGCAGACGGAAACGCAGAGTAAACGCATCCGCCCAGTCTTTTTCTTCAGCCCCGGAGAGCCAGAGGCGCATACTTTTGAAAATCGGCAGTTCTGCAGCGCGCTCTGTGTAGGTCTGTATCTCTCCGTTCCAGCGCTTCTCACTGACGGTATAGAAGTCATTGGAACTGTCAAGCGCAGACAGAAGGGCCGCAGTGCCGCACAGCCCGAAACGCACTTTCAGTGCAGTTGGAACATACTCTGAAAAAAGTGTTTCCAGAACCGTACGGGCCTGTACACCATAGCGCAGTCCCTGAACCAGATCGGAAAACGGCGGTTTCTTTATCAGGCCGCTGCCGAATACTTTTTTATAAAGCGGCAGATTCTGTTCATAACAGCCCCGTCTGGCACGGCACTCCTGATAAAGCGCGATCTCCAGCAGAAGCTCCGGGGTTTTGATTTCTCTTTGATAAAAATCTTCCCACAGTTCCCGGAACGGCCAGGCGTCCAGCGGCGTCGCATCCGGATCTTCTCCGGTCCAACGGCACCTCTCCAGACGGTTCCCCAGCATTTCCTCCTCATTCCATGCAGTTTTATAAGTCAGCCCGCGGTTTTTTTCAATCAGGTCGTTCAAAGCCTTCAGCACACGGATACATGCTTTCTCCCCATGGACAAACAGGGAGGACGCCTCTTTTCCATCCGTTTTCACAGGCGGCAGAACCCATTTTTTCTCTACATCATAAAAGCCGTAACCCGGCGTCTGCAAAATATCCTGCGCCTCACTGGAATCCCCCAGCAGCTCCTTTAACAACACCTGTTCCGGACCGGTTGCTTTGGTAAAATCCGACAGATACGGCTTTATCCGCGCAAAGTCAGAAGCATGTTCCTTCTTCATCTGCAGCGCAAGATCCAGAGCCCCCAGGTGACATTCTTCGGATTTTGCAGCAAGCAGCCTTCCGACGGATTCTGCAAGCTGCGCAGGCGGCTGCTTTTTCAACAGCGCCAGCGTTCCGGCACGTCCCTTTTTATATTTTAAATTCTGCTCTATTTTCAGGTAATCTTCCGCAGTAAGCGTAAGATCCTCTACCAGCTTAAGCGCTGTCTTGCAGGTAGATTCCTCCGGATTATGCATCAGATCGAAGAGAACCTCACGTCTCTTCCCGGATGCCGGGCGATAGAGAATCACACGCGCTGCATAGATCCGGCCGGAAACTCCGTACCGTTCCCCCTGTCCGATGGACGGAATCAGCTCCGCCGCCTCATCCAGCAGAGAATCCTCCTGCAGCATCCAGGCAATCAGGCACATACGCACTGCAAGAGCCGACGGGGTCAGCGTCACTTCATGCCATGGAAAGATACACGGAGAGAGCACAAGCCCTTTTTTCGGAAGCTTTTTCCGAATACCCTTTAAGATCTCATAGATCTGCGCTGCTTCTTCCCGACTGTCAAAAAGCGCTGTCGGATCCATCTTTTTCGGCTCACTGACAGCAGCGTCCCGCAGAGAATAATAGCCTTTGCTCTCATCTTTTAACAGAGACATCAGATGCATTTCGGACAGATCCATAAAACCGTTCATAAAGCATGCCACAAGCTCCAGATCCTCCGAATATTCCTGAACGATTCCTTTTGTCGCCTGCATTTTCAGACGTTCTTCCTGCAGAGAATGGATAAAATAAGAGGCTGTCATCTTCTGATGCCTTGTGCCGCACCTGATCAGCTGCTGTACGGCGTCCACCGCATCTTCGGCCCGGTAAAAGCCCAGCGCCCACAGCGCGCAGCTGATTGCTACGGAATCTTCGGATGCAAGCTGTTCTTTCCTGAACTCCTCATCCCGCAGACAGCTCCCCATCAGCCGCAGAAGCTTTTCCGATATCCGGTCCACGCTCTTCTCATTGAAAATTCCGATCCAGGTACTGACGGCCCGCCTGACCGAGGAATACCGGATCAGATCATTTTCTTCAATCACGGAAAACAGATGCAGGAAAGCCTCCGGACGTCCGGCATCCATCGTTTCACACACGGCCTGTCTGGCTCCCTCCTGCAGCCTGGCTGCAAGCAGAAATCTGCCCAGCACTTCATACAGCTCCCGGTTTCTGCACATCACAATCCCGCGGATCAGTTCATAACTGATCATGGACGTATTCCCCTCTCCAAGCAGGATATCCTTTACCGCCTGTATGGTTTTTTCATTTCCAAGGTCGATCTGCGCCGCCAGAATTCCCGCATAGGCAAACCATTCCGTCCGCGCATGGTCGTAGATTTCCGGCTCTGCATTGCCTGTTAACAGCTCCGAAAGCGGCACCTTGTAAAATGTCAGACGCGTATACGCCCGGAACAGTCCAATGCTTGCCTCTGCAAACGGCGCATAGCTCTCTGAACGGACGCTCCTTCTCTGCCATCCGGCGGTCATCTGGAACTGATTCATCTGATCCAGCGCATAATAAAATTCTTCATGCAGATTCTCCGGGATGCAGGCACGGATCAGATCCTGGAATCGGTCCTGATACAGTTCCCGCAGCGTCCGGTATGTACCATTCTCCAGAAGCTTCCTCATCCATGCACACGTATCATGGGGGACTGTGTGATAATAGACCGAAGGAAGCAGCGTCTTCTCCTGTTCGGAGACACCATCCGCCTTCTGCTTTGTCTGCGCTACCCAGACTTCGCTCATTTTTCTTCTGGTCTGATAAGTAAATTCAGCCATATTTTGATTCCCCTCCTCTGTTTCACTTTCCGGTCCTTCAGACTTTCTCTTAATACCAGCCGGATCCGCAGCATATCTTTGATATCCACATCCTTTACTTCCATGTTATGGAGCCCAGATGCCGGCCGAGAGCCTCCAGATGTGCCTCATCAAAGGCTCCTGCATGAATATCCCCATAAAAACCGTTGCTCCGGATCCAGGCAATCAGTTTTTCATCTGTATACACCACTGCAATCCCATACACATGAAATTCCGACAAAAGATGATATGTTCCATTGCAGAAACGCTCCAGTTCCCTCTCAATATCGAGTGTTGTCACGAACTTTCCTTTACATCTGCCTTTTCGAAAAGCAGGTCTGTTTTCCAGAGCAATTGTGATCATCCTGCCTGCGCAGAACTGAAAACAGCAAAAACCTCCGCGCTCTGTATGCCACTCTTTTTTATAATATTCTGCCAGGCGTCCGCTCTGTATCTCATAACCGGCAACCGGCGTTCTTTTTTTCCTGAAAAAAACGAGGATCCCATTCTCTACGCAGATCTCATCCAGAGGTAAAAAATGCTCTGCAGCCGCAAAATACTCCTCCTGCCCGTGAATTGCCGTATAGACCGCCTTCAGCTCCCTCGGAAAAGAAATTTGCAGCCTGTCCTCAGCCGCCGAAAAATCAACCTCCTGTTCCGTATTGAGATTCATGAATGACTGCATTTTTAAAAACATCGCCTGCAGATCTTCGTATTCCGGTTCAAGCAGGCGATGATTGTCCCACAGACGGACCACCTGGTCATCCTCACTGACCGGATGCTCTGTCTGAATATATTCCGGACGGAAAGCAGAAACACCTGCCCGGCCGGAAACCTGATCTTCCTCATAGCTGCCATAATAAACACGATTTCTGTATAGATAAAATCCTTTTTTCATCGCATTTCTCCATCATATACTTTTTTTAATTTCCTGATGCCCCTTCAGCCTGTACAGGAACGAATGAACATCCTTTCCGCTTCTGTTCTGCAACGGCATCTGTCCCACCGCAATTCCTGCGTCTATTATATATCAGCCGGTCGTTTTTGAAAACTGCATTTCTTCAAAAAACGCTGCAAAAGTCTTCAGCATCGGAAAAATCCAGAAACTTTTTTCCCACTCCATGAAAAAAACATCCTGTCAATTTTCTTCGTACTGTGCTAAACTGTATACATACATATGTATGGCACACGAAAACTGTAAAGTCACCAAAAAAGAAACTGAAAACAGGAGAAAAAACATGATTAAAATCGATATCGGAAAATGTATCGGATGCAGCGCCTGCGAGCAGGACTGCCCCGGCAGAGCCGTCAAAGTAGTCGACGGCAAGGCTGAATATGCAAAGAAATGCATCCTCTGCGGACATTGTGTTGCAGTCTGTCCAGAGAACGCCGTTTCCATCCCGGACTATGACATGGAGGACGTGGAGGAATATGATCCGAACACCTTCCATCTGGATCCGGCGCACTATCTGCATGCGGTAAAATTCCGCAGAAGTGTCCGGGATTTTACGGATGAACCCATCTCCCGGGAAAAGATGGAGCGGATTCTGAATGCCGGGCGTTATACGGCAACTGCAAGAAACCTTCAGGACTGCCGTTTCATCCTTGTGCAGGAGCAGATGGACGAATTCCGGAAGCTGGTCTGGCAGGAAATGCCCCAGATACTGGATGCCCTGAAAGATACCGACCCGTCCTGGCACTATATGTTCTCCCGCTTCTACGAGAGATATCAGAAGAATCCGGACAATGACACGCTGCTCTTCAACTGCACTTCTTTTCTGACCATCGGCGCAGAAAACCTGCTGGACGGCGGTCTGGCAGCGACCAATATCGAAAACATGGCCGTGGCAGAAGGGGCAGGCGCGCTGTACAGCGGTTATATGATGCGCATGATCAGCGAAAGCGCCCTGCTGAAAGAATGGCTGGGGCTGGAAGGACGGCAGATCGCCTGCTGCATGCTGCTGGGATACCCCCGCAGAACCTACAGAAGAACTGCTCCGCGCAGAAAAGCCGATATTGTATGGAAATAACAGAAAAACATCCTCTGTTCTTCACCAAAGCAGGTGCAGGCCAAAGGATGTTTTATTGCGCTTCTCCATCAGATGCTCTCTTTATTTCCTGACAAACGCTTCATCCGATGCAGGTATTCCGGATTCCTCTGAGAGGTACCGCTCTACCTTCATATGCAGATCATACTTCTCCCGCAGTTTTGTGATCTGCTCCATCATGGGAGATGCATGATGCACATCTATGGAATGCTGATCTTTCCAGCTGTCAATCAAAAGCACTGTCTCTTCGTCTTCCATCGGGAAGAAATATTCATATCGGATATTTCCTTCTTCCGCCCGGATGTCACGGACGATCCCGCCTGAGATCATTTCCTCTGCAAATTTTCTTGCATTTCCATGTTCCCCGCTGTAATAAATATTTACTGTAATCGCCATCTTTTACCTCCATTCTGTTTATCCAATCAGGATTTTTTTTCCTTCAAATGCGAACCCGTATTTTCGTATCCGTTCTGGTGCAATCCCTCCTGCTTCCAGATTCGCAGCATAGTTCATTCTGTCAATCTGCTTCAGCGCTTCCGCCACCGCGTCTTCCAACGTCTGCTTCTTTGCCGGATTACAGACCTTGAACTCTATAATAATCGCATCATCAACCATCTGCAGCGGTTCCAGCACTACATCATATCTTCCAAAACCGCTCTCCCGGTTTGATGTGATCCGATACCTGTCCTGCAAGTCTACCATCAGCCCCAGTACAAATCCATGATAAAAACGTTCCGGTTCTGTTTCTTCTGAAGGATTTTTCCCGGTATCAAAATAGCTGAATATGGTGGAAGCAATCCGGTTGATACAGGTATTCATGGCATCTGCATCTCCTGACAGCAGCGCCTTTATAAAGGTGTTGTATGCAGACGCAGATTTTTTAAACCATCCGTCGATCATTTTCTCGAACATAATGGAGACTTCTCTGTTTGTCAGTCTCAGTTTATATTCCAGATATCCTCTTTTATTCAGTGCACACTGCTCCAGACGCAGGTATCCGCTCGCCAGCAGAAGACTCCAGACCGCATCCTCATTGTTATCCAGCTGACTGAAGACCACCTGCTCATCGATCTGTGCATGGAGTATCCCGCCGGTCAGCAGATCTTCCATGATCACTTTCATATCCGGACTGCCCTCGCGGATCAGCTTGTCGATCAGACGGTTGCTGCTGGTATTTGCCCAATAGGTGTCAAACTTCTGTTTGTCCAAATAGTTTATGATCGACCATGGATTATAGATATCCCTCTTTCTGCCAAATGTAAAACCATCATACCAGTTTTTTACCTCCTCCCGCTGCTCATACCGGCCATATTCTTTCAAAGCATCCAGAACCTCTTCCTGTGTAAAACCGAAAGCCTCCTCGTATTTTTCAGAAGCAGTGGTTATCACTTCCATATTGTTTAAATCCGAGAAAACAGATTCCTTGCTGACCCGCGTAATCCCGGTCATCAGCGCCTTTTCCAGAAACGGATTGGTTTTAAAAGTGGAATTGAACAGATTTCTCATGAAAGAAATCAGTTCATCCCAGTATCCTCCCACATACGCTTCCAGCATGGGCGTATCATATTCATCCAGCAGAATGATCACCTTTTTTCCATAATACCGCATCAGGTAATCGGACAATGCTCTTAGAGAAACGGATGCAAGATAGTCTTTCATATCAACGGAGATTTCCCGATATGATTTTTTCTCATCCTCATTCAGATAATCCCCATCCAGAAGAAAATCAAAGGTATTATACAGATTTTTAATCAATTGACAGATCTTCTCCCGTGTATTGACAAAAGAAGTTTCTTTTACTTCTGCAAAACTGAGAAATATGACAGGATAAGTTCCCTGAAGTTCCTGATATGCCTGCTCTCTCCATATGGACAGATTTTGAAACAGATATCCTTTTTGAGCATGCTTAACAGAAAAAAAGTTTTCCAGCATACTCAGGTTCAGCGTCTTCCCAAAACGTCTGGGGCGGGTGAGCAGTGTCACCACGTCATTATTTTCCCACCATTCTTTGATAAAATCTGTTTTGTCTATATAAAAAAGCTTTTTACTGATCAGTTCTTCAAAATTCTGGTGACCGATCCCAACTCTTCTGGGCACTGCTGCACCTCCAGTCCGGTAACTTTACAGTCTGAATGTTTCCATGCTCCGGCAAACGGATCTCTGTCACGGAAGCCGGACAATCCGGCGATAACTGTAATAACCCTTTGACAATACACTTTCATATTCATGAATCGGATCACGATAAAACGCCGTGTAACAGGGCAGTACATAGATTGCCCCGTCACCGCCGCAGAGCGAGCATCCGCCGTCGCCGCCTTTCTTATATTGTAAATCATCAATAATTTCAATCTTGTAGGAATCATATGTGATATACAGTCCCAGCATATTGGGCTGATTCAGTATGGATGCCGTATTCTCCTGGCATGTACCTATATTGTATATTTCTGTCAGCATATCCTCCAGTGTATCACCCCAGCGAAACAGTGTGCGCGCTCCGCCATTGCAGAGATATTCCCACTCGTCTTCGGTAGGCAGCGTAAAAGCTCCTTTTTTCAGCGAGCGTACCGCCTGATCCAGGGATGCGGCATCCTCCTCAAGATAACGGCTGTCCCTTTCTACAATCATATCACCAATGTCAGCAGTACGCAGCGGTGACAGACACCGGGACAGATGTTCATTCCAGGTGACCATAAACTCTTCCCAGCTCCTGTAACCTTTCATTTCCTCTTCGACCGCTTCCAGTTCCTCCGCCAGCTCCAGACGCAGTTTTTCTTCATGTTCTGCATCACCGCCATCCCTGGCCCTGTCAATTTCCATCTGGTAATCATCCCGAAGACTCTCTTTTGTTTCCTCATAATATTCATGTCCTGCAGCAAACTCTTCCTGCAGGCCGCTCAATACCCCTTCGCCAAGAGCACATTGGCTGGTATCCCATCCCAAAACAACATTTTTCTGTCCGGGCACAAAAACAAACGGAACGCCCTCGTATTCCAGAAGCCATGTTTTCCGTTCCATCCCGTTCTGATTCGTTGTTATCGTCCCTGTAAACTGAAAATCCATTCCCAGTGCCTCGATGCGCGTCCGGACATTCTGCAAATATTCTGACATGACAATCCTTTCCTTTATCTGATTCTTTTCTGCAATGGCGCCTGTCCCATCACGGATCCTGCCTCTATTATATATCGGCCGGCCGGTTTTGAAAACCGCATTTCTGCAAAAAACATTACAAAAGTCTGTAATATTGATTTTTTGCAGCTGTTGGTATATACTACAGAAAAATCCATGAATTTGCAGAGACCGTTGCCAGACAGAAAAATCATTCTTTGTCAAAATGACGAAGAGAAACTTTAAAGTGAAATGAATTTTTGCTTTCAGGTGGAGAGTATTATGAGCAGAAGTTATAAAAAAGTTCCGTGTTGTAAAGATCATAACAGAGGAATGAAAAAATATGCAAACCGATATGTGCGTAGAAACTATTTGATTGTTCCATCAGGAAAAGCATATAAGAAATTATTTTGTTCCTATGATATTTGTGATTATAAATTTATAGAGTCCTTTCAATCTTATAAGGAGGGGTGGCATAAATATAATCGAAACAGAAAGTATTCGGACAAGGAACTGCATAAAATGTGGTATAAAGATTATAAGATGAAATAGAATAAAATGCTGTTTTCAGAGGACTGTCCTCTGGCATAAAAAATGCCGGATTTTACGCCCATTGCCGAACGGCTGCTGGAAACATTCAAATCGGAGTTTTCAGAACAGAAAGCAAAACAGTGAATGAAAGCAGTTTCGAAAGGCAGATCACAGCGGTATGGAACAGGTATGGGACCGGTGCAGAAATTCTTATTGACACTACTTTCTGCTCATACTATAATATATTTACTACATATGTAATATTTAAAATCCGGAGGAAAATCATGAAAGCACTGCCGCAGATATCCGAGGCTGAATATGAGGTTATGCGGATCATATGGAAATATGCGCCCGTCAGCACCAATGAGATCGTCGAGAAACTGACGCTGACCACCCCATGGAGTCCCAGAACAATCCAGACCCTCATCAAGCGTCTGGTGACCAAACATGCCGTCACTTATGAAAAGCAGAGCCGTATGTTCGTCTACTCCCCACTGGTGGAAGAAGCGGAATACGTAAACCAGGAAAGCGCTTCCTTCCTGAAAAAGTATTATGACGGAAACATCTCGACGATGTTGTCCTCATATCTGGAAAACGACCGGCTGACAGATGCAGAGATTGATGACCTGCGCGCACTTCTTACAAAGAAAACAAAACAGGAGTGTCCGCAATGACTGCTTTCAGCATCCATTTTTTCTTCTGCAATCTTTTGATCAGCATTCTCATCGGCGTTGTCCTGCTGATCAAAAAGACAGCCGGTAATCATCTGTCCGGCATCTGCCAGTACCGGATCTGGTTTTTTCTGCCCCTGATCCTGGCGCTTCCCTTTCTGTCCTTCCGTCCGGCAGGCTTCTTTCGGCGGCTTCTTCCTCTGCTCTCTTCCATCAGAGCCGTTCTGCCGTCTGAGCCGGATGCAGCCGCCCCTTTCATCGCTGCACCCTCTCCTCCTTCCGCGGACTGGATCCGGGATTTCAGCGTCTCTGTAGTCCGAACACACGTTCCTTTTGCTGCTTATCTTCCTTCTGTATTATGGGCTGCGGGAATGCTGGCCATGACCGGATTCCTGATCCGATCCAGAATCCGCCTGTATCGTCTGGAGCGCTCTGCCCTGCCGCTTCAGAACCGGAAGATCCGGTCGCTCTATGAAACCTGCAGAAGCCAGATGCGCATCCGGCGGCATATTCCGGTCTGCAGCACCGCATTTTTGCAGTCTCCGGTCATTGTGGGAGTCTTTCGGCCCCGCATCTATCTGCCCATTCATCTGATCGCTGATCACAGGGAAAGCGATATCCGCTATATGCTTCTGCATGAACTGCAGCACTACAAACATAAAGACGCTTTCATCAACTGCCTGATAAATCTCGCCGCCATCCTGTACTGGTTCAATCCCGTGATCTGGTATGCGTTAACAGAAGTCCGGACCGACCGTGAAATTGCCTGTGACACCTGTGTACTGCAGATGCTGGAGCCTGATGAATATCTGGCTTACGGCAATGCACTGCTGAATTTTGCCCGGAAGCTGTCGCGCTCTCCCTTTTCACTGGCAGCCGGAATCGGCGGGAGCGCCGGTCAGATCCGCAAACGGATCCTCCATATTGCTTCCTGGCGCCCCCTGACCGGATGGCGCAGACTCAGAGAATCTCTTATATTTACGGCCATTGCCGCCCTGATCTGGGAATCCGCTGCATGGTTCCCGGTTTCCGCATCCGATACCGGGGCTTCTCTTCCGAAGAATGCCATCGTACAAAGAGAGGATCTGTCAGATTTCTTTGCCGGACAGACCGGCTGCTTTGTCTTATATGACCTGGGGGCGGATACCTGGCATATCTACAATGAATCCCTGGCTGCAAAACGGGTGCCGCCGGATTCCACATACAAGATCTACAGTGCATTATTCGCTCTGGAAAGCAAAACGATCACACCGGATGCTTCCTCTCTGAGCTGGGACGGATGCTTCCGGCCGTTTTCGGAATGGAATCGGGACCAGACTCTGGCATCCGCCATGCACCATTCCGTCAACTGGTATTTTCAGGAACTGGACCAAAGAGCCGGCATTGACGCATTAAAAGAATTCTATCGGACGATCGGTTACGGAAATCAGGACCTGTCCGGCGGTATATCAGAATTCTGGATGGAATCTTCCCTGAAAATCTCTGCTCTGGAACAGGTGCAGCTGCTGAAAAAGTTTTATACCAATGAATGGAGATTGGAAGACGAACATGTCCAGACAGTCAAGGAAGCTTTAAGACTTTCCGACCCTGAGCATTCCGGCCTGGACGGGGCTGTTTTATCCGGAAAGACAGGCACCGGCATTGTCAACGGGCAGAGTGTCAATGGCTGGTTTATCGGCTACGCAGAATCACACGGCAATACCTGGTTTTTCGCCCTGAATCTTCAGGGAAATGATCATGCGGACGGCTTAACGGCCGGTGAAATCACACGAAAGATACTGGCAGACCGGCAGATTTTATAGTGGAGTCCGCTCCTTTATTTAAGTATCTGTCATTGGATTATTCCTGTATCATTTGTTCAAAATGCGATCTGTATCAGTATCATATAAATAACCGTGCCAGAACAGAACTTTGATTCCCGTGCCGTTTATCATACTTTTCCGGCAATTTTCAAATCCCGGATATATATAAACGGCACTAAACGTCTCCCTTTACATCTTTCCGCCGGAATGATACCATAGAAGCATCCATAAAGCCGTCCCTCCAAATATGAATCAGGAACATACTACAAGAAAACAGGAGAAGATTTGATGAACGAGAAAACCAGATATGAAATCATGAAAACCCGGGAGTTTCTGAAAGGATATCATGCAGAAGATGCCGGTGCTGAAGAAACCGATCAGCAGCAGAAGCTCTCTTCCATCCCCTGCCTTCAGGCAGCAAGAGGAACCGCTGCCACCAGCCTTCCCGCAGACTATACGTCTCTGTCTTTCTCAGGAAACATCATGGAACTGATCGGCGGGCGGGAAAGCAGACGGAACTATGCAGATGCACCCCTGTCTCTTCTGGAACTTTCCTTTCTTCTGTGGTGCACCCAGGGAATCCGCCGTTTTGCCGGACATAAAAATCCGGTCACCTTCCGGAACGTTCCATCCGCCGGTTCCCGCCATGCCTTTGAGACCTTTCTGTTTGTCAACCAGGTGGAGGGACTGAAAAAGGCCGTTTATCACTATCTTCCAAAGACACATGAACTGGAGCTTTGGGAGGATCGTTCTGATTTTGATGCGGAACTGACCGACGCCCTTTGCGGACAGCAGTTTGCCGCCTCTGCGCCGGTCCTCTTCGTATGGGCCTCCATTCCTTACCGGATGGAATGGCGCTATGGCCTGAAGGCGGCCAAATATCTTCTGATTGATGCCGGACATATCTGCGAAAACCTGTATCTTGCCTGCGAATCCATCGGCTGCAGCACCTGTGCAGTCGGCGCCTATGATCAGGACCGGATGGATGATCTTCTTGGATTTCCCCCTGGTCCTTCCGCAGAAAAGAACTACATCTGTACGGTCTACGCCGCTCCCGTGGGCAGACAGGCTTCTTCACCCGTTCAGGAGGTATAATGGCAGAGATCGACGCCCTGATAACCTGAAAAAATACTCCGGTCTTACCGTGAACCCCCATATCAAGCCCCTGCGGCAAAAGCCGGGGAAAGAAAGGATATGTTTTCTCTCCGCCGGCCTGAGCGCTCTGGACCATCTGAACGGTTTTGCTTTGTTCCATCCAGAAAACATCGGCGCAGATGCGAAAAGCAGCCTGGGCTGGAACATTTTCTGATTCAGGATCAGAGAAATGATGTTGACTGCTATGATTTTCTGTTCTCCACTACCCGCAGTTTCCCAGACGGCAGGGAATCCATTCCACCGGTTCTCCCTTCCCTTCAATCTGACGGGCAAAGTCAGCCACCTCATGAAATTCATTTGCCAGCAGTCCCAGATCATTAAATCTCACCGCAGGAAGGATTTCCTGAAGAGAATTGCAGAGAAAGGAATGAAACCCGCTGATGTCCCAGCCCAGAATATCGCTTCCAAGCTGCGGACGATTGTCCGGCTCTCCCTTCATCAGACCATAACAGTTGCCGCTTTTGAATTCTTCCGCCAGAATCTCAAAATATTCCGATGTCGTGGAAACGCTTACCAGACGGCAGGGAATCCATGGAGACACTTTTTCATAAATACACTGCGCATCCGATAATTGCAGAAACCGACAGTCCACGTCCAGACGCCCGGCATCAAAAAGGCGGTTTACAGACTCCGTAAAATCCCTCCAGGTTTCCGCATCCATCCGAAGTCTGCTTTGATATTTTTCACTCTCGCCCTTAAGCCATCCGCCCATAAAGCACTCCCACCTTGGATGCTGCTCTCCTATGCAGCCGCTGACGGACAGCATCTGCCGGTCCGGTCCGTGCAGCCACTCCGGAACTTCCACTATTTCACACAGATAATATCCAATCGTCTGAAAATGTTCCCTGTCTGTTGTTTTCATGCCTCCCCAAGTCCCTCCATCACCGTCATCAGCTTCTGATAACTTTCTTCGCTGGCAGCTCCATAAAGTACCTGCAGATCCCCGCAGTCCATGACTGCCACCATATGATCCGGAGCGCTGTTGTAGAAACTCATATCCGCATGACACCAGCCATGAAGTTCAAAAGGCATCTTATTCAGACCGGATTGAACCGTCTCCAGTTCTTCTTCCGTAAACCAGAAAAGAAACTCTTCCGGCTGATACGGAAATTCAAAAATTGCTTCATACGCCAGGGCGGCCTGCAAAAACTCACTGACTGATTCGGCGCACAGGGTCCACACCCGTTCATTGAACGTTACATATACCGGTGGATCTTCCTCCAGCAGATCGCTGATTCTTATCCCCGCCCGGCAGCAGCCCTGATTCTCAATCAGCAGGATCAGATAGTTGCTGTCTCTAAGCCGCTCCTGTTTGCGGAACATTTCCGGTTCCGTCCAAAAATCCTGCACTCGATGGATTGCTTCTGTACGGGCAGCTCTGCGCCAGAATTCTTCCACAGTCCCTGGAAGAGCGCCGAAACAGTCTTTTACGAACGCAATCTCGTCCTCTGTATAACCCTGCAGTTCTTCCACTGAATATAACTGTCTGATCATCTCCATAATTTCCATCCGGAAGCCCTCCTTAACCTCATCTGTCTGGTCAGGCATCGCACCTGGAAGCGCATCCGCCAGAAGTCCTTCTGACAGTTCCAGATTTTTTCGCTCCGGCAGATACTGGCACCCATCTGATTCCTCAGAAAAATATCATGCTGAAATAGACGATGGTATCGCCTCCATAGTTATAGCACAGCCCCATTTCATCTGCAATCTGCATGATGACGATCCCGTGGCTTTCCATGGAGGACAGCCGTTCGTCCGGGTGGCGGCACGGTTCGTCCGGGCAGGCGCATTTCTCACAGGTAGTGCAGCCGGTGGACAGCATATAAAAATCTGCAAGTTTCCCTTTCAGTTCCTCCCGAATCTTCCGGCTGATCTCTTCATGGCCGCTCTTTGCCTGCAGACAGACGGCATGATCCCATGCATTTTCCACCTCAACCACCGTAGAAAAAAGGATAAAATTCCGATACTGCCGGCATTTTTCCATATTTTCATGGATGTTCCCGCAGTAGGGCGGGCACGCCCAGGAATGTCCGTACCGCTCACAGTCCGTCTCGCAGATATACTGGACTTTGTCGGAAAAAGGAACCTGACTGATGTTTCCAAAGCAGTATTCACAGATGGGATAAGACAGCACCGTCGACTCTATGATCTCTTTCCGTTTTGAATCCATATGCTCCATGTCACTGCTGTTCCCGTTTTTCTCTTCCATGCCACATCACTCCTCTGTACGTCATCCTGAGACGTTGTAAAATTCCTCTGGAACTTCATTTTCTGTATTCTTCCATCCTGTATTCAGCATAAGGCATACGGGACGGATCTGTCAACTGCTGCCGGAAGAACAGTCTCTCAAAAAGTAATTTAAAATTCCGGTTATATATGGTATGATTAGGACAGATTTATGACGAGGAGGATCATTTTCAGATGAAAAAGAAGATACTTAGAGGAATCGCCCTTATGTTATCCATGGTATTCCTGACCGGCTGTTCTCAAAAGGAGGAAGAAGCGCCGCCGGAGCTTCTCACACTGGCAGAGTACTCGGTTCCTGTCACCATAGACAATATTGAGATCGTAGTGGGCACCACCACGCTGCAGCCTCTTCTGGACGCCGGTCTTTCGATCATGGTGTCTGAATGGACCGGAGATCAGGTGCTGGAGCGTGAGATCGACCCGGAAGAAATACTTGCAGCAGGTACCAGTGAGACCGATATCTCCTTCTGGATCACCGATTCTGCATTTGCGCGTCTTTCTCTGGAAGCAGCGGATACGGACGTCCGGATGGGGGATGCCGTCGTCTCCCGCCTGGCGCTGCATCTGTCCCATCTGACGGACACGCTGCCGGACAATATATCCATCGATGGCGTTCCTGTCACAGAGCTGTCGCGTGCCAGAGCCGGAGAGATGTTCCCGGATTATGAGCAGGAGGATCTGTCCATCATGCAGCAGGGAGAGGATTACAAATGTACATTCATGTTCATGCCCGGCACTTATGCCCTGTATCAGTTCTCACTTGTGAAAGGGGAAAAGGAAGAATCCATCCTTCCGCCTTCCACCATCTGGTAACCGGCCTGTGAATCATACAGATACTCCGCTGCCTACAGCGGAGTATCTGTTTCCGCCTCCATTCGCTGCAGTTCTGCTTTTACCCGCTCATATTCCTTTTCATTTTCATAGGAAAACTCGCCAAAACCTCCTTTATTCACGATGGGAAACGGCAACTGGGGGATCAGAAGATCCAGTCCGTCACGGATTCTGCGCATATCTGTATGCACCCGGTATCCGGGTATCGTCCTGCCTCTGAATACGGTTTTTCTGTATCTTTTTTCATCGGCATCCAGATATTCATTCACATCCGATACCAGATACTCCATGCCGCCTCTGTCACTTTCCAGCCAGATCATTACATGGCTGCCCTGATCCTGCATCAGTACGATGCAGCGCTTCTGGATATGGTTCGTATAGTCCCCGCCCGCCTCACAGTGCCAGACCAGAACAAGCTGCAAAAGCCGCCCTGCCATATAGTCAGCCAGTATCTGCTGAAGCCTGGCCTTATTTTTCAGAACCGCCTTTTTGCCGGATTCGCTTCCGTCCAGACCGGTCCAGGACAGATACACCGGAAGCTTTGGAATATAAAACCGGTCCATAATCTGGTTCTGCGCCTCTTCCTCCGGATATCCGCCGAACTGGCGTTTTGCCAGACGGTATCTCTGCCGCATCTCAAACCGGTAGATCTGCGGCGCCCACATCATATTTCTCGGAGCAGGATTCTTCCGGGCAATCTGCGCCATGATATCATCCAGCTGCCTCATGATACGGTCCGGATTCGGATGAATCAGATAATTCGGCAGCATCCCAAGGGCAAACGGCTCATATACCACATCCTCTGATTCCACCACCTGATAGACCTCCGGCATGGACACCAGCGCAAACCAGTCCTGCGTCCAGTGCCTGAAATAAAAGCAGGCATAGTTCTGTCCGCTTTTGATAAATAACAGAGAGCCTCCGCTCCATGCCAGCTCCACGCGGTCAAGCATTCCTTCAAAAAACCGGGACAGAATCCTGTATATCTCTTTTTCTGTCACTTCCGATCCTGTCAGCGTCTGGGACACATGATACTGATTTTTCACCAGAACCTGTTCCGGCAGAACCTCCATACCAGTATCTGCTGTCCGATCCATAACAACATCCTGCAGGAACCGTTCTCCTGTCTGAAGAGCCGTCTCCAGATCCGCAGCCGGATGGCGGCCATTTTCCAGCTCCTGTTTTCCTTCTGCTGTCACTTCATAAATCTTCACCATGAAATCTTCATAGAACTCACAGCCGAACAGTTGTTCTTCCTTCTCTGCATAAAAACTGCAAACCGGCACGGCGCATGCATCCAGGCGGCAGATAAAGCCTGTCATGCAGTCTGCAATCACAGGAATGTCTTCCCCTGAAACCGGAAGCCTGGCCAGCCTTCTTGTAAGTTCTGTACAGATTTCCCGGCTGCAGTCACGGGAAGCCAGCGCTATGGGCGCCAGAAGCCAGAACATGGTATCATCCTCAATACCGGCCAGCTTCTGCGCCGGATAAAACGGAACCATCCGGCTTTTGTTCCACCGATATTCTATATGTCTGGGGAAAAAGACAATCTGAAGTTCATCCTCTCCAAACAGAATCCGAAGCGGTGTCTCAGAGGAAAATCCCCCCTTCCCGGGATCGGAAAGCTTCTTTCCCCACTTTACAGAATACGGCATCCGTTCCTCAAGATACTCCTGAAGCATCACTTCACACCGGATTCCCCGGGCCAGAGGAAAGGCAGTATTCAGATAATAACGCAGATACGCCCGGTTCCGAAGGTTGAAAGAGCCCCTGACCGGTTCTGACTGCTCATCTTCCTGCAGTTTGACTCCAATCTGACAGTAGTCCACCATCCCGTCGATCTGACGGAGCGCCCGGTCTGCAAAAGGCGCTTCTGCATGTTCTTCAAAATACTCCCGAAGCTTTCCCAGAAAATAGATGCTGCTGCCCTTCGTAATCCAGTAATGCAGTACCTGCTCCTCTACAAATGCCGGATCTCTCAGAGCTTCGGACAGATCCTCCCGTTCAAAATAAGCCTCCATCGCCTTCCGCCCTTCCAGTGTTCTCCCTTCGTTGCAGAAGCAGCCGGCCGAATAGAATTCCCGAAGAAGCTCTTTATAACTGGTCCGCGGCTTTTCCCCAAGTTTTGGCGCCCTGGCAAGCACCGTCTCCCGCAGAGAACCATAAAACAGCTTTTCTTTCCCAAGTGTTGCGTTTTCCAGACGCAGATGATTCCACGGGATCTGATAAACCCTCTCCGGAAGTTCCTGTGAGGCAAAAAAATAGGTGATCAGCTTCAGGGATTTCGGATGGCGCTGTGACAGCTCATACTGCTGTGCATTCGGGATGGGACGGTCCGACAGATCGGAAAGTCCATAATGATCGATCAGCGATCCAAGCTTCAGCATCGTATCGTCATCCCAGTCGCTTACCGCAAGCATGAGAAGCTCCCGGTAATCCCGGAATCCCGCAAGCATGGCAAAATCATTGCCTTTAAAACGGATGGCAGCCGCTCCCATCTGCATGATCTCGCAGATATAGTCCATGCCGTAAAAGAACGCGCTGTTCTCTATTCGAAGCTGCAGGCCGTCTTCTGTCTTTACCGTCTGCAGGCCGTAAGCAATCGAAAGCTCCGTCAGAAATTCTTTGCACAGAGGAAAGGATTTCTGATGTTCACGGACGGTCTCCAGAAGAAGCTTTGCAAACCGTCCCTCCCGGTATCCCTCCAGAAAATCGCCTGACACAAAGTAATCTGCCCACGCAGTCCGGTCTCTTCTCCGTTTTCCGGTATAAAGCTCCCGGAATCTGCGGATTCCCGCCTTATGGCAGAAAGGATTCTCTTCCTCCTGATTCCATTCGGTGCTTTTCCTCGAATCCCATACCGGCCGCCTCGAAGCGCCTCCTTCCGGCTCCTCGCTCTCTCCTCTCCATTCTTTTTCGTTTTTCTCTGTCATCTGGCTCATCCTCCTGTACCTGTTTTCTTCAGCCTCCTGACGGTTTTATAACCGCCTGTCCAGACCGCCCCAATGCGGCGGTTCCTGTTCCTGTCTATCAGACAAACACATAATCCCGCAGCCGGTCCATGGCCTCAGTCACCAGACTGTACGGCAGCGCCAGATTGATGCGGATGGCAAAGGGCCTGTGGAACGGACGTCCGTCCTGCCATGCGACTCCCACATCCCAGCCTGCCTTCAGGAGCTCGTCCATGGTCCTGCCATGCTGCCGGCACCACTCTTCGCAGTCCAGATACAGCATATAAGTTCCCTCAGGCTTTGCAAGTTTCACACCGTCAAAATGTTTCCGGATATAGTCATAAGCGTAATTGACATTTTCACTCAGCACCTGGCACAGTTCGTCCACCCACTCATGTCCCTCCTGCCTGTACGCTCCGATCAGGGCATGCATGGACAGTACATTCTGTGAATTATAGTGGCTCAGGGAAGACTGCTTTCTCAGACGGTCCCTTAAATATCTGTTATAGACAATATGATATGACCCTACCAGACCGGCCAGATTAAAAGTTTTCGAAGGCGCATAGACCGCAATCGTGCGGTTTTTTGCATCCTCTGATACGGACTGTGTGGGAATGTGCCGGTTTCTGTTCAGCAGCAGATCCGACCAGATCTCATCCGAGACCACCACGCAGTCATTTTCCCGGTAGACTTCCATGGCCTTCTCGATCTCCCACCGCTCCCATACCCTTCCTGTCGGATTGTGCGGAGAGCAGAATACCGCCATATGAATCGCGTATTCTTTCAGTTTCCGGTCCATATCTTCATAATCCATGCGCCAGATCCCTTCTTCATCCGGAACCAGATCGCTTAATACCAGACGATAGCCTTTATTCTCCAGCGACATGGTAAAACCGATGTAGGTCGGAGAATGAAGCAGTATATGGTCTCCTGCCGAGCAGAACGCATCTGCTGCAGAGACTACACAGCCCAGCACACCGTTCTCATAACCGATCGCTTCCTTCGTAAGCCCTGTTACATGATTTCTGATCTCATGCCAGCGGATGATCGAATCCGAATATTCTTCCCGTTCCCGGAAATATCCAAAAGCAGGATGGCCGGCACGGGCAATGATCGCCTCTGTAACCGTCGGAACCGTGGCAAAATTCATATCCGCAACCCACATGGGAATCAGACTGAAGCCTTCTCCAGGCGCCGCAGGACCTTTGGTTCCCGGTCTCCACGGATCGTCAACCGCCATTGCATCTTTTCCTCTGCGGTCCATAATCGTCGTAAAATCGTATTTCATGTCTGCCAACCTCCTTCATTTGCAGTCCATTTACCATCTCTCCTGTAAAATCAGGAATGCAAAGGACCATAACCCGCTTTTCGAATATTTTAGCACATAACCGTTCTTTATACAACTTTTGCTGCGGACGCCTGTTACTTCTCGCATCTGTATGGTTACTGTTCAGGCACCTGCCAGTGTCCAGCCTGCCATGGGTATCTGTTCCTGAAAGACCCATGGAAGGGCGCCGATCCTCAGGCGCGGTATTTTCGCGCCTGAGTACCGCTGCTGCCCTTCCCTAAGCGCAGGCGGGGTCTGGAAGGAACAGATACCTGTGGCAGTTGTGAAAAGCAGCGGCGCAAAAGCACTTCCGGCTCTTCGGCCTGCATCAGCGAGGACATCAGGCAGACTCCCTCTGCCCCCGCCTGCACACATGCGCCCGCATTCTCTGGAGTGATCCCGCCGATGGCATATACGGGAATCTCCGCGGTCTGACAGACTTCTTTCAGAAAACCGGTTCCTCTTGGCGGCACTCCCTTTTTGCAGTCCGTGGCAAATATATGGCCTGCCGTCAGGTAAGCAGCGCCTCTCTTCTGCGCCTCTGCTGCTGCTTCCACGGAATGCACAGATACCCCAACCATATGAAACCAGTCCCTGTCTGCTTTTTCCATTTTGCAGAACGCCTCATAAGGCAGATGGATCC
Organism: Lachnospiraceae bacterium; assembly: GCA_009774145.1. Taxonomy (GTDB): domain Bacteria; phylum Bacillota; class Clostridia; order Lachnospirales; family Lachnospiraceae; genus Hominiventricola. Next base: position 71,100 of record VSND01000004.1, on the reverse strand, counting down.
GCCGGACCCCCAGAGTCCTGGCTGCGCGCACACAGGTATGAAGTATCAGAACCGTTTCAGATCGGACACAGATGCTCTGAACCTGCTCTGCCAGTCTCTGGTACTCCTTTTCCTCCATATCCTTCTCCCGCAGGATGATCCCGTCCACTCTGGCAGCGGCAGCCTTCTCAATCTGCTTCAGAAAATCCCCGGCCGCCAGATGACGGTTCGTCACACAAAGCACTTTACACATAGACATAATCGTTCAGCACCGGCTGCAGTCCTTCTTTTTCCATATCCCCATACATCTGGCCGAAACTGCGGTCATCCGAGATCGCAAACTGCTCGTCGCCGGCATCCCCTCCCTCTGTTCCTTCATATTTGCTTTCATGATCGCCGATGCCGGTGGATACGCCGGCTGACACTTTTGTCGCCGCAATCTTTACGATGCCGTCCCGAAAATGCTTCTGCTCTCTGGAAGATACCGTAATCCCCACATACGGCAGAAAAATCCGGTACGCACAGAGTATCTGGCACAGTTCCCGCTCATGGACATCCAGCGGATCAATCTTTTCATTATGGATAATGGGACGGAGCCTCGGACAGGACAGGGAATATTCCGCATGAGGATATTTCCGCTGCAGATAATAGACATGAAGCACAGAAGCAAGCGCATCTTTCCGAAAATCCGCCAGTCCCAGAAGCGCCGAGAAGGCAACTCCCCGCATCCCGCCCCGGATGGCACGCTCCTGTGCCTCAAAACGGTAGGGAAATACCCGTTTGTGTCCCATCAGATGCAGTTTTTCATAACGGTCTGCGTCATAGGTCTCCTGAAATACGGTCACATAATCCGCCCCGCATTCATGAAGATAACGGTATTCCTCCGTATTCACAGGATAGATCTCAAGACCTACATTTCGGAAATACTTTGCCGCCAGCCTGCATGCTTCCCCGATATAGTTCACATCGCTCATGCTGCGGCTCTCTCCGGTCAGAAGCAGGATCTCCTCAATGCCCGAAGCGGCGATGACTTCCATCTCCTTTTTCATCTCTTCCCTGGTCAGCTTTTTTCTGGAAATATCGTTATAACAGTTGAATCCGCAGTAAACACAGTAATTTTCACAGTAGTTCGCCAGATACAGCGGCGTGAACAGATACACCGTATTGCCGAAATGCTTCCCGGTCTCGGTCTTCGCCCGCGCCGCCATCTCCTCCAGATGCCCCATGGCCGCCGGAGAGAGAAGTGCTTTCAAATCTTCCACGCTGCAGGTCTCATGTGCCAGTGCACGCCTTACGTCCGCATCGGTACAGGCTGCATAGTCATATGCTTTCACCTCTCTTAGCACCCGTTCCATAACATCCGAGTCCATGCGCTCCATGCCTTCCATATACTCCATATGGTTTTGTCTGCAGGAAGGGTCCTGCTCCAGCCGGTGTTTTTTCTCAAGCGCCCGTTCGCTGAGTCTTTCAGAGTCTACAAAATACCGGTTATCTTCCATCTTTCCCACCTCTAATCTCTCAAAAATCCAGTCAGCGGATCCGACGCCGATGCGCCGCGCTCCAGCACTCTCCCAAGACCGGACAGGTAAGCGGCACGCCCTGCCTGAATCGCATCTTTGAAAGCGCCTGCCATGGCGGGGATATTCCCGGCTGTGGCAATCGCAGTATTGGCCATGATCGCTGCGGCTCCCATCTCCATGGCTTCGCATGCCTGAGAAGGACGTCCGATCCCCGCATCCACAATAATGGGCAGATCGATTTCTTCGATCAGGATCTGGATAAATTCCCGGGTAGCCAGTCCTTTATTGGAACCAATGGGAGAAGCCAGAGGCATGACGGCTGCGGCTCCGGCATCCGCAAGCGCCCGCGCCGCATACAGATCCGGATACATGTACGGCAGTACCACGAATCCTTCCTTTGCCAGAAGCTTTGTGGCTTTTACTGTCTCTTCATTGTCCGGCAGCAGATATTTGCTGTCCCTCATAATCTCGATCTTTACAAAATCACCGCACCCGATCTCTCTGGCCATCCGGGCGATCCGGACTGCTTCCCCGGCATCTCTGGCTCCTGAAGTATTGGGAAGCAGAGTCACATGCTCCGGAATATAGTCCAGAATGTTCTCCTCTTTCTTCGTGTTCGTCCGGCGCACGGCGAGCGTGATGATCTGGGCGCCTGCATGTTCCACTGCCGCCCGGATCAGTTCCATGGAATATTTTCCGGAACCCAGAATAAAACGGGAAGTAAATTCCTTTCCTCCCAGTACAAAGGTATCGTCTTTCATATTACATATCCTCTCTTCCTTCTTTTATGATAATTTCCAGTATCTGGTTTGCCTGATGTGCCGCACAGAGCATGACCCTGGGCGCCATCAGTCCTCCGCAGAGCTCTGCGTCTGAATCCCCGTCCCCGCACAGATAAAAATGCGGCAGAATCCGTCTCGTCCGGATACGGTTGCTGTCTCCATAACCTGCCATGCCGGAAGCGCCCACCAGATATTTCTCCGGAAAATGCTCCAGCACATAATTGGTCAGCATGGCTTTCGCTTCCGGCACATCAAAAGCTTCACAGATACAGGTTTCCTCCGACAGAAGTTCCGCCAGATTTTCTTCTGTGATCCGTACCATATCCGTCCGAATGGACAGATATGGATTCACAGACAGAAGAATCTCTTTTAACGCTTCCGTTTTCGGCATCCCCACCTGATGGATAAAATACTGCTGGCGGTTCAGATTCGTCAGATCCACACAGTCAAAATCAATCAGATGCAGCCCGCCGACGCCGCATCTGGCAAGCGATACGGCAATATGGGAACCCAGCCCTCCCAGACCGCAGACTGCCACACGGGCATGGAAAAGCTTCTCCTGCACCTCCTTCGTATGCCGAAGTTCCAGCGCTCTGTCCATCTCCGCCTTCGGGGGAATCGGCTCTTTTCTCACACAGAACATCCTCCTTTCCTTCTTGTAAAATCCGCTGTTTTCTGTCCTTTTCGCCCCTTCATATCAGCCTCCGCCTACAAAACTGACAATCTCCAGTACATCTCCATCCTGCAGCACCCTTGTTCCATATTCTGCTTTGGGAACAATCTCCCCGTTACACTCCACGGCGATCCGTTCTCTTTGATATCCCTCATCCGCCAGATATTGTTCCAGCAGAATCCCCTGCACTGCCCTTGTCTCTCCGTTAATCCTGACCATTCGTCTCCTCCATTTCCCGCCGGCATCCTTTTCGTCAATAAAAAAAGCCGCATGAAACAATACACCCGCGGTGGTGTACCCCTTCATGCAGCTTTCATAAGCCGACACTCTGTAAATTATCTTATACGAAAAAACCTGATTTGTCAAGTATCACACCGGCAGCTCCACGGTAAATACGGTCTTCCCCTCTTTACTCTCTGCCCATATCCTGCCGCCGTGAAGCAGCACGATCTCTTTTGCTATGGCAAGCCCCAGTCCGGCTCCTCCGGTCTTTGTTCCGCGGGAATCATCCAGCCTGCAGAATTTTTCAAAAATGGCATCCAGCTTCTGCTCCGGTATGGTCTTTCCTGTATTCTCAACAGATATCTGTACGCATTCCGGTCTCTCCCTGGCCCGAATGATGATTGCCGTATTCTCCAGACTGTAGGCAGCCGCATTTTTCAGGATATTCTGAAATACCCTCGCAAGCCTCCGCGGATCTGCGTGAACCCGGATATCCTCCGGCATCTGGAGCTCCACCGTATTCCCTCTTTCCGACAGTATGGGATAGAATTCGTCCGCCATCTGCATCAGCATATAGGGCAGATCAATGGACTCCTTTTCCAGTGCAGACTGCTGAAGATTATAACGGGTAATCTCAAAAAATTCATTGACCAGCGTCTCCAGGCGGTATGCTTTTTCCAGCGTAATGTGCACATATTTTGCTTTCTGTTCCACAGGCATATCCGGCGCTTCGTCAAGAAGGCTCAGATATCCGATCACGGAAGTGAGCGGAGTCCGGATATCATGGGCCAGATACATGACCAGATCATCTTTCCGTTTTTCCGCAAGCTTCGCCTCTGTCTCCCGCTTTTCCAGCGTCCGGCGGACCTGGTTCATCTTCTTTTCCATTGTCTCCATCTCCGGAGACAATACGATCTCCTGACCGGCAAGCAGGGCGTCCAGTCCCTTGTCAATCTGCCGGAAATATCTCATAAACCAGCTCAGGGACAGATAAAAGAACAGGCAGAAGGACAGCAGGATGAAAATTCCTATGATCTGCTCCATATTATTGCGTACATAGAACTGATAAATACTCAGCGCATCTTCGAATTCCACAAAAAGGATCCGCTGGATCAGAGCAACCATCCAGTCCGCCACATGTCCGCTCAGAAAATTAACAGTCACGAGAAACAGAATACAGGCTCCCGGAACCATGAGCACAATCTGAAGAAAGACCTTTCTCCTGAGCTTTCCATAACCGGATTTCATCCATTTAATTCTCAATCTTATACCCCACTCCCCATACGGTATGAATGTATTTTGGACGCTCAGACGTGTCGCCCATCTTCTCCCGCAGATGCCGGATATGGACGGTTATGGTATTGTTGGATTTCTGATAATATTCATCCTTCCAGATCTCATGAAACAGTTCTTCCGAACTGACGACCTTTCCCTTCCTCTTACAGAGGATCTTCAGAATCTCGAATTCCGTCGGCGTCAGATCCAGCCGTCGGCCGTTCAGCGTACACTCATGACTTGTCACATCGACCGTAAGCCCTGCATGACAGAACAGCGTCTCCTCCTGCACGGCAGAAGCGGGATTATATTTCTTGTACCTGCGAAGTTGCGCCTTGACTCTCGCCATCATTTCCAGAGGGCGGAAGGGTTTGGTCATATAATCGTCCGCTCCCAGCGTCAGCCCGTTGATCTTGTCAATCTCCGCATCCTTTGCCGTCAGCATGATCACCGGATAGGTATCCTTTTTCCGAATCTCCTGACACAGTTTAAAACCGCTCATCCCCGGCAGCATCACGTCCAGGATCGCCAGATCCAGCCTTTCCGTCCGGATACAGTCAAGGGCTTCCTTTGCCGTATAAAACCTGTACACTGTATAATCTTCATTTTCCAGATAGACCGCCACCAGATCTGCGATCTCCCGCTCGTCGTCTACGACCAGTATCTTTTCTCTCATCATCTTCTCCCTTTCCCGTCAGTCTGTCCCGGGGACGCTGCAATATTGGTTACCGTTATCATACCATATTGCCCTTGGAAGATTTCCTAAGATTTCTTAAGATTTTATATATATGCATGAAGAGGCAGCTACTTCGTCAGCTCTGCCACCACCTGGCTGATCACCTTCCCGTCTGCCTTTCCCTTCAGCTTTGCCATGACCGCCTTCATGATCGTCCCTTTGTTCTTCGTAGCCAGCACATCTGCAAATTTTTCTGTCAGAATCGTCTTTACCTCCTCCGCACTCAGCAGTTTCGGCGCAAATTCATTCATCACCTCATAGCGTGCCTGATACTCTGCCAGAAGCTCCGTCCGGTCCGCCGGGCAGGTGTCGATCTGCTCCCTGACCGTCTTCATCTCCTTTAAAATGACCTGATTCACCATATCTTCCGGAACATCCTCCCGGCATCCGGCATCAATGCCCGCCTTTTTCACCGCAGACACAAGCGCGGAAATGGATTCTTTCCTCGGTTTATCCTTCGCTTTCATTGCCGCTATCATTGCTTTTTGTAATTCTTCCAGTTTCATGGTTCCATCCCTCCTGTGTTGTTTTATTATTCCTGTATCCATCATAACAGAACCGGATAATATCCTTTCTTGTCACGATTCCAATAAAGATCCTGTTGTCGTCAATCACCGGTACATAATTCTGATTCATCGCCATCTGCACCAGATCCTCCATGGACGCATTGATGGATACCGGATGAAAGTTCATCCGGCGTTCCACCGTCAGAACCGATACGGTCTCTGCCGTCTTCAGATTCATGTCGTACCGTTTCTTCAGCGTCCACAGAATGTCGCCTTCCGTTACGGTCCCTATATACTGTCCCTTCCTGTCAATCAGCGGAACTGCCGTATAGCCGCTCCGCTCCAGCTTCTCGATCGCCTGCCGAAGCGTCCAGTCGTCATGCAGATGGGCCACTTCGCTTTTCGGCGTCAGAAAAAATAATACGTTCATCTTATCCTCCAGTTATATCCTCTTATACCGCCCAAAGGCTTCCGATCCTGTCCCGGGATCACATCAGCGGCGCCAGCACCCGGAGTACCGAGGTCAGCAGATTCCCAATCAGGCCCTGCCTGCAGTCTCCCAGACTGACCTGATGGCATTGGGGAAAGCATTCCTCCATATCCTTTTTCACATCCAGCACGGCTTTACACCCATAGAGAAAGGTCCCGCACTCAAAATGCAGATACAGGCTTCGAAAGTCCATATTGATCGTTCCAACGGTTGCGATCCTGTCGTCACATACATAGGATTTCGCATGCACAAATCCCGGCGTATATTCATAGATCTGCACCCCTGCCTTCAAAAGCGGCGGGTAATAGGATTTTGCCATAAAAAATACCGTGGGCTTATCCGGAATGCCCGGCATCAGAATCCGGACATCCACTCCCCGCTTTGCCGCCAGACAGAGCGCATTTTCCATCTCGTCACTGATCAGCAGATACGGCGTCGCTATATACACATAATCCTTTGCCTGATTCAGAATATTGATGTAGACGTTCTCTCCCAGCGCTTCATTATCCAGAGGCGTATCTGCATACGGCGCTACATATCCGTCTCCTTCAAACGGTTCTTCATGCCATCTGCGGGGCCTGAAGATACTGTAATCCAGATCCGGCACCTTGAACGCATTCCACACTTCCAGAAACATCAGGGTAAAATTAAAGACGGCATCGCCGTGGATCCGGACTCCGGTATCCTTCCAGTGTCCGAACCGGAGTTTCTTATTGATGTATTCATCTGCCAGATTGATTCCGCCGTTATAAGCCGTATGCCCGTCTATGACCATGATCTTTCTGTGATCCCGGTTGTTCATGACCAGAGATACGACAGGGATAAACCGGTTGAAGGCAAGACATTTGATTCCCTTTTCTTCCATCATACCTGCATAATGAAACGGAAGAAGGGATACACAGCCCACATCGTCGTAGATCAGACGGACATCCACTCCCTCTTTTACCTTCTGTTCGAGTATCTCCAGGATCCAGTCCCACATAAGCCCTTCCTGAATGATAAAATATTCCAGGAAAATATAGTGCTCTGCTTTTTTCAGATCCTCCAGCATGGCAGAGAACATCTGTTCTCCCAGCGGATAATAGGTGACTTCCGTATTTTTCCAGACCGGATACGGACCAAACTCACCAATATATCTGATATTCCCCGCCGCTGTGGGATCCTGCGCCTGTATTTCCTTCAGGATCCACTGGTTCTGCGCCATGGAATCCTTCATCTCCGCCTTCACAGCCGCCATTTTTACAGCCAGGCGCTTGCCCGGCTTTTTATTTCCGATCATCACATAGAGGATTCCGCCAAACAGCGGAATACCCATGATCAGGATCATCCAGGCGATCTTATAGGCAGAATTTTCATCCTTGCGGATCAGATACAGCAGAATCCCGATGCTGACAAAACGGAAAAGCGCGTTGATAAATACAGAATACTGTGTCAGTCTGCCGACGAAAAGCGCCCACCACAGTGCCTGCAGCAGTATGGCAAGCCCTACAACAACCAGCCTGCTCTTCAGGATCTTACTGATTCTTTTCATATCCCTGCACCGCCAGTCGATTGATCTGGGTCGCCACGTAACCGGCCCCATAGCCATTATCAATATTTACCACCGTAATCCCGTTGGCGCAGGAATTGATCATGGTCAGAAGAGCAGACAGCCCTCCAAAGCTGGCGCCGTACCCTACGCTGGTCGGCACTGCAATCACCGGCACATCCACAAGTCCTGCCACAACACCCGGAAGAGCCCCTTCCATGCCTGCCACGGCAACCACGCAGTTCACATGCTCAAATACATCCAGATTTCTCAAAAGGCGATGAATGCCTGCCACCCCTACATCAAACAGTCTGGTCACACCTGTCCCGAAAAATTCAGCCGCGCCTGCGGCTTCCTCCGCCACCGGGATATCCGCCGTTCCACCTGTGCAGACCACGATCTTCCCGATCGGCTCCTGTTTCCTGAATTCCGCTTTCAGAAGTCTGGATACCGGTTCGTAGGTAAATTCCGGCACCGCCTCCATCACTGCCGCCGCCTGCTCCCCGGAAGCTCTGGTTCCAAGCACATTGATCCGTTCCTCTGCCATGCGGCTGCAGATCCCGACCAGATGCGCGGTCTCCTTTCCCTGACAGTAAATAACCTCTTCAAAGCCCTGGCGCACTTTTCTGTGATGATCGATCTTCGCATACCCCAGGTCCTCATAAGGAAGCTTCTTCAGCAGTTCTTCTGCCTTTTGTATCTCTATCTCACCGGATTTCACGCATTTCAAAATTGCATTGACGTCCATATGATCACTCCTTTACATGTCTTTAGACAGTATACCTTTTTCTTCCTGCGTTTTCCATTAAATTTTTGTGAAATTTTAAACAATTTCCGTCCGGCATGTTACTGTTCAAATATCTGTCGGCGTCCAAAGCAGAACAGGAGCCGTCTCTATAACTGATATTCCAGATAAGCATTTCCTTCCAGTTCCTTCCAGAAAAACATCCCGTCCTCGTATACTATATAGCTGTGCACGCTTCCCTCCTTTGGTATGGATACGGAACCCGGATTCATATAGATATAGTCTTCGTGTTCCCTGCATACCGGGACATGCGTATGGCCGTGGAGGAGGATATCTCCTTTTTTCAGCATCGGAAGATTCTTTTCGTGGAACACATGCCCGTGCGTCAGAAAGATCATGCGTCCCCGTTCATACAGGAACCCATACTCTGCCAGAACCGGAAATTCCAGTACCATCTGATCCACTTCCGTATCGCAGTTTCCCCGGACGCAGAGAATCTCCTGCTTTCTTTCATTCAGCATCCGGATCACTTCCCTGGGCGCATATTCCTTCGGAAGGTCATTTCGCGGCCCATGGTACAGAATATCTCCCAGCAGGATCAGCTTTTCTGCCTGCTCCCTCTCATACGCCTCCAGAAGCTTTCTGCAAAAATATGCAGAGCCATGAATATCACTTGCGATCAGCAGTTTCATATAATACCTCCATCTCTTCTACCTTTTTCCTCAGTCTTGCCTCCTGATTTGTCTGCGCAAGAAATGCTTCCATCTCCGGCCGCCGAAAATCGGTCAGCTTACAGTCGCCATGATTCTGAATTCCATGCATCCAGTCGGAAAGCTCCAGATCTTCTCCGAAAGCACCTGCAATAAAATCCGTCATCCGGTGCAGAAGACCGGTCAGATTTGCCTTCTGTGCTTCCAGATGTTCCCGTTCTTTCCCCAGTCCGGCAGACGGCAGACTCTCCTCGTCCGCTTTTCTGCAGGCTGCCAGCTCTTTTAAAAACTCCTGTCTCCTGCTCCCGAAGATCAAAAGCTTCAGCCGTTCATCCACTTCCTGCTCCATCTGTTCTTCCCAGGGTTTGAGCAGATCATTTTCCCTTCGTACCTGAAGCGCATGGGAACGCCGTTCGAAAAATCCTTCCGGATGTTCCCTTCCCTCTGTTCTTATATAAGAAGCGAACTGCGCAAGCACTTCTTTTTCCCTCTTATCATGCCGGCAGCGCCTGCCGTAATCCGTCATCTGCTCAGAGACTGCGGACAGAAGATGGCGGACGAAGATGCAGCGTACCTCTCCGGATGCTTCCCCCAACTGTGTCTGCAGCGTCTTTTTCTCTTCCTCTGTAAGTCTGTCCTCCAGAAGCTCCCTGATACGGTACATGCCGGCATACGTATGGCAGAGCTGATAATAAGAGGCAAAATCAGAAGCAATCTTCGGTACGCGCAGGAATTCCTCCATGAAACTTCTGTCCACGGAAAGTCCCTGTCTCTCATATTCCGAAAGCAGCACGGACAGGTCTTCCCAGCCGCGCGCCGTGACAAACTCCTGCCGTTCCCTCGTAAGCGTCACCTGATAAAAATGTTCCGGATGCAGCTTAAGATACGAGAGAATCACCGGATGCACGCCCTGCCGCTGTGCATAGTCCTGCCAGACCGACGCATCCGCCTCCACGTTCAGCAGCCGGACCCGGTCCAGAGCCGCCATATCCAGTTCCCGGACGGAACGGTTGTATTCCTGTGGATTGCCTGCCGCTACAATGACCCAGCCTTCGGGTACTCTGTGGTTTCCAAAGGTCTTATACTGAAGAAACTGCAGCATGGTCGGCGCCAGAGTCTCCGAGACACAGTTGATCTCATCAATGAACAGGATCCCTTCCCGATATCCGGTCCGCTCCTGATATTCGTAGACGGAACCCACAATCTCGCTCATGGTATATTCCGTCATGGTATATTCCCGGTCCCCAAACGTCCTGGTCACAAGCTGCGGCAGTCCAACCGCACTCTGTCTCGTATGATGCGTAATCGTATAAGCCAGAAGCCCTACCCCGCATTCCTCAGCCGCCTGTTCCATGATCGCTGTTTTACCGATCCCCGGCGGACCGATCAGAAGAACCGGACGCTGACGCACAGAAGGAATCCGGCCGCAGCCCCTGTCATCCTTCGCCGTATACGCACGTACGGTACGTATAATCTCTTCCTTTGCCTCTCTTATATTCATTTTCCCGTCTCCAATTCAATATCCAGAGTCAGAGTCAGCGCCCAGTCCGGCGCCCTGCCCTTCCTCAGTTCTTCATTTAAAAATACAAATGCGGTATCGTAGTCCGGCTTTTTCTCCGGATAGATGCCGTCTCCGTCTGTAAAATAAAGAAGTCCTTTCAGATGCTTCACCTCCCCCTTCTCAACCATCCCGTCCACCAGACGGAACACCGGCGTAAAATCCGTATCCCCATGCCCTTTCACGGCCATATGCTCCAGATAATCCTTCCACTCTTCTTCGCAGGTTACGCAGACATGCTCCTGTATCAGGCAGTCGCACTGGATCAGATGGATCCGCATGTCGCGGAAGAAATTCTCCTTCTCCTGAAAGATCTCCCAGGTCTCCGTCAGAAAACGGCGCACGATCTCTCCGGAACAGGAACCGGACGTATCGATCGCAATGACAAATTCCTGAAGTTTCTTCCGCTCCCGGTACTCCAGCGGTTCCAGAAATACCAGCCGTTCATACATCCTTCTGCTGTAATCATAGGGAATGTAATCAAAACTGTCCATATCCAGAGACAGTTCCTCCTGGCTCACCGCAAACTGCTTTAAAAACTGCCGATAGTCGTATCCCTGCTCCTTCTGAAGTACAATCTGCTCCGCTCCGGTTCCCGCGCTGCCTCCCGCCTGCCTCCGGTGCTCCTCCTGTCTCATCTCCAGCTGTTCAAATACCGTCCGCCATCGATGGACTGCCTCTGACATCCGTTTCGTCTTCTCTGCCCGCTCCTGCTTTCCTTCTCCCGGCCTTTCCTGTCCCGGAACCACGTCTTCCCTCCACCACTCATGATTATCCTTTCGAAACAGCCGTTCCAGTTCCTTAAGACCGGATTCCTCCTGCTTAAGAAGCCATTCTGTCAGCGCCTTTTCATAAAATACCGCTCCCGTTTCCTTCATCTTCCGGTAACAGCCGCTTCTGTCCGCCGGTATGGGCCAGTCAAATCCGGGCACATGCATCCGGTCGATCCGATATTCGGTCATCAGATCACATGCCAGCCACCAGATCCGCTCCGGGCAGCTGTACCTCCGAAACCGGTGCAGATACATGCCGTGCAGGAGCAGATGCAGATATCTTCTCTCCAACTGATTTCTTTTTTCTTTGAACAGCCCCATGACCTCATCTGCATTCCAGTACAGCATCTCTGCATCCGTACCGGAAGCCCTTTCGGTCCATTCTGTCCCCGCAACCGAAAATGCCGCCCCCAGAACCGGAAGCTTCCTCTGCAGCCGAAGCCGTACCAGCTTTAAGATTTCCTCCGCCAGATTCTTCCGGCTCTCTTCTGCTCCCATATCCCGTTCCCTTCTTTATACAGTAGATTCTTGCACCCGGCCCCTCTTGAAAATCCCCATTTCATATGTTATTCTGATACCAGCAAACATCTTCAAAATACAAAGGGGGAATTTACATATGAAGATGCAGGAATCACCGGAAGATTATCTGGAGGCCATCCTGGTCCTCTCCAGAGAGCTGGGCAACGTCCGCTCCATTGACGTGGCAAACCATCTGGGCTACAGCAAACCCAGTATCAGCGTCGCCATGAAACGGCTCCGCGAAAACGGGTACATCGCGCTGGATGACAACGGCCATCTGATCCTGACCGGCGCCGGACTTGCCATTGCCCTGAATATTTATGAAAAGCACCTTGTGCTCACACAGTTTCTGATCTCCATCGGTGTGGATGAAGAAATCGCCAAAAAAGACGCCTGCCGGATGGAGCATGTGATCAGTGATGAAAGCTTTGAAAAGATCAAGCAGCTGCCCAGGTAGCTGCTTTTTTACTTTTGCTTCAAAAAGGCAGCCGGCAATTCCCGGCTGCCCAATACGGCCCTGTTTATTTTAAATATTTTCTCAGAAGCTGAATCAGTCTGTCGACATCAATCGGTTTTGACACATGCTCATTCATCCCGCACTGCCTGCAGCGCTCAATATCTTCCGAGAATGCGTCCGCTGTCATGGCAATGATCGGCAGCCCGGCATCGGAACGCCCAAGCTTTCGTATCTCCACTGCCGCATCATAACCGCTCATCACCGGCATCCGGATATCCATCAGAATCACGTCATAATATTTTTCTTCGGATTCCGTGAATTTTTCCACACATATCCTGCCGTTTTCCGCCCGTTCCAGTTCAAAGCCTGCTTCTGACAGGATTTCCTCGGCAATCTCCCAGTTCAGGTCGTTATCTTCCGCCAGAAGAATCCGTTTACCCGCAAAGGATTCTGTCTCCTCTTTTTTCAGATCCTGTTCTTCATCCACTGCTTCATTCAGCATATAACGTCTGAGTCCCACAAACAGATTGGATTTAAACAGCGGCTTGGAGATAAAACCATGAATGCCTGCCTCCGCTGCCTCTTTTTCGATATCGCTCCAGTCATATGCAGAAATGATCAGAATCGGAGTCTCATCTCCGAGAATCTTCCGGATCTCTTTTGCTGTCTGAAGCCCATCCATCCCGGGCATCCTCCAGTCCAGAAGAACGATCTCATAGTCCCTGACTTCCTGATGGCGTTTCTCGACCAGATCCACAGCCGTTCTTCCGTCAGTTGCCCATTCTGCATCGATTCCGATCTCCTTCAGAGAAGATACTGCGCTTAAACACAGATCCATATTGTTATCCACCACGAGCATTCTCCACGGCGGAAGAACCATGTCTTCAATTTTTGACACTGCCTTCTCAAAATCCAGAATCACATGGAATTCACTTCCGCTGCCCGGCTCGCTCCAGAGTTCAATGGTACCGCCCATGGCGTCCACAATACATTTCGTGATTGCCATTCCCAGACCCGTGCCCTCCGTTCTGTCCACCTGAGCAGTCTTCTCCCGCGTAAATGTATCAAAAATCGTTTTCTGGAATTCCGGTGTCATGCCGATTCCGCTGTCCCTGACCCGGAAATGGCATCTTACATAATGGTCCCCCAGAGGAGAATCCTCCTGACCCAGATATACATTGATCGTGCCCTCTTCCGGCGTGAATTTCACCGCATTGGACAGAAGATTGATCAGCACCTGATTCAGACGTACACTGTCGCAGTATACCTCCTCTGCCTTTATATCCTGTATAAAAATATCAAAATGCTGCTTCCTCGACTCAATCTGAGGCTTTATAATATTGACAATGCTGTCCATCGTCTCATGCAGCGACACCTGATTCAGATTCAGAGACAGCTTTCCGCTCTCGATCTTGGACATGTCCAGAACGTCATTGATCAGTCCCAGCAGATGTCTGCTGGACAGTGTAATCTTTGCAAGACAGTCCCTGACCCGCGCCGTATCCTCAATATCTGCCATGGCAATCGCCGTCATGCCTACGATGCCGTTCATCGGCGTCCGGATATCATGACTCATGTTGGAGAGGAACTCGCTCTTTGCCCGGTTTGCCTGTACGGCTGCCTGCTCCGCTCTGTTCAGCTCCCGAAGCTGCTGCTGAGACATCCGGTAATACAGCACAAAGATCACCATCACTGCCGCCAGAATGATGCTGCACGCCCCAAGCATGGTGTTCTGCCGCTGCTCGCCGAGGTGTTCGACGGCATCATCCAGCGTTCCGTAAGGCATGACCGCCACCAGATACCACTCGGAACCGGGAAGCGGCGAACAGTAAAGATGCCTGTGCGTTCCCTCGATCATCGCCAGAGTGGAATAGTCCACATTCGCATTGATCGCATCCCGAAGCTCCTGCGCATACTCTTCCGGCGTCCTTCCGGCAAATTCCCGAAACAGCTCTTCCACACGGGTAAAATAATTATCCCGGTACGCCTCTCCGCTCCTTATGACGAAGGTTCCGTCCTTATGGATAATATGATAATATACCATGGAATCTGCTTCCTCCAGAACAAGCGCCGCGCTCAGCTCTTCCATGGGAATCCCGACCACCAGAAAAGAACTCCTGTCCCCATCTTCCATAGGATATTCTGCATGGACGGTCAGCAGAAGGACCTTGTCTCCGTTTTGATCATAACCGCTGGAGACATTCTCGCCTTCATCCTTCAGAACCCCCTGAAATTCGTTCCCGTCAACAGCCTCCACACTTCCGCCGTATACATGTTCGCCTCTGCCGTCCTTTGTATAGAGTCCGAGGTATGTAAATCCGCGGACTTCTGCATTCTGCGCCAGCTTCTCCCGCAGTTCCTGATGATCCGCTTCATCCGGTCCGATCAGCCTGACGATCCCTTCCGCCTGCGACAGATGCAGACCGATCACCGCATCGAATTTCTGCTGAATCTGTCTGCTCATCTCCGACATGTAGATCATGCCGATCTCGCTGATCGCATCTTCACTTTTTGTATTCATATACACGCTGACCCAAAAGAACACAGCTACACACAGGGTGACCAGGCAGCAGACACTGGCCAAAAGAAATCTCTTCGTTTGTTTGAACATATAATTACTCCTTAAAATACACACCGAAAACATTATGTCATGCATATTCCGTTGTTGTATATTATAGTGTAAGTCTGCTTTTATGTCCAGCTAAATTTATCTTCTGCCCGGACAGAAAACAAAGCCGTTTAATCGTACACTTTATTTTCAAATACGATTTCAAACCGTCCCTGCTCTGCATGGATCCGCGTCACTGCGCAGTTCCTGTGCACACCGCCTTCCCAGAACCGGGACACCGGCAGCTTTTGAAGTCCGGACAGGATCCCGCGTATCGCCGCGCCATGGGACGCCATCAGAAGCGTAAGCTCCTGATATTCCGGCGTCCGGATGATCTCCCGCATAAAAGCCGTAGTCCTCTGTCTCAGATGCTCAATGCTCTCTCCGTTCGGAGGCGTATGGTATTTCTCCGGCGCGTCAAAAAAATTGCAGAAATCCGGATCCGGAATATTATACTGGTCTTTCAGGATTGTCAGTCCCTCATAATCCCCAAAGCTGATCTCCCGCAGTCCTTCTGTGGGAATGATCTCCAGATCCCGGTTCCCCCGGATGATCTCCGCGGTCTTCCTCGCCCGGATGAGAGGACTGGTATAGATTCTGTCAAAATGGATGTCTTTCAGTCTTTCTGCCGTCTTCTGCGCCAGTTCGATCCCCCGTGCATTGAGCGGAATATCCGTCACTCCCTGCAGCCGCCGCACTTTATTGTAATCCGTCTCTCCATGCCGTATCAGATAAATATCCATATTCTTTTCCTCTACCTTATATTCTTACACTCCGGATAAGCCAGCTGTTCCTGTGAAGAAGCGGTTGCCTTTGTAAGCTGCAGTACGATCTCACTGAAATACCGGGGGCTGACTTCTCCGGGTTTACAGCGGTGCTCTTCCTTTACCGTATCATAGACATAGCTGCCCCGCTTTACCGTACCTGCCCGGTAAAACTGAGCGCCGTAGACCGTCACCTCTTCATTTTCATTTCCTATGAAGCAGCCGGAAAATTCCAGTTCCACGCCGATGTCGCCGTCTTCCCGATAAAACGTATAATACCCGCCTGCATCCTGCACGCTCCCGCGGTACCAGCCCATATTCTGAAGCCTGCCGGACAGAGACAGGCCGTTGATCAGCTTTCCGCCGAAGCGGGTCAGCTCTGTCTGTTCCTTTTCCTCTTCCGTCGGGCGGTAGACCGTCCGCTCCATCTGTTCAATGGGCTGTATCACCTCATAATCAGAAAGCTGCTCCTTCCATGCGGCCAGGCTCTCTTCCTCCAGTTCGATGGGATGCACAAGGCCGATGGTCCCTGTCTGCGGCAGCTCATATTCTTCCTCATCCACGGTATTAAAGCTTCCGTCTTCCATATAGCGGAAGGTGGCCTTCAGTGTTTTGTCCTCATAGACGCCCCAGATCAGTCCGATGGCAAACTGATGCATGACCGGATTTTTTACAAACAGTTCCTTCCACTGCGCCACCTGCCACAGGCGTTCTGCACTCATGGCCTGTTCCAGCCGAAGCTTCTGGTTGGCAACCACCGTCTTCAGCTGCTTCTTCAGGAGCCGGTAAGCGTCGCCTGCCGCCTTTGCCTTCTCCGGTTCATCCTTTTTGCCGGGTGCCGGCAGATTCTTAAGCCTTTTCCCGTTCCCGTCATAGACCTCCAGCTCCAGTGACGCAGACAGAAGCACCTGAAATTTTCTGGGTCCATAGTCGAAGACCTGCTCCATCTGCTCATTAAATCCCAGATTCGGTACAATGCGGTCCTCCAGCTCCGCCTTTGTGATGCCAAGCTGATTCGCCGCACAGGACAGGGCGTCTCCCGCAGCCGCTTTCACCTGACGGAATTTGAATTTCCGGGAGATCTGGTCTACCAGAAGAAGCGCGGTCGGGCTGCCGTTTAACGCCAGCGCTTTGACTGCTTCAGCCGCCATGGCGCCTCTGGATGCCTTCGGCCACTCCTGGATCTGTGTATGCAGAGCCGGAATGATACGTTCCCCGCCATGAATGGAAGCGGCATAAAGCACCCATTTCTTCTTCGCTTCCGCCCCTGTTTCCATCCATCTTTCAAACAGAGTCTCCATGCACTGTGCCAGCTCCTCCTGATTCAGATCTTCTGCCAGCCCCGCCGCCTCTTTGCTCACACCGGGAATTCCCATATCTGCATAGCATACCAGAATCGCCGCCAGCTGGTCTTCGGCCGCCGGCGCGCCGTCCTGCCTGTGCAGATCCGGCAGCGGCTTTTCATATACCCAGGAGAGCTTCCGTTTTTTCCCGCCCTTCAGGACCTCTTTGATCTGCTCCTCCTTTGTCCGGTCTTTTTTCGCTTCTTCAGAACCGCTCTCGCCCCCAAGACAGCTCTCCAGCAGTTCCCTGATCTTTTTGCTCTTCTCTTTTGCAAGCGCCGCCTCCAGCTCTTTTCGGTAAGCGTCTGCGCCCCAGCGTTTCAGAACCAGAACGGCCATCTCCCGTTCCTGAGATTTTCTGGACTCCAGCATTTTGCGGATATCCGGCTCCCATTCACGGATGCCTTCATAGACTGCCACGAGAAGCTCCCGTACCTGCCGGCTGCTGTCCACGGCGCAGGACAGCAGTACTTCCTTATATTCCTGCCGGTATACCTCCAGCACCCGGATGCACAGATAGCGGACAACGGCGATTCCCTCTCTTGCCTGTACGGCAAGCTCTGCGCCCCACTGGTCCTTTTTCTTACGCAGAACCTGGGAGCATTCATTGATAAAATCCGTCTTGTTATTTTCTGAATAATAACTGTCGTAGATCGCACTGAGCGCTTCCAGCTGATAAGATACAGGAAGATGCTGTGCTTCAAACAGTTCGATGATCTCATTCAGCGACCGATCATCCAGTCTCTGCCAGGTTTTATACCAGTAATTGCTGAAGTACCGGGCTCTCATACAAAGCCCCTCCAGAACCACGGCTCTCTGGTACATCTGCAGTTCCCGATTGTGCTTTTTCAAAGACTGAATTCTCTGGCATTTTCGGGTATCATAATCCCATCCGCCACGCCATTCTTTTACGTATGGATACAGCGTCTCCAGTTCCGCTTCCCCCAGCAGATACTGTACGGCTTCAGCCCGTCCGTTTTTATAACAGGCCGTCAGCTCCTGCGCCAGCTTCCTGCGGAATTCTCCGGAACCCGTACTGTTCAGTTCCAGGTACAGCATGGGATTCATATCCTTTGCCATGGCAAGAAGATGCTGATATTCCTCTGTAGACACCTTTTTGATCAGCTGCCGGACCACTTCCGAGTGATCCTTTACCACCCGCTTCACCGGGCTTCCATACTTGCAGTTCTTCAGGCACCAGACAATATAGTCTTCTCTGGGCATGGGCATATGTTCTTCCAGTGCCTCAATATGTTTGAAAAACCAGGACGATCCGCCGATATTCAGACAAACATCCAGAACCGTTGTCTGATCCCGTTCTACATCCATGGCAAGGGCAAGCTGCACGAACGCTGCGCACTGACGGGAATGCTCGATTGCCAGAAATGCTTCGCCTGCCAGCAGCACGATGAGATAATCCGACATCACTCTTCCTTGCAGCATCTGAACGATTTCCTGCGGAAACGGCTGATCCACGGCGCCGGACTGCACAAAAGATATGAGTTTTTTCATATCTTCATCCGAAGGTACAGCCGCTGCAAAAATATTTTCCATGCTGTCCGTCAGACTGGATTCCAGATACTGTACGGTCTTCTGAACCGCCTTCTGTGCCTGCTGCTCCATCCTGCCTCCGGAAAACAGAGCTTTTATAACTCCTCCAGCCGGCTTCTCCGGCTTCGTATAGTACAGAGATACCGCTGCCAGCAGGGATTTGGCATTATTGCTTTTATGGTAACACAGTTCCATGGCATCTCTGAGCACCTGCGGAGTCTTCTGTACCAGTCCGCTCAGAACCATTTTGATTCCGTAAATATTCCCGGCGATGCCTTCCGCGCGAATCGCCGCTGCCTGCTCTCTGGTCAGATACTCCAGAATCGAGTTGATATTATATTGGTCAGGCGCCAGTACATAGTAAGCCGTAGAGCCTCCCACCGATGCGGCAAAGCGTACAAAACGCCCAAGCTCTTCTCTCAGGTTTCGTTTCAGGCAGTAGCTTTTGTATTCATGGCATTTGCCGCGTACCTCCTGGCTGAGCTCTGAGAAATCCTGCGGCTCTGCTCCTGCGAGCAGTTCTCTGTCCTCTTCCAGATCCACATCCAGATACTGCTCTGCCAGCCTGCTGTTTTTGTCTGTCAGTTCCACAGACTCCAGAACATCCTGAAGCTTCTGACGGTTGCGTTCTTTATTCAGGTTCATAATCCGATTCTCCTTTTCACCCCTTGTATCTTTGTCTTTCCATTATATATAAGCATCTGCTGTACGCTGTTTCACCAGCGCCATATCGCAGGAAAGCTTCTTTCTGCACGCCATAAGATATTGATAAAGCCTGATCTCTGTCTCCAGCACAGGCTCCAGAGAAAATTCCATCTGGTGCCGTTTTCTCTCCAGAAGCCCACTGATCTGTCCAAATTCCACTCCTGCATGGTGCAGCCCAAGCCGCTCCCCGTCTTCCGACAGAACCGACAGCCGGTGCATGGTGTCCTCCTGCACAGAAGATATCCCGCTGACAAACAGATCTGACAGCTGACTCATGGCTTCTCTTTGATACTGTTCCATCGTATGAATGATTTCCATGGATGCAGGCAAACGTTTTTCCCGGTTTCCTTCTTCTGCCGAAACCCGTTTCTGCGAAAGCAGGCAGTCTTCCAAAATATATTCTGTTCCTTTCAGTAAAAATTCAATCGGATACAGACACATCCTGCCTTCCTCATCCAGATACAGGGAACCAAAACAGACAATGGCTTCCTGCCTGTGCTTTTGCAGTTTCTGTTCCAGCCGTTCCAGCATCTGGATGACCAGCCGTTCTTCCTTCGTGTAGCGCAGAGAGATAAAAAGGCTCCTTCCCTCCGGATCAAAAAGATTCCAGGAGAACCGCTGTTCCACCGTATCAAAAACCGTCTCTCCCCATCGGACCGCTCCCACCAGAACCGGCTTCTCTCTCCTGCCTTCCGCCCGGTTCTGCATCTCCTGCCCGGCTTTTCCTTCTGATCCGCCGAAATTTTCCAGAAGAAGTTCTTCATAATCCCACAGGATCATCTCCCGCAGCCCTTCGGTTTTAAGGCTTCTGGAACCAAGGGCCTCTCCTTTACTGTCCCTGCTTACCGACAGGCGGCCTCCGGAAGCAACCTTTGCATTCATCAGATCAAATTCCAGATACTGAAGTTGTTCCCTGTTGCAGTTCAGTCCCCACGGGGCAGGCGCATTCTCAGAAGAAGCAGGCGGCCTCCTTCTGACTCCTTCATAGAAAACCGGGCGGGCGTCTGTCCATGTATACCATTTTTTCTTCTCCGGTTCCAGAAAATAATAGATCTCTCCTTCATATCCGGTCCTGCTGGAAAATGTCCTGCCGCCCATCCCCAGAAGATGCAGCTTCCCTGCAGGCTCATAAGTATCCCGAAAGCTTCCTGCAAGCCTGCGGATCTCCTCCTGATTTTTTGCCTTCGAAAGCTCCCGGGCGCGCTGCCCGATCCAGAGAAGTATGCCCAGAAGCGTCCCGCTTCGAAAGGCAGCCGACCTTGTAAAATACTTCTGATATTCCGCAGCGGCTTCCCGAAGCCGGCTCTCCAGTGCCGGCAGTCCTGCCCGGTGGGTGATGACTGCCAGGCGCTCCAGACTGGCAGAGATCTCCGGCGACTGCCTGGAAAGCCCTGTATACATCTGGTGGAGCACGGATTCCAGAACACTTTTTCCCGCCCTTCGCACCTGTTCCTCATCCCACAGGCTCTCCTCTTCCCGAAGCCCGGACAGTTCCTTCAGGCTGAGCCGCCCTTTCAGAATCTGATAAGCCAAGACCGCCTGCGCCTTGTGCGCGCACAGTTCCCTGCTGTGGCAGGTACAGCTGGAATATGCAAACGGCTCCAGCAGCTTGACCGTTGCCTTTTCCCATGGAAGCGTCACGGTTATGATCGAGCTTTCCTCGATCGGCGGAAGCTCCCCTGCATTCATATGTGCCAGAAACTGTTCAAATTTCCTGCCTCTGCACGCCCGCTTCAGCCGGTCCGGCGGAATCTGAAGGATCTCCTCCAGAAGATGCGGTTTTGCCTGCTCTTTTTCCCCGGCAGGCATGCTCCTCGGCGTCTTTTCTGTATTATTTTGCTCTGCTGCGGCTTTTTCTTCCTTCTGCGCAGAGCCTTCTGTATCCTCTGCAGCAGCTTCCTCTTTTTCCGGAGCAGCAGCTTCTGCCTGTTCCTGCTTCAGCCACAGAATCGCCGTCACAATATGCCTGCAAATACTTCTGGACGGACAGGAACAGGTGCTCTCTCCCAGCGGCATCCGGATGACACAGGTTTCCTCCTTCAGCGCCACCTCCGCTTCCGTCTCTCGCCACTTTGCAGCCGGCGTTTCCTGTCCCAGATCCTTGTAGGCGCGCTTCACCGTCCCTTTATTGCAAAGCCCTGTCAGATAATCATCGTCCGCATGCTTCAGCATCTCTTTTAATGTATCCATCCCGGAATCCTCCTGACCGCTCTTATCCATTCATAATTTTTCCCATAAAGTCTCCCAGCGCTTCCGGCGTCATGGCTCCCACATGGGCGCCCAGATCCGCAAGCTTCTGCGCCGTGTGCCTGTCATAGACCGGATTCGCTTCCATATCCAGCGCCGTCAGACAGATCAGTTTGGCGCCGCTCTCTATGATGCCCCGGCTCACGCCCAGAAGCGCGGACACGCTGCCGCCTTCACACAGGTCAGATACCAGCACCACCATGGTCCGGTGCGGATGATCGATCAGCGTCTCACAGTACTGCAGCGCCCCGGTAATGAACGTTCCGCCTCCAAGCTGGATGCTCATCAAAGTTGCTACCGGATCTTCCAGATGACTGCTCAGATCCACCACCTGCGTATCAAAGATCACCAGCTTTGTATCCAGCATGGGAAGCTTTGCGAAGATTCCCGCCATGACCGCGCTGTGGATGACCGAATCCAGCATGGACCCGCTCTCATCCACCGCAATCACTACCCGCCACTGGCTGTATTTTCTGGTCCTTCCGTTAAAGTACACCTGCTCCAGCAAAAGCCTGTTATTTTCCCGGTCATAATGCTTCAGGTTCTTCCGGATCGTCTTCTGTATATCCAGATTCCGGATGGAGCGGACCGGACTGCTGGAATTGCGGTCAATTTTTCCAAGCAGTGATTTTCTGATATCCTGATTCAGCTTCTTCGCAATCTCTTCCGCCACCTGTTTTACGATCCGGCGGGCCGTATCCAGCACATCCCCTTTCATCAGGTGTTTTAACTGCAGGATCGTCTTCAGCAGCTCCTGATTCGGCTCCAGCTTCTCCAGAACCTCCCTGTCCGTCAAAAGCTCGGTCATCCCGTAACGATCCAGCGCATGGCGCTCCAGGATCTCCACGGTCTCCTTCGGAAACAGCTTCCGGATCCGCGTGATCCACGTGGCCGCAGTCAGACGGCTCGCTTCTGTCCCGCCCTGCCTGCGCACATCCTCTCCCTGTTCCCTGTGATATAAAAAATCCAGTGCTTCTTCCAGATCCATACAGGAAATCCCGTTTTCCAGAGACGCACCATCTCCAAAGCCGATCTGATTCCGGGAATAGCTTCCAAGTATCAGCCGCCATCGGTTCAACTGACCGGTATTCACATTCATATCCGGATGATTCCTCCTGTGTGAGTTTTTTATTACCTGTATTTTACCACCAGAAAACGGAGCTGTCCACAGACAGCTCCGTTTTCTGGTATTCAGATGATACCTGTCATTCGGTTTCTCATCTTTTCCATGGTTCAGTCCAGATCTTCCCCATTGCTTTCAATGACCTTTTTATACCAGAAGAAGGAATCCTTCCGGCTTCTTGAGAAATCGCCGGTACCGTCGTCGTGGCGGTCAACATAGATAAAGCCGTAACGCTTCGCATACTGGCCTGTCCCTGCGGAAACCAGATCAATGGGTCCCCAGGTGGTATAGCCGATCAGCGGTACTCCGTCCTCGATGGCATCTCCCATACAGCGGATATGCTCCCGGAAATAGTCAATGCGGTAGCTGTCATGGATCGCTCCGTCTTCTTCCACCTTGTCAAAAGCGCCGAAGCCGTTCTCCACAACCATCAGAGGCGTATGCGGATAGCGGTCATGAAGTACATTCAACGTATAACGAAGTCCCAGCGGGTCGATCTGCCAGCCCCAGTCAGACGCTTTCAGATATGGATTCTTTACGCCCAGCGACATATTTCCTGCTGTCTTTTCCGCATTTTCATCTGTCGTCACGCAGTTGGTCATGTAATAGGAGAAGGTATAGAAATCCACCACTCCGTTCTTTATGGTCTCTTTGTCCTCATCGGTGATAAAGGAAGTGTCGATTCCATGGTCCTTAAAATACTTGAGCGCAAAGGTTGGATACTCTCCGCGGATCTGCACATCCCCGCAGATATTGTTCTTAAAATTATCCTCTGTATAGCAGGCAAAGATATCCTTCGGATTCGGCGTCAGCGGATAGAGCGTCACATGGGCGATCATGTTGCCGATCATAAAGTCCGGATTGATCTCATGTCCCTTCTGCACGGCAATCGCGCTTGCCACAAATTCATTGTGAAGCGCCTCAAACATGGCCTGCGGATCCCCTTTCAGGTCGCTGAGCTTAATTGGTTCTGTGGCTTTGATATCCTCCTCATCCATAAGCCCAAGCCCGTACAGATTGCCGATTCCGCCCTCGCCCATGCAGGGAATATTGATCTCATTAAAGGTCAGCCAGTATTTTACCTTGTCCCTGTACCGCTCAAAACAGGTCACTGCATATTTTACAAACAGGTCAATGGTCTTCCTGTTCGAAAAGCCGTGATATTTTGTTACAATATTCCACGGAATCTCATAGTGGCACAGCGTAACCAGCGGCTCGATGCCGTATTTTCTGCACTCGTCAAACACATCATCATAGAACTTCAGGCCTGCCTCGTTGGGCGTCTCATCGTCTCCGTTCGGGAAGATCCGTCCCCAGTTGATGGACAGCCGGAAGCACTTGAAGCCCATCTCGCCCAGCAGCGCGATGTCTTCTTTGTAATGATGATAAAAGTCGATTGCCTCATGGCTGGGATAAAAAGCATTGGGGTCCGACACCGGCAGGAAAGTCCTGGGCGTGTTCACGTCTCCTCCCAGAAGCATGTCCGGTACCGACAGGCCCTTTCCATCCTCCAGGTATGCACCCTCATACTGATTGGCAGCTACTGCGCCGCCCCATAGAAAATTTTTCGGAAATGCCATAAGATTACCTCCTGTTTTTACTTGTTAAACATCATTATACTAAAAAATCCGGAAAAGATAAACAGAAAAAAGAAAATCACATACACTCTGCCTTTTCCATGTTTACAGCGTTTCTGCCGCATAAGCATCCAGCGTTTCTCCATATTCGTATTCTTCCGGCGATACCATACGCCCCTTAAGCAGCTCCTCCTTCTTCACTCCGTGAAGCGCCGCCGCCTTTTTGGCGATCCGGTCCGTCTCCAGCGGGGTAAAATACCCAAACGCCTGCCGAAGCTCCGGCAGAAGCTTCATAAACGCATCCACTGACAGCTTCGCCAAAAGCCCGTCGATCATGCCCAGAAAGTTCTCCCGGACAAACACGAAATCCCGCGCAGTATAAAACAGTCCCCGCAGAAACGCCGCACTCTTCATCTGCATATCATCCGTTCCCTGAAGATAGCCCGCCGCCGTCCTCTGAATCCGTTCATCATAACTGCTGTCATATCCATAAAGCAGTCCCAGTACGGTTCCTTCCAGTCCCGGCTGTATCTCCGGCTGGCAAAGGAGACGGTCAAAAGCCTCCAGAAGTATCTGCCGGAAATGAGAAAAGCTGCTTCTGCCCGTGATCTGATAGAGCGACAGGCAGCTTTCCATGCACGCCTGCTGCTGTTCCTCCCGGATCTGCGCCATGGACGGCAGAAGCTGCACAATCTTCTGAAAACAGACTCCGATCAGGTCTTCCAGCTCCAGGGAATCTTCCACTTCATACAGTTCCTGCAGTTCGTACAGCATCCGAAGATGGGAGAACCCTTCGGTCAGAGAAAAGAAATCACCGTCTGCGGCCAGAACCTCCCGGATATGCATCCCCATACCCGCCTGTTCTTCCAGAAATCCCATGAGAAAACCTCTGGCCAGAAGCCCTGCCGCCTCCTGGCTGCTCTCGCTTTTGGCAAAATCCCGAAGCAGACGCGTGCGGGACGCTTCCGCCACCGTACCGCCCAGCATGGACACGTCCACCAGAGCCGAAAGCACCTGTCCGGTATAACGGTAGTTCCAGGTCTCCCGGATCCGGTTCCGGTCTTTCCGGTTCAGAAGATCTGCGCCCTTCGTCCTCTTTGCAAATCCTGTCCCCAGAAATTCTGTCTGATAGAGAAAACGGCTCATGGCAAGATGTTTCTTTTTGGAAAAAAGCTCCAGAACCACCTCCTGCTGCCCTGCCGCCTGTATCTTAAGCCGGAAAACTCTGCACTGTTCTTCAAAATCCAGAAGCAGCGGCGGACGCAGCGCATCCTCACAGAGCTTTCCCACCTGCTTTCCCGTATTCAGTTTGTGAAGGAGCCGGAGGGGCAGATCCGTAGACGGGCTGCATTCTCCCTTTACAAAAGAAGAAAGCGCCGCATCCCTGAGTTCATACAGCCCCGGTTCATGTTTTCCCCGAAGCGCTGCCAGCCCTTTCGCCATGGAAAGCGCGCAGATGACATCATAGGAGGAAAGGCTCTCCTTCTTCTGTCTTGCCTGCCTCCCCGCGCTTACCAGCTGATGAAGCACCGCCGCTTCGTAGTTCCCGTCCGGAACCCCCTCCTTCAGCAGACGCTGCCATACCTGCTGATAAAAGCCCGGCGACTGCATGCCGCTGGCATACCCATTCAATGCGTCTGCCGCCTCCATGGAATAGGCAAGCGAATAGACTCCCTGATCCTTATCCGACAGTCCATGAAGCCTGACCGGTTTTGCCGTGCACCGGAGAAACCCTGCACTGCCTCCTGCTTTCTGCTTTCTTTTCCCGGCAGCCGGTTCTGCCGGACTGTCGTTCTCCTTCAGAAGCTCCATGATGCCGTATGTATGAAATCCGCCTGTTACCACAAGTATTTTTTTATATACTTCAGATGCCCCTGCGATCCGCTCCGCCATATACTGCTCGCGCAGAAGGCACCCGTCTGCTTCCAGCTCTTCCCTTGGGGTATGGCTTCTGGACAGATAGCAGTAGACGCTCATCTGCCGCACAAACTCCTCCGTGGTCCGAAAAAGCCCGCCGATCTCAAAATATTTTTCCCACAGCTCGTCAAAATTTCGAAGCCCGGCCTTCTGGCAGAGCAGCGTCAGATAACGGCTCCGGCTCAGCAGGTAATCGTCGTTATAGGTCTGTTTCTCTCCTTCGGTCCGGATCCCTTTCTTTTCCTCCGTTCCGATCAGGATCTCCCCATAAGGCAGGTCAATAAACGCTGCGTGGATCCCGCGTTCTTCCGCTTCCCGAAGCGCGATCAGCTCCGGAGAAAAGTCCAGAAACGGGTAATAACATTTATAGTCTTCCTTCTCTTCGCTGAGCAGCCCCTTTTTGTCTTTGTAAAAATAATAGAGGGCCACCGGCGCTTTTGTCTCCTTATGTGCAAGTATGGGAATCTGTTCCTGTGCGTTCTGCGGACCCTCAATCAGAATGCAGTCCGGACTGTAGTCTTCTATCGTCTTTTTCAGATGCCAGGCGCATGCGGGACTGTGGTGCCGGATGGGGAAATATAAAACAGGTTTTTCCAGATGATAACATCCGGAAAACAGCGCGATGTCTGCATGATCTCCCATGCCTGTATCTACCGCAGATATTTTCTCGCCTCGTAATAGCTGTTCCATAGCTGCCCTTCTTTGCCTCCCTTATCCCGCACAACGGTCTGAAAATAGCTCCGGAGTTTTTCCAGGTCTTCTTTGTTCTCCTTCTGCACCGCGCCTACCAGATTCTGCACCAGACAACCCAGATCCATATGAGAATCTCCATAATAATAGGCTGTCATCATGGTCTGATAATAGACCGACACCGCTTCTGCCGTGCTCATAACGGACGCCGGACGGTCAATGCGGTGTCCCAGGGAAGAGACTCCTTCCCGCAGCTCATGATACGTGGAAGCAAGGAGCTCCGCCACATCCTCATCCACCGGCATGTCAATCCGGCCCGCTTTGGCCAGCTCTTCCACTTCATTGATGATAATCTGCTTCTCCAGAGACACATCCCGCACCGGCATGACGGTCTCGAAATTGAAACGGCGTTTCAGAGCGCTGCTCATCTCATTGACGCCCTTGTCCCTTGTATTTGCCGTACCGATCACATTAAAGCCAGCCTTTGCAAACAGAAGCCCTTCCTCTCCCAGCTCCGGCACATTCAGCACTTTGTCGCTGAGCACACTGATCAGGCTGTCCTGAATCTCTGCCGGCGTCCGGGTGATCTCTTCAAAACGGGTCAAAATTCCCTGTTCCATTCCCACATACAGCGGAGAAGGCACCAGCGCCTCCCGAACCGGGCCCTTTGCCAGCAGAAGCGCATAATTCCAGCTGTATTTGATCATGTCTTCCGTCGTTCCTGCCGTCCCCTGGATCGTATTGGTACTTGTCCCGCTGATGGCAGCAGACAGAAGCTCTGACAGCATGGTCTTGGCGGTTCCAGGCTCTCCCACCAGCATCAGGCCCCGGTTGCCCGCCAGCGTGATGATACAGCGCTCCACCAACGCATCATTTCCCAGATACTTCTTGCGGACCGGTATCTCCTCCCCGTTCCAGTTCAAAGGCTCCCGGCTTCCCAGAATAAAGGTTCTCACTGCTTTCGGCGACAGCTTCCAGTTCAAAGGACGTTTTCCCGTATCCAGAGCCGCAAGCGCCGCAAGTTCCTTCTCATAACGCACCTCCACAGGCGGCCTGATCTGTGCTTTCTGTTCCATATGTATACATTTCTCCTTGTTTTGCATAATCTGATTTTATTTTACTTCTTTCCCCCTCTGTAAGTCAATTACTTCTGCAAATATATATCCGGCATTTCATCATTCAAATGACCATCATGGTTCCCATGTCCTGACAACGGAATGGACTTCAGGAAAAGGGACGGCAATCACATGCCGTCCCCTTTTTCCTGTGTCTTATTTACCTGCCATCTGGCGCTCCTGCGCCTCGATCATCTTCTTCACCATATAACCTCCTACCGATCCGTTCTGCTTGGAAGTCAGATCACCGTTGTAACCGTCTGTCAGAGGCACGCCGATCTCGCTTGCCACCTCATATTTAAAACGGTCAAGTGCTCCTTTTGCTTCAGGTACTGCTGCTCTGTTTGTAGAATTAGACATAATAAACTCCTCCTTACTGCGAAACAGGTTATCTTTTGTGCTTCGCAATTTGTTGTTGTTTGTTACGACTATAGTATGTGCATTCCGTTTCACAATACACTGACAATTCCTTCATTTTCTGACAGATTTTTTAATCCTGCGGCTTTCAGGAACAGACCTGCTTCTGCCGTTTTATATGGAACATCAGAAATCAGATGTTTTATAAATTCAGATTCTCTCCGCCCTTTTTCAGATAACCCTCCAGACGCCCGGCCAGCCTCTCATGTTCCGGTTTTTTCAGTTCCGGGTCCTCTTTCAGCAGCCTGCCCGCCGCTTCAGCAGCCTGTTTCAGTACTTTCGAGTCCTGAAACACATCTCCCAGCCTGAATTCCAGAATTCCGCTCTGCCGGATTCCGAATAAATCTCCGGGGCCCCGAAGCTTCAGATCTTCACCCGCAATATAAAATCCGTCATTGGACCGGTTCAGTACATCCAGTCTTTTTTTAGTCTCCTTCCCCTTATTGCCGCTCATAAAGATACAATAGGACTGCGCCGCTCCGCGCCCCACACGGCCTCTGAGCTGATGAAGCTGCGCCAGGCCAAAACGCTCTGCATTTTCCACCATCATCACTGTTGCATTCGGCACATTGATCCCTACCTCGATCACCGTTGTGGATACCAGGATCTGGATCCTGCCTTCTGCAAACCGCTCCATGATCTCATTCTTTTCCTTCGGTTTCATTTTTCCATGAAGACAGGCGATCTGATGCCCCGGCAGAATTTTCTGAAGCCTTTCTGTATAATCCGTGACATTTTCCAGCTCCATCTCCTCGCTCTCTTCCACCATTGGACAGATGATGTACACCTGATGTCCCGCCGCCGTCTCTTTTTCCATAAAACGGTAAGCATTGGGACGCCAGGACTCATCCACCACACAGTTTTTGATGGGAAGGCGGTGTGCCGGAAGCTCATCCACCACAGATATATCCAGATCGCCGTAGATGATGATGGCCAGCGTCCTCGGAATCGGGGTTGCACTCATGACCAGCACATGGGGATGCAGTCCCTTGCCCGCCAGCATCTCCCGCTGGCGGACTCCAAACCGGTGCTGTTCATCTGTCACCACCAGTCCAAGTCTGTGATAATCCACTTTTTCCTGAATCAGCGCATGGGTTCCGATCACAATCTGCGCTGTCCCGCAGGCAATCGCTTCCCCTGCCGCTTTCTTCTCCTTCGCTGTCATGGATCCGGTCAGAAGTACCGCTTTCAGCGGGATCTGATACTGGACAAGCAGTTCGCTGACCGACTGAAAATGCTGCTTTGCCAGCACCTCCGTAGGCACCATCAGAGCCCCCTGATACCCGTTGCACCCTGCCATAATGAGCGCCAGCACTGCCAGAATTGTCTTTCCGGAACCCACGTCTCCCTGTATCAGACGGTTCATGATATGATTTCCCGTCATATCCGCAGCAATTTCCTTCCAGACCTTCTTCTGCGCCCCTGTCAGTTCATAAGGCAGTTCCCCGATCAGCCGCTTTGTCTCTTCCGCTTCTGCCATCTTCGCCTCATTCGGAAGTTCCCCCTGGCTTTCCTTCAGTCTCCGGATTCCCAGAATAAACAGAAGAAACTCATCAAATACCAGACGGTCCCTTGCCATCCGCATCTCTTCTTCATTCACCGGAAAATGCACCTGACGGACGGCCTGCTGCTCCTGCATGAGCCCATAATTCTTTCTTATATCTTCCGGAAGATATTCTTCTACACAGATCTCTTCTCCATCCAGCGCCTGACGGACGGCCTTTGCCACCATCTTCCCGGTCAGCCCTGCAGTCAGCGGATATTTCGGCTGCATCACATGGAGCAGCCTGTCATACTCTCCCAGGGTATAATATTCCGGCTGCTCCATCCGATACTGATTTCCCCGGATATACACGATTCCTCTGAAAACATACTGTCCGCCCCGCTGAAAATGGTTCCGAAGAAAGGGCATGTTGAACCAGGTTCCCTGCATCACTTCCTGCCCTACCCGAATCTGTGCTGTGAACACCTGATATTTTGCATACCTTTTCACCGCCGACACGGACAGAATACAGCCCTGGACTGCATATTTCTTCCCGTCCTCCACATCCGACAGCGCCGCCGGCTCCTCATATGTCTCATAGGCCCGCGGATAATACTGAATCAGATCTTCAATTGTATGAATGCCGACTTTCGCAAAAGAAACCGCCGTTTTTTCTCCGATTCCCTTGATCTTTATGATCGAATCCTGAAGCTTCATACCTTTTTCCTCATACATCAATCATCCGCTGAATGTTCAGGTCCTGTGAAAGACGGCGTTCATCGGTCAAACACGGAACCGGTACCGCTGTGTATACTGCCGTCATTTTCAGTATATGTTGAGATAAAACGAGGCTCACGCCTGGTACAATGATAAAACCGCATCCATATATCTGCAACATCCTCTTTCTTCTCTATTCCCAGACGATCCGCCAGTTCCTGCTGTGCTTCAGACAAATCAAACTCCATATCCGCAGCATTTTCCATATGTTCCTCAAAGACTTCTTTTGCAAACTCATGAAGGCTCTCCCTGTCCTGATATTCTCCTTCATCTAAATAATCCAGCCAACAGGGGCAGTTTACCATAAATTCAAAAAACTCCTGCAGGTTATCCGCAATTCTGCCGCATTTGCCTTCACTTCCCCAAAAGCCTATTGACCCGTCTTCAAGTAATATATATTCACTTCCAGAACCTGTTCTGGCAAATGTTTTTCCAGAAATATTATAGGACAGGTGTCCAGATTCATCCTGCGGCGTCTTGAATTCCGGAAAAATTTCCATATCGCAAACATCGCATAACAGATCTGACAGGTCAGAATCCTCACGCAGTATTTTAATAAAATCCATTTTGCAACACCTTCCGCACAGTTTCTGCATTTATCAGTGGAATGATAATCTGTTTTCCATCCGTACACAATCATTTCCGGTCGTTTATATTATCCCCTCCATCGGCGCAGGCCAGCAGCTTTTTCTGAAGTTTTTCATAAAGAGCCGGCGGAAAATCCCCGCCCCTTTTGGTCCAGAACTCATCCAGCACTTTCATTCCTGTCTGCACATCGCCGTTGACTGCCAGGAGAAAAGCTTTCACATAGTCGGGGCCTGGCCAGTTATATTGAGAAGCAGGGTCATCGCACTGGCGCCTGGCCTCGGCCAGGGCACCGTGCAGGCCGCAGCAGTTTTGAAACCAAGGCGTAAAAAGACCCTGAGCCTCATGAAAAGCCTGGAGCAACTGGGATTCTACGTCGCCGAAGTCTCTGCAGAAACGGCTGAAGCGGCAGGGAACACTCCTCCTGATGGTAAAACCCCAATGACCCGGTGGCCAGCAGAACAGGTGCAGTCCCACAGACTTATCCGTACGCTCATAGCGGCAGCTTCCGCTCTCGCCGAAGACCGGCAGAAAATCAAAGCACAGGCCCCACTGGAAGATATAATCAGCGCCTTTCAGAGGGTATACCCGCACCACCTTCCGGCAGCGGTTTTCCCAGGAGGAATACCAGAGGTATGCGCCGTTGTGGGTGAAACCGGGAAGCGCAGGGGTCACGACATCTGCAAGAAGGACCTTAAGCTGTGGAGCGGGAAGTTCAAAAATTTCATTCATCTTATTCAACGGATACTACATAATAGTAGATCGGCTGTCCGCCATAATGCACTTCTACTTCTGTATTCGGATACTTCTCCGCAATCTTTTCTCCAAGTGCCTGTGCATCTTCTTCAGATACTTCCTCGCCATAATAGACGCCGATGATCTCCGAATCCGCATCCACCAGTTCCTCCATCATGGACAGCGCAGTCTCCTGAACCTCTTTCCCCACAGCCAGGATCCCGTCATCTCCAATCCCCATGATATCTCCAAGGTGAATCTCCTTGTCGTCGATCTTTGTATCCCGGACGGCATAGGTCACCTGACCGGTCTTTACGTTCTGAATCTCCTCCTGCATCCGCAGTTCATTCTCTCCCGGCGTCTCCTCCGGAATATAATTGACCATTGCCGTAATTCCCTGCGGAACCGTCTTCGTCGGGATCACGATCACATGCTTGTCACTGGTCAGAGAACCTGCCTGATTGGCTGCCAGAATAATGTTCTTGTTATTCGGAAGGATGAAGATATGATCGGCGTTCACCTGACTGATCGCTTCAAGCATATCCTCCGTGCTGGGATTCATCGTCTGTCCGCCTTCGATCAGATAGTCCACGCCCAGTCCTTTGAAGATCTCGCCGACACCTTCTCCGATGGATACCGAGATAAAGCCCATCTCTTTTCGGGGTTCTTCTTTCTTTTCTGCTTTTTTTGCTTCGTCCTGCTTTTTCTGCTCTGCAGCGATCCGGGAAGCATCCTTGATCAGCTTCTCCTCGTGCTCCAGACGCATGTTGTCAATTTTCATACGGGACAGGGCACCATACGTAAGCGCTCTCTGGATGGCAAGTCCGGGATCGTTCGTATGTACGTGCACCTTGACGATATCGTCATCTGACACCACCACGATCGAATCTCCGATAGACTCCAGAAATGCCTTAAACTCCAGTTCCGTCTTTTCATCATACGCTTTCTCCAGCATGATGATAAATTCCGTACAGTATCCAAAACGGATCTCCGCCTCTGTCCGGGCGCTGATCCGGACCTCGCTTTCTTTTTTCGGAGTTTCAAAGGAATAATCCACTTCCTTGCCAAGAAGGGCATCATAGCATCCTTTCAGCACCTCCACCAGTCCCTGTCCGCCGGAATCCACCACGCCGGCTTCCTTCAGCACCGGAAGCATGTCCGGAGTCCGGGACAGGACCTCCTGCGCTTCCTCAATAACCAGACGGCAGAATTCTTCCATGTCTTCCATGCTCTGCGCAAGCTCCGCCGCCTTCAAAGCAGCTCCCTTCGCAACCGTCAGGATCGTACCCTCCTTCGGCTTCATAACTGCCTTATATGCAGTCTCCACCGCTTTTTGCATGGCATTTGCCAGATCAATGACGTCCAGCTCTTCCTGATCCTTAATCCCTTTTGTAAATCCCCTTAACAGCTGTGACAGGATCACACCGGAATTTCCCCGTGCGCCGCGCAGGGAACCGGAAGAGATACACTTTGCCAGCGTCTCCATATTCAGCTCTTCCAGATTGCCGACCTCGCCTGCCGCCGCCGTAATGGTCAGCGTCATGTTCGTCCCCGTATCTCCATCCGGCACCGGAAATACATTCAGTTCATTGATCCACTCTTTTTTGGATTCAAGATTTTTGGCACCGCCCAGAAACATCTTTGCAACCATCTGAGCATCAATTGTCTTCATCACAATGCAGTTCCTCCCTCGTTAATCAATCACTCTCACGCCTTCTACAAAGATGTCAATCTTTCCGATCTTCATACCGGTAAATGCTTCCACCTGATATTTAACCGAATCGATCAGATTCTCGGACACTACAGGAATGTTGACTCCATAAGCTACGATCATATGAAATGCCAGATAGATCTCGTTATTCTCGATGGCTACCTCAATCCCTCTTTTGATGCTGTCTTTTTTCAAAAGCTTCATCAGACCATCCCGCATATCCAGCGATGCCATACCGACAATACCGCTGCACCCGATCGCAACAGAGCCCGCATAAGTGGCAATGACATCTGCATCAATGGTGATGCTGCCCAGTTCCGTACTAATCTGTCCCTGCATATGAATACCTCCCGGTTCTATTCGCCTGTGAAACACCGGCGTTTCCACAGACACACATAATTATTAACTATTATACCCGATATCCTGTAAAAATGAAATAAAATTTTATTTTTTCTATTTTTCATCCTTCTGCATATAAATAGAATAAACAAACTCTGACATCAGGACGGCCATTTATGAAAAAAACCATTGGGTTTATCCTGTTCTGGATCGGTATCGGGATATTTATCACACTGTTTTTGCCGGAAGACAATCTGTTCCTCCGGATCTTCCTGTCTGCCGTTCTGATCCTCTGCGGATATCAGTGTTTTTCCAGCTGCTGACCCCGCTTACGGAAATAAAGAAAAAGGGCTGTCACATCGACAACCCCTTCATGCAGTCCTGTTAAATGCCCGCCGATTAAGCTCTTTCCACTTTACCGGACTTTAAGCAAGAAGTGCATACGTACATTTTCTTTGCTCCGCCGTTTACTTTCACTTTCACGGATTTCACATTGGATCTCCACATTTTGCTGGTTTTTCTATGGGAATGACTCACATTGTTTCCAAAGTGAACACTCTTGTCACAAATTGCACATTTCGCCATCATTGCACCTCCCTTAGGCTTATTTGAGCCCTCTGGACTCATAACTCCTGTTATTCTACCAGAATCTTTCAGGATTTGCAAGCAAAATTTTACTTTTTTTTATCACGTTTCTCCGAATACCTGCCTCTTCAGCCGAAGCCCTGTTGGAGTGGCCGCCAGTCCTGCCTTCGATGTCTCCTTCAGAGAGCACGGAAGCATGTCTCCCACCTGACGCATGGCAAGCACGCATTCGTCCACCGGAATCCTGCTCTTCACGCCTGCCAGCGCCATCTCCGCAGAGGTAAATGCAATGGCGGCGCCCGATACATTCCGTTTGATACAGGGAATCTCCACAAGCCCTGCCACCGGATCGCATACCAGGCCCAGCTGGTTCTTAATGGCCATGGCACAGGCATGCGCCGCCTGTGCAGGCGTCCCTCCTGCCAGCTCCACCAGCGCTGCCGCCGCCATGGCGGAAGCGGAGCCGCACTCTGCCTGGCATCCGCCCTGCGCGCCCGCTATGGACGCCTTCTGAGCGATCACCATCCCTATGGCTCCCGCCGTAAAGAGCGCCATGACCGCAGCATGTTCATCGCACCGGCCTTCCTCCAGCATGGTGACGACCGTACCCGGAAGAATCCCGCAGGAACCGGCTGTGGGCGACGCCACGATCCTGCCCATGGCCGCATTGTACTCCGATACTGCCACAGCCCGTGCCATGGCATGGTTCAGAAACGTCCCTGTAATGCCGCCTCCTGCAGCATAGGCTTCCATTCTGGCTGCATCACCGCCGGTCAGACCGGACGTGGAGCGAAGATCGGGATTTTTCCCCTCCCGCACTGCCTCCTGCATGACATACAGACTGTTTTTCATCCGCTCATACAGCGCTTCCTCTGGCATCTCCGTCTGTTCCGCCTGATCGGACAGTACCAGGGCGGATATGGTGACCTGTTGTTGCTCTGCGGCTTCACAGATCGCCGCAATCGAATCATATTCCAGCATATCAGCTGCTCCTTTCCTGTTCTGTTTTCAGATCGCGCGGATCAGCACCACATTGATGACATTCGGCAGGATGCGCAGACTCTGGATCAGATTCTCCTCCACATCGCCGTCCACTTCTATGGTCATGACCGCTTCCCCGCCCTTTCTGGGACGGGTCAGACGGAAATTGCCGATGTTTGTTCCTGAATAAGCCATAAAATTCGTAACGGCGGCAATGGTGCCCGGCTTGTCATGATGCAGCACCATCAGCGTATTGTACTGGCCGGTAAAAGACACTTCCATGCCGTTGATCTCCGTGACCAGAATGTTTCCGCCTCCGATACTGGCTCCCTGCACCACGCATTCTGCGCCGTTCTCCCCTTTCAGATGGATTCTGGCCGTATTGGGATGCGCTCCTGGAATGTCCTCCCCGGTAAAAGAATATGCAAGCCCTTCCTCACCGGCAAGCGTCAGCGAACGGCGGATCCGCTCATCATCCGAATGCATGCCCATGATGCCTGCAATCAGCGCTTTGTCCGTGCCGTGTCCCCGCCAGGTCTGCGCAAAGGAGCCGGACAGCCGGATCCTGGCCTGTACGGCCCGCTCTCCCAGAATCTTCCACGCGACTCTTCCCAGACGGACTGCGCCTGCAGTATGGGAGCTGGAAGGCCCGATCATGACGGGGCCTATAATATCAAATACATTCATATGACTGTCCTCTGTCTCTTATTTTCTGATCCATTTTTCATAGATCGTATTCACTATGATACCGATGGCATTGTCTCCGGATACATTGCATGCAGTGCCGAAAGAATCCTGCGTAATGTACAGCGCAACCATGATCGCGCAGATCGGTCCGTCCGGATTGCCTGCTTCTGCCCCGAAGACCATGTACAGAAAAGGCAGCGCGGTCATGATGGAACCGCCCGGCGCACCGGGAGAAGCCACCATGGCAATTCCCAGAGTCATGATAAAAGGAACCACCGTCATAAGACTGATGGGCAGCTGGTTCATCAGACAGACGGCTGTGGCGCAGGCCGTGATCGTGATCATGGAGCCTGCCATATGGATATTGGCGCACAGCGGCACCACAAAGTTGCGGATCTGCTCGGACACGCCGTCCTTCTCCGCGCACTGTAAGTTGACCGGGATCGTCGCCGCCGAAGACTGGGTCCCCAGTGCCGTCGTATAGCCCGGAATCTGATTTTTGATCAGCATGACCGGATTCTTTTTGCTGATGGTTCCGGCAATGGTAAACTGGATCGCGATGCAGATCAGATGCATGAGAATCACCACAAGGAATACTTTCCAGAGGATACTCAGAATCGCAAAAGTCTTGCCGGACTTCGTCATATCGGTAAACGTACCGCAGATGTAAAGAGGCAGCAGCGGAATAATCACCGTATGCAGTACCTTGTCGATGACGCCGGAAAAGTCCTTCATGCCGTTATAAAGGCTGTTTCCGATCTCCTTCCCCCGCATGGTGGACAGGCAGAGTCCGAGGACAAAAGCAAGCGCCACTGCAGACAGCGTGTCCAGAAGCGGCTGAAGCTGAATGCCAAAATAGGCGCTCAGGGAATTGTCCGCCGTTGCTGCGATCTGCTCCATGGCCTCAGCACTCATAAAACTCGGGAACAGGCCGCTGGCGACCAGATAGGAGCAGGTTCCCGCAATCAGCGTGGAACCGTAAGCAAGACAGACCGTGATCAGAAGGAGTTTCCCTGCTCCCTGGCTCAGATCTGCGATTCCCATGGTTACATAGGCAACGATCATCAGCGGAATCACGAATTTCAAAAAGGTGCTGAACAGGCTGGATGCAGTGACCACCACCCGGCAGACACTCTCCGGCAGAAACTGTCCAAACAGAATACCAAGAATGATCGCAATAATAAGTTTTGGCACAAGGCCCAGTTTTTTCTTTTCCATCGTATTTCTCTCCATAATTTTTTTCTGCGATTGCCCCTTATCCCCCCTGCATATCCCGGCGCCGTATGGAGTCTGCACAATTCCGTCTGATGCGGAATCTTGTCCGTGACACAAAGAAAAATCGCTGTAAATGTATTTGTATCAAATACACTTACAGCATATCCAATTTCCGCGAAAAAAGCAAGCCTTTGTTATAAAATTACAAAATTTTTTTATCAAAAGCCTGCTTTTCGTAAAAATATTCCATCAAACTGCACTTTACACCGCAAAAGATATCTTACTGGTTCAAAAGTTCATCCACTGCCCTGTCCACTTCCGGATCCGAAGTGTCTTTGGTTCTTCCGGATGTGAATTTGTTGATGACATCGGGCACCATATCCAGAATCTTGGTCACTGCATCCTGATTCTTCACATTGACCAGACGGATATTCCCGTCTTTGATGACCAGCACGGCACTCGGAGAGATCCTGCCGCCCAGGCCGCCGGCGCCGTTGTTTTTGCTGTCGCTGGAGCTTGCTCCTGCGCCGACCCCAAATGACACGTCCACCAGCGGAAGGATGATCGTGTCACCTACCGTGATCGCATCTCCCACCACCGTCTTGCTGGAGATAAAATGATCCATCCCCTGAAACAGGGAAGAAACGGTTGTCTCAAAATTATTACTGTTTTTTTCGCTCATAAGAACCTCCTATAATTCCTGCCAGTGACGATACATGTGACGAATGTCTTCATTCGTATAAATCCTCCACAGCACACGGACAATGACATAAAAACGTGCTTTTCCCTTCAGCAGGATCTCCCCTTCCAGGATCTCCTGATCAAAATCCGGCACGATCTCAAGCCTCTTCGGATACCATACACACAGCATGCCCGCAGCGCCCATACAGATCCCTGTGTCAGCCGGATCCGCAAAACCAAAGGTAATCCTTCCTCTGACCTTTTTTGGCCGCAGCTTCTTCCAAAGATAACGGATCTCTCCAGAAACCGCCTCTCTTGCACGCCTGTGCTCCTCCAGATTCCAGAATTCCAGAAGCGTATCCTTCCGCTTCCCGATATTTTGAATCCGGCTCCCGAGTCCTGTGATTTTTTTCCAGATTTGTCTTATTTTATCACAAACCCGGTAACATGCATAGCCGGCCTTCTCAAAAACCGTCTTCTTTTTTGCCTTCCTTCTGTGTTCGGTGTGATCTGCCGGTGCTGCTTCTTTCCTCTGTTTCGAAGGCGGAATACCGTTTTCTTCCGGGTCTTCGCATACCGTCATTGCTTCATCTGCTTTTTCAGCCGGATCTTCTGCCGGACTTTCCATGTTCTGCGCCGGTTCTTCGCCTGCAGGCTCTTCCCGGACCGGCTGTTCTTCCGCCGGTTTTGTCGCCCTTTCCTGCCTCCACCTTGACTGAAACTTCTTTTTCAGCCATTTCCGGAATCTTTTCAGCCTTTTCCATCTCGCGCCGTCTTCCACATTCTGCCACAGCGGATACCCCAGAAGCCTCATCTGGAATACCGGTTCCCATCCGCTCTCATGGTCCATCTGAAAACGGACCGTGACGATCCGAAAGAACCAGGATGCAAAGACTTTCATCTGAATGTCCTCTTTTTTCCTTACTTCGATCCGATAAGGAATCGCCGAAAAGAAGACCGCATACACGGACAGCAGGAAAAATCCGACCGCTACAAGAAAAATGATTCCCAATATTTTTAAAATTAATAATATGACATGCAGCATACGGATGCTCTTTAATCCTCCACAAAATCCTCTGATTGAAAATAAGACCGGATATCAAATCCTCCTGTTTTCTGATACAGCTCCCACAGGATCTGTTCTGCCAGCCGCAGAGCCTCCATCCTGCCCTGAGCCACGCCGATGACATCCATACACTGTGTTTCCGAAAACAGCGGCTGTGCAAGCATTCCATTATGAAAAATATCCAGAAGGTTGCCCGGAACAGAAGCAGGCGTAATATAATACACTCCGGCCATCCACCGGCCGGCGGACGCCTTCTTCCTGATCCTCTGAATATTCTCTCCTGCATGCGGTCCCGTATACAGTTCCCGATACCATCTCATCTCTCATCCTGCCTTTTTTAAAGGGACCGTTGCAACGGTCCCTTTTATTCCTGACTCTGCTGTCTGCGGTTTCCCCAAAGACTACTTTTCTTCATCTCGATATATACATTGTATGCTCTTTCCAGAATCTGCTTTTCATTCGGAAATTTCAACAAATGATATGCTTCATGAAATTTGTAATATCCGGAATCCATAAAGTACTCTTCACGCTGTGGTTTGCTGTAATAACTGTCTGACGTCATCAGATACCAGTATACATCCTTTTCCACCACATCTTCCGGAACATTAAACGTATACTGGCTCTTTCCAACGTATTTTACAATTCTCGCATTCACTCCTGTTTCTTCCCGGACTTCCCGGACTGCTGTCTCGTGATGCTCTTCCCCCGGTTCTACAGTTCCTTTCGGCAAAACCCACCCCTCATATTTGTTCTTGTAGTTCTTGTACAGGAGCAGGATCTTGCCACGAAATATTACCACACCGCCACAGCTCGTTGCTTCTATCACTGCAATTCCTCCTGTCGATTGGTGTGTCCCATAGACTAGGTATAGTCTAACACCTTTTGAGACAATTGGCAAGGCTGGGTTGTACAAAAAAATCCCTCCCGGAATCTGCGGCAGCCGTCTGCCTGCAGATCCCGGAAAGGATCTCTCATACATCATCTTTTTCAGTTTGCCTTTGCTTCCTCCGGAATGGCAATCTCCGTCACTCCGTTATAATTGGAGCAGGTCATGCTGACCGCCATCTTCGGAATGCTCATGGAAAGCCCTTCGCCCTGCTCTCCCATGGCAGCGATCATATTGGTCATCAAAGTATCCATCGCCCCTGTCATGTCAATCTCATATTTCACAGGATAGAGCGTTGCCTCATCGATCCACAGATCAATCGTGAGTTCTCCCAGGTCGTCCAGCATGCTGTCAACCTGGCTGGTATCCATGCCAAGCTGGTTCGCAGAATCCAGAGCGCCGGAAGAAAGCATCAGCTCCTTCATCTTGTCGCCCGTGACGGTTCCTGTATATTTATAGGCAGCCGCGCCGTCCACTTCGTCTTTTCCTTCTGACTGGAAGTTATAGTCTCCGCTCAGATAGAGTCCCATGTCCGCACTGAAATCATACTGATCCACATCCATCAGGGAAATTTCCTGAGACTGCCAGCCGCTGCCGTTGTTCATGTAGGCCATACAGCCATCGTCTGTATTCTCAACATACATCGTTGTGGTCATGCTTCCTGCTTCACCGGCATCCACCGTCATATCCATGCTCATCTGCAGCGGATCATAGATGCGGCTCATATCCATCGTCGTAACGCTCTCCACGCTCTGCTCCTGGCCATTGGCGCTGACCACCATATCCATCTCCATGACCATCAGCGCATCAAGACTGGTGATCGTTTTCATGTTCTCCTGCGCAGCCGCAAACGGATCTGCCTCTTCCTGCTCTGCAGGCGCTTCGGCATCCGCATCCTCTGCTGCGTCGCTTCCTGCGTCCGCATCCGCCTCCACGCCGGCTTCTTTGGATGTCTCACTGTCTGCGCCGCTGTTTCCGCATGCAGCCATTGACATGGACACTGCTGTTGCCAGCATCAGCGCAAGAAATCGGTTTCTCTTTTTCATAATTCTCTCTCCTTTTACAGTTCTGCATCTTACCCCTTACTGCCTGGGCAGATGCTTTTTTAAGGAAATCTCCTCGCCAGTACATAATATCATTTTTCAGTATTTTGTCAATACCTTTTATACTGTCAGCATCTGACATTCTGCAGCCTATTCCTTCCTGCTTTCGAACATCTGCATGGGCTCCTGTCTCAGATTGATGACAATCCCCGCACCGGAGATCATGCTGCCTGCCGCCAGGATCAGAAGCGCGTTCTGACACGCCGCCAGAAGCGGATTATCCAGAACATCTGTATCCGTCTCTTCCACTGCTGCCGCTGCCGTCAGCGATTTGCCGCTGTTGCCAAAGGAAGTATCATAGTAAATGGTCTGTCCCAGGCTGCCGGAAAGCCTTCCCGCCAGACAGCTTCCAGCCGTGCATCCTGCAGCACTTCCCAGAAGCATAAGCAGGAAGATTCCGCAGAACAGAGAGAAAAAGCTGTGCCGCTTCGCAAATCCCAGAGAACGCTCCACAGCGGTCCGTTCCCTCTGGCGCAGGATGAAAATCCAGGAAAAATATCCCAGGACCATCAGAATCATGACCATGCCCGCCGTGATCAGAATCCGGGCAATCTGCCCCATATTGCTGATGTTCGCCTCCAGCTCCGTGTATCCCCTGTCATAAAATGTGATCTCCACATCGTCAATCCCAAGCTGACTCCATTTCGCCAGATATTCCTCGATGGTTCCGTTTTCGATCTGAAAGGCAGTCGTACTGCCTTTCATGGGACCATAAGACACAATATTGTCTGCATCACTGTTTTTGACGGAACGGCCGGGAATGAGAACTTCCTGATATCCCATTCCATACTCCTCCAGCATGCCGGCGTTCCCGCCGTAGATCCCAGTGACCGTATACTGGCTGTCCTCAAACACCTCATAGGGCTCTCCTTTGGCATTCAGGAATGAGTAACTGGCGCCGCCGGAAGTGGAATACCGGATTCCTGCTGAATATGCATGATCCGCCACCAGAAGCGGCAGCCGGATCTGATCTCCGATTTTCAGCCCGTTCTTCTTGGCGAAAACCTCCGGAATCAGGCAGACCTTTTCCCCCTGGGCATACTCTTCCTCCGTAAAATCCCTGCCGGAGACCAGATACGCCTCCCCGGTATAAAAAGGCATCAGAAGTCCGATGTCACAGGTTCCGGTAACGGGAAGGATATGATTTGGGTAATCCCATACTTCCAGCAGATTCCGCCATCGTCTGCTTTTGTCAGACTCCCAGAAATCTTCCGTTACTTCCTCGTAAAAATAACCGGATTCTACTTCATCCGGTATCCGTCTCCCATCCGCATCCATCTGCATGGACTGAATCGCCACTCCCGGACAGAATTCCAGACCGCCTTCCATGTGTCCTCCATAAGAATCATATACATCCATCACATATCTTTTATCCGCATAGATCATATCCGGCTTTGGATTAAAGTGATCGCATACCCGGATGATATCCCCCTCCCGGACGCCTCTGCCTTTCCACACCTTTTCCACCCGGACTTTCATCGTGTGATCCAGTACGCCATCCTCCAGCGGCGTTACCTCCAGAATAAAACCAAGCCGCAGACCGCTGTCCTGAACATTGCTGTCCCTGCCATACACGTCATAGTCCGGCCAGTATGCTCCGTAAGTGATCCTTTTCTCCGGACCGGCCAGGTAATCCGCTCCTTCAAAATTCAGCACATCCGGCGAATGATACGAACGGAACACTTTTACAGGATAAATTTTATACTCCCCTGTCTCCGGATCCCACTCTTCTCTTTTTTCAATGGCAGTCGCCTTCTGCTCCACCAGGCCAATGGTCTTAAAAGTACCTTCATACGCTTCTGTTTTTTCCTGATTGATGATCCAGAAGCCCCTGCCGATGCTGAAAAGTCCTGATGCAAAGAAGAGCAGAAGCAGGAATAAAACTGCCCTTCCCTTCATCCGCAGAAGCTGCCGGATACTGTTTTTCATAATCATATCAATCTCCTGTCCTGTCTATGATGCCGATTGAATGGCTGCTTTCCTTCCGGCATACAGGCCGGAAGATCCGATGCCGCCTTTCTGCCTGCCGCCGTTTCACCGCTCCTGTGAAAGCGCCCCATCCTTCATCCGGTACACATGATCCGTCTCTTTTGCCACACCGGGATTATGCGTGATCACGATCACCGTATAACCGTCTTCGTGCGCCAGTTCTTTTAAAAGCGCCACGATCTTCTTCTCATTTTCCGAATCCAGATTCCCGGTGGGCTCGTCGGCAAGGATGATCTCGCCGCCTGCCGCCACTGCCCGGGCAATAGCCACTCTCTGCTGCTCCCCTCCGCTCATCATTTTCGGAAACTGCTTTAAGATCCCCGGTTTCAGTCCCACCCGTTCCAGAA
Source organism: Lachnospiraceae bacterium (assembly GCA_009774145.1). Taxonomy (GTDB): domain Bacteria; phylum Bacillota; class Clostridia; order Lachnospirales; family Lachnospiraceae; genus Hominiventricola. The sequence continues at coordinate 27,400 of VSND01000004.1, read as the reverse complement.
GCTGTTTTGCCCGCTCTGACGCCTCCCGCTTCTTCACCTTCTTAAATTCCATGGGCAGCATCACATTTTCCTGAGCCGTCAGAAGCGGAAAAAGATGGAAGGACTGATAGACCACCGACGCCTGGTTCAGCCGGTAAGCGTCCCGGTCCATGTCTCCAAGAGACCGGCCCTGTACATAGATCGTTCCTTCCGAAGGCACATCCAGCCCCGCCAGCAGGGAGAGAAATGTACTTTTGCCGCTTCCGGACTCCCCGACAATGGCATAGAATCCCCCCTGCTCAAAGACGCAGCTTACATCCCGAACCGCCTCCACCTTCTGATACTTTGTCTGATAACTGTAAGATACATGTTCCGCTCGTAAAATCTCCATCTGATCCCCTCCAAAGTTCTGTTTTTTATCTGTCCGTGCACTGCCTGTCACGGTCATTCCGTCTGAAACAGCGCCTCCATCACACTGACCTGCATCAGCTTCCACAGCGCCAGACTGTTGCCCAGCAGGTAAAAGACGCCCACCAGGCATCCGGTCAGCACCGAACTTCCGCCGTAATTTCCCTGAATCAGAACGGAAAGCACGCTCCCTGCCACCACCCCTGTAACCACCAGAATCAGCTGCTCGGTGAAAAAGATCCGGAAGCATCTCCATCTTCCAAGCCCCAGGGAACGAAGAAGCGCCATCTCGTTTCTCCGGCTCTGAAGCAGAAGCAGGGTAACCAGATAGCCCACACAGACAATCAGAATCAGCAGGAACGGGAAAAATGCCCGGACCGCATCGATCACCCTGCGCAGATGCGTTGCCGTATTGATGAACATGGCATCATTCAGGCTCAGAGCAACCCCGTTCAGAGAATAGTCCTCCGACATGAGAGAAACATTCCGAAGCGACAGATCCTTCATCTCCTGCTTGAATTCATTGAGTTCCAGAGCATTCGCCACATCAAAGGACGCCGAATCCGCAAAAAACGGAAGCTCCTGTCTGTGAAAAATTTCCCGGACAGTCCCGAAGGGAAGCACAATATCCGGAAAAACCATATAAGTATCCAGTCCGGCATTTTTCAGATCCGTATATCCGACGATCTCGTAGTCTGCCGTCTCCAGCGGCGCTGTATACGTCCAGGCATATTTTTCGTCCTCCCGTCCGTAATAATACTGGCCAAGCGTAATCGTCTCACCCAGCTTCCAGCCGTATTTCTCAAAAAGCTCCTCAGACACGATGCATTTTGCTTCCGCTCCTGTAAGAAATGTCCCGTCTTCCCCCGTATTCCAGACCACATCCGCTTCTTCAATCCCTCCAAGGGCTTCCAGACAATTGACGCCTTCCAGATACAGATCCGGCTTCTGTCCGCTTCCGGCAGAAAGCGCTCCCAGTCCGGCCTCCATCCGTACAGTCAGTTCCAGTTCTTTCACATAACCGGAAGCCTGAAGACCATCCACCACTTCCTCCCGGATAAAAAGCCCCGCCTGCCTGCTGCCGTCCGCACTGGTCAGAAACGCATGGATGGGAAGCAGTTCCGGAAGCCGCACAAGCTGCTCCTGATTATTGGCAATGCCGGACAGATACGTATGTAAAAGCAGTACCACCAGCATGTCCATCAGGATCGTCAGGGCGCCCTTTACCTTATGCCGTCCGATTTTCACATCCGTGGTCGGTTCGTCCTTCCACAAAATACAGACGGCCGCCGCTGCGCACAGCACTGCCAGCAGCCCTGCCCACACATAAAACGTGACCGGATCCCCGTACCACGCTCCTTCCTTTACCGGCATCTTCTCCCCTCCTCTGAACAGATAACGAACTCCTGTCCACAGCAGATAGCAGATTACGCATGCACAGGCACCCAGCAGAAGCTTCACCTTCCACATCCGGCGCCGTCTTTTTTCTGCCTGTTCGGACCAAAAAACCGTCTCTGCCACCGCCTGCTCCGCATCCTCCCGGTCGATCTTCGTCTCCTCCACCCGCTCGCTCTGCATCAGTTCCAGAAGACTTACCTCCAGACACGCTGCCAGCGGTTCCAGAAGCTTAATATCCGGAAATCCGGCGCCGTTTTCCCATTTGGAAACGGTCTTATCCGATACATGGAGCTGCTCCGCCAGCTGCTTCTGTGTCAGTCCCTTTTCCTTCCTGGATTTCCGGATGAATTTTCCAAACATGATATTGTCCATACCTGTTCCTCCTGATCCGCATCTGCCATGTAGAATCCGGCTCTGTTCCCAGTGCCGGTTCCTGTGGGTTCAATCCTGTCGATCCGTCATCTGCTGCCGGTGTTGGGACACAATGCCGGGCATTGTGATCCGGCAGATACCGATATCCGGACCTGCAGGCAGGAACTGAATCCACAGGAACCGGCGCTGCCTGGCAGAGCTTTTATGTCCGGATTGTAGCACAGATACGGCAAAAAAGACAATCTACGTAAAGTAGAGTTGCAAAAAGAGTGTAAAGTCCGTGGTATTCCATCGACTTTACACTCATTCCGCAAGCAGTATGGTTATGCGGTTTTAACCGGATGCCGTAAAAATCACATCCCCATTTTGTGTATCTTCAGCAACTCTAAAACGGTATCCATTTTGTCCAGTCGTCTGTGACGGGGTCCAGCTTTCTGTCCATCAGCTCCGATATGGCCTGTAATAATTCGTTGTCCATGTTTTATCCTCCCCTTTGGATAAAGGATAGCACATCCGGAGTATAAAGTTTATTCCGGTTTATTCTTCCGCATAATACGCATCAAAAATCCGCTTCGCCACCGGCACCGCATACTCACTGCCGGAACCTGCTCCTTCCATAATGACACAGACCGCCAGATCCGGTTTCCCGCCGGATACATAACCGGTAAACCAGGCATGGCTTTTGTTTTTGTCGCTGCTGTACTCAGCAGTCCCGGTCTTTCCGGCCGCCGTATACCGGTCGCTCTGAAGCGCAGACGCCGTTCCTTCTTCCACTGCAGCCCGCAGGTACTCCTGAAGAATCGCTGCCTCCTGCGCTGTCATCAAAGCCCCGTATTCTGCAACCGGATACCGCTCCACCACCGTCGCTCCTGTATAGTTCTCCGTCCGGTCCAGAAACCGGGGCGTCATCAGAACGCCGTTATTGGCCACAGCCGCCATAAGCATGGCCATATGCATGGGTGTCACCAGCGTATGCCCCTGACCGATGGCTGTCATCATCTGCAGCGCCTCCGAATCCGATGGCTGCAGCTGAAAGGAGCTTTTGCTGTAAGGAAATGCCAGAGGCAGTTCCGAGTCAAACAGAAGCTGTTCTGTCAGATTCCGGAACGAAGCCACATGAAAGGAACGCCCCATATCCGCAAATGCACCGTTGCAGGATTTCGCAAACGCAGTCTTCAGATCCAGCTCCCCGTGCCGGTTGCCGTGATAACATCCGATGGAGAAATTTTCAATGGATACCCTTCCCTCACAGAGAAACGTGAAATCTTCCGCATCAAACGCATGTTCTCTCATGTATTCCAGAAGTGTAACCGTCTTGAAGATGGACCCTGGGGGATACAGTCCCTGCATGGCACGGTTCAGAAGCACACTGTCCCTGGAACTGCTCAGTTCTTCCCACCGGACCGCCACCTGCCCGGGATCGTAGTCCGGCTTTGACACCAGCGCCCGCACATTGCCTGTGGACGGCTCCAGTACGATCACTGCTCCCTTCCGCTCTCCCAGCGCATCATGCGCCGCTGTCTGCAGATCCACATCCAGTGTGGTCACCAGTGAATCGCCGATATTCTTCTGTTCCTTCAGTTCATTGATGAATTTTTCCACAAAATAGGCGTTGGAGGTCAGAAGCTGGAAATTTCCCAGCTCTTCGATCCCGGTCCTTCCATACTCCGAATACCCGAGCACATGGGAAAACGTGCATCCAAAAGGATAGACTCTCGTCTCTTTTCCGTCCTCTTCTACTCTGGTATATGCCAGAAGCTGTCCATCCGCCGCCAGTATACTGCCGCGGATCACCCGCTGCCCGAAGGTCTCCAGCCTGGCATTATACGGATTGTTGATCGTATCTCTGCTTTTTACCACCTGAAAATGTACAAGATATCCGATCATAAGTACAAAAATCCCGGTAAAGATCAAAAGAATATTGCTGTATTCCCGGTTATTTGTTCTTTTTGTCTGCTTTTTTACGCTTTTCTTTTTTTGCTTCTTTTTCATTGCCCGACACCTCGTCACTTCGTTTCAGATACATCCCCTGTATGACTGCCCATATGGCAAACATACTGACCAGAGAGCTTCCTCCATAGCTGATAAAAGGAAGCGTCACGCCGGTTGAGGGAATGAATTTGATCACTCCGCCCACAGAGAGAAACGCCTGAAAGATCACCAGAGTTCCAAGTCCTGCCGCAACCAGCTTATAATAGCTGTCCTTCAGGCACATGGCGATATTAAAGATCATATAGAAACTGCACAGATACACAAAAATCAGGAAAACTGCAAACAGTATGCCAAATTCTTCTGCAATGGCTGCAAATATAAAATCTTCCTCCACTACCGGAATCTTATATGGCATGCCATGTCCCAGACCGAGGCCGAACCACCCTCCTGTCCCAATGGCAAACAGAGACTGCGTAATCTGATACCCTCCATGTTCAATCACGGAAAACGGATCACTCCACGCCTGTACACGGGTCTGTACATGGGAAAACAGCTTCCATGCCACCCATGCGGCCCCGCTTCCTGCCAGAAGTCCTGCCAGAAAATAAAGCGGCTGCCCGGTTGCGATGTAGAGCATGACCAGATACGTGACAAAGAAGATCAGCGCTCCCCCAAGATCCCTGGACAGTACCAGGACAAGCACATGAGCTGCCGCCGCACAGGTCGTTATGACAACCCGGCGGAAATCCTGTGTCTCATAGAGCATCCCTGCCAGAAAAAATACAAACATGATTTTGACAAATTCCGACGGCTGAAATGTAATCCCGCGTATGGTGATTGCAAGCTTTGCACCAAAGCTTAAGCTTCCCGCAATCAGAACAGCCGTCAGAAGTCCAAATCCTGCCGCTCCGTACCACCAGTAGTATCCTCTCAGCCTTCCGGATTTTCTTATAATCCACGGAAGCAGAAAGGTAAGCCCTGCGGCAAGTACCGCCAGCTCAAACTGTCTGGCCGCCTTATCAAAGGACAGACGTGCCAGCATCAGAAATCCCACATTCAGAAGAACCAGCAGATTATGGTTTAAAAGACGGTCTGATTTGGGATAAATCACATGCTGCATGGTCAGAAAGCCCATCGACAGAAGCAGCTGCACTCCGCAGAAACAGATCACCTTCTCATTTCCAGTATTCAGATACAGGATCAGATTCCCCATGAGAAGCAGGAAAAACAGCAGAAAATCCTGCTGCCGCAATGCAGCACGTTTTTCCTCCTCCTGCCTTCGCACCAGCTGAAAGCCCAGCAGTGTATATAATGCCAGAAATAAGGTCATGGCATATCTGGATAATTCGGTAATTACATTCACCATCTTATTCAACGCCCCGTTTCCAGTGTCCTCTTGTAAAATCCGTCCGGGCCTTTTCATGTCCGCACCACTGCGTCAGAATCTGCTCCACTTCTTCTCTCTTTTCTGTTGTAAACATGATGCGGTATGCCCCTGCGCCTGTTTTCTTAAGCTCTTCCATGCGATCCAGCAGGTATACCGGCTGGCTGTTGTAGATGATATTATAACAGTCCCTGCAGAAATTTTTCACCGGAAACTTTTTGTGATACTGGTCCTTCAGATACCAGAGTTCCTCTCTGTTCCGGCAGCAGTCCAGTGTTTTATGAAGGCATCCGGCAGTGGTCATCATCGGATACCTTCCATATATAATCTGTATGCTGTTTTCATCCGAAAGCTCTGCAAGTTCCCTGCTGTTAAGCTCCAGCGGGCCGGTCTGCATCCGGACCCCCTTTTCCTGCCAGAATCTGCGGCTGCCTGTATTGAACGTATAGACATTGTGGTCCAGAATCAGCTCTTTCTCCCGGCCGATCTGCCGGATATATTCATATTCTTCCATATTTTTCAGAACATAACCGTCTGCCGGAAGAGAAGTCCAGAAATGACTTCTTTTTTCATATCTCTCTACGGTCTTCCTGCGGAACACCGCCGGAAGCAGGACGTACGCCTTCAGTCCCTCTCTGTGGATTTGCCCGACGGCATCCTCAAGTTCTTCTTCCATCCCTTCCGCATCCACATAGACTGCATCCAGCGGAATCTCCTGTTTCTGCCGCAGCTGCTTTGCATATGAGAGCACTTCCAGAAGCTGTTCCTTCGATTCCACAGAAATATGCAGCCGGATCGGATCCGGACAGGATTGTATCCCTTCCTGTCTCTTCTGTCCCGGCAGGGAATCGAGGTCCGGTTTCTCCTTTGTTTCCCCGGCGGCACGTCCGGGCGCATCCGTGCGGAAGAAGGACTGAATCATGCTTTCCTGCAGCTGCTGCAGAGCCTCCCTTCGAAGACTGTTCAGCGCCTGAACGGGAACAAACAGCGTTCCTTCCATATTGATATGCAGTTTTGTCCACGCAAACGGTGTATGGCCGGTCTTTCTTAACTGTTTCTCCAGCTGCTCTGCTTCCATGGGACGGTTCCTGGAAGGCTCGGGGCACGCTCCGAATACCGTCTGTCCATACCCTTTATGAGTTATTTCCATATTCCTGTCCGCCGTCATAATTTCCAGCTTCAGAGGATTTCCTGCTTTCGCATACAGATACCCCTCTATGGGGATCTTTTTCTCTGTTTCTATATATGCTTTGCGAAGAGAAAGGAGCAGCTCCTCATAAGCCTTCTTTTCTCTGTCTGACCGCGTACGTTCTGACAGCGCCATCATATTCCTGCCATTGTGCTGTGTATAGTACCCGCTGGAAAAACCATCTCTGTTAAACAGCAGCAGCAGCTCTTTTCTGTCTGCTTCGGACACCTGATAATCCTTTTTTCCATACCGAAGATACCGGTCCACATATTTCCGGTAGATACGTACGATGCCCGCCGTGTATTCCGGCCGCTTCATCCGTCCTTCGATCTTCAGAGAATACACGCCGGCCTCTGCAATCTCCGGAATCAGGTCTATGGCACAGAGATCTTTTGGACTTAAAAGCGTCTGTGCTCCTTTTCCGGAGACGGTCTTTCTGTCATCCGCCGCTTCGTATGCCAGACGGCAGGGCTGTGCACAGCGCCCGCGGTTGCCGCTTCTTCCTCCCAGAATGCTGCTGAACAGGCACTGTCCGGAATAACAGTAGCAGAGTGCTCCATGGACAAAGCATTCCAGTTCCATCCCGGTATCCTGATGGATTCTGGCAATCTCCGCAAGAGAAAGTTCCCGCGCCAGTACCACGCGCCTGGCTCCGGCTTCCTTCAGCAGACGGACTCCGCCCGAACCGCACAGGGTCATCTGGGTACTGGCGTGCACAGGAAGGTTCGGAAACCACTTCCGAACTGCCTGCATCACCCCCATATCCTGTACAATGACCGCATCCAGTCCATGCTCATAACAGGGCAGAAGATAATCGTACAGTTCCTCCAAAAGCTCCTGTTCCTTCAGAAGCGTATTGATGGTCAGATACAGCTTTACACCATACAGATGCGCATAATCAACTGCTTCCAGAAGACGGTCTCCCTCGGGATTATCTGCATACGCCCGCGCTCCGAAACGGCTGCCTCCCATATAGACCGCATCCGCACCTGCCATAACTGCCGCTTTTAAACTTTCAAATGACCCTGCAGGGGCCAGTACCTCCAGCTTTCTGTCCATGATTTTCTCCCTGTTTCTGTAAATCTGTATCTGGTATTTAAAAAAAGGAGCTGCCGCAAAATATGGCTCCTGCCCTGTGAAAGCAGGAACTGTTTTGCAACAGCCATAAGGTTTGTCTGTATCCGGTGTCTATAATCTCTGCTCGGGTTTGCGAAGCTTTCTGAGCTCTGTTGATTTTACCGCACGAATCCGGCGCTTCTGCTCTTCTGCCAGCTTCGTCTCCAGTTCCTTAATCTGCTGAAGGAGTTTGTCCTTCTCCAGCCTTGCATCAATGAGGTCATGCTTCAGACTGTAGATCTCTCTGTCTTTATCCTCCACCTGATGCTCCAGTTCCTCTCTGGCATCATTTGCCTTAAAATAGACATCTGCCAGATTCATGTTCTTCAGAAGCTGTTTCTCATCCGGAGAGAGCATATTGTAATTCTCCGTTTTGGAAATATCTTCCTCCAGCTCGTTGAGAAAGGTTGCGACCTTGTGCAGATACGCGGTGCTTTCATAACCGCTGATTGTATATATTTTGCCGTTAATCAGTACTTCCGCTGTGTTTTTTTTCGCCATAAAATCCCCTTTTACGTACATGTGCACTGCTTATTGCTTATGTGAACATTATACTCAACTCACTGCGGGAAAGCAATCCCCAAATGATCGTAGGACTGTTCGGTTGCCACTCTCCCCCGGGAAGTACGGTTTAAAAATCCATTCTGGATCAGATACGGCTCATAGACATCCTCCAGCGTCCCTCCGTCTTCTCCCAGCGCAGCTGCAAGCGTATCAAGTCCCACAGGGCCTCCTGCAAACTTTTCAATAATGGTCCGGAGAATACGCCGGTCAAGCTGGTCCAGGCCATGACGGTCCACTTCGAGCAGGTCAAGCGCAAAAACCGCCACCTCCTGCGTGATCCTGCCGTCATATTTTACCTGTGCAAAATCCCGGACCCTTTTTAACAGACGGTTCGCAAGCCTTGGGGTTCCTCTGGAACGCCGCGCCAGCTCGACGGCGCCTTCCCCGTCGATCTCCACATCCAGCACTTCTGCAGACCGCCGGATGATCGTTGTCAGCTCCGCTACGGTATAATATTCCAGATGATGTACAACTCCGAAACGGTCCCGAAGGGGCGCGGTCAGAAGCCCGGCTCTGGTCGTCGCTCCCACCAGCGTAAATTTCGGCAGATCCAGACGGATACTTCTGGCAGAAGCTCCTTTTCCGATCATGATATCAATCGCATAATCCTCCATGGCCGGATAGAGCACCTCCTCCACCTGCCGGTTCAGCCGGTGGATCTCATCCACGAACAGCACATCCCCTTCCTGCAGGTTATTCAGGACTGCCGCCACTTCCCCGGGCTTCTCTATGGCCGGACCGCTCGTCACCTTCATATGAGTTCCCATCTCATTGGCAATGATCCCTGCCAGCGTCGTCTTCCCAAGCCCCGGCGGTCCGTAAAACAACACATGGTCCAGAGGCTCCCCTCTGGACTTTGCCGCTTCTATATAGATTTTCAGGTTGTTCTTAGCCTTTTCCTGTCCAATGTATTCCGTCAGACTCTGCGGCCGAAGGCTTCCCTCGATCCGGATATCCTCCTCTGCTGCATCTGTTGTAATGATTCTCCGATCACTCATCCCTGTCCCACATTCCTCGCTTCTATCGTTCTATTCTGTCCGGCGTCTCCATATCATCTGCCTGTCTCAGAATGCCATCCGCTTCAGTGCTTCTTTCAGGATCGTTTCCACATCCATATCCTCCGTCGGGTTCACCGAACGAACCACTTTCAATGCCTCCGTGCTTCCATAGCCCAGAGCCACCAGCGCTTCCACTGCATCCTGCACCGTCTGGCTTCCGGCAGCTGCAGATACTTCCTGCATGGCGTGCCCGGATGAAAGCTTCTTTTCAAAAGCTTCCTCCAGATCCAGCCTGTCCTTCAGTTCCAGAATGATCTTCCTGGCGGTCTTGGCACCAACCCCGGGAGCCTTCGAGATCCTCTTTGCGTCGTCTGCCAGTATGGCAAAGCGCAGGTCATCCGCCCCGATGGCAGACAGGATATTAAGTCCTGCCCTCGGTCCGACTCCGCTGACCCCGATCAGCATCCGGAACATCTGAAGATCATCCTTTGTCAGAAAGCCATACAGCACCACTGCATCTTCCCGCACCTGCATATAAGTATACAGCTTTACCGTCTGTCCGATTCCTTCCACCATGGACAGAAGCTGTCCCGGAACCAGCACCTCATAGCCGATTCCGTTCACGTCCAGAATCAGGCTTCCCTCTGTCATATCTGCGATTTCGCCTCTTAAAAATGCAATCATCGTCTCACTTTATCCTTTAACATCCATGTTTTCTGCCCCTTCCGGACATCCTTCTGTACCGGAAAACCGCTTTCATCCTGTCATAAACCGCATGCTTCATCAGATGCCGGCCAGATGAACTGCAGCCCATCTACTCTTCCATCACTTCCACCACCACCCTGTTCGGCATGCATACAATCAGTTCATGAACCGCACTGACCGGCGCCATCTGCACGCAGAGCTGATCCGGACAGTCCGCATGAACCATGGACGCCTTTCCGTCCCTGATTTCCAGACGGTTGGTCTCTCCGATCTCAATCACCCGATCCGCCGAAAGATCGTATCTGCCGTACTCTGCGCCATCTATCTGTATGGATACACAGTATCCCCGGTCCCTGCTGCCATAGAGAAAGCCTGCTGACAGGCAGACTGCCAGAAAAATCGCCAAAACCAGTATCCAGTCGCTTTTTTTCACTGCCGCTCCTTCCTTCTGCAGGCTGCGTCTGTTACCAGAGCCGTCCCGCCAGAAATGTCAGGCGGATCAGGGTAAAGCCGTCCTCTTCCCGGATCTGTATCGGAGCATCCAGCTCTTTAAGTTCCTGCTCATTTTGAAACACCCGGACCAGACCGTCCTCAAAACACTGAAGCGCATTTTCTGACGCTTTTTCGGCATCCGCCCGCTTTTCAGAATAGATCCTTCCAAAACCCACTTTTCCGGCCTCTGCATGATCCTCTATCTCTTCTTTTGTCAAATACGGAACTACCTGCACGTCTTTTCCCTTTTCATTGTAACGTTCCACCTCCATACGCACCAGCTCCGTCAGAAATTCCCGAAGCGTGGATACATGATCCGGCAGCTCATAAGGAACAGGATCCAGCACAGGCTTTCTCTTTCCGGCTGCCTTCATTTGAATATAAATTTTCATAATCTTCCTCCTCGCAGCATTCGTAAAAATACAATCAGCATACGATCTCTCCTCTTCTGGCAATCTCCATGGACTGACGCAGATATCCCATACTTTCTCTGTAGAAATGCCAGTAATGGAAACCTCCTTTTCTCAATACTTTGCACAGCCCCGGCCAGACTGCCCAGACCGTCATCTGCATCAGGCAGATCCGGAGCAGTTCCTCCAGCGGATTGCTTTTCAGCCGGTACAGTGTGTAAGACTGAAAGACTATATGGCGCAGTTCATCATGCAGCATCTGCCTGCAGATCCGCTTCAGCACCCGGGAATCCGTACATTCCGCAAGGGCATGATAATAGGTCAGCGCGACCATCTCCGCTGTCACCAGCACGATGATCTCTCCTTTCAGCCCTCCGATTTTGCGGATCCTGCGAAACCACCGATCCAGCCAGGTCTTTTTTCGGGGCTTTACCCCATAATATTCCATATATTTCGTCAGGTAATCAGAATGTCTGTTTTCTTCGGCGATAAACCATTTCATCGCTTCCAGATATGCCTCGTCCCTGCTTTTTTTGACATAACGCTCCACCGTCTTCATCAGATGCTTTCCGTCGGAGGCTTCCCCCGCCTGAAACATCCGGATCGAGGGAAAAATCAACTTTCTCTCCTGTTCTGTCAGGTAATTTTCAGCCGTAAATTCAACCAGCAGTTTCCGGCGCGCGTTGCGGCCAAAATATGCCGCCCAGTCATAGTTTTTCAGCTCCTCGATCTGAAGCCTTGATAATTTGATCATTCCTTACCTCTGTATTTCTTTTTGTACGCGCGGATTGTCGTCCCGATCATCTGATAATCCCGCTCAAACAGTTCCTGGCAGATCTGTCTCTTCAGAATTTCCTTCGGAACTTTCTCCAGAATCTTTTCCACCACAAACGCCTTACTCTTCTGCCGGTATGCAGGCAGACGGTTCTGCTCCAGGATATGGGAAAGTTCCGGACGCCAGAGAAGCCCAAGCTTCTTTCGCGGAACCATCTTCGGATTTTCGGATGCTTTTCTCAAAATGTAAAAATCCACGCTTCCTTTGTCCGCCTCTGCTGTAATAATCCCCCACCAGACCGGAACATGTTCCTCAATATGCATGGCATGGCTTACACCCACTACCACATAATTGGCATCAAAATACTGGTCGTAATCTCTCACCTGCCGATTCAGGCGGGCATAGGTATCCGCGTCGCTCTTGATCTCGATTCCAAACAGCGCGTCCGGAATCACCATCACCACGTCTGCCCGGGAGCGTCCCATCTGCTTCTCTTCCAGAATGCGGACCTTTCCATACATTTCTTCCAGAAATTCAAACAGGGGTTCCCGGATATCTCTGTCGTACAGCATACCGTTCCTTCCTGTTTAAAAGAAACCGATTGTCCAGCAGAAGACCGGCGGAATCACCAGTGCAGGAAGCATGTTCATCGTCTTGCAGTCCCTGATATTCAGAATTGACAGTCCGGAACCTGCAATCAGAAAACCGCCCACAACAGACAGCTCCGTCATCATATCCGCCGTCATAAAATTTCCAAGCATGCATGCTGCTGCATAGATCGCTCCCTGCCAGCAGAACAGTACGGGTGCGGTCAAGGCCATGCCGATGCCGTAGGTAGATGCCAGCACCATAGAAGTCACAAAATCCAGTGCGGCATTCGTAAAAAGATAGGTATGATCTCCATATAATGCACTTTGTACGGGCCCCAGAATGGACAGCGTCCCGATGCAGAACAACAGAATCCCTGTGGACAGCCCCCTGCTCAGCTGCCCCACAGACAGCTTCTCTGTCAGCTTCTGAAATTTTCCGTCAATATCGATCGCCGTTCCGACCAGGCTTCCCAGTGCAAGGCTTACAATAAAGAGCACCGGATAAATGCTTTTTGGCATATTCTGAACGACTGCATTGATGCCAAGCCCCGTTGCCGCCAGCCCCATGGCCGTATACAGTGCATTCTGCTGATTTTCTTTGATCCCTTTTTTCAAAATGCTTCCAATCAGGCTTCCTGCCAGAATGGTACAGGTATTTACAATGGTCCCTGTCATCTCTTTCTTCCTCTTCTTCCAGTCAACATTTTGCCCGTCTCCGCCCATGCCGGTTCGGAAATGACATGATATTTTATAGCATAGCACCTTTTTGGATCTTGTCAATATATTTTCTTTTTCTCCGGAAAATCTGCTTTTCACACCTTCGCCGGTACTTGATCCCGTAGAAGCATAAACATAAACCGGGAAATCAGTTTTCCGCAAAAATTCCATAAGAGATATTGCTATTTGCCTGCTTTTTCGGTACACTGATAACAACGAAACAACCTGTAACAAATAAGGAGAAAAAACATGAAAAAAGCTATGAACCAGTCCAGACTTATTTCCATATTAAACGGGATCTCCATCGCGGCGCTTATGCTGATGATGCTGCTTCTGTTTGCCTGTGCACGCACCAACCAGCAGCTCAGCGTCGACAGCGAGAACCGGTTTAACCTGACATACAACGCCAACCGGTTTATGAACGGTTCCGCTTATCTGACCAACGAAGTACGTGCCTATGCAGCAACCGGAGAGCAGGTACATTACGACAATTACTGGAATGAGATCAACAATCTCAAGAACCGGGATCTTGGTGTCGCTGCCATGCAGGAAATCGGAATCACAGAGGAAGAGCAGGCCATGATCGACCAGATGTCTTCCATATCCAATAATCTGGTTCCGCTGGAAGAGCAGGCCATGGAGAATGTACAGGCCGGAGAGCTTCCGGAAGCCCTCAACTACGTATACGGCGCTGAATATACTTCCGCCATCACTGAGATCAATGCACTGAAAGAACAGTTTCTCGCCACTCTGGATTCCCGTACCATGGCAGATATCCAGGTACTGAATCTGCGTTCCGCCGTCATTCAGGGTCTGATTTACCTGTCACTTCTTCTTGTTGCAGTGATCCAGTTCTTCATTATGAGAACTGTAAGAAAACGGATCCTGGGTCCGGTTATTGATGTTCGGGATCAGATGGGTGAGATTTCCATGGGAAACCTGTCTGCAGAATTTCTTCTGCAGGCTGACACTTCTGAGATCGGCATGTTGGTGGAATCCATTCACGAAACAAAGCGCGAGTTAAAAAAATACATAAATGATATCGATTCCCGGCTGTCCGAGATGGCCCGCGGCAAAATGGACCTGACCATCGACAGCAACTACCGCGGAGAGTTCCTTCCGATTCAGAACGCCATGAGCCAGATTCTCGACGCACTCAATTCTGCTCTGTCACAAATTCGAAATACTGCCGACCAGGTGTCCGAGGAATCCGAACGGATGGCTTCGGATGCACAGGTTCTCTCAGACGGTGCCACCGAACAGGCTTCCGCCGTAGAAGAACTGTCTGCAAGCATCCAGACCCTGTCCGAGCAGGTGAACAACACCTCTCTGGACGCAGATGACGCAAGAAAATCTTCTATTGATTCTGCAAAACAGTTAGAAGACTGCAACCAGAAGATGCAGGAACTGACTTCTGCCATGGAAGATATTTCCAGATCTTCCCAGCAGATCAGCGGCATTATCAAGACGATTGAAGACATTTCCTTCCAGACCAATATTCTGGCACTCAATGCCTCTGTAGAAGCAGCCCGTGCCGGAGCAGCCGGCAAAGGCTTCGCCGTCGTCGCCGATGAGGTACAGGGGCTGGCTACCAAAAGCTCCGTTGCCGCAAAAGACATTACCAGACTCATCGAAGATTCTCTGCAGCTGGTCAGACAGGGCACCGCTCTGTCTGAAGATACCACCACCTCTTTGAATTCCAGTGTACAGAATGCCCGGCAGTCTGCAGACCTGATTCAGCGGATTGCAGACTCTGCACAGCAGCAGGCCGAATCCCTGATGCAGCTTTCTGAAGGGGTAGAGCAGATTTCCGAGGTGGTGCAGACCAATGCTGCTACGGCAGAAAAATCCTCCATGTCCGCCAATGAACTGTTCAAACGTGCGGAGGACCTGAAAAAATCCGTCCAGAGATTTAAACTTCGCGGATAACAATACTGTAAAAAAACAGTTCCGTCATTCTGCCGAACGACGGAACTGTTTTTTATAAAACTTTCTGTTTTATCGGATGATTTTCCGCGGACACTCTTCCACACATTTCCCGCAGCCGGTACATTTCTCATAATCCACATGCGCCAGATTACCTTCCACCGTGACAGCTCCCGCCTCGCAGTTTTTCGCACATTTCATACAGCCGATGCAGCCGGCCTTGCATGCCTTGTTCACGTCTTTTCCTTTGTCATGGGAATTACACTGTACATAATGTACGCCCTCTGCCGGCACCAGTTCGATGAGCTTCTTCGGACATGCGGCCACGCATTTCCCGCAGGCCCTGCATGCATCCGGATCCACAACCGCCACACCGTTCACAATGTGGATCGCATCAAACGGACACTCCGTTACGCAGGCGCCGTAGCCCAGACAGCCGAACGTACAGATCTTGTCGCCGCCGTTCTGCATCATGCTGACAAACCGGCAGTCCCCTGCACCGGTATACTCATAATTTCTCGGTGCAATATCGCAGGTTCCGGCACATTTGACAAATGCCACCTTCCGGACGCCGGCTCCTGCCTCCACGCCCATGATAGCGGCGATCTTCTCACCCACCGAAGCGCCGCCTACCGGACAGCCGTTCACCGGGGCTTCTCCTTTGGCGATGGCCGCCGCCAGGCCGTCGCAGCCTGCATATCCGCAGCCGCCGCAGTTGTTGCCCGGAAGGCATTCCCGTACTGCCACCTCTTTTTCATCTACTTCTACCGCAAATTTTTCACCGGCCGCTCCAAGGAACAGACCAATGAAAACTCCTACACCGCCTACAATGACTGTAGCGATGATGATTCCTGTTATACTCATTACGCGCCCCCCTTAGATGATTCCTGAAAATCCGCAGAATGCGATGGCCATCAGCCCGGCGGTCACCAGTACGATCGGCGAACCCTTCAGTGCCGGAGAGATGTCATTGTATTCCAGTTTTTCACGGATGCCTGCCAGCAGGATGATGGAGATGGTAAAGCCAACTGCCACTGCAAAGCCGTTCACCGTGCTGGTCAGGATGCTGTATTCCTTTGTCGCATTGGTCAGGGCCACGCCAAGCACCGCACAGTTGGTGGTGATCAGCGGCAGATACACGCCCAGCGCCTGATACAGCGACTGCATGGTCTTCTTTAAAAACATCTCCACAAACTGCACCAGGCAGGCAATGACCAGAATAAATACAATCGTCTGCAGATACGTCATGTGAAGAGGGATCAGAAGCACTTTGTCGATGACGCTGGTTACAAACGATGCCAGCGTGATGACAAAAATAACTGCCGCACCCATGCCCGCTGCCGTCTCCACCTTCTTGGATACGCCAAGGAACGGACAGATCCCAAGGAACTGACTGAGTACCACATTATTGACCAGAGCAGATCCGATTGCGATCATCAATAATTCTTTCATTCCTCTCTACCCCCTATCCCTTTGCGTTCCCGCATTTGGCGCCGCAGGAAGCACAGTCTGAATTGCATCCGCTCTGGATCTTCGATACATCCTTCCCTTTTTTCGCCATGTTCAGTTTGACCTTGTTCTGAAGGCCCGTCAGGAGTGCCAGCACGAAGAAAGCACCCGGAGCCATGACAAAGATGGAGACCGGCTCATAGGAAGCCGGAAGCACTGCCGCCCCGAAGATCTTTCCGGATCCGATCAGTTCACGGACCAGGCCGATGCTGGTCAGGCCGACGGTAAATCCAAGTCCCATGCCGATGCCGTCAAAAAGAGACGCGATCATGGGATTTTTGGAAGCATATGCCTCTGCACGGCCCAGAATGATACAGTTTACCACAATCAGCGGAATGTAGAGTCCGAGACTCTCATTCAGGGACGGAATGTAAGCCTGCAGAAGGAACTGCACGATTGTCACGAAGGATGCCACAATGACGATAAACGCCGGCACGCGCACATCGTCCGGAATGACTTTCCGGAGCATGGAAATGATCAGGTTGGACATGGCCAGAATGACCATGGTGGTCAGTCCCATGCCCAGTCCGTTCATGGCGCTGGTGGTCACCGCAAGGGTCGGACACATACCAAGCATCATTACAAAAGTAGGATTTTCTTTGATAATACCGTTATATAAACGTTCACCTGCTGAATTCATCTATGTATGCCCCCTTTACTCAGCATATTGTCCTGCAGCACAGAGCGCCGCATTGACTGCGCCGGTGACTGCTTTTGTGGTGATCGTTGCGCTGCTGACCGCGTCGATCTCGTTGGGTGCGGATTTTCCGGATTTGGTATAGACGATCTCATCTGCCTGGATTCCCGCAAACTGCGCTTTCCAGTCATCCGTATTTGCATTCATACCCAGTCCTGCCGTCTCGCTGATGGACAAAAAGGAGATTCCCATCATGGTCATATCGTTCCCGACGCCAACGGTCATCTGGATGTTTCCGCCGTAGCCTTCCGGCGTGGTAATATTAATCACATGCCCCACCACGTTGCCGGATGCATCACATGCCTCTGCCACTTCATTGATCACCTGGGATGTATACCCCTGTTCTGCGATATATGCCGCAACGTCCGAAATATCTTCCAGTTCGTTGAAGGATGCGGCCTCCGGAAATACTTCCGCGTAAGCCTTTGCCTTCGCCAGAGCCTCCTGCTCCGCAATGGGAGCCGCCGTCAGCTCATGGACAAAACCAAGAAGCAGGCCGGACACCAGTGTGATCGCAGTCAGAATCAGGGTGTTTTTAATAATCTTATTCATGATTTACTGCCCCCTTTTACTTTCACTTTACCAAATGCCAGCGGAATCGTAAACCGTTCGATCAGCGGAACCAGAAGGTTCGAGAAGATGATCGCATAGGACACGCCTTCCGGGGATGCTCCGAAGCACCGGAAGATACCGGTCAGGACACCAAGGATCACACCGTACACGATCTGTCCTGTGGGGGTGATCGGGCTGGTCACATAGTCCGTTGCCATGAACCAGGCGCCCAGCATCAGTCCGCCGCCGGCAAGCTGCGCCGCCAGATAAGTCCCGTCAAATCCATGTCCGCCGAACAGGAGCATGAATATTGCAAAGGTCACGATATAGGTTCCCGGAATTCGCAGATTGATAACGCCCCTCCATAAAAGATACACGGCCCCGATCAGAATCGCAATGGCAGAAGTCTCACCGATCATGCCTGCGGTCGTACCGGTAACCATCTGAAGCACATCCACGCTCCCGCCGTCTCTTAAGACCGCCAGCGGCGTTGCTCCGGTAAAGGTATCATAGGCATAATTCGTCATACGCCCCGCAAAAGAAATCATCAGGAAACATCTTCCGCCCAGGGCCGGATTCATGAAGTTCTGTCCAAGGCCTCCGAACAGCTGCTTGACCACCAGGATCGCAAAGATACTTCCCAGAACAGCCATCCACCAGGGAGCCGAACAGGGGAGGTTCATACCCAGCAGAAGTCCGGTCACAACGGCGCTGTAATCTCCCACCGTAACCGGTTTATGCATCAGTTTTTCATATATGTATTCGGTCGCCACACAGGCTGCGACGGTTACGAGCAGCACAAGCAGCGCATTCACGCCAAAATGGATTACGCCGAAGACAGCTGCCGGCAAAAGAGCGATCACAACGTCCCGCATAATGTTGGAACTGGTCGCTTTATCTCTGATATGTGGTGATGAAGATACATTTCTAAGATCACTCACACGACTCACCTCTTTCTCTATTCACTGTTATTTTTTACGGTTGGCCATGACCATACGTCTGACATTCTTGATCATCTGCGCCAGCGGTCTCCTGGCCGGACAGACATAACTGCAGCATCCGCACTCCACACATTCCATGCCGTGCCATTTCTGAAAGGCTTCCAGGTCGAATTTCTCAGAAAACCGGGCAAGACGGGCCGGAATCAGTCCTTCATCACAGGCTTCCACACACCGCCCGCAGTTGATGCAGGCGGTAGTCGGTGATTCAGATACCGCATCCGCCGCCAGACAGGTAATGGCCGAGGTGGTCTTTGTCGTGGGCACTTCCAGATCGAACATGGCAAATCCCATCATGGGACCGCCGGAGATGACTTTTTTCGCCTCCGTCTTAAAGCCGCCCGCCGCTTCGATCAGTTCCGCCACGTTGGTTCCCATCCTGCATTCAAAATTGGACGGATTTGCAACCGCTTCACCGGAGATCGTGACCACTCTGGAGATCAGCGGCTTTCCGAGAATCACGGCGTCATAGATGGATGTAATCGTATCGCAGTTGTCCACCACACACCCCAGATCCGCAGGAAGCATGGTGGAGTTCAGATCTCTTCCCGTCACCGCATGGATCAGCATACGCTCTGCTCCCTGCGGATACTTGGTCTTTAAGACTTTCACCTGAATACGCGTCTCATCTTTACAGGCCTTCTGCATGATCTGAATCGCTTCCGGTTTGTTGTCTTCAATACAGATACACCCCTGCGCATTGTCAAACAGTTCCAGAACCACCTTCAGGCCGCCCACCACTTTCTCCGGACGCTCTACCATAAGGCGGTAGTCTGACGTCAGATACGGTTCACACTCGGCGCAGTTCACCAGTACATAATCGATCTGATCCGGTTCCTTGGGAGAAAGCTTTACATGGGTCGGAAAGCCTGCTCCGCCCATACCCACAACGCCGGACTCCTTGATGATGCCGATAATATCGTCTCTGGACAGTTCTTCAAACGGTTTGACGGAAAGGCCGGGCGCCTCTTCATACAGTCCGTCATTTTCCACCACGATGGAATTGACCTTTGCACCGGTAGATACAAAATGCGGTTCAATCGCCTTTACCGTACCGGATACGGACGCATAGACCGGTGAGGATACAAAGCCTCCCGCCTCTGCAATCTTCTGACCCACCAGAACCCGGTCGCCTTTTGCCACAAGCGGAGCGGCAGGCGCCCCAATGTGCTGAGAAACCGGATAGATCAGATCCCCCTTCGGCTGATACGGAACAATCGCCTTGTCTTTGGACAGTTCCTTGCCGTCATAAGGGTGTACACCACCCTTAAAAGTTAAAGTAGCCATAAGAATCCCTCTTTCTTATATTTCTCCGGGAGTGTGTGAAAATTTCAACAATCCCTTTATACTAACAGAGGACATACGGACGATGTCCGCATGCCCTCGTGCTGATTCATGATAATATTTTATTCGTCCATATGATCTGCGTCGTCTGCATACATCTCCAGGGCCTTCATGCTCAGGCTGATCTTACGGTCTTCCCCGTTGAAATCCACCACTCTGGCAGTGATCTCCTGTCCGACCTTCAGCACATCAGACGGTCTTTCCACATGCTCTCTGGAAATCTGGGATACGTGAAGCAGTGCATCCACACCCGGCTCCAGCTCTACAAACGCACCAAAATCCGTCATACGCGCCACAACGCCGTCCACAATATTGCCGACTGCATATTTTTCATCTGCGGTCAGCCACGGATTCGCGTCGTCAAACTTCAGACTCAGCGCGATCTTCGTCTCCTTGATCTCCTTGATCAGAACGTTCAGCTTATCGCCGACCCGGAACAGCTTCTTCGGATGGTCAACCCTGCCCCAGGACATCTCGGAGATATGAAGCAGACCGTCTGCTCCTCCAAGATCCACAAATGCACCGAAGTCTGTTACATTTTTCACAACGCCCTCGACAATATCTCCTTCACTGATCCGTGCAAACAGCGCTCTCTGAAGCTCTGCCTTGCGCTCTACCAGAAGCTGCTTCCTGTCACCGATGATCCTTCTTCTCTTCGGATTGAACTCGGTAATCACAAACTCAATCTCCTGATCTGCATACTTGCCCAGATTCTTCTCGTACGTATCGGATACCAGGCTTGCCGGGATAAAGATCCTCGTCTCATCCACAACAACGCTCAGACCGCCGTCCAGCACCTGTGTTACCTTTGCAGTCAGTACTTCCCTATTTTCAAAAGCTTCTTCCAGTCTCTTGCTGCCTCTCTCCTGAGCAACCCTTCTGTAGGACAGCTGAACCTGTCCTTCTCCGTCATTCACTTTCAGAACTTTTACTTCCATCGTATCGCCCACGGAGACCATGGTCGTCAGGTCCGCATTGGGTACATTCGTATATTCATTTCTGGATACGATACCATCGGATTTATATCCGATGTTCAAGATGATTTCATCTTCTTTGACGTCAATGACCGTACCTTCTACGATTTCTCCTGTTCTGATAGTTTTTAATGAATCTTCCAGCATTTGTTCAAAACTTAATTCAGACACCTTGTTTGAACCTCCTCAATAATTTTCTTTGGGGTGGAAGCCCCTGCTGTAATACCTATAAGCCCAGTAGATCGTAATACTTCTAAATTCAGGTCGTGGACAGTCTGTATATAGTAAGTATTCCTGCACTCATTTCTGCAAATCTCAAACAGCTTCTGCGTATTCGAACTGTGGCTGCCGCCAATCACAATCATGGCGTCTACTTCTCCTGCAATCCGGCGGGCTTCCGTCTGCCGTTCCTCCGTCGCATTGCAGATCGTATTTACAACAACTCTATCATACTTCATTTTATCAATAATTTCAACTAAATCTTTAAATTTCTTGTAGTTAAATGTCGTTTGCGAAACTACACAAAGTGGAATCGGTTCCAGGATGCGGAGTTTTTCCGCCTGTTCCGCGGATTCGATCACCACTGCCGGTGTGCTGCACCAGCCTTTGATTCCTTCCACTTCCGGATGCTGATCATTGCCGATGATAATGATCTGCTTTCCTGCCCGGCTCTCCTTCTCCACCGTCCGGTGGATCTTCTTCACAAAAGGACAGGTAGCATCCACACAGTGAAGTCCTTTCCGCTCGATCCGCTCGTAGATCTCCTTTCCCACGCCGTGGGAACGGATGATGACCGTCCCTTCCTGAAGCGCTTCCAGCTCCTTTTGGCTGTTTAAGACCTTAACCCCTTTTTCCTCCAGATCCCGGACTACCACCTCATTATGGATGATCGGCCCAAAGGTATAGATCGGACGGACTCCCTTCTCCACCTGTTCATAGACCGTGTCCACCGCCCGCTGGACACCGAAACAGAAACCGGCGCTTTTTGCCACCCTTACCTGCATAGCGACAAAATCCTTTCCACCACTTCGTCAATGGTCATATCCGAGGAATCCACAAGCACCGCGTCCTCCGCCTGACGAAGAGGCGAATGCTCCCGGTGCATATCCCGGTAATCCCGGTCTATAATGTCCTGCTCGATCTGCGGCAGCTCTGCCTTCTCTCCCTTTTCCAGAAGTTCCAGATACCGGCGCTTCGCACGGGCAGCGCTGCTGGCCGTCAGATACACCTTCACATCGGCATCCGGCAGGACCACAGTCCCGATATCCCTGCCGTCCATGACCACATCCGCCTTTGCTGCCAGTCTCTGCTGCAGCTCCACCAGCTTTTCCCGGACTGCCGGCACTGCGGAAGAATAAGACGCCATGCTGCCGACCTCTTCCGTCCGGAGACAGGCATTCACATTCTCGCCGTTCAGAAGCACCACCTGCTCGCCGTCCCGGTATTCTATGGAAATGTCAGCTTCCCCACAGACCTTCGCGATCCGGTTTGTATCGGCCGGGTCGATTTCTCTTTTCAAAAGATACAGCGCCATGGCACGGTACATGGCCCCCGTATCCACATAGATAAAATTCATCTTTTTCGCAATCTTTTTCGCAATCGTACTCTTCCCCGCGCCTGCCGGCCCGTCAATCGCTATATTGTATCCTGTCTTCATCCATATCCTCCTGCTTCCTGTTCTGCACCATTGCCTTCAAACAGCAGCCCGCCAGTGTTCAGCCTGCCGTCAAACACTCCTCGCAGCCGCCACCGCCGTCGACCAGGCGATCTGCAGATTGAATCCCCCGGTCACTGCGTCCAGATCCAGCACCTCTCCGATAAAATAAAGTCCCGGAACCTTTTTTGATTCCATCGTAGCCGGATTGATCTCCTTCACAGACACACCGCCCTTCGTGATTACAGCTTCATTATAACCTCTCAGCCCTGTAATGGTCAATTCCAGTTCTTTCATTTTTTCCAGAAACCTCTGCCGCTCCGCCTTCGTGATCTCGTTTACCCGCTTATCCGAAGGAATCCCGCTTAAGCTTACCATCACCGGCGCCAGCCTGGCCGGAAAAAACACAGACGCCGCATTAGCGAATTTTTTATTCTTTGCCGCCTCAAATTCCCGCAGAATCCGGGCGTCCAGCTGCTCCTTTGTCAGCGCCGGCTTCAGATCCAGAAGCAGCCTGAGCTCCTTTTTCCGAATCTTCTTCGCGCATACACTGCTGGCTGTCAGGATCACCGGTCCGCTGACGCCGAAATGTGTGAACAGAAGTTCGCCAAAATCTTCACAAAGTACCTTTTTTCCGTCCAGAACCCGGACGGCTGTGTTTTTCAGCGCCAGTCCCTGCAGATCCTTTACAAATGCTTCCTTTATCTGGAAAGGAACCAGTGACGGACAGCAGTCGGTCACCTGCAGTCCCAGTTCCTCTGCAAAGCGGTATCCGTCTCCGGTAGAACCGGTACTCTCATAAGAGAGGCCGCCGGTAGCCACGAACACCCGGTCTGCCTCCGCCGTTTTCTGCCCCTGCAGTTCCAGGAAAAAACGGTCTCCTTCTCTGCGGATCCGCTCCACCCGACTGTGCAGATGCACCTGCACGCCTGCTTTTTTCATGGCACGGCGCAGGGTATCCAGCACGTCCGCCGACCGGTCGGACTCCGGAAATACCCGCATCCCCCGTTCCACTTTAAGGCGCAGACCTTCCTTTTCGAAAAAATCCATGGCGTCCTGGTTGGTGAAGCCGTAAAAGGCGCTGTACAAAAACTTCGGGTTGCTTTTCACACTTCCTAACAGCCCCTCCATATCGCAGGCATTGGTCAGATTGCATCTGCCCTTTCCCGTAATATACAGTTTTTTCCCGGTCTTCTCATTTCGTTCGTACAGATCCACGGCGATGCCTTTTCTCGCCGCAAATACGGACGCCATCATCCCCGCCGCTCCGCCGCCTATGATCGCAAGCCTCATATTCATACCTTCTCTTTCTGTTTCCCGCTCAGACGCTTTGCCAGTTTCGTATTCCGTCCGGATGTCACCTCATTTTTAATGGCATACCAGACTGCCTTCTTTTCTCCGATCAGCACCAGAATCTTCTTTGCCCTGGTCACCCCGGTATAGAGCAGATTTCTCTGCAGCATCACAAAATGGCTCATGGTAAACGGCATAACCACAATCGGATACTCCGATCCCTGGGCCTTATGGATCGTCGTGGCGTAAGCCAGAGACAGCTCATCCAGTTCACTGACATCGTAGAAAACCTCCCGCCCGTCAAAATTTACCGCAAGTTCCCGTTCTTCCGTGTCCACTTTGGAAATGGTGCCGATATCTCCATTAAATACCTCTTTGTCATAGTCGTTGCGGATCTGCATGACCTTATCCCGCAGCCGATACTGGATCCCGCCCCGGTGCAGAAAAATGCTGCATGGATTCATGGCTTCTTGCAGTACCCGGTTCAGATTCGCCGCGCCGCAGATTCCTCTCTGCATGGGCGTCAGTACCTGAATGTCCTGCAGCGCGTCCACATGATAATAAGACGGCAGGTTTCTGGTACAGTACCTGACCAGCGTATCCACCACTTCCTCGTTGGTCTCCTTCTTTGCAAAGAAAAAGTCCGCATCTTTTCCGCCGCGCAGATCAATGGCTTCGCCTCTGTTGATCCGGTGGGCATTCATAATGATCCGGCTGCCCTGTGCCTGCCGGAAGATTCGATTCAGGCGCACCACGGGAATCCGTCCGGAAGCAATCAGATCTTTCAGTACATTGCCGGCGCCCACGCTGGGCAGCTGATCCGTATCTCCCACCAGAATCAGCGTCATATGCTCCGGAAGCGCCTTCAGCAGATTGTACATAAGAATCACGTCGATCATGGAGCATTCATCCACAATCAGCACATCCCCCTCCAGGGGATTCTCTTCTTTCTTCTGATAACCTTCCGGCGGCTTATATTCCAGTAACCGGTGGATCGTCTTCGCCTCCATGCCTGTAGCCTCGGACATCCGTTTTGCCGCCCTGCCCGTGGGCGCTGCCAGAAGGATCCGGCACCCTGCCATCCGGTATGCCTGCAGGATTCCCAGAGTCGTTGTTGTCTTGCCGGTTCCGGGTCCGCCGGTCAGAATCATCACTTTGGAGGATACCGCTGTTTGAATGGCTTCCATCTGTATCTCGTCATATGGTACCGCCGAACGGCTCTGTACCTGCCGAAGAACCGCGTCCGCGTCGATCCTCACCTGTCGTTCTGCCAGAAGCAGCTGCCAAAGCCGCCTGGCGCATCCGGACTCCGAATAATAAAAAGGTGGCAGGTAGATGGCTTCCTCCTCCCGGATCACGTCGCCGGTCCGGAGCATCTCATCCAGCGTAATCTGAAGCTCCGGCTGTTCCACCTCCAGCAGTTTTTCTGCCGTCCCGATCAGCTGTTCCCGGACCGCATAGCAGTGTCCGCTCTCCGACAGTTTGTTCAAAGTGTATAAAATCCCGCTCCGAAGCCGTATAAAACGTCCCTTTTCCATACCCATCTTCTCTGCGATCATATCCGCCGTCCGGAATCCGATTCCCCAGATATCATCCGCCAGACGGTAGGGATTTTCCTGCACCACCTGAATGCTGTCACTCCCGTAGGTCTTGAAAATCTTTGTGGCGTGGGCGGTGCTGACTGCATGGCTCTGCAGAAAGACCATGATGTTCTTGATCTCCCTCTGTTCCTGCCAGCTCTTTTTGATCCGCTCCACCCGAACCCTTCCGATTCCCTCTACCCGGATCAGCGCATCCGGGTTCTCGTCGATCACATCCAGCGTATCCTTCCCGAACTCCTGTACGATGCGTCTGGCAAATTTCGGGCCAACCCCCTTGATCAGCCCGGAGCCGAGATATTTCTCAATGCCGTATACGGTGGCAGGCAGCGCCTCTTCGAACTTTTCCACTGAAAACTGTCTTCCGTATCTGGCGTCCACCTTCCAGCTGCCTTCCAGCAAAAGAACAGAACCCACATGGGTATCCGGCATGGTACCGACAACCGTCACCAGGTCATTATAGTTTTTCGCCGCACATTTCAGCACCGTATAGCCGTTTTCCGCATTCTGATAGGTGATCCGCTCTACAACACAGCGCAGATGTTCCATATGTCTCTCCGTCTCCCCCCGATTCATCTTATGTATAAAATGATTATACTATAATTGTCTCTGCTTCACAATAACATCGTTGCTGTTGCATTCTGCCATTGTATAGTGATTACTGTTCACTCCTTTTCTGCCCCGGACGCCTGCCATGGGCATATGTTCCCTCCAGACAGGCGATCAGGACTCTCCCCACTGCGTGGGTCCCCCCTCATCGCAAATCCCGCTTGCGCTTAGTGAAGGGCACACTTCTGTTCACAGTCCATACCATTCAGATAAGGAAAATCCCCCCGCCATAACAGCGAAGGGATCTTTTATTCCTGATTTTTTTACACGGGATAAGCTCCGTTCTCGGTATCTGCAACCGTTGCATCCACCTTTGTCTTCTGTGCTTCCCTGTATTTGAAGAAGTCCATGGCAACCTGCGGGAACAGTGCGTAGGATAATACGTCCTCATCCTGTTCCTTGTACTGTGCCATCTCTGCTTCCAGCGTATCCAGCTCGTTGCCCACCAGATCCGCCGGGCGGCAGGTAATGATCTCTTCATCACCGATGCACTTCTTCTGCACCTCCGGGTTAAACGGCTTGACGGTCTTGCCGTAACGTCCGGACAGGACTGCCCTGGTCTCCTTGGTCACCATCTTGTAACGCTCGCCCATGAGTACGTTGAACACGGCCTGCGTACCGACGATCTGGGAAGACGGGGTAACCAGCGGGCACTCGCCCAGGTCCTTACGAACCCGCGGCACTTCCTCAAGCACTTCGTAATATTTGTCCTCTGCATGCTGCTCTTTCAGCTGAGAGGTCAGGTTGGAAAGCATACCGCCCGGCACCTGATACAGAAGCGTCTTGATGTTGACGCCCAGGTTCTTCGGATTCAGGAGACCGCTCTCCAGCGCCTCGTCGCGAATCGGACGGAAATAATCTGCGATCTCTGCCAGCAGATTCTGGTCAAATCCGGTATCGTACGGCGTTCCCTTGAAGGTCTCCACCATAACTTCCGTAGCCGGCTGAGAAGTTCCCAGTGCGAACGGAGACATGGCGCAGTCGATCACATCCACGCCTGCCTCCACTGCCTTCATATAGGTCATGGAAGCCACGCCGGACGTATAATGGGTATGAAGCTGAATTGGAATCTTCACAGCCTCTTTCAGTGCGGTCACAAGCGTTGTCGCTTCATACGGAAGCAGAAGGCCTGCCATATCCTTGATACAGATGGAATCCGCACCCATCTCCTCGATCTCTTTTGCTATATTCGTCCAGTACTCCAGCGTATAGGCATC
>VSND01000039.1 GCA_009774145.1 Lachnospiraceae bacterium | reverse complement strand
TTTGGTTTGACGCTTTAATTATACAATAAAGAACATGGGTTTGTATCTTTATTTTTAAAAAAGTTGTAAACTGGTGATGAAGTATAACATAACAAAAAAATATACACAAATTCATTTTTTTTATGGCAATTTCTCAACTTTAGGTTATAATGTAGTCAGGGGTTATACAATGAGTGCTAATATGTTTGGGGGTATTTAGAATAGGGGGCATTACATGCGGTTAAACCAGTTGGAGTATTTTATAAAAGTTGTGGAGTGCGGTTCCATAACGAAAGCGGCACAAGAATTGTATCTGAGTCAACCCAGCCTGACAAAGGCTGTATCAGGCCTGGAGGCAGAATATGATCTGAAGCTGTTCGACCGTACTGCAAAGGGGTTGAAGCTTACACCGGAGGGGAGGGATTTTTTAGAATATGCAAAAAGCGTTGTGGAGAGTTCCCAGGCGCTTGACCGGACATTTGGAAATAAACAGAATAATTTTTCCATACAGAGGCTTGCGGTTGCCAGCCAGCAGTTCGATTTTATCTATGACATACTGTTATTGCTTTATAAAGAGAATTCAGACCAGCTGCTCCAGATCGACCTGAAGGAGAACGACCGGGGAGAGATCGTGGAGATGGTGGAAGAGTGTAAGGCGGATATCGGGATTCTGGTTCTCTCGGAGGAGGACTCCAAAAGCTTTCGGAGCGAACTGCAGAGCAAGGATCTGGATATGTATCTGCTGGACCGTTCCACGATCTATGTGAGCATGGGACCCAAATCCAGCCTGTACAACCGGAAGGAAGTGAATGTGGAGGAAGCGGGAAAATATCTCCATATCTCTCTGGATACCGACCAGACCATGCGCAGAGAGATGCGCTACCGGAAAGGATGGGGAGACGGTGTCAACCACGAACATGTGATCTTCTGCAATACGGCAGGCGTCTGCCGTAAATTTCTGGAAGAGACAGAGGCGCTCCTTTTGACGCCCAAATGGGTGCTGGGACTGTTTAACGGGACGCAGATCCGTTCCGTTCCGCTTATGAAGGAGGGAAAGCCCTACCCGTCCGTGAACAGCCTGGTATGGATCAAACGTGCAAATGAGATGTTTCGCCCCATGGAAATGCGGTTTATGGAACTTCTGAAGGAGCGTTTCCGCTGTGAGACGCCGGATTAGGGCAGGCATCTGTCTGCCCTGCATGGTCAAAATCCTTTACGATCCGCCGGATCAGAAGATGAAGGTATGGCTTCAGTTCTTCGATACCGGCAGGATCCTGATAAAGGATGGCATTGTAACTGGCGCCGGCAACCAGCTCGATCACCAGATAGATGATGATCTCCGGGTTGTCGAACCGGCAGCCGGAGCGGGCGATCATCTGCTTGTAGATCTCTCTGGCGGAGATTCCGTCAGGGGTTTTTTCTTCTGTCATGGAACTGCGGAAGATCCCCCAGCTTAAATGCTTGGAGAGAAAGAACAGAAGGGATTTGTCGCTTTCCAGGGCATGCAGGATCTCATCCGTCAGAAAGATAAACTGTTCATCCAGCTGTGTGAGCGGGGTCTGATTCAGCTTTATCCAGGCATTCTGAAACAGCAGGGTCGCCTTGGAAGAGATCAGACGGTTGCGGATGTCGGTCTTGTCCTTAAAATACAGATAGAACGTTCCTTTGGCGATACCGGCTTTCTGGACGATATCGGCGATGGAGGTATTGTGAAAGCCGTTGGCGATGAACAGGTCAAAAGCGGCATTCAGCAGATCCTTTCTCTTGTTTTCTTTTTTTGTCTCTATTTTTCCCACGAAAAGTCCCCCCTTATTTCGTCCCGTTTCTTATAATGTATCCCATTCTCCGGGAAAAATCAATGTTGAACTTTGGAATCTTTCTCTGCATATAGTGATTATATAACAGTGAAGAAAGAATGGAGTATGGTCTCATGAGAGAAAATATGGAGTGGAATTACGGGCTGTATCCTGGACAGCGGGCGTTTCCATGGCTGTATCCTTACGGAAATCAGATGAATTACTGGAATCTTTGGAACGCTCCGGAACAGATGGAGGACGAGATGGACACGAAACGGCTGCGGGAGCTGTATCCCTTAATGGCAAGAAGGCTGCAGCCTTATGTGGAGGAGGTATGTACACGCCTTGAATATCCCGGCAGTATGATGTATGATGAGTATCCGGACCAGCTTTCACTGCTCAGAAAAGCAAAGGAAGTATGGGAAGGCGCCAGGGCAGGGGAAGATTTTGGGGAAAAGGAACCGGCATGGGAGCAGCTGCAGGATTTGATCGGCGTACTGCTTCTGCAGGAGATGATGAGACGCAGAAAAAGGAATCGGGGGCGTTTTTGGGGCATGGGTTGACCATGGAAAAAAAGCTTGTTAAAATGATAACGTGATATGAAGAATAAGTGATGTGATGATAAAGTCCGGTCTGGAGAAAATAATAGATGAAAAAATTGCTGATAAGATGTACGACGATCCTGCTGGCGTTTCTGGCAGGCGCAGGATGTATGAGTTATATGACTTATGTGGGAAACCGGGACATGACGGCCGCGATGGCAGGCGCCACGCTGCCGGTGGCTTATGCAGAGTGGGAAGGACAGCTCTGTAATGAGATGCATGGATATGTGGAGCCGATGGACGGAAGCTATATGAAAGAGTCTCTTCTGGGGCTGTCAGAAGACCACAGGCTTGTCATCGCGGTTGAGAAATACAATGCGCATATCGAAGGGCTTTCCTATGAGGTCCGAAGTCTGGATATGGGCAGGCTGATCGAGGACAGGGAGCATGTGCCTCTGGAGGATGACGGCAGATACGTGCGTATGGAACTGGATTTTAAGGACCTGATGGAGCGCGGGGAGAAGTACCTGCTGCTTTTGAAGGCGGAGACGGAGGAGCACGGAGAGGTATATTTTTATTCCCAGATCAGTTATCTGGGAGAAAACCATGTGAAAGAATGCGTGGAATTTGCGAGACAGTTTCATGAGGCGGCATTTCAGAAAGATACAAACCATGAGCTTTTGAGAAAGCTGGAGCCGGATGGCAGCACGGATGGAAATAATCTGGGATATGTAAATATCCATTCTTATCCCCGCTCGGTGGTCTGGGGAGAGATGCCTGTGGCACAGGTGTCGGAAGAGCAGCTCCGGTTCACGGATATCCGGGGTGATATGGTCTCTCTTGTGATGGAGTATGAGATGGTAAATACGCAGACAAGGGAGAGATATCAGGTGTCGGAGGCGTTCTGCATCCAGTATACGCAGACACAGATGTATCTGCAGAATTATGAGAGAACCACAGACCGTATCTTCGAGGCGGAAGGGCAGCTGGTCGAAGATCAGAAGTTCCGTTTCGGGATTCACGGAACCCCTGTCAACTATAAGAAAAACAATGAGGAAAATGTACTGGGCTTTGTGCAGCAGGGGCAGCTCTGGTGTTATGATTTCGGGCAGAACCGTTTAAGCCGGGTCTACGGTTTTGAGGATGGAGAAGACAAAAGAGGGCTTTATAATGCCCATGATTTCCGGATTCTGCGGGTGGAGGATTCGGGGAGTATGGATTTTCTTGTCTATGGTTATATGAACCGCGGGCTCTATGAAGGAAAATGCGGGATTCTGCTCTGCCGTTATGATGCGCTGATGAATACGGTGGAAGAACGGTATTTCCTTCCCAGTGACCGTCCCTATCAGGTCGTGAAGGAGGAGCTGGGGAAGCTGTCCGTCGTCAATGAAAATGAGATGGCATGGCTGTCTTACCGCGGTATGATTCTGGAAGTCCGTCTGACGGACTGTTCGGTGCAGCTTCTGGCAGAGGACATTGATGAAAACCGGCTCCAGGTGTCCGAAGACGGGTATTTGGCCGCATGGACCAGCACCGATAAGGAAACCATCAGTTTTCTGAATGTCCGGGACGGCAGGGTCTTTCAGATCAGAGGGGAAGAGGATGAGCTTCTGCTGGCGCTGGGGTTCATGGAAGAAGATTTTATCTATGGAACCGTGCATCGGGAAGATATCAGGATCAGCCAGGCGGGGCAGCAGATCCTCCCCATGCATCAGGTGATTATACGGGACCGTTCCGGGAATGAGGTTCGGGAGTTTGATTATGCCTCCAAAGGGAAATATGTAACAGATGTGGAAATTATAGATAACCGGATCGACCTGTCCTGCGTCACCCTGCTTCCGGACAGGGGATGGGAAGAGGCGCGTCCGGAACCGATTACCTATACCAGTGATCCGGTGGATGAGAAACTGCGGCTTCAGATTGCCGGCGATGAGGTAAAGAAAAACGAATATCATTTTCTGTATGAGGGCACATTAAAGAGAGGCTCCATGAAGCAGCCGAGGGTGCGGATGGTTCTGTATGAAGAGAATCGGATGCTGGCGCTAGAGAACGAAGGAAGGAACCGGTTTTTCGCATGGACATTTAGCGGTCGGGCAGAGGGGTATGATACGCTGCCGGAAGCCGTAACAGGCGCCCATAACGGCATGGGCACTGTGTGGAAAGACGGATATGAGCTTTTGTGGGAGCGCTGGAACCGGTCTTCGAGAACACAGCTGGAGGGCTTTGACCATCTGGAGCCGTCCGAAACGGCAGGAAGCAGTCTGGCTGTCTGTATGCAGCTTCTGTTCCGGCAGAAGCAGATCTATACGGATGTTCAGGCGTGTCTGGACCAGGGGATGGCGGTCTGGGAGATCTTCCGGCAGGAACTGGGAGAAAAGAGCTGCCTGCTCCCCGGATGCAGCCTTCGGATGGCGCTGTATTATGTAAATCGGCAGGAGCCGGTCATGGGGATCACGGATACAGGAGAGGCAGTGCTGATCGTGGGATATGATGCGCAGAATATCATTTACTGCGAAGCAGGGCAGACAACCCTGAAGAGGGCAGGCATGATAGACAGTACGGAGATGTTTGAACGGGCAGGCAATCTGTTCTTTACGTGTCTGCCCTGATGCCCGGACCGTACAGGGCTGCTGCATGCGGGCAGATATTTCAACAGTCATGGAAAAGATTTTTCACAGGAGGACAAACTATGGATGAGAGAATCAGGACACTGGCGGACAGTCTGGTCCGTTATTCCTGTCAGGTAAAGGCGGGGGACAGGGTCTATATTCATTATACGGGAGAGAGTACAAGGGTGCTGGCAAAAGAGCTGGTGCGTCAGGTCTATGCGGCAGGAGGCCTGCCGTTTGTCCACCATACGGATCCGCAGCTTCAGAGGCTCCAGATCATGCAGTGTACAAAGGAGCAGATGGAGCTTATGGCAGAAGTGGATGCCCTGGAGATGTCCAGGATGAACTGTTATATCGCGGTGCGCGGGAGCGATAATGTATCAGAGCTGTCGGATGTGCCGGCGGACCGTATGGCGCTTTATGAAAAATATTATGTGACGCCGGTGCATCATGATATTCGTGTGCCGAAGACCCGCTGGGTGGTCCTGCGCTATCCGAATGACGCCATGGCACAGCTTTCAGGAACGAGCACGGAAGCCTTTGAAGATTTTTATTTCAGGGTATGCAATCTGGATTACGGCCGGATGGACGAGGCCATGAAGCCTCTGGTAAAGCTGATGGAGCAGACGGACCGGGTACGGATTACGGGACCGGGAACCGATCTTACTTTTTCCATAAAAGGAATTCCGGCCATTCCCTGCGCCGGAAGAATGAATATCCCGGACGGGGAAGTCTTCACTGCGCCGGTGAGAGATTCGGTGAACGGTACACTCTGTTATAATACTCCTTCCGTGTTTCAGGGATTTACGTATGAAAACATCTGCCTTACTTTTGAAAATGGAAGGATAACGGATGCCAGAGCCAATGATACGGAACGGATTCGTCATGTCTTTGATACGGATGAAGGCGCCCGCTATGTGGGGGAATTTGCCATTGGAGTAAACCCGTATATTCTGCAGCCGATGAAAGATACGCTGTTTGACGAAAAGATCATGGGTTCCATTCATTTTACTCCGGGGAACTGCTATGAGGAAGCTCCCAATGGGAATGCGTCTTCCATTCACTGGGATCTGGTTCTGATCCAGAGGCCGGAATATGGAGGCGGGGAGATTTATTTTGATGATGTACGGATCCGGAAGGACGGACGGTTTGTGCTGCCGGAACTCGCCTGCCTGAATCCGGAGGAACTGATAAAAGAGAAATGATCTGTGACTGGAACAGTGCCTGTGGTCCATGGAGCCTGCAAGAAGGCTGGATCGCAGGCATTTTGCCAATTTAAAAAAATCTTAATCATTTTGCTTCTGCCATCTTAATAATAACATGTTATAAATGTATATGGGTGCAGAACTTTCAGACAGCATCTGTTCGGAGAATGCCCGGAAATGCTTCCGGACAAGGGGCATTCCCGGAACAGATGCGGAACGATAAACAGGACAGCATCTGTTCGGAGAATGCCGGGAAGGATTTCCGGATGCAGATGCGGAACGATAACAGGAGAAAATGAACATGAATATACTGGTGTGTGACGATGACCATGCGATTGTGGATGCGATCGAAATTTACCTGAGTCAGGAGGGGTATACCGTACTGAAGGCCTATGACGGCCAGGAGGCAATTGAGATGCTGAATAAATACGAGGTGCATCTGCTTCTTCTGGACATCATGATGCCGCGGCTGGACGGGATCCGGGCGACGATGAAGATCCGGGAGGACAACAGTGTACCGATTATATTTCTTTCGGCAAAGTCGGAGGATGTGGATAAGATCCTGGGGCTGAACATCGGCGCGGACGATTATATCACGAAGCCTTTCAACCCGCTGGAATTGACGGCGAGGGTGCGTTCCCTGCTCCGGCGTTATACCCGGCTTGGCGCCCTTATGGAGACAAA
Organism: Lachnospiraceae bacterium; assembly: GCA_009774145.1. Lineage (GTDB taxonomy): Bacteria > Bacillota > Clostridia > Lachnospirales > Lachnospiraceae > Hominiventricola. The sequence goes on along the minus strand of VSND01000039.1, from coordinate 34,113 downwards.
ACCGACCATATTTCATATCGGGGGCCTGTGCGTGGATGATGAGCGAAAGGAGGTGACAGTGGACGGAGAGCCGGTAAAGCTGACGCCCATCGAATACCGGATTCTCCTGCTGCTGGTTCAGAATCCGGGCAGGGTATTTTCCATCTCCCAGATCTATGAACGCATCTGGAAGGAAGAAGCGATCAGCGGGGACAATACCGTGGCAGTGCATATCCGCCACATCCGGGAGAAAATTGAGATCAATCCAAAAGACCCCAGATATCTGAAGGTGGTATGGGGAGTGGGGTATAAGATCGAGAGGCAGGAGGCTATATGAAAAGGGACAGGTACAAAACAGCGATTCTGGTACTGCTGGTTCTTCTGAATCTGGCAGCTGCCGCAGTTCTGACAGCCGGTATTCTGAGGATGGGACAAAGCGGATACAGCCTCAGAGTCTGGGGGGATATCCTGCGGGGGCGCTCCTGGACAGAGACGTCCGAGTATGGGCAGCAGGCGGCAGAGGCGGTCTTTGACGCCGTGTCTGCGGCGGCGCTGAGCAGCAGGCTGGAGCAGAACGGAGAATATAACCCGGACAGGATTCTGCGTATCCGGGACTATCTGGAGAACCGGACCGTCTATGATCTGATACCGGAGGAGCAGAAGGAAGAGGGGATCTGCTATCGCCTGGGGGATCTGTATCAGTGGAGTCTGAAGGGGGCGAAGGTCCGGGAGGGGGTGCTTTCAGAACCATACAGGCCGCTTTTTTACGGAAGCATTCAGGAATATGTCAACAAATGTGAGGAAGATTACAATACCGTAGTCAACCAGATATCGGATGCAATGGATGCAGTCCGAAAAGATGTGGCAGAGTATGAGCAGATGAAAAAGAGCTGGTCCTGTGAGGCAGTGAATGTGCGTTATGCACTCCGGGATCTTGGAAACGGAAACCTGTACACCAATGTGCCCGCACTTCAGAAGGAGGACCTGAGTCAGGAAGAACTGGAAAACTTCTTTTACCGTATGGGAAGCTGTTATTCTTTTGACAGCCGTTCTGACGGCGTGGTGCAGAAAAACATCGGAGAGTATTATCTCTATAACACACATGCGCTTTTGACGGAACAAAATGTCCATCTGTCCGGGGAATATCAGATGTATGTGGGGATTGATACGGCATTTCCGGTAACGGATGCTTTTGCGCTGGGGGAACAGGCCTATGAAGATGCCAGTGCTCTGGCAGCGCGGGGAATAGCGGGAATGGCAGTCAGCGCGCTCCTTCTGCTTGCCACCGGAAGCTGGCTGCTCTGGAAGCTGGCAGGATACATAAGCGGGTTTTTGTCCCAGATCCTGTCTCATGCGGGTATGGTGGTCCGCGTGTGCATTCTTTTTGGCGGCTATGAGCTGCTGCAGGTATTCTTATGGAAACTTCTGGGAAAAGGCGCTGTTGCTTCTCTGTCTCTGGTGATCTGGAAGCTGGCTGTTTTGTCCCTGCTGGCCTGGGAAGGCGTGCAGCGCCAGAAGCTGCTGGATGGAGTCCGGCGTCTGGCAAAAGGAGAGCAGACGGCGCCCGTAGCGGCAGAGGGGCTGTTTCCGGGCAACCGGCAGATGGCGGAAGCAGTCAACAATCTGGGGAACGGTCTTAGAAATGCCCTTCAGGAACAGATGAAGAGCGAGCGCATGAAGGCGGCGCTGATCACCAATGTATCCCATGACCTGAAGACACCGCTGACTTCCATTATCAACTATGTGGATCTGATGAAAAGGGAGCGGATCGACAGCCCGAAGGCACAGGAATATCTGCAGGTGCTGGATCAGAAATCCCAGCGGCTGAAGCAGCTGACGGAAGATCTGGTGGAGGCATCCCGCGCCAGCTCCGGAAATGTGACGCTGGATATGCAGAAGATCGATCTGAAGGAACTTCTGATGCAGACCAGCGGAGAGTTTGAGGAGCGTTTTGATGCAAGAGGACTGAAGCTGATTGCAGATTATCCATATGATCCCCTGTATGTGGAGGCAGACGGCAGACGGCTGTGGAGAGTGATCGAAAATCTGTACCGGAATGTGGAAAAGTATGCCATGCCGTACACGCGGGTGTATCTGGATCTGGCAGAAGAGGGGGAACGGGCGGTGCTTTCAATGAAAAATATCTCCGAGCAGCCGCTGAACATCACAGCGGAGGAACTCACGGAACGTTTCACAAGAGGGGACGAGTCCCGTACCACGGAAGGAAGCGGGCTTGGACTGTCCATAGCGAAGGACCTGACACAGCTGCAGAAGGGAACATTTACGATCTATCTGGATGGGGACCTGTTTAAGGTAACGGTGAGTTTTCCGAAGTATCAGGCCGGGTAGCCAGGGTATCGCTTTCAGAACGAATATCATATATTTCTTCAAAAGTTCGGAAAAATGATTGAAAAACAGGCGGCGAGATTGTATAATCGTATACAATTAGAAAAGGGGCACCGCGTTCGCAATGCAGTGCCTGATATTTTGGAGGTGTCTATGGTTAAGTTATATAATGGCGGCGCCTATGTCCTGAAGGGGACAGAGATCGTGCCGGATACGGCGGAGGTGTCCGCGGTTCTTGCAGGAAAGATGGCGCAGGTTCCTTCGAAGGAAGAGGCGAAGAAACAGACGATTGCCTACGGGATCCTGAAGGATCATAATACGTCCGGCAATATGGAGAAACTCCAGATCCGGTTTGACAGGCTGACTTCCCATGATATTACATTTGTAGGAATTATACAGACGGCGAGAGCGTCAGGACTGACGAAATTTCCCATGCCGTATGTGCTGACGAACTGTCATAACAGCCTGTGTGCAGTGGGCGGTACCATCAATGAGGACGATCATATGTTCGGTCTGACCTGTGCGAAGAAATACGGCGGAGTCTATGTGCCGCCGCATCAGGCCGTGATCCATCAGTATGCAAGGGAGATGCTTGCGGCCGGCGGAAGGATGATTCTTGGTTCGGACAGCCATACCAGATACGGAGCGCTTGGAACCATGGCCATGGGAGAGGGCGGACCGGAGCTGGTGAAACAGCTTCTGAATCAGACCTATGATATTCCCATGCCGGGCGTGGTCGGCGTATATCTGACCGGAGAGCCGGTTCAGGGCGTGGGTCCTCAGGACGTGGCGCTGGCGATCATAAAGGCAGTATTTGACTGCGGTTATGTGAACAATAAGGTCATGGAGTTTATTGGAGACGGCGTGGCGAATCTGAGCGCGGATTTCCGGATCGGCATTGATGTCATGACGACGGAGACGACCTGCCTGTCCTCGATCTGGAGAACGGATGAGACGATCCGGGAGTTCTATGAGATTCACGGAAGAAGTGGGGATTATCGGGAACTGAATCCGGGCAGTACGGCATATTATGACGGCATGATCGTGGTGGACCTTGGAAAGATCCGTCCGATGATCGCCATGCCGTTCCATCCAAGCAATGCATATACGATTGAAGAACTGAATGCAAATCTGGATGATATTCTGGCGGACTGCGAGGCGCGTGCCAAGGTCAGCCTTGGAGATAGGACAGAGTTCTCCCTTCGGAACAAGGTGCGGGACGGAAAGCTTTATGTGGACCAGGGAATTATTGCAGGATGTGCAGGCGGCGGATTTGAAAATATCTGTGCGGCGGCTGATATCCTGAACGGAAAGAGCATTGGCTCGGATGAATTTACGCTGAGTGTCTATCCGGCGTCCATGCCGGTCTATATGGAGCTGGTGAAAAATGGCTCTGCCGCCATGCTGATGCAGACGGGGGCTGTCCTGAAGACTGCCTTCTGCGGTCCGTGCTTTGGCGCAGGAGATACGCCGTCCAATAACGGCTTCAGCATCCGCCATTCCACGCGAAATTTCCCGAACCGGGAGGGCTCCAAACTGCAGAACGGACAGATTGCGTCGGTGGCGCTGATGGATGCCCGTTCCATTGCGGCAACGGCGGCAAACAAGGGTTATCTGACGGCGGCGACGGAGATGGATACAGAATACCGGAATCCGAAATATGTCTTTGACAGACAGATTTATGAAAACCGCGTTTTTGACAGCAGGGGCGTGGCAGATCCGGATGTGGAGATTCATTTTGGGCCAAACATCAAGGACTGGCCGGCGATGAGCGCGCTTCCGCAGTATCTGATACTGAAGGTGGTATCTGAGATCCATGATCCGGTGACGACGACCGATGAGCTGATCCCGTCCGGTGAGACTTCGTCTTACCGCTCCAATCCGCTGGGTCTGGCAGAGTTTACGCTGTCCAGAAAGGATCCGGAGTACGTAGGAAAGGCAAAGGCCATCCAGGCGGCGCAGAAGGCAGTGGAAGCCGGAAGCTGTCCGGCAGAGGCGGTTCCGGAGCTGAAACCGGTATTTGAAGCCATACATACGCTTTATCCGGATGTGGACAGGACAAATGTGGGGATCGGAAGCACCATCTTTGCAGTGAAGCCGGGAGACGGCTCTGCCCGTGAACAGGCGGCATCTTGCCAGAAGGTATTAGGCGGATGGGCAAATATTGCAAACGGGTATGCAACCAAGCGTTACCGCTCCAATCTGATCAACTGGGGCATGCTGCCGTTTTTGATCGATGAAGGGAAACTGCCGTTTGCCAATGGAGATTTTCTGTTCATCCCGGATATTACAGAGGCAGTAAAAGCAGGCGCATCCGAGGTGAAAGCTTTTGCAGTAAAGGACGGGCTGAAAGAATTTACGCTGAAGCTGGGCGAGATGACCGCTGACGAGCGGGAGATCATATTGAAAGGCTGCCTGATCAATTATAACCGTGTATAGTTTTCAAATCATCCATGCAAAATGAAAAGATTCGTTTTGCGTACTGCATAAAGCCGCTTCTTTCGGACCGTGATTCGTAAGAAGCGGCTTTTGGCGTGAGAGCATTTTTATTCCGTGACATTTATACGGGCCTGTTATATCATATGTTTATCAGAGATGAGGGAGCAGTTAAGAGGGTTGCCTTTATGGCTGCCTATAAAAAACCGGACAGATGAGAGAGGATGAGCAGGATGCCGTTGCCAAAATACTTTGAGATGCATAAATCGTTTCTGGAATATCTGGGAGATGGAAAAGAGCATAAGTTAAAGGAACTGAAAGTATATGTAAGCCAACAGTTTGGTCTGACAGAAGAAGAACTGGCTGAGCTGCTTCCGAGCGGAAGACAGACCGTATTTATTAACCGCCAGAGGAAAAGTACAGAAGAAAATGAGGAGACACCGGATGATATTTTTGAGGATGCTTTTAAGAAAATTAACAGAGGTCTGCAGGATGAACTTCTGAATGAAGTTATGAAGCTGTCCCCGCAGGCATTTGAACAAATGGTGCTGGACCTCATGTCCAAAATGGGTTATGGAACTTTCGAAAATGCTGCAAGGACTACAAAACAGTCGAATGATGAAGGCATTGACGGGATCATTATGGAGGACAAGCTTGGATTTGACCTGATCTATATTCAGGCCAGGAAATGGAATGAAGAACATACGGTGGGCAGACCGGAAGTGCAGGCATTTGCAGGCGCGATTGCGGGCAGAGGCGGCAAGGGACTCTTTGTTACAACATCGAAGTTTTCGAAGCAGGCAGTAGAAAAAGTCTTCCCACTGCTTATTAGCTTGAACTAACTCGTATATCCATACATTTCTCAATTTTTCAGGCAATTTGAGCAATTGTATTTTGAATTTTGCTTACTGAATATTAGATAAAATTGGGCTGGGAAAATCACCGAACAAATAAGTTAGACTTTTTTTCATATTTTGGAGAACTGTATGGCTATCACTGAAAATTGTGATATTGGGCGTACAATATAAATTAACGCTTATAAGATATTCCGATGAAATACCGTAAAAATGCGCATCATCGCTAAACCACGCCTTTTGCAGTTGATATGGTTTTAACAGGGCTTCCATCAATTCCACTGGTTTTGTCCAGGAAAAATTTTGTACTGTCTTTTTGGCTAAAATGTCACGAAATCTCTCTGTAGAAGCTGCACAATGAATGTGGTATAAAAATAGTGTGTTTTTCGCTTTACGGAATGCCATTTGAAATAAATATTTTTCAAATGAGCCAGAAAATAATTCGTCATGACAATTGCTATAAACAGGAGGATTATCGCTTCCTGACAGTTTCATTGATAATATAACATCTGTCCAGTGAAAAGAAAAAGGCAGGAAACCATCAGAAATTAAATCATCATAACCCACAATGTAATTTTCCAACAATGTATTACTGTTTACTTCCGAGTATCCGTCCCATTCCTGCTCTAACAATCCGTTGTCGTTCATTCCCATTGTTTGTAAAAACAAGAGGTATGCAAGTGGAATACTACTGCCATGCTGTTTCAAAATTTCTCTTAAGGACTGAATTTGATTTTGTGATGCCGGCTCAATCTTTTTTGACCATTCTTTATCCATAGAGTTCATTGTTATGCAAAGTCGGTCAATCATTGTATCTAAAGCGCCCTTTTCAAATGGTATATTTCTTAATGTCATGTCACTGTCCTCATACTGATTTGTCAATATAAATATTAAATATATCATATCATATTTTAGTGCATACTTCAATGCATGAAAAGCAGTCGGAATGTTTCCGACTGCTTTCCATTGTTTGGTTCTGCTGTTTAAAAGAATCCTTTTGTGTCTATTGGTAATAGTCTGTCCACCAAATCACAGATTGCCACAGATATCATATTTGCCCGCATATGGCATTCAACATGACCAGTCACGTTACGAAACAGTAAATCTGACATTGCATTTCTTTTCTGACGAAACAGTTATAGCTGTGGTGATTGTCTGTTACAAGAACTGCTTCTTTAAATATTCTTTTATGTAGCTTTATACATCAAAAAGGTATATTTACAGGCCCGTTTTTAGTGGGTATACAATTTTGAAAAGAGAGAAATAAAAAAAGATTTCGGATAAATTTTCAGAAAACTATTGACAAAAGCATGGAAATATTGTAATATAAGTTCATCGACAAGGAAGTGATATATAAAATCTCTGAACGGAGGAAAGGTCCAATGGGAAGGTAACAGAATTTGAACACGAACAGCCTTAAAGGTGAGAAGGGTGGAAAACAGAACAGAGGCTCCAAATAATCTTGAAAGGAGATAATCAGGGTGAAACTTCAGATTGACAGGTGAAGAGCCATTCGATTCGTAAAATGATCGGATGGCTCTTCTTTTTGTCTTTACAAAGAAAAACAGAAGAAAGATCTGACGGAACCGTTCCGTTTCAGGCAAAGATTGATAAGGAAAGATATCTGTGATAAGATAGGAGAAAACAGACCGGGATGTTCTGAAAGTGACTGGAAAGGAGCGAGGATATTATGACAGAACTTGTGATGATGGCCTGGACGCGATTGCAACCCGTCTGGCAATGAAGTATTTTATTGTAGTTCATTTTGTATGTCTGCCATATGAGGAATATTTGGAAAAAAAGTGTGGTATGCTTATTTTCAAAATACAGAGAAGGAAGGTGAAGTGCTTTATGGATAGAGATTACGCCTTCGTCCTCGCTGAAGTAAGCATGGAGAGAGCTGGACGGCAGAAAAAACAAATGGGGATGAAAAATGATCGATATCTACTATGTAGAAGATGATGAGACAATATCCGGTTCCGTACAGGCGTATCTGAGCCGGCGGGGCTGTCAGGTGACGGTATTTTCCACGGAAGCAGAGGCGCGGGCGGCGCTTGTCCGGCGGCGTCCGGGACTGGTGCTGGTGGACTGGAATCTGCCGGATGGAAACGGTGAACTTCTGTGCCGGTGGATTCGAAAGCAGTGGCAGGAGCTGCCGGTGATCTTCCTCACGGTCCGGGGAGATTCCCGCGACGTGGTGTCCGGTTTTCAGAACGGGGCGGACGATTATGTGGTGAAACCCTTTGAACTGGAGGTGCTCTATTCCCGCATCCAGGCGCTGCTTCGGAGGACCGGGGATGTGTCCGGGCAGTATCTTTCGTGCGATGACATTTCGCTGGATCAGAACCGGAGACTGGTCTGCTGCGGGCAGGAGGAGGCAGAATTAAGTGCGTCGGAATATGAGCTCCTTTTGTGCCTCCTTCGGCAAAAGGGGCGGACGGTAACAAGGGAACAGCTGCTGGAGCGGGTATGGGACGTGAACGGCAGCTATGTGAATGACAATACACTGACCGTAGCGGTCAAGCGCCTTCGGGAAAAGCTGCATCATCCGGCGTGCCTGAAGACGGTCAGAAGCGTTGGATACCGGATGGAGGATACCCTGTGAGAGAGAAACGAGAATGGATGGCTTTTGTCTGCCTGGTGCTGGCCTTTGGGCTGCTTACGGCATCTGTCACTGCCGTGCTTCTGGAAAAAAGCTGCAGCTGCAGGAGTTTTGAGGCAGTGGGCGCAGTCTGTCAGGAGATTCTTACAGAAGATCCGGAGACAGAGCAGGCGGTGATGGCAGCGTTAAAAAGATATTGTTCCGGTCAGACGGTAGATTCGGAGGACGGCAGGCTCCTGGCATATGGCTATGAGCCTGCTGATTTATTTCGGGCAGACAGGAAAAGAACATATGTTCTGTCTTCCTGCGGGGCTCTGGCAGGAGGGCTGCTGTTTTTGGCTGCTGTTTTCTGGAGAAATCAAAGAGAGAACGCCCGCATCCGGGCACTGACAGATTACGTGGAGCAGGTGAACCGGGGACGGGGCAGAATTCTGCCAGGGGAAAGAGAGGATGCATTTTCCGGACTGCAGGATGAGATCTGCAAGACCGTGACGGAGCTTTATCAGACCCGTGATATGGCAGTGAAGGCAAGGGATTTTTTTGCAGAAAATCTTGCCAATATCGCGCATCAGATCCGGACGCCGATCACGGCCATGTCTTTGACGGTGCAGATGATGGAGGGGCAGCCGGATTCGGAGCATCCAAAGCAGATCCGCAGGCAGCTTGAACGTCTGACTCATCTGGAGGAGGCGCTTCTTCTGCTGTCCCGTATCGATGCGGGAACGCTGCCGCTGGAAAGGAAGAAGGTGGATGTGTTCACGGTTCTTATGCTGTCTGCGGACAGTCTGCAGGAGCTCTTTGCGGGGGCCGGAGTGTCGGCGGACATTGAAGAAGCCGGCGGGGTATACATTCTGGCGGATCTGGACTGGACGATGGAGGCAGTGATGAATCTTCTGAAGAACTGCATGGAGCATACGCCGCCGGGCGGGACGGTCCGCTGCCGGTATGAGCAGAATCCTCTGTACACGGAGATTCGGATTTGGGATACCGGTCCCGGATTTGCGAAGGAGGACCTGCCTCATCTGTTTGACCGGTTTTATCGGGGACAGAATGCAAAAGAGGGAGGGATCGGAATCGGGCTTTCTCTTGCCAGAGGGATCATCGAGAGTCAGAACGGAACGATCCGTGCCGGAAATCTTCCCGGAGGCGGCGCCTGCTTTGAGATCCGGTTTTACAGTCACTGAACTGTCACTTTACACTGGTATGATGGATTTATGGAAAGATTCCGCAGGGATATGGAGATTCCCTGGTATGGGAACTTTCACAGTATTCAAAAAAGGAGAGCGCTATGGAAATTTTAACATGTACCGGTGTAACAAAGGTATACGGTACCGGAGAAAATCAGGTTGTGGCTCTGGATCATATTGATCTGACCGTAGAAAAAGGTGAATTTGTATCCATTGTCGGAGCTTCCGGTTCCGGAAAATCCACACTGCTCCACATTCTGGGCAGCGTGGATCAGCCGACGGAGGGGAAAGTCATCATCGAGGGGACCAGTCTGTCCGCTCTGAACCGGACCCAGGCGGCGATCTTCCGCAGACGGAAAGTGGGGCTGGTCTATCAGTTTTACAATCTGATTCCCACACTGACCATCCGGAAAAATATTCTGATGCCCCTTCTGCTGGATAAAAAGCAGCCGGATCCGGAATATTTTGAACAGGTGGTGCAGGCGCTGGGGATTGCAGACAGGCTGGAATCCCTGCCGAATCAGTTATCCGGCGGCCAGCAGCAGCGGGCGGCCATTGCAAGGTCTCTGATCTACCGTCCGGCTCTGCTTCTGGCGGACGAGCCTACCGGAAATCTGGATCAGAAACGTTCCAAAGAGATTATGGATCTTCTGAAGCTGACCAACCGGAATCTGAAACAGACGATTCTTCTGATCACCCATGACGAGCGGGCGGCGCTGGAGGCGGACCGGATCATCACGCTGGAAGATGGCCGGATCATCGGCGATCAGGTACGGAGGTAGCGGTATGTGGAGGGATTATTCAAGGAGCTGTATAAAAAACAACAGAGCTTCCGGCATGTCCATCCGGGTCGCTTCTTTTATTGCTGCTCTGTTTCTGTCTTTTCTGTGCTGTCTGTTCTATGACTTCTGGCTGGACGAAATCAACGGGATTGTTTTGGAAGAGGGAGACTGGCAGGGGCGGATCACGGGCGAGATCGGCGAAGAGGAGCTTAAGATGATCCGGAACCATGCAGAGGTAGAACAGGCGACGGTCAATCAGGAGCTGTCAGAAGGAGCGGATGTGGTGGTGGATCTCCGGTTTTCCCATGCGTCAAAGATCGTCCGGCATATGACGGAGATTCTGGAGCTTACGGGGCTTCCGGAGGATGCGGCGGAGTATCATTACCAGCTTCTGTCCATGTATTTCATCCGGATTCCGGGAGATGAGATGCCAAGGATGATGATGCCGCTCTATCTGTTCATCGTTCTGCTGGTGTGCGGCTCCATGGTATTGATCATCTGTCATTCCTTTGCGGTATCCATGGACAGCCGGGTCCGTCAGTTCGGGATTTTTTCCAGCATCGGAGCTACTCCGGGACAGATCCGTGTATGCCTCCTGCAGGAAGCGGTCGGCCTCTCTCTGGCGCCGGTATCTGCCGGCATCTTATGCGGTATCTGCCTGTGCTTTGGGGTACTGAAGGCCATGAACCGGTTGACAGAACAGATTGCAGGCGGAAGGGAGGCGAGCTTTCAGTATCATCCTCTGGTGCTGGTTCTGACGCTCGGAGCCTCCATGTTCACGGTGATTCTGTCGGCATGGCTTCCGGCATGGAAGCTGAGCAGAAAGACTCCGCTGGAAGCCATCCGGCAGACCGAAGAGCTGCATTTGAATAAGAAAAAAGCTTCCCGGATTTTGACGGCGTTTTTTGGCATGGAGGGGGAACTGGCAGGAAATGCATTAAGGGCACAGAAAAAAGCACTGCGCGTTTCTTCCTTTTCTCTGACGCTGTCTTTTCTCGGGTTTACTCTGATGCAGTGTATGTTCACCCTGTCGGGGATCAGCACGGATTATACGTATTTTGCAAGATATCAGGATGCATGGGATGTAATGGTTACTATAGAGGATACGGAGCTGTCAGATTTTTCTCTTCTGGAGCAGGCACAGGAACTGCCGGGCGCACGCAGCAGCGTCATATACCAGAAGAAGGAGGCGGCGTGCATGGTTCCGAAAGGGGCCGTAAGTGAAGAAGTGGAGGCTCTGGGCGGGCTTCCCCGGCTGGCAGGAACGTCGGTATCGGCTCTGGAAGATGGTTATGAAGTGAAAGCGCCGGTGGTGATTCTGGATGACGCAGGCTTTCTGGCATACTGCGAACAGGCGGGCGTGCAGCCCGGGCTTTCCGGCGTCATTGTGGTAAACCGGATCTGGGACAGCATCCACAGCAATTTTCGTTATCGGGAATATGTTCCTTATATTCGTGCGTCAGAAGAAAAGATGAGATTAAAGGCTTTCGGACAGGAAACCGTTCCGGTGGAGGTTCCGGTGCTGGCTTATACGCAGGAATGTCCGCTGCTTCGGGAAGAATATGCAGACTATGGACTGGTACAGATTCTGCCTTTGTCCCTTTGGCGGGAGGTTGAAGGAGAGCTCAACAGCCTGGACAGCGGACAGACGGTCTGCATCCGGATTCTTGCAGAAGAAGGAGCCGGCCTTTCCAGGCTGGATGCGCTGGAAAAAGAAGCAGCAGAGCTTGTGGGCAGCGTATATGAGCTGGAGAGCGAGAACCGGATTCGGGAAAAGATGATCAATGATCAGATGATACAGGGATATGAGCTGGTGACCGGGAGTTTCTGCGTCCTGCTGGCCGCCATCGGCATCGCCAGTGTATTTTCCAATACACTTGGCTTTCTGCGGCAGCGGAAACGGGAATTTGCCCGCTATCTGTCGGTAGGACTGACGCCGGAGGGCATGAAAAAGATCTTCTGTATAGAGGCGCTGGTCATCGCCGGACGGCCGCTTCTGACGACGCTGCTTTTCACCCTGGTTTTTATGGGACTGATGATAAAGGCAAGCTGTCTGGCTCCGGCGGAATTTCTTGTAAGAGCGCCGGTGCTGCCGATTCTGCTCTTTGCGCTGGCGGTACTGGGCGGAGTTGCCCTTGCTTACTGTCTGGGCGGTAAAAAGATCGTGAACATGAATCTGTCAGAGGCTTTGCGGGACGATACGATGATGTAAAACGGTCCGGTGCGGGAACTTTGATGCAGCGGACGTCATGGCGGCGGCTGAAAATCAGAGACTGTGCCAGCTCAGGGCATTTTTGTCCCAGCCAAAACAGGAGGCTTTCAGGGCACGGGCTTCTTCCATATGATGGGTGGTGAACAGAAGCGTCCGGTTATTCCTCTTTTTCCGGACATAGTTGATGGCATCCTGCCGGTTCTGTTCGTCCAGGCCGTTGAAGGGTTCATCGAACAGCAGAATCTCTCCTTTGGCCAGCATGGCTCTTAACAGGCTGACTCTCCGGCGCATGCCTCCGCTGAAGGAAGATACCGGTCTGGTCAGACTGTCGGCAGGCAGCAAAGTGAGAAGCTCCTGCGTAAGCTCTGCGTCTGAGCAGGCAGGATTCACGAGCCGGATGTTTCCGGCGGCATTCAGATGCGGACAGAGCCGGTCTTCCTGAAAGACGGCGGATATCTGCCGGTTCTTCAGCCCCTCCACAGAGCCGGCATCCGGCGCCTCCAGCCCCATCAGAATACGCAAAAGGGTGGTCTTTCCGCAACCGGAAGGAGCCATGAGACAGTATACGCCGCCATCCTCCAGCGTCAGACTGACATTCTGAAAGACGGGGATGCGATGATAGGATTTACTCAGATGACGGATATGAAGCGGCACAGGCTCGGGTCCTCCTTACTTGTCGGTATCTGTCAGCGTGTACGGGCGGGTTATGGAAACGGCATGCACGAAAACGGCACGGATTTCCCCTGTAAGCAATGCTTACGGCATATAAAAAAAGAACATGATACGCATTCCGCTATACACCGGGACGGTCTTCAAGCAGGAAGCAAAGAAACTGCAGGATCAGCTTCTCGAACAGAAAGCTTAGCAGGATTACCATGGCGGTCCAGGCAAAAAGTTCATCGGTACTGAAGAAGATTTTTGCCATATACAGCTTCTCGCCGATGGAATGGTCCGGAGTGCCGATGACTTCCGCAGCCACGCCGGATTTCCAGCACATCCCCAGTGCAATCCTGCAGGCGTTCAGAAGAAAGGGAGCCAGTGCCGGGCGGTAGATATGCCAGATCTTCGGCAGCGGACGGACATGGAAGACCTGTGCCATCTCCAGCAGACGGACATCGGCAGACTCCAGTCCGGCGCGTGTGTTCAGGTAAATCATCGGAAATACGACCAGAAAAGAGATCACAGACGCCAGATGCTCAGCGCCGGTCCAGAGCAGCGCCAGAATGACAAAAGATGCTACCGGTATGGTCTTGATCAGCGTGACGACAGGGGAAAGCACTTCTCCAAAGAGAGGCCGGACCTGTGCGGCGCCGCCGCACAGGATTCCGAGCAGAAACGCCAGTATGAATCCGGTTCCGATTCTTCCGAGGGAGGAGCATACGGCCTGCCAGAAAGCCGGCTGCCCTGTGAGCCGTATCAGCGCCAGCAGAGTCTCCCAGGGACCGACCAGAAAGACCGGACGGCAAAGAAGCCAGGCGGCAGACTGCCACAGGAGCAGCCAGAACAGGACGATGCCCGTTCGTCTTAATAAAGTTTGCATAAAATCATCCGGCTCCTTTGTCAGGATTTCTGCTTACTGTTCAGCAGGATCTGGCAGATAGTAAAAATCGTCTGCCGGCAGGGCGCCGCCTACAGCTTCCGGATTCTGTCCGGCAAGGACATTTAAATAACCGGACAGGGCGGTCTGCATGTCCGTTCCGGTTATGAAGGTGATATTGCAGTAGGGGATTGCCTGCGCCGCAATGGACGCTTTTGGAACTATTTCCAGAGCGGCTGCCATCTCGGCGGCCTGTTCCACACTGGTATTGGTAAAGTCTGCGGATTCCGCATGTGCAGACAAAAATGCCTGTACAGCAGCTTCGTTCTGCTCCAGAAATTCCCGACGGACAAGGGTGACGCCTGTAACCAGGCTGCTGTCTGTGCTTACCTTATCCCATTCTTCTGTCAGGTCAAGAGCGATGCGCAGATTCCCGTTCTGCATACAGGCAGTCGTTACGGCGGGCTGGGGCAGAAGTCCAAGGGCCTCCGGTTCTTCCGCAAGTACGGAGATGACTTCGGCGGCCTCGGATTTGTACTGGAGATTCACATCCTCTGTTGTCAGGCCGTTTTGTGCAAGAATATACTGAAGTGCGTAATCCGGTGTGGTTCCTTTTCCGGGCAGGTAGATGGTACGCCCTTCCAGATCGGCGGCCGACCGGATCGTCTCACCGGCTTCCAGCAGGTAAAGGACGCCCAGCGTATTAAGGTCGATGACGGCTGCCTGCCCGTCGGTTTTGTTATACAGAACGCCTGCCACATTGGCGGGAATCAGGACAATATCCAGATCGCCTTTGAGAAAGGCGGCATTGATCTCATCGGCAGTCACTGCCATGGTGAATTCATAAGCGGCTCCGGCTTCTCCTTTTTCGGCCCGGTCCATCAATTCTACCAGCCCCATGGAGGTCGGTCCTTTCAGAGAACCGACCCGGATGGTAACGTCATCTGCCGCCTCCTGTTTTGAGCAGCCTGCCAGGACGGCTGACGCACTCAGGACGGCGGCCAGGATCACGGGCAGCAGTCTTTTATTTACTTTTTTCATTGGTTTCCTCCTGTTTTGATTTCACTTCTACTACAATAGCATAAAAGGGTAAAAATGAAAAGCCGTATTCCGTAAAATACCATGGCGTCATCGTCCTGGTTTACTTTTCTTTGACTTTCACCGGCAGGAATGATATAACAATGAAAGGATAAAACCATAACAAATGAAAGGCAGATGACACGATGTTTAAATATGAGAGTATTGCAGAAGATATTCAGAACAAGATCCAGTCCGGCGTATATCATGCGGATGAGAAGCTTCCGCAGGAGATGGAACTGTGCAGGCAGTACGATGCTTCCAGAATCACGATCCGGGAGGCGCTGGATCTTCTGGTATACCGGGGCCTGATCACAAGGCGGCGGGGTGCGGGGACCTATGTGAAGGCCATCGCGGGAGAACGGTCAGATTCAGAAGAATTTGCAAGATCTCAGCAGTTTGGAGGCTTCACCAGTGATATGCGCGGAAAAAAGGTGGAGTCTGTGGTAAATGAATTCTCTCTTCTGCGGGCGCCGAAATATGTGGCAGAAAAGCTTCAGGTGCCGGAAACGGCCTTTGTGTGCTATATATGCAGAACCCGTTTTGTAGAGGGAAAGCCGCATGTGGTGGAATATATGTATATGCCGACGGATTTTATCACGGGAATTACGGAGGAAGTGGTGAAAAATTCCGTCTATGAATATATTGAACAGCAGCTGAAGCTGAAGATCAAGAGCGCCCACCGGATTGCCAGAGCCGATATGCCCACCGGTCAGGAGCGGGAATGGCTGCAGATCGGACAGGAGGAGATACCGATCCTGGAGGTGGAGCAGACGGCATATCTGGATGACGGCAGAATCTTTGAGTATTCCCGGTCGCGTCACAGGGCGGACTGTTTTGTCCTGCGTACAGTCAGTGTGCGCTGATCTGCGGCAGCGTCCCTCGTTTACGTCGGCGTTGAGCCTGTCATGGGCACATCTCCTTCCAGACAGGCGATCAGGACTCTCCCCACTGCGTGGGTCCCCCCCCTCATCGCAAATCCCGCTTGCGCTTAGTGAAGGGCAGCAGCGGTACTAAGGCGCGAAAATACCGCGCCTTAGTACCGGCGCCCTTCCATGGGACTTTCAGGAGCATGTGCCCATAACGGGCTGAACGCCGACAGACCTCTGAAGAGTGACAGTCGGTGCGTGAGAGGAAAAAGAAAATTGTGAAATGGATTTACAATCCTTCCTGCATAAGTTAAAATAAAAATGAATATTTATACATTCTGAACGATGAATATTCAATATGATATGCATACGGAAGGAGAAAATGTTATGAATTATGGGTGGTTGAGCCTTCTGCCGCCGATCGTTGCGGTGGTGATGGCAATCAGGAGCAGGAACGTGATCCTGTCCCTGTTCTGCGGAGGATTTGTGGGGACGATGATCTTCTGCACGGGCAATCCGTTTCTGGCGGTAAAATCCATGATCGGTGATTATTTTTTTGTGCAGCTGACCGATTCCTACAATGCAGGCGTGATCGTTCTGGTCATCTTCATCGGCGGATTTATCAAACTGATGGAAAAATCCGGCGGAGCGCAGGCATTCAGCAAATTTGTCTACCGCTTTGTCAATACGAAGCTGAAGGCGCAGATGTGTGCATGGGCGGGCGGTATCCTGATCTTTTTTTCGGATCTTGGTACGCCGCTTCTGGTGGGACCGGTATTCCGGCCGCTTTTTGATAAACTGAAGATTTCCAGAGAGAAGCTGGCGTGGATCCTGGATTCCACTTCTTCCCCGGTGGCGATTCTGGTTCCGTTTATCGGGTGGGGCGTTTATATCATGGGACTGATCCAGGCGGAATTCCAGAATCTGGGTGTAACCCGGTCGGATTATACGACCTTTGTGGAGGCGATTCCGTTCCAGATCTACGCGATTCTGGCAATCCTCATGATTCCGCTGGTGGCATTTACCAGAAAGGACTTCTCACAGATGAGAAAAGCGGAGAAACTGGCGGAAAGAGAGGCGTATTACGGGGAGGAGGAAGAACAGGAGGAAGATGAGGATATGGGCGACTACTCGGTGAAAAATGCCCGTCCGTCCATGGTGCTGCTTCCCATCCTTGTTGTATTTGTAACACTCTTTGCGACGCTGGCACCGCTTGGCTTCCCCTTTCAGAAGGTGGACGGCAACGAGTTCCGTGTGGCGCTCACCATGGGCTACTTCTTCGGAGCGCTGGTCCTTATGTTCCTGATCCGCATGTATAAGGTTCAGGTGTTTCAAAAGACCTTCCAGATCTATGTGAACGGTATGAAGGGAATGACGGATGTGGCGGTGACGCTGGTGCTGGCGTGGTCTCTGGGGAGCATGATCAGCGGGCTTGGCACTGCGGACTTTATCGTAAATGCCATGAAAACCGTCAATTTCTCACCGGTACTGATTCCTGCCATCATCTTTCTGTTCGGAACTTTTGTATCGTTTTCCACCGGAAGTTCCTGGGGAACCTTCGCCATCATGATGCCGCTGGCGATTCCCATGGCGCATGCATTTGCGATTCCCTACGCAATCGCGGTGGGTGCGGTACTCTCGGGCGGCCTCTTCGGAGACCACTGTTCGCCGATCTCGGATACAACGATCCTGTCCTCCACCGGCGCACAGTGCGATCTGGTGGGACATGTGAAGACGCAGCTTCCCTATGCGGTTACCAACGGCGTCATCGCCTTTGCAGCATATCTCTTTGCAGGATTTACCGGAAGTCCGCTGGCTGTGGTGCTGGCGGTGGCGGCGCTGGTTCTCGTGATCTTTATATGGAATAAAAAAGAAAAAGACAGAGTTCCTGAGTGACGAAAAAGGCAGTTTCTGTCAGACAGCATAAGTACTGGCTGTCTGAAAAGGATCCCATGTCCTTCGGGCCCGTCCGGTCTGGGTTTCAGACCGGGCGGGCTTATTTGTTACACCTGCAAAAAAATAAACTTTCATTTCCTCTTGACATATGTAGATAATCGATCTATTATATAGATAATCTATATATAGGTTATCTACATAAGGAGGTGCAGAAATGGCAATTGATAAATCTCTGGTATCCGGAAGTATGGCGATGATGATTCTGAAGCTGCTTTCGGAGAAGGACATGTACGGGTATGAGATGATCGATACCCTGCGGAAACGTTCCGAGAATGTATTCGAGCTGAAGGCAGGGACTCTGTATCCGCTGCTTCACAGTCTGGAAGATAAGCGGTATCTCTTATCCTATGAGCAGGAGGCTGTGGGAAAGATACGGAAGTATTATCAGATCACGAAGAGCGGGCGGAAGCATCTGGAGGAGAAGAAAAGCCAGTGGCAGGAATATTCCAGAGCAGTGATGAGCGTTCTGGCGCTGGAGGTGTGAGGATGAGGATGGAAGAATATCTGGAGACAGTGACGGAGCAGCTCCGATGTACGAAAGCAAGAGAGCTGGTCGTGGGAGAACTGCGGGACCATATTCTGGACCAGGCCGAAGCTTATGAGGCGGAAGGAATGTTTGAGGAAGAGGCACTGGAGAAGGCAGTCCGCGATATGGGAGATCCGGTGGAGACCGGCGTGTCGCTGGACCGGATCCACAGACCCCGGATGGATGTGGGGATTCTGGTGCTGATCGGATTTATCAGCATTGCAAGTATTGCACTCCATGCGGTTCTGGGCGCATATTCGAAGGAGATTGACGGCGCAGGGTACTGGTATCTGAAACATCATATAGGATATGTGGCGGCAGGATATGTCCTGATGCTTTTTGTCTACCGGCTGGACTACAGCATTCTGGCCCGTTTTGCCAGGCCGATGGCGGCGGCGTTTCTGGGACTTGTACTGATTGGAACCCGCCTTGGAGCAGTTACCATAAACGGGGCAAAACTTTATATTATGATCGGGCCTCTCGCACTTTTCATGCCGGTACTGATGGTCCTGTATGTGCCGGTATTTGGCGGAATTCTCTATGCATACCGGGGAGAAGGTTTAAAAGGGATGGGAAAGATCCTGCTGTGGGCACTTGTACCTGTGTGGATCACTTTCCGCATTCCGGCATTTTCACAGGGAGTCGTTCTCTGGGCGGCTTTCGTGGGACTGACTGCGATCGCAGTCTGGAAGGGATGGTACCGGGTATACCGGCCTGCCGCTCTGTCGGTTCTGGGAATTCTGCTTGCAGCGCCGCCGCTTCTCTTTCTCGGGGCAGGCATGCTGGGGCGGCTGGCAAGTTATCAGATGGTGCGGATTCAGGCGTTTTTAACAAATGATCCGGATTACAACTATCTGGCTGTCCAGATGCGCAAGGTCCTCCTGGGAAGCAGGCTGTTCGGCGGGAATGCAGATAATGTCATGGAAGCCGTAAGACTGCCGGGATTTAACAATGACTATATCTTTGTCAGTCTGATCTCTTCCTATGGAATGGTTGCCGGAGTCCTGGCAGCGGCTCTGATGTGCGGTCTGATCCTGAAAATCTTCCGGATTTCCATCGGACAGAGAAATCAGCTGGGCATGATCTTGGGCTGCAGCTGCGGCATCGTATATGCGCTCCAGATGGGGATCAGTATCGGGATGAATCTGGGACTGCTTCCGACGACTTCTGCGATTCTGCCGTTTTTCTCCTCCGGAGGGACCGGCATCGTGGTATCCTATATACTGCTGGGGCTGGTGCTCAGTGTCTGCAGGTATCAGAATATCCTGCCGGACAAAGCGCAGAAAAGGGCGGTCAGAAGCGTGCAGTGATGCTGCCGCCGGGCGAAAAAGAGAGAGGGGATATTTCTTTTTTTTGGACGGAAAGCGGAAAAAATGGAGACAGTGCAATTGCTCTGCTTCCATGGTTCCGCTTTCCGTTATTGTTGTATTTCTGATAGTATAACGGTTGCTGTATTCCGATTGCAATGACATACTACATAAACGGCACTAAATTCCTGCCCTTACAGAGCTTTGATTCCCGTGCCGTTTATCGCACTTTTCCGGTAATTTTCAAATGCCGGATCTGTATTATAAAAAATCAGAAAAAATCAAAAGATTGACAAAATATGATTCGGATTATACAATGCAGAAAAGGGAAAGACAGAATGGAGAATGCAGTTATGAAGAAAAAAGCAGTGATTTTTGACATGGACGGTGTACTGATCGACAGTGAGCCGGTTTACCTTCAGTTGTTCCGGGATCTGCTGAGAGAGAACGGCTGTGTGATCGACGAAGAGAAGATGCGCGTTCTGGCGGGAGCCAGCGGCAGCAGGCTGTGGGGAACTGTGGCGCAGATGTGGAAGGAAAAAGTCACTCCCGAAGAAATGCGCAGGATCTATAAAGAGCGGTATGCGGATTTCCGTTTTCCATACAGAGACGCTGCCTGTCCGGGAATCCGGCCGCTTCTTAACTGGCTGAAAGAGGAGACATACATTCTGGCGCTGGCGTCCTCCTCTTCGGAAGAAGTCATTCGGCAAATGCTGGACGCTCTGGAGCTTCATGGATATTTTTCCCATATCATCAGCGGGAAGATGTTCAGGGAGAGCAAACCGAATCCGCAGATCTATCAGTATACGTTATCAAAGCTTGGTCTGCCGGCGGCGGACTGTCTGGCGGTGGAGGATTCCACTTATGGGATTCAGGCGGCGAAAGCGGCAGGGCTTCAGGTGGCAGCCGTCAAAGACGACCGGTTTTCCTTTGATCAGTCACAGGCGGACTGGTTTCTTTCAAAAACTGCCGACCTGAAGGAACTGCTCTTACATATGTAATCTTACACAAGGATGATGGATTTTCCATTGTTACGGAGTTTTTCCGCGATGGATGCATCCAGTTCTCTTCCGGATATGATCGTGGTGATCTTGTCCATCATTCCTACGGAAAAGAGCGCCTGAGCGCAGAATTTGGAATGATCGCAGAGAAGAAAGACTTCTTTGGCGTTGCTCATACCGATGCTCTTCAGATTGACGTCATCCATGGTATAGCTCATGATTCCAAGATCCGGATCGATGGCGTCCACGGACAGAAAGATCTTGTCGACGGACAGGCTCTTGAGCATGGATTCTGCGTAGAAGCCGTAGGAGGAGCAGAATCCTTTCCGGATGATACCGCCGATAAAGATCAGATTGTTGGCGGTATTTGTATTTACCTCACCGGCAATGTGGATATCGTTGGTGACGATGGTCAGGCTGGAAAAGGTGCTCAGAAGCTTCGCTACTTCCAGGACCGTCGTTCCGGAATCCAGGATGATCCGGTCCTCCGGAAAGATGTGCCGTACGGCCTCTTCTGCAATCCTTTTTTTTTCATCGGCATTGACCTGGGATCTTGCCAGAAGAGAGGGCTCATATGGAGCGGAGGCGATGACGGACTGTGCGCCGCCCCGTATTTTAATGATCCGTTTTTCCTCTGACAGACTGTTGATATCCCGTCTGGCAGTGGCTTTGGAGATCTGTACCTGTTTCATCAGATCCTCAATGGTGACGATTCCTTTCTGATTGACGATATCTACGATCTGATTCTGGCGTTCTGCACGTAACATAATGAATTCTCAAGCTCCTGTTTTTCATATTTCTGATCATTTTCCCGAGAATACATCACGATTCCTCAGGAATAAAAAGTATCGAGGCAGCGGACTGCCCGCTGATACTGTTCATACTTCTTCCGGTAGACTCCGGTGCGCTCCGGATTCGGAAGATACGTTCTGGCGATGCGGCACATATGACGGACGGCATCTGCCGGATCGTTCCATGTCCCGCAGGCGGTACCGGCACAGATGGCGGCTCCCATGGCTCCAAGTTCCGTACAGTCCATGACTTCTATGGGGAAGCCAAGGATATCTGCCGCCATCTGACACCAGACCGGAGATCTGGAAGCGCCGCCTGAAAATCGGGCGGTCTTCGGCACATGTTCTCCATACAGTATACGAATATGCTGCAGGAGTGAGAACAGGATCCCTTCATAGACTGCCGCCAGCATGTGATCCGCCGTGTGGTGTCCGGATATCTGAAAGAAACCTGCCTTTGCCGGAACTGCTGTGTTGGAGCCGTACAGAAAAGGAAGGAAGATGAGATCGTTCTCTTCGGGATCTATGCCGGAAACCGCCTGACTGCAGTATTCATAGACGGCTTTGCCCTCCGGGATCCGGCGTCCGTAGGACTGTTCGATAAACCAGTCCAGATTGCCGACGGATGTGGGACTGGATTCCTCGCTGAAATACCAGCCGTCCAGGAAGGAGAACATGTTGTTGCTTTTTCCATGGCATGCTTCCAGATCGCGGGTCAGATGGCCGCTGATGCTCCAGGTTCCGACGACCAGGGACAGGACCGTGTCGTCCAGGATACCGCTGGCAAGCGTGCAGGCGGCCGCATCGTACAGCCCTGCCGCTACAGGCGTGCCCGGGCACAGTCCGGTCTGCACAGCCGCCTCTTCGGTGATGTGTCCGGCGGTCTGGAAAGGAGAAAAGATCTGCTTTGGAACGAGCGGATACAGGTCTTCGATGCCGAGGATCCGGAAGAGCTCCGGTTCAAACCTTCCGGTGCGGATGCTGAACAGGTTGGTATTGGAAGCATCGGTCCGTTCCGTCCCGATGATGCCGGTCAGCTGATAACGGATAAAGTCTTTGATCATCATTACATGAGATGCTTTTTTGAGCAGACCGGGCCGGTTCTTCTGAAACCAGGGCAGCAGCATCCCGGGCTGACCTGCCCACAGACGCTGAAATGTGTGGGCATACACGGCATCATCAATGCCGCTTTTCTGAAATTCCGCCAGAAGCCCTTCCGCACGGGAATCCGTGGAGACAATAAACGGGCAGACCGGGGCGCCCGATGCATCCAGCAGGATCATGCCGCCTCCGTATCCGCACACGGAAACAGCCCGGATATCCCGGGCATGAAGAGAAGACTGCTGCAGTGCAGCCCGTATGACCTGGCAGTTGGCGTTCCAGACTTCCCCGCCGTCCCGCTCGGTACAGCCGTTTCCCGGCCGGTTCATCCGTATTCTGGTTGATGCGGCGGCAACCGTTGTTCCGTTCTGATCGAAAATGACGCATTTTGTAGTAGAACCGCCGTTATCGATTCCCATAAAATAAGAAGATCTCATAAGTCCTGTACTCCTTGCTGTGGTCCTGCGTCCTTTTATCCTGTATTCATTATATTATATACAGGAATACAATGGCAATAGGAAATGAGTAAATTGTGACTGATTTTGAGTGTTTTGGAGTTATGGATACAGACGCCTGCAGCAGACAGATGTCCGTTTTGGAAATATCTGCCTGCTGCGGGCGTCTGTACCGGTTCTGTCTGCAGGAACTGAACGCCTACAGAGTCTTTCTGAATTCTTTTACGATGTCCATAAATTCCGTTACGCGGGCAACATCCACCGCATGTTCAAAGACGCCGTCGTATTTAAAAGTAGTTGCACATACGGCGCCGTCGGAATTTGTGAGCTGTCTGACAATATTGTCCTTGTTGCAGCCGGTGTTGCACAGAATCGGCGTATGTCTGACGGAAGCCCGGACACGGGAGAGGACCTGCGTATCGGTCTCGCTTCCGGCTGTGAGTCCGGATACGCAGATGGCATCCGGCCGGTTGTTAAACTCCGTGGAGCGGGCGATCTCCTCGATGGGGCGGTCTGCAAGGTATCTGGCAGCCTCCGGAACGATGTTATAGAGGAGCCGGATGTCTTTGCCGCCGATGGCCATCTGGTGACGGACGGTCTCTCCTACATTGGTGTTCCACAGGCCGAAATCCGATGCATAGACACCGCTGATGATCTCACGGATGAATGTTCCGCCTACAGAGACGCACAGGTCCAGAGACGCGATGGGATCCCAGAGGCAGTTGACGCCGTAGGGTACGGTGATTTCTGAGCGGAGGGAACCGATGACATAGCCCATGGCCGCAATGGTGATCGGCTCCACTTTTGTCAGATAAGGCAGACTGAATTCGTTGGAAAACATGATGCCGTCCACGCCGCCGTCCTGCAGGGCGTGCAGATCCTTTCTTGCGCATTCCACCACATGTTCCATTCCGCGTTCCTGATGATAATGCGGGTCGCCGGGCATGGGCTGCAGGTGGCACATGGCAATGATCGGTTTCTTTACTCCAAATAATTCTTCCATCCAGTTCATAATTGTGATTCCCCTTTCTGAATACAGTTGGTTTTGTGCTGTTCACAATTGAAGAATACCATGAAAAATCAAAAAAGACAACTAAAAAATCAAAAAAATTCATTTTTAAAACAAAAAAGTTGCAAATAGAGTCAGAATGTGCTATGATAAAGATCAGAAAAGGAAGAAAAAGACTCAAAAAGGGAGGCGAACGCATCATGGTCAGGATCAATCCATCTCTTGCATCGGCGGATCCGCTCAGGATGGCGGAACAGATCAGAAAACTGGAAGGCCATCCTCTTCTTCATCTGGATGTGGAAGACGGAAACTTTGTTCCGAATCTTACTTTCGGCATGAAAACGGTTCGGGCGGTGGCAGCATACGCGGATCAGGAACTGGACGCTCATCTGATGGTGACGGCCCCGGGCGCTTACATAGAAGAGCTTCTGGATGCGGGAGTATACAGGATTGCGTTTCATATCGAAGCGGCACCCTATCCGGCCGTATATCTGAACCGTATCCGAAAGAGAGGGGGGAAGGCCGGACTGGCTTTTAACTGTATGGAGCCGGTGGAGTCGGCGCTTTCTTATGAGAACAGTCTGGACTATATACTGATCATGACTTCGGAGCCCGACGGGAGGGGGCAGGAATTCAATCCCTGCATGCTGGAAAAGATCAGGCGGGCAAGAGAGATCTTCTCCGACCGGATCGAAATCATGGCGGACGGCGGGATCTCAGAAGAGCATATGGATCAGGTCCTGGCGGCAGGCGCAGAGATCCTGGTTATGGGAAGAGCGGTATGGAATGCAGAGGAACCGGGCAGGAAGATCCGGGAACTTACACACAGAGCAGAACGGAGAGAGAGATGATGTCGGATGAAATGCCGGTTTTTGGAATTTATGAAAAAGCGGTCAGGCCGCAGTCCTTTGAGGATATGTTCCGGGATGCCAGAAAGGCGGGGTATCAGTCTTTTGAACTGAGCATCGATGCCTCAAACGGGCGGCTGAAGCGGCTTTTTTGGGGGAAGAAAGAGGCGGCAGAAGTCTGGCAGGCGGCTCTTCGGCAGGATATGAAGATTCTGACCATGTGTCTGAGCGGACATAAGCGGTTTCCTCTGGGAAGCAGTGATCCGGAGATTACCTCGGCTGGCATGAAGATCATGGAGAAGGCGCTGGAGCTTGGGGGACGGCTTGGAATCCGCATCATCCAGCTCTCCGGTTTCGACGTATATGATCAGGAAGAACGGACGGAAGAGACCAGAAAACGTTACGTGGACAACGTCTTCCGGGCGTCCCGGATGGCGGAACGGGCATGCGTGATGCTGGCCATCGAGCCGGTGGAGGGGAACCTCCTGGCGGTCAGAGATACGATGGAGGTGGTGCGCAAGATTGATTCCCACTGCCTGCAGATTTATCCGGATGTGGCCAATATCAATTCTCTGGGGATCGATCCGATCCAGGAACTGCCCTGCGGAAAAGGACATATCGCGGCAGTGCATATGAGGGATTCCCTTCCCGGTATCTACGATGCGACGATTCCTTTCGGCAGCGGGTATCTGGATTTTGACGGAGTATTCCGGAAGCTGGATGAGATCGGATTCTGCGGGCCGCTGGTAGTGGAGATGTGGAATACAGAACGGACGGAATATATGGAATGGATCCGGCAGGCGCGGGAATATATGGAAACACATATCAGAAAAGTGAGGGAAAGCGATGTTTGAAAAAGAGAAAAAACAGGTGCTGGATGCGGCGCTGGAGATCAGAAGATGCAGTCTGGTGTCTCTGTCCGGCGGAAACATCAGTATGCGCGTGGGGGAAGACCGGTATCTGGTGACGCCGTCGGGAATGATCTATGAACAGATGGTTCCGGAGGATGTATGCCTGATCGACGGAACCTGCCGGGTGGTGGAAGGGAACCGGAAGCCTTCTTCGGATTCCTCTGCGCTGGTCTATCTGTTTGAACATATGCCGAAGGTTCAGGCGGTTATCCATACCCATCAGCCCTGGGCGACGGCGGCGGGATTTGCAGCGGATGAGATCCCGGATTTTCTCGTGACCATTATGGATGCCTGCCGGAACCCGGTGAGGGTAGCGCCTTTTACGCCATCATCGGCGGTGGGAATGGGAAAGCTGGCGGTGGAATATGCCGGTGATTCTCTGGCGGTGATTCTGAAGCATCACGGGGTGATTACCTGGGGGGGAGATCTTCAGGAAGCGCTTTATGCCGCTGTTTATCTGGAAGAAGCATCCAAAACGTATGTTCTGGCAAAGGCTATGGGGGTACAGATCCCGGCGCTTCCGCCGGAACTGATCGCACAGGAAAAAGCCGGATGGGAGACTTACGGACAATAGGGGACAGAACATGGGACATTACAGTATCGGAATTGATTTTGGAACGCAGGAAGCAAGGGCCATGCTGGTGGGGATGGACGGGAGCTGTGTAAGGAGCGCAGACTTTTCCTATCCTCATGGGGTCATGTCAGAATGTCTGCCTGACGGGACCAGACTGGGAGCAGGATTTGCGCTGCAGCATCCGCAGGATTATATAGAAGCGCTGGATTTCCTGATGGCGGATTTGTTCCGAAATGATCCCAAGCTGGCAGAGCAGGTAATCGGTATCGGCATTGATTTTACACAGTGTACAATGATGCCGGTGGATGAAGAGGGGATACCGCTCTGTTTTCGGGAGGAACTGAAAAACGAGCCCTATGCTTATGTGAAGCTGTGGAAGCATCACGGGGCTCAGCAGCAGGCCAGGAGACTGACAGAGACTGCACGGAAGCGAAAGGAAACGTTTCTTGCGTATTGCGGCGGGGAGATCTATGCGGAGACCATGTTTCCAAAGATGCTGGAGACTTTTGAGCGGGCGCCAAAGGTGTACCGAAGAGCAGACCGGTTCATCGAACTGGCGGACTGGATACCGTTCTGGCTGACCGGCTCAAAAAAGAGGAGCAAAAGCATCGCAGGATGCGCTGCCCTGTGGAATCCGTCGACTGGCTATCCGTCCAAAGCCTGTCTGGAGGAAACGGCGGCAGGTTTTGGCACGGCAGCAGAAAAGCTGGCAGGAGAACTGGCGGATGTGGGGACGCCGGTGGGGTACCTGACGCAAAAACGGGCGGCACAGTACGGACTTCCTGCCGGGATACCGGTGGCTGCAGGACTTGGGGACTGCCAGGCGGCATTTGTGGGGGCGGGTCTGTCGGAAGAAGGGATTCTTCTGTCCGTCATGGGAACATCCAGCTGTGACATGCTGGTGGACCGAAGGAGAATCGGGCTTCCCGGACTGTACGGTGTGTCTGCGGACAGCATGATTCCCGGTATGTACGGATATGAAGCCGGACAGGCGACCATGGGGGATCTGCTTGGATGGTTTGTAAATAACCAGGTGCCGGAATCCTATACACAGAAAGCGAAAGAAGCAGGCATGTCCGTCTTCGATTATCTGAACGGGCTGGCAGAAGCCATAAAACCCTGGGAGAACGGCCTTCTGGCGCTGGACTGGTGGAACGGCAACCGGTCGGTCCTTCTGGATACGGATCTGTCCGGGATGGTTCTCGGGATGCGCATGGACACCAGATGCGAGAATATCTACCGTGCGCTTTCTGAGGCGCTGGCATTCGGAAAACGGCGGATCGTAGAACAGTTTGAAACATATGGCATTAAAGTGAAGAAAATGTATGCAACAGGAGGGGTTGCCAGTAAAAATACATTTCTCATGCAGGTATTTTCAGATATTATGGGAATACCGGTGTGGATCTCAGAGGCGGAAAACGGAAGCTGCACAGGGAGTGCGGTCTATGGGGCGGTGGCGGCAGGCGCCGGGGCCGGCGGTTATGACGGACTGAAGGAAGCCGCAGAAGCCATGGGAGGACACATAAGCCGGGTTTATATGCCGGAAGAACGGTATCGCCAGCATTATGATGCTTTATATAAGGAGTATAAGACGCTGTATCAGTATTTCGGCAGAGAAAACCAGATCATGAAACGTTTGAAAAGACAGGCAGAAAGGGGAGATGGAGATTGAAGTTTGGATGCTTTTCACTGGATTTCAGAAGATTTTCACTGGAGACTGCATTCCGGATGGCAGCCAGATACGGATTTGACGGAATCGAGATCTGGGGCGGAAGACCCCATGCGTATCCATATGACATGGATGCAGAAGAGACCCGGAAGATTCGGGAACTGAAGAAGGCGTATGGGCTGGAAGTGCCGGTGTATACGCCCAATGCGCTTGGAATGCCCTATAACCTGTGCTCGCTCAATGAGAGAGAGCGAAGGGATGCAATGGATTATTTTAAAACAGCGATCCGCGCGTGCAGGCAGATGGAAGTGCCGCGGATGCTCATGGTGGCGGATCATCCCGGCTATGAGACGCCGCGCAGGGAAAGCTGGCAGAGATTCATCGACAACATGAGAGAACTGGGGGAGTATGCACGGGATCATTCCGTAAAGCTGATGATCGAAGCGCTGACACCGGTGGAAAGCCCGGTCATCACCACCGCAGACGACTGTCTGGAGGCGATCCGGGAGATTGGACTTCCCAATATCGAAGCCATGATGGATGTGGTGCCGCCGCATATTGTCTGTGAGCCGTACAGTGCATATTTTGAAAAGCTGGGCAGCAGGATGAACTATATCCATCTGTGCAACAACGACGGCCGTACAGACGCGCATCTTCGGCTGGATACGGGGGAACTTCCGGTGGCAGATATGCTGAAGGTATTCAGGGCGTATGGATTTGAAGGGTATGTGACGGTAGAGCTCTATTCGGAATGCTATAAGGATCCGGAACTTCTGCTGGCCAATGCTTCCAGGATACTCGGACAGATCCGCAGGGACCTGAATGTATAACATGGGGGGACTGACATGAGCGAGTATGTACTGGAATTAAAAGATATTACAAAACGTTTTCCGGGAGTAGTTGCGCTGGACCATGTCCGGTTTCAGCTGAAAAAGGGCGAGATCCATGCGCTCATGGGAGAGAACGGAGCAGGAAAGTCCACATTGATCAAGGTGATCACCGGGGTACATAAGCCGGACGAAGGACAGATGCTGGTGAACGGAGAAGAAGTGTTTTTTCAGGATACCAACGATTCTTCCGCCAAAAGCATTGCGGCCATCTATCAGCACAGCACCACGTATGTACATCTGAGCGTGACGGAAAATATATTTATCGGTCACGAACTGAGGAACCGGTTCGGACTGCTGGACTGGCCCCAAATGCACAGGCGGGCAAAGGAACTTCTGAAAAGCCTGGGTTCCGGCATCGATCCGCACACGCTGATGGGGAACCTGAGCGTGGCGGAACAGCAGGTGGTGGAGATCGCAAAGGCGGTGTCGGCCAATGCAAGGATCGTCATTATGGATGAGCCGACAGCAGCACTTTCCAAAAGAGAGTGTGAAGAGCTCTACCGGATCACAGAGCAGCTGCGTTCAGAAGGGAAATCGATCCTCTTCATTTCCCATCGTCTGGAGGATATGTACCGTCTGGCAGACAGTGTGACGGTGTTCAGGGACGCTTCTTATATCGGCACCTGGGCGATCCGGGAAGTGACCAACGAGATCCTGGTGCAGGCCATGGTGGGAAGAGAGATCAAGGAGCTGTATCCCAAGGCGAAAGTCGCTCTGGGGGAGACGGCGCTGGAGGTAAAGGCTCTGAGCCGGACGGGATATTTCCGGAATGTGAGTTTTTCTGTGAGAAAGGGTGAGATTCTGGGGCTTACAGGCCTTGTGGGCGCGGGACGTTCGGAAGTGTGTCAGGCGCTCTGCGGACTGACACCGTACGACTCCGGGGAGGTGCTGCTGCACGGACAGCCGGTTCGATTTACCCATCCTGCCCAGGCCATGAAAAAGAAGCTGGGGTATCTTCCGGAGGACCGGCAGCTTCAGGGACTGCTGCTTCCGTGGGAGATCTGTCAGAACGAGACGCTTTCCTCTCTGGAGAAATACAGGAGTCTGTCGGGAATCAACCGGAAAAAGGAATGTGAGGATGGAGAAAAGCTTTCCCGGCGTCTGTCCGTAAAAGCCAAAAACATATTTGAGAGGGTCAGCGCTCTGTCCGGGGGGAACCAGCAGAAGGTGGTGCTGGCGAAGCTTCTGAACATGGACCTGGATGTGCTGATTCTGGATGAGCCCACCAAAGGAGTGGACGTAGGTGCGAAATCGCAGATCTATGCGATTATGTCGGAACTGGCTCAGGCCGGATATGCAATTGTGCTGATCTCGTCGGAGATGCCGGAGATTCTGGCCATGAGCGACCGGATCGCAGTTATGCATGAGGGAACTCTGGTCAGGATCCTTGACCGGGAGGAAGCAACGCAGGAGAAAATGCTGGCCTATGCCATGAACTCTGCGGATGATATGCTGAAGGAAGGAGACTGACATAATGAGGACTACAGACAAACAAAAGATACGCCGTTTCTTTTCTGATCATTCACAGGAAGCGGCGCTGGTACTGATTATCCTTGTGACAGGGCTTCTGGTACAGCTGAGGACCGGCGGAAGCTTTCTGACGGCTTCCAACTTAAACGAACTGATGCGCGAGGCGTCCATGCTGATCATGGTATCCATCGGCATGATGGTCGTAATTGTCAGCGGAGGCATCGACCTGTCCGTGGGTTCTGTGATGGGACTTTCCGGTATGATTGCCGCGCTGGTTCTCCGGGATCACAGACAGATTCCCATAGCGGCTCTGTTTTTGATCGCCATGGGTGTGGGACTCATATGCGGCACAATCACGGGATTTGTGGTTGCAAAGCTCCGGATCTTTCCGCTGATCGGGACGCTGGGAACCTGCGACATCTTAAGAGGCGTCATCTATCTGTTCAGTAAAGGAGAATGGGTCAGCCAGACAGATATGACAGAAGATTTTCTTGCCATCTCCACCGGCACGTTTCTGGGCATCAATTATATGGTCTGGTTTGCAGTCATAGTCGTTGCGTTCGGGTTTGTGTTTATGGGCCACACACGCTTTGGAAGGCATATTTACGCAGTCGGAAATAATGAGGCAAATGCCCGCATATCCGGTATCCATACGGAACGGACAAAATGGGCGGCCTACATGCTGAGCGGCATGATTGCCGGTCTGGCCGGACTTTTGTGGGTATGCAAATATGCATGCGCCCAGGGAACGACCGCCACCGGTTTTGAACTGAATGTGATTGCTTCCGTTGTACTGGGCGGTGTCAGCATCACCGGCGGTTCCGGGACCGTGGCGGGAGTTGTCCTTGGTTCCGTTCTCTTTGGCATGCTGAGCAATATTCTGCCGCTGATTCAGGTGTCCTCCTTCTGGCAGAGGGCGATCCGCGGGGCGGTGATCCTGATCTCGGTCATTATCAATGCACTGGTCAGCAGAAGGGCGGCACGAAAAGCCCTGGAAAGGAGAGAACGGAATGAGACAAACGAATGACAAGATCAAAAATCTCTTTTCGCACTGGGAGACATTTCTGATCCTGATCTTTTTGCTGGTCAATGTGATCAATATCAGTCTGTCGCCGCATTATCTGAATTACAATAATGTCATGAACTCCATGATCAATTTTATGGATAAAGGGCTGATGGTATACGGAACCATGATGGTGCTGATCCTGGGGGAGATCGACATCTCCATTGCTTCCATCATTACGCTGTCGGGCTGTATTGCCGGATGGGCATGTGAACAGGGAATGCCGTTTTTTGTCTGCATTCTGCTGGCACTGGCAGTGGGGACACTGTGCGGGGCTTTCAACGGATTTCTTCTGGTGAAATTCAGGGAACTGAACTCCACCATTGTAACGCTGGGAACTCAGATTCTGTTTCGGGGGCTTGCGTATATGCTCCTGGAAGATGAATCCCTGAAGACCTATGCAAAACAGCTGTCAGGCCTTGCATGGAATAAAGTTCTGGGATTTCCGGTTATCCTTTTTGCCTTTATCCTGATGACGTGTCTGTTTACATATGTGATTCACCGGACCTGTTTTGGAAGGCGGCTGTATGCCATCGGTACCAATAAGACTGCAAGCTATTTTTCCGGAATCTATACGGATCGAATCAAACTGACGGTGTTCAGTATTAACGGGCTGTGTGCTGCATTTGCAGGGCTGTTTCTGGCAGCCAAGCTGGCATCGGTCCGGGCGAGTATCGCACAGGGATTTGAGATGGAGGTCATCGCCATGGCGATTCTGGGAGGGGCGAGTCCTTCCGGCGGGAAAGGGCGTGTGGGCGGTGTGATTCTCGGCGTCTTTACCATTGGCCTGATCCGCTATGGGACCGGACTTGTAAATATCTCTTCAGAGACTCTGAAGATCATCATCGGCTGCCTTCTGATCGTAGTCTGTGCAGTCCCGAACTTAAGACAAGTGCTGGCTGATGCCAAAGAGGCAAGACGAGGCAGAGCCGGCCTGTTATAAAATGCATCAAACAAAGGAGGAAAGAAACCATGAAAAAAATGAGAAAAATGCTTACTGTTCTGCTGACTGCAAGTATGCTCTCTGCTCTGCTGGGAGGGTGTGGAGGAAAAGATTCAACAACGTCCGGCGGAGGCAGCGAACCGGCTGCGGAGGCGCCGGCAGCGGACAATTCCGGGGAAGCGACCGGGGATACCGCAGAGGCGCCGGCGGCGGAAGGTTCCGGGGATACGACGGCGGACTATGTGGCGGGCAGTGACGCATCCACCTATGTGATGATCTCCAAGACACTGTCTGATCCAATCTTTATTGACATGTATGTGGGGTTCTCTGAATTCTGCGAGGCAGAAGGGATCAACTGTATGTACCGGGGAACCGAAGAGCCGACGGCAGAGAAGGAGATCGAGGTCATCTCTCAGCTGATTGCCCAGGGAGTGGACGGCCTTGCAGTTATCGCATCGGATTTTGATGCGCTTGAGCCGATCCTGACACAGGCCATGGGACAGGGGATTTCGGTTGTGACCTTTGACTCGGCGGCAAATCCGGATTCCCGCCAGGTACATGTGGAACAGGCTTCCATCGATCTGGTGGGACGGGCACAGATGGATTCCGCACTGCAGATCTGCGGCGGCGCCGGTGCAGAAGGTACCATCGGCATTCTCTCTGCACAGCCGGAATCCCAGCTTCATGCAGACTGGTGTGCTGCCATGCTGCAGGAAGTAGAAGACAAACCGGATGATTATGCAAATATCACTGTGCTTCCCATTGCTTATGGTGATGACCTTCCGGACAAATCGACGACGGAGGCACAGGCCATGCTGCAGAATTATCCGGATCTGGATGTTATTATCAGTCCGACGACGGTAGGTATTCTGTCTGCCGCAAAGGTGATCCAGGATATGAATTCAGACTGTAAGGTTACCGGCGTCGGTCTGCCTTCCGAGATGGCTCCCTATATCGACAACGGGATCTGTTATGACTGTTATCTGTGGGATCCTTATGATCAGGGGTATCTGGCAGCGGCATCCGTACACTCCATCGCAACCGGAGAATCCACCGGTACGGTCGGTGATACCGTGACGGCAGGGCGTCTTGGAAGTTATACGGTGGAAGAATATTATGACGGCGGTACGCAGGTACTTCTGGGCGACCCGATTCGGTTTACGAAAGAGAACATCAACGATTACAAAGATCTGTTCTAAGTAATACGGAGGAATAGAATTCCGGAAACCGGCGTGTCAGGGAATCAGGGACATGCAGGCATATGCCTGTATGTCCCTGGCTTTTCTACCTGCATGGGTCTCTTTGTTTTTGTCAAAAGGACCGGTCTTCCGAAACATATTGCATCGAATCTTTGCATAGACTGTAAAAACAGTTCATTCAGGGGATATTCGGTGAAGGATTATATTTCGGAAAGAGCCGTCAGGATCGCAAATTATATCATACAGAATAATGCCACCGTCCGGCAGACTGCCCAGAGCTTTGGAGTGAGCAAGTCGACGGTACATAAAGATGTGGCGGAGCGGCTTCTTTATATCAACCCTCATCTGGCGGCAGAGGCAAGGAAGGTGCTGGACGTGAATAAATCGGAGAGGCATATACGCGGGGGACTTGCCACGAGGGAAAAATATCTGCATCAGCATCACACGACAAACGCATGAGTAAATAAAATGTGAACAAAGTACGCCATTATCCGTTATAATGGAAATAAAAACGGAGAT
>VSND01000038.1 GCA_009774145.1 Lachnospiraceae bacterium | reverse complement strand
CGTATAGAAGACTGGATCATGGCAGGTACCTTCTTTCTGATGTTTGTCATGGTGCTTGGCATGTTTCAGCTGGAATCTGGAATGCTGCCGCAGACAGCCCGTTATTATCTGTCGCTCCAGCTTCTGGGCGGGATGTTCGGCATGGCAGTGATTCTGAGCGTATTATACAGGATGCTGTACAGGTACAGAAAGGAAAGGCTGGAACAGGAATATCTTGTAGAGGGGCAGAAGCTGCAGGCAGAGCAGTTGCATGATCTGTATCAGTCTGGCCGGGAAGCAAACCATATGAAACATGATATGAAAATAAAGCTGGAAACCATCTATGGTCTGCTGGAGAAAGAAGAATATGAGGAAGCGAAGCTGTGTGTCAGAAGACTGGGAGCAGAGTGGGGAAACAGTCTGGAACTGCCTGACGACACTGGAAATGAAGGGCTGAATGCTGCGCTTATGAAGGCGACACAGAGATGCAGAGAGAAGGAGGTAAGATTTCATTATGCAGTCCTGGGCCGACCGGTTGAGATTGACAGCCTGGATATGGGAAATCTGATTGATAATCTTCTGAAGAACGGAATTGAGGCCTGTGAAGGTCTGGAAGGAAAAGGTCGGGTGGAAATTGTGATCCGAAAGGAGAACGGA
Organism: Lachnospiraceae bacterium; assembly: GCA_009774145.1. Taxonomy (GTDB): domain Bacteria; phylum Bacillota; class Clostridia; order Lachnospirales; family Lachnospiraceae; genus Hominiventricola. The sequence continues at coordinate 40,816 of VSND01000038.1, read as the reverse complement.
ATTGTGGAAATCGAAATGGAGAATACGATAAAAGAATCTGTTTTAAAGACAAATCCGGAAATGAAAAGTACAAAACAGGAAAAAGATAAAAGCGGTTTTGGGCTGGAAAGTATCCGGAAGATTATAGAATTGTATCGCGGAGAGTATCTCTGCCGGGAGGAACTGAAAGATCAACGGTCATTTCCGAAGGTTCAGCACGGGAAGCGGTCAGATGTTCTTTGAAATGCTGAATCAGCATTGCCTGTGTATCGGATTCAAGTTCAAAGTACGCCTTCATAATGTCAATTTCTAAATCAGTCCCGCCCCGCTGCCGTACAAAGTCGTCAAGGCTGAATGTCGGTGTTTGTATGTACATAGGTTCTGTACCGTTTCGCAGCCAGTCTTCATTGACACCGAAAGACATACAGATATTTTTGATTGTGTTATCAGGAACATTGTTCCCCGGCTGTTCCCCCCAACTTACGGAGCGTTGGGAAATGCCGATTGTTTCAGCAAATTCTTTTTGAGAAAGCCCCCGGAGCTTCCGCAATTCTATCCTGATGGAAGGTACGGACGAGGAAAAGGAAAGCTTTATGGAAGAACTGAAGGCGTGGAAAGACAGCCGAAATGATGAGGCTTTCATACTGCTGGACGGTGTGGAGACCGGCCGGATTACCTGCGCCATGAACAGAGGCCTGCTGTTTATCGGCATTCTTTTCGGCATGATTTTCTTCATGTGCCTTCTGCTGATCATGTATTACAAACAGCTGTCGGAGGGGCTTGAAGATCAGGGAAGCTTCGCCATCATGCAGAAAGTGGGAATGGGAGAGGAGGACATACAGAAGACCGTACGAAGGCAGATGTTCCTGGTATTTGTGCTTCCCCTTCTGGCGGCGCCTGGGCATTCCGCTGCAGGCATCTGCATGGTGGATCTGCTGATGGGGGTACTCCGGATGTTTGACACGGCGCTGCTTGTGAAGAGCGGAGCGGGAGTGGCCGCCGGTTTTACAGCCGTATATCTGACCAGTTATCTGGTAACATCCAGGGTGTATTACCGGATTGTGCTGCACAGATGATCATTCTGTTTTTATGGAAAAATGAGAGAATACATGGTATGATTAGAACATATCCACACAGGATTACTTCATGAAATAAGTACGAAAGGCGGAATCTGTATATGGAAAAGGAAAACAGAGAGTACAAAGACAGTCTTTTCGTGGATCTGTTCTATAAGGACGAGACAGCGGAAAAGAACCTGTTGAGTCTGTACAATGCACTGCACGATACGGATCTGAAAGATGACGGGCTTATTCGAAAGATAAAGATTGAAGACATACTGTATAAAAATTTTAAGAATGATGTCTCCTTTGAACTGAACGGGAAGGTGATTGTATTTGGAGAACACCAGTCGACGGTCAATCCCAATATGCCGCTGCGCTGCCTGTTGTACGCGGGGAGGGTATATGAGGAACTGGTAGATGACGACGCCAGATACAGGACCAGGCTGGTAAGGATACCGACACCGGAGTTTTACGTTTTTTACAATGGAGTAAAGGATTTTCCCATGGAAGAGGAACTTGTTTTGTCAGATGCTTTTTTGAATCCTCCGGGAGAGAATTCGCTGGAACTGAAAGTAAAAGTGATAAATATCAATTCTGACAAGGCGCATGATATTTTAAAGAAATGTGAGATTTTAAGACAGTACAGCATTTTCATAGATACCATACGGAAATATGCGGACTCGGAAGAGAGCGCTGTGAAAATGGCGATCAATGAATGTATGGAAAAAGGAATACTTGTCGAATATCTGAAAAGAAAAGGAAGCGAGGTAAGAAATATGCTGATAGCGGAATACAGTTATGAAAAAGATATTCGGATCAAACAGCAGGAGGCAAGACAGGAAGGGATCACGGAGGGGTGGGATCAGGCGCTTCTCCTGTCCGGAAAGATTATTGAGGAACTGAAGAGGCATCCGTTTTATACCAGTGAGCAGATTGCAGAGGGACTGGGATGCAGACCGGAGATTGTGGAAGACATACGGAAAAAAATGGATTTGTAGATACGAAAGTTTGACCAGATACAGCTATAAATAAAGCGGATACCTTAGATAATGGGGGATCCGTTTTTGTATAAAATAACATATTTATTGGCAGTAATCGAAAGGCAATGTGCTTTTTGCCTTGTAAATCGGTTTTTACCATTGCAGCTCTAAAGGGCTCCTGAACTTAATGACATAAGTGATAAGTATTGTTTTTGTGTGCCTTCTGCTGATCATGCAGTACAAACAGCTGCAGGGCCGATCATTCTGTTTTTATGGAAAAATGAGAGAATACATGGTATGATTAGAACATATCCACACAGGATTACTTCATGAAATAAGTACGAAAGGCGGAATCTGTATATGGAAAAGGAAAACAGAGAGTACAAAGACAGTCTTTTCGTGGATCTGTTCTATAAGGACGAGACAGCGGAAAAGAACCTGTTGAGTCTGTACAATGCACTGCACGATACGGATCTGAAAGATGACGGGCTTATTCGAAAGATAAAGATTGAAGACATACTGTATAAAAATTTTAAGAATGATGTCTCCTTTGAACTGAACGGGAAGGTGATTGTATTTGGAGAACACCAGTCGACGGTCAATCCCAATATGCCGCTGCGCTGCCTGTTGTACGCGGGGAGGGTATATGAGGAACTGGTAGATGACGACGCCAGATACAGGACCAGGCTGGTAAGGATACCGACACCGGAGTTTTACGTTTTTTACAATGGAGTAAAGGATTTTCCCATGGAAGAGGAACTTGTTTTGTCAGATGCTTTTTTGAATCCTCCGGGAGAGAATTCGCTGGAACTGAAAGTAAAAGTGATAAATATCAATTCTGACAAGGCGCATGATATTTTAAAGAAATGTGAGATTTTAAGACAGTACAGCATTTTCATAGATACCATACGGAAATATGCGGACTCGGAAGAGAGCGCTGTGAAAATGGCGATCAATGAATGTATGGAAAAAGGAATACTTGTCGAATATCTGAAAAGAAAAGGAAGCGAGGTAAGAAATATGCTGATAGCGGAATACAGTTATGAAAAAGATATTCGGATCAAACAGCAGGAGGCAAGACAGGAAGGGATCACGGAGGGGTGGGATCAGGCGCTTCTCCTGTCCGGAAAGATTATTGAGGAACTGAAGAGGCATCCGTTTTATACCAGTGAGCAGATTGCAGAGGGACTGGGATGCAGACCGGAGATTGTGGAAGACATACGGAAAAAAATGGATTTATAGATACGAAAGAAAGGGTGGCGTTTTATTGATCCGATGGGAAGCACTGCGGCGGACCATCGGAAGACGGCATCAGGAAAGGAGAGGACGTATGGCATCCAAAGAAGAATTTGTAACTTATGTGACTGAACAGATGAAGGATGCAGGGGAGATTACCTGCCGGAAGATGTTCGGAGAGTATGGCGTATACTGCGACGGGAAAATCTTTGCACTGATCTGCGATGATCAGCTGTTTCTCAAGATTACAAAAGAGGGGCGAAAGATCTGTCCGGATCTGCAGGAGGCGCTGCCCTATGAAGGTGCAAAGCCGTATTTTCTCGTGGAGGAGCTGGATGACCGGGAACTCATGACACGGCTGGTCCAAGAAACGGTAAAGGCGCTGCCGGAGCCAAAGAAAAAGAAGAAAAAGTAGAATGCCGTTGTACACGGCATTCTCTGTTTTGGCATGGGACTGACTCTGCGGAAAGAGACAGAAAGTACTTTTACCGGCAGCAGGGATGTCAGCGGAGTCTGCTTGAATGAAAATCATGAAGGCGCAGGATATCTGCTTTGTACAGCTTCCGGCAGTTCTTCATACTGTACTTCGCTCCATTCGGTAACGCCCCGGATGGGCATTACGGTCAGGCGGATAAAAGCGCCTTCCTTTAATTCTCTTGAGGTTCCGAAGGTAATGTCTTTTTCCCGGCCGTTTTCGTCGTAGGATAACAGGGTGTAGTAAAAGGCCATACCGCCTTTCAGATCTATGACGCCTTTTCGCGCCTCGCCCTGCTCCAGACGGCTGTTGTCAATCTGCGAGTAATAACAGGCGCTGCCTGCACCTGTCAGCAGAAACATGCAAAGGCATGCCAGAGCAAACATGAAGCATACAATTCCAATTCCTGTGATTTTTTTCATGATGAAAATCTCCTTGTTTCTGAAAGTTGTTTTTTGTGTGAATGGTCAGATGGTCCTGCCGGTTATGGCAGGCTGCGGCGTGCGCCTCTTCGCCGTCCCTTTCCTTTCCTGACCGGAGGATGCGGTTTCATCTCCCGGTGTCTGCCGGATGCGGTCAGAAGAAGCAGCGTCAGAAGCAGGACCGATGCAATTCCTGCAGCTGACAGCAGAAGATTCGGGGAAGAGGTGGCTCCATTGTATTTCCTCATGTCGAATCCGGCCAGAATCAGCGCTGCAGAGAAAGGGTAGGCGCTTGACAGCACACCGCCTTTAAAAAACAGGATGCTGTATCCAAGGAAAAAAGTAACGATCGATCCGCCCAGATATGCGCCCCGGATCTGTCCGAAGATCAGGATCATGGGCATACAGACCAGGTAAGTGGTCAGAGACGCCGCTACGACCTGCGTGCTTAAAGTAAATGCCAGCATGGGCGTCAGACCTTCCAGTCCAAAGATGCTTCCGGTCAGCAGAGTTATGCAGACGCTGTACAGGCCGAACACCAGAGAAAGCAGTCCTGTAATCAAAAGCTTCGCACCCAGCAGTTTTGGCATGGATATGGGGATGCTGACGATATTTTTCAGCGTGTCATTTGCTGACTCCCGGTCAATAAACCATCCGCCGATCATCACCAGAGAGATCGGAAGAAAGATCTGGGAATTTCCCCAGATAACATTGGAAAACAGGTAGAGAAAATCATAATTCGGCTCCCGGTATTCCGGCGCCATCATCAGGTGGGAACCGTACTGGATCACCGGACAGAGCGTTAAAGCCACGATGCCGACCAGAAGGATCTGGCATCTCTGTATCTTGAGCCATTCGGCTCTCATTAAATTCCACATCATATAACCTCCTCTTTTTCTATACTTCCTGCCGTTGATACACGACTGCGATCAGAGTGAGAAATACGGCCGCTTCCACGGCTGCCACGCTGAATGCCTGTGCGTGATTCAGAAAATACGGACTGATCCGGCTGAGCAGACCGGACAGCTCCGGTCCAGGATTACTGTGGTCATAGAGCGGGAAGAACCACCGAAATGCCAGAGGCCCCGGCAGCAGCGTTCCCGGATTGAGGCCGAAAGGCTGTGTTAAAAGCACAGTGCTGGTAGAAAGCAGATAGTTGATCATGGTATAGAAAAAAGTAATAATCACGGAGATGATATAGCTTTTATTAAATGCCACTACCAGCAGTATGCAGGGAAGCGTGCCCGTCCACATGATGATGCTTTCTCCAAGCCCCACGAAGAACAGCCGCCAGAATCCCACAGGCTCCCAGCCCTGCAGCAGCAGAATAACCAGGCTTAAGAGGCCTCCGGCTGCCATGAACAGGATGGAAAAGAACAAAAGCAGCAGCATCTTGGCGATGGCCAGCTGGGCTTTGTCCACCGGTACCGTCATCAGGTTTTTCAGCGTATCATTGTCCTGTTCCTCGAAGAACAGGTTGGACGCCAGGACGATCACTGCAGGTATGAGCAGCAGATAGGCGCTTAGTTGGAACAGGCAGGACATCATATCCTGTACGGCCTCTGCGCCGGTCTCCACATCTGACGGCAGAAAGGTGAGGGCAAAGGGGATCAGGATGGACATCAGGGAGGAAGCAAAGAACAGGGGTTTTCGCTTCAGTTTAAGAAATTCGCACAGAATCAGTTTAAGCAATGCCTTCACCTCCTGTTACTCTCTTAAAATAATCCTCCAGACTTTCTTCACAGGTATGGGCTTCCGATACGACAAGGCCGTTTTTTACAAAAGCAGTGACAACTTCACCCACCTGCAGATTCAGATTATGCAGCTGCAGATCCCGGTCGTTCTGTATGGTGAACTGGTGTTCGCCAAACCGGCGCTCCAGAATACGGGCCGCCTGTGCGGTATCGGAGACCGTAAAATGGATGTACCGGCTGCTTTTCTGTTCCAGTTTTACAAGGCTTTCCTCTTCCAGAAGTACGCCGTGATCGATGATTCCAATATCGTCAGCCAGAAGTGCGATTTCTGACAGGATGTGGCTGGAGATGAGAATCGTCTTTCCTCTGGAATCGCACAGATTTCGGATGAAGGAGCGCACTTCTGCGATTCCGATGGGATCCAGGCCGTTGATGGGCTCATCCAGGATCAGAAGCTCCGGATCGTGCATGACAGCAAGGGCAATGGCCAGCCGCTGCTTCATGCCCAGAGAATATTGGGAAAATAATTTCTTATCCCTGTAGGGAAGCCCCACCAGCTCCAGCGCATCTTTGATGGCGTGCCGGTCGGGCACGCCCCGCAGTATGGCGAAAATCCGCAGGTTTTCCGTTGCAGTCAGATTGGGATAAAAACCCGGGGATTCGATCAGGCTCCCGATACGGGGAAGCAGCTGCCGTTCATTTCCGGTCAGGGATCTTCCCCAGAGCTTTACATCTCCGGAGGTGGGGCGCGTAAGTCCCAGCAGCATTTTCATGGTAGTGGTCTTGCCGGCGCCGTTTCTGCCGAGCAGGCCGTAGATCCGCCCTTTTTTTACATGGATGTTGAGATTGGCGACGCTTTTCTGTGCGCCGTACTGTTTGGTGAGATTTTTTGTTTCAATGATATATTTGCTCACATTGATGACCTCCTGTGGTAATTCAGCATCTGCTGTTTCCTGACTCTGATTCTATCATGCCAACCTTGCATAAACCTGACAGGAGCCTTGCAGAAACCTTGCAATTCAATCACAGGTGCTGCAAAATTTCATCTTACTGTTATTGGTCAGATAATCCACACACCAGCCATTCCCCGGGAATCTTCAGCACCTGTCCGGGAGTTAACCGGTCTGGATGCTCAAGTTCATTGACTGCCAGAAGTTCCGGATAACGGTTTCCGTCTTCGGTATATTCCTCTGCCAGTGCATACAGGCAGTCCCCGCTTTCCACTCTGCGTTCACAGGGGAGCCATGTAAAGTTTTCCAATATTTTCTCTACATCATACAGGGAAGGACGATCATTGTTTCCTTTGTTGGTGAATACCATCAGCCACTCGGCCTGATAGCCGTTTTCTTCTGAATATTTGATGGGAAGAGCCACCACATTGTCGATCATTTCATTCCCGTTTCCGACAGCTGCACGGGCCAGCATATCGTCCCGGTAGTGTACCAGCCAGAGTTCCGGCTGCCTGCTTTTTTCGGAAACGATGGTTCTGATATGAACATCGTCCTTATAGCTCTGCCCCGGATGAAGCCAGTGTGCCCCTTCGATTCCAAGCCATACCTCATGTCCCGTATCTTTAACAAAATTGCCATACGCATCCAGATACTTTTCAATATCTGTAAGATCATCCGGAATCCGCAGAAGCCATACCTGCAATCTGGAAGGCGCTTCTTCTGATTCCTTTTTCGCATCCTGTTCCATGCAAAGCGCATAGGGAGATACCAGACGGACAGAAGATCCGGGCGCCCCCAGCAGGCAGAATTCTTCACACAGACAGATGTCCTCCCGTCCTGCCGTCAGTTCAGATTCCGTTATTCCAAGCGGAATCAACGGCAGTTTTTCTTTTGCCTCCTCCAGATCAAATTCCCAGTTATTCCCGTCACAGGAGACGCTCTCATGATCCGTTATCCAGCGTTCCAGTTCTTCCGGATTCAGTTCCGCCACGTTTTCATGGCGCATGGAACCTTTTGCCGTGCCCTTTAAGCTGACACAGCCGCTGACGGTATGAATCCAGAAAAGCGTATTCCCGGCAATGGCATAGGTATCCTCCACGCCGTCTTCCAGAATAGAAACCGTCCCTTTATTATAGCAGTTTTCCAGATTGTTCGCTCCCATCCGGCCGCAGATCCCTCCGGCCATAGCCCGTTCATACCAGCCGGGTTCCTCCGGATAGATATACCCCTTCTGGTACTGGACCGATACTTCGCCCTCATTTCCGCATTCGTAGATATTGGCACAGTCATTGTAGGCGCAGATCCCTCCGGCCTCCCACGCTCCGAGAATCTTTCCATAATTCACGCAGTTTCGAATCTCCGGGACGATGGGTTCCTCTCTGCTTTCTCCATCCAGAACCTCACATTTACTAAGGCCTGCAATGCCTCCGGCGCCATAATCCCCAAGGCCTTTTACCACAACCTCTGCCCGGTTCACGCAGTTTTCAATAAAACCGCGGTTAATCCCGGCTATGCCGCCGGTATAGCAGTCCGTTCCCTCTACCCGCCCTCTCGTCTCGCAGTTTCGAACCGTACCGTAGTTTACCATGCAGAGCATTCCCACGCCGTACTCGTCCATCTTCCACACAAGAGAAGGGGCCTCAAAGGTAAGACTGTGCACCTCTCCCTGCCGTTCGATGCAGACAAACATTCCATTGCCGGCATCTGCAAACCAGGTAATCGTATGGCCGTTTCCATCAAAAGTTCCGCTGTAATTTAAAATTGACTGCCGGATATAAGGGTGATTCTTCAGGCGGTACCGTTTATCTTCCTGCATGTTCAGGTCCGCCATCAGTTTTGCATCCACTGCCGTTGCCATCTCATTGTCGGGTTCTTCCTTTCTGGCCCGGTTCAGATACCCTGCAAACCGAAGATAATCTCTGGCATTATAAATCTCAAAGACTCCATCTGCATAACAGGGATCCTCTTCCATGGATGCACAGAGCGGGTCTTTTTCAGTCCCCCAAAACCCCAAAGACGAGGACGGAAAAAAAAGGGCAGCTGCCAGCAGCAGTGCGGCTCCCAAAACAACCTTCCAGCGTAATCTTATATTCGGTCCCTTCCGTTTCTGCCCGTTTTCTTTTCTGCTTTCTGCCGTTTTCTGCATTTTCTTTCTCTCCTTTTTGCCGTTTTTATCAGGGCGCCTGTTCAGAGCGCGGTATCCGGGCCTGTGAAAACGCCCGTATTTTCTGAAGGGAGGAACTTTTATCCGGAGGAAGGGAAGAAGAGTATGAAGACGGTTCCCTGTCCCGGAGTGCTTTCTGCGTCTATTTTCCCGCCCATCTTTTCCATAAGCTGCTGCACGATGGAAAGACCAAGGCCGCTTCCTTTTTGGGTACGTCCCCGGTCACATTTGTACAGCCGCTCAAAGATGTGTTTCAGATCTTCTTTTTCCATGCCTGTACCATTGTCTGAGACGGTCAGGATAATCTTCTGGTTCTGTCTGGAAAGGGAGATTTCCACCCGGTCTGCCTGACTGTGCACGAGCACGTTCTGTATGAGGTTGTTAAGAATCCGAAGAAAGGCATCCGGATCGACTTCTGCCCGGAAGGGCTGTTCTGGGATCTGGATGATGTATTCGATCTGCCGTTCTTCCAGGATCGGGATCCAGTCCACCAGAAGCTCCCGGGTCAGACCGGTCAGATCAGTCATGGCCATATGCATGGAAAATTCGCCGGAACCCAGCTTGAACCAGTCAAAAAGCACATCAATGTATTCTTTCAGGTCATGGGCTTTTTTGCGGGCGGTTTCCACATAGTCGTCGCGTTCTGCACCGGCGACGATTCCTCTGTGCACAGCGTCCAGATAGCCGATCAGTGTGGTGAGCGGTGTTCTTACATCATGGGAAAGACTGGTCATGAGCCGTTTATTGGTCTCCTCTGTCTGGCGGCAGAGGGAGAGCTGTTCCTCATAGGACCGGACGATGGCATTGATCTGCCAGGCGAGCGGAGCGGTAAGTTCAAAGGTTCCGGATAAAATACGCCGGTTTCCGTTTCCGCCGCGGATCTCTTCCAGGATATCCGACATGTCTGCGATCTGTTTTTTTGTGCGGTGCAGAACATACAGAGAGGCAGACACAGACAGGACTGCGGCGCTCAGACAGATAAAGGCAAAAATTTTAAGATACAACCGTCAGACCTCCTTGTTGAAACGATAGCCGACGCCTTTGACGGTCTGGATGTATCTGGGGCTTCCGGGATGTTCTTCTATTTTTTTCCGCAGCCGGCTGATAACCGCCATGATGTTGCTGTCGTCGTAGACATATTCTTCTTTCCATACTTCCTCATAGATCCGCTGCTTGGTCAGAACTTTCCCCTGGTTTTTCGCAAGGAGCAGCAGAAGGTCAAATTCCTTTGGCAGCAGTTCACAGATTCCCCTGGCTGTCCGGACGGACCGTTCGCCGGGATCAATATCCAGGCCGTCAAAGCAGAAGACCGGTTCCTCAGTCCGGTTAAAGCGGGTATAGCGCCGGACCAGGGAAACGATCCGGGCGATCAGCTCATCCATATGAAACGGTTTGGTCAGATAATCATCTGCACCGGACCGCAGGCCCCGTACTTTGGAAAGGCTGTCATCCTTTGCAGTGAGCATCAGGACTGGCAGGCTGCTTTCCCTGCGGATTTGTTCCAGTGTATCAAAACCATCTGCCCCGGGCATCATTACGTCCAGTATCACAAGCTGGTATTCCTGTTCGCGGAGTTTCTTAATACCGGCATTCCCAATGTGGCAGCAGTCGGCTTCGAGTCCCTCCGGCAGGATGCTTCGCCGGATCAGCTCGCACAGCTCTCTGTCGTCATCTATGATCAGGATTTTATTCATATCCATGTCTGTTCCTTTCTGAAAACGTTTTTTGGCTGCAGGTAATACAGCCGTTTTTGGAGAAATATTTCTGCTGTGTTTTTCTTTATTATACTCGTACAGAAAGACATCTGGCAAGGAAATCCGGTACAATTTCCGATTCCTCTGCAGTGCATTTTTGATCGCTGTTCAGGTGTCTGCCGGTGAACGGCTGAAAAGATATGAACCAACAACTTTTTAAAATACGACAGGGACAGCTCATCTCCGTCCCGGATCCGTCGATATAGATAATAACAGATATTTGAACATACCAGAAGCTTTTGAAAAGAAAAGGAGGCTCTTATATGAGTATCATGTTGGTTACTTCCATAAATTCTTATATGAAAAGCATGCAGATGGGCATGAAATGGCAGAAAAGGCTGAAGGACAATGACTATTCTCCGGAGGATGCAGTCCCTGCCGAGGATGCATTTCATAAACAGCTGGATGAGTTCCTTCATCCTGAGGATGACCGTTCCTGTCAGATGGAACTGGACATCGAAGTGAAGATGATTGGCGGGAAAAAACTCAGCGGTGAGGAGATGCTGTATCTGAAGACCCATAACAGGTCTATCTATCAGGTGGCCAAAAAGATCGACCAGGAACGTGTCGCTTATGAGGATGCGCTGGCATCCTGTACGACTAAGGAAGAAGTGGAGAAGCTGAAAGCCGACTATGCGGCCGCCGCTGTAGAACGGATCAACGCTATCCGGAACGATCCTTTTATTTCCGAAGAAAAAAAGCAAAAGTTGTTCAGCATCGAGTATTTCCGGGCCGCTGCTCTTGACGATACCATGCATACGTTTATGAACAGTCCGGACTACAAACATCTCCCCGGCGGGGAAAAAACGCAGCCAGATGAGAGCGATGAGATTGAAAACGGGGCACAGGGAACGGATCCGAAAAAACTGATACCGGAACAGGAAGAAGCCGCCGATGATGCGGCCGAAGAGGGGAGCATCATGAAAGCCATTTTAGATGAGGAAGCCCGCTGGGCCAGAGAAGAGGCTCCGGACCAGACAGAAGAACCGCCGGAGGGCCCTCATCTCGCCCGGGCAAAAGCCGCTTATCTTGTTGCACAGTCCTATGAAGTGCCTGCGGAGACATTCAGGATTGATATCCGGAAATAGTGTCGGTCCGGATGTTCAGGGGACTGCCGGTTTATTTTCCCACATTGCCTGTTTTGTTTTATGGTCCGGGAAATGTTTATAAAATGCAATAAGTGGAAAAACAGGCGAGGTCTTTGGTATGGAGGAACTCATCATGAATAATATTTATGGAAAAAACTTTCATGGGGGAAGATATAATGGGTTTTTGGGTTGGGGCATGGCTGCATAAAGGGCCGGATACAGGATATGATTCCAGTGGAAAACAGGCCATAATTAAGCATTTATGTTTTGGACCGGTTGAAACACAGATATGGTATAAACTGAAAAATGGTCAATACTGCTGCGAAAGGAATTTTATTGAGGGGCTTCAGGAGGGGGAGCGATTTATTGACTTTATCAGCAAATCCGAAATGCTTGAACTGATTGAAAACGAAATTTCCCTCTGCAGAAAATACGGCGAAGCAGGTTCAGCCGCTTTGCTTCAGGCTGAAAAGGAAAAGATAAATCTTTCGAGTTTCTGATCAGCGTAAACCGTATGTTTTATTGCAATATCTTTAGCGACTGCTTCTGCCCCCGTTCCATCTGCCTGGACGCATATGAAAACGGGGGCAGCCTTCATCTTATGACTGATTTAAAAACGCACCCAGTTTTTTATCCTCTGTGGTGATATGTGACAGCAGGACACTGATATGTTTGTTCAGCTTTCCCAGTTCTGCAATCGTCGGACCAGATGCTGATATCTGGGATGTAATCTCTTTAAGTGTCTGCTTATATTTTTCATGAAAGGCTCTGTGTGCTGCAAGTCCTGGGTAGCTGCTTCGCTTCTGGAGCTGCTCTTCATGTGAAAAATGCTGGTTCACATAATTATTCAGAAATTTGATGGTTTCATCCATAAAAGCACGTCCTTTGCCCTCACTGCAGGCATCCAGCAGTCTGTTTACTGCCTGGATCAGCTCCCGATGTTCCCTGTCTATCATTGCATTTCCGGTTTCCAGATTTTTTGTAAATTCATATCTGCTCATTGGTATACTCCTTCGTTTTCGATATTAAGGTAATAAAATCATATCACGAAAGCATACAGAATTCAAGATATCGTACAATCTTAAAGTCAGGTGTTATATGGTACAATAAAACGGGTGATTTTTAGACCAGCAGGACGAGGAAGAGAGAAAGACGGAGAAACTCCATCATCCGCCACTGGACGCCTGCTTCTCCTTCAGCTTTTCAGCCTGTTCCTGCAGTTCCTGTACGAGCTCCGGGTCATACCAATATGCAGGCGGTTCTGGCGGGAGCCACTGCGTGGCTTCTTTCAGAGGTTCTGCCGGTTCCTCTCCAAAAAAGCGGGCTTGTCCGCCGGATTCTGCGAAAAAACCACTTCCGTCTTCTGCTCTGGTAAGAGTTGTTCCTTCTGCAAGCAGATAATGATAGATAAGCCGGTACGCTGATCACGGCTTCTGTCACTTCCTCGTTCAGAAAGTGTTCTGCATCCGATTTTAACTGACGCAGTACAAACGAGGACAGTTCCTGGGGTGTAAAATCCTGCCCGGACAGATGAAACACATGGTCAGTTCCCATAAAACGCTTAAAGGAAGCGGCAGAAGCTTCCGGATGTGAAATCAGCCTTTCCTTTGCTAAGGCCCCGACACAGATGCTTCCATCCTCCTCCACGCTGACTGCACTTGGAGTCAGAAACTGTCCCAGCGAATTGGGAATTAACACCATCTTTCCTTCCCGACAGGCGCATGCCAGACTGTTGGTTGTGCCAAGATCGATTCCGATAATCGCCATCTTCTTTTTCCTCCAGTATATCTTTGTATTCAACCTATTATATCAATTTTCATATCCAGATACAACAGGCGGCATACGAAAGTGAACCGGCAGATAAACATTGTAAATTACAGTGAGCTGTTTTATAATCAGATATAGAACCTGAAACTTAATGATATGTAAAGGAGAGCAGACAGTAATATGCAATGGAATACCAGTCTTTTGAAATGGACAAGAGAACCTGAACACTATACGGTAACTGAGAACAGAATCGAGATCATTACAGAACCTCACACGGATCTGTGGCAAAGAACCTATTACCATTTTCGCAATGATAATGCTCCGGTTCTGCAGATTGAGACGGATGAAAAATATTTTTCGTTTGCGGTCAGGACAGAATTTGAAAGCAAACATCGTTATGACCAGTGCGGCATTGTGATGTATCTGGACAGTGAGAACTGGCTGAAAGCTTCTGTGGAGTATGAAAATGAAGAAATTCAGCGTTTAGGCGCCGTGGTGACCAACAATGGATATTCAGACTGGTCGTCAACGGATATAAATGCCTCAATAAAATCCATGTGGTTTCGTTTAAGCCGCAGAGACGATGATTTTTGTATTGAAAATTCGACGGATGGAGTGAATTATCATCAAATGCGTATCTGCCATATGTTTCATGCCGCTGAAACGGTTTCCTTTGGTATCTATGCCTGCAGTGCAGAGGATTCTTCTTTTAAATCCGTATTTACCGATATGGAAATTACAGACTGTAAATGGTCTGCTCATGTCGGGCAGGCGCCTGACAGGGAAGATTCGTAATGTCGACGAATTTTTTGTACACAAATGGTAAGGAAGAAAAATCCGATGAACAGGAATGGCGGTGGTGTCTGGTCGGTAATATCGTCGGAGAACATGAATATGGAGAAGATCATGAACTGCGGTGCGGGACAAAGCAGTTCCGGCCAGGTGCAAAAGTATTTGTAAATCTGATATATGGTGGAATGGGTCATGAATGCATACTTGTGATAGGAACTCCAAGGCGTTCCCGCAGATATATACAAATCGTAATTTCGAGAAAGTATGTATGCAATTTCCGTTTGCAGAAAGTATTTAAACCGGTAATATTAAAACAGATGAACCAGTCAAAATGGAAGTGGCGGGGAAACACGGATTCCGATCAGGACGAACTGATCAGAGCACTTGAATGGCTAAATCCGTCAGAGGCAGAAAAAACAAAAGATAAAATAATATAAAAGGCAGGAGGCTGTTTATATGAAGCTGTTTTCTTTTCGAAAACAAAAGCAGCAGGAAGGCTTTGCGTTTCTGGTGAAAGATATGTTTGACCTGAGAGACGGCGGCGTGGTGGTTGCAGGACAGGTTACAGAGGGGATTATCCATCAGGGTGAACGGGCGGTGTGCATAACCGGAACCGGGAGTTCCTTTGCCTGCGTCATAGATGCAATCGAACAGCCGGATCCCGAACATCAGGGGCAGACGATCCATCCTGAGGAAGCACGGGCGGACGGTCCCTTCAGGGGACATTATGCGCTGCGGATTCTGGGGCGGAACAAGTCGGATTTCCGTCCTGGAGACCGGCTGCTTTCTGACGCCGGGACGGTGCGCTGATACAGGAAGAAACAGAGGGGAAGATGGAAAAGATGAAGATTCCTGTCCGTTGGAAAATTGCCGGCTGCATGGGAATTGCATTGCTGGGTTTTGGATATTCGGACAACAGTAACCATCCGGCAGTCAGCCATGCGGCAGAAAAAAGTACAGCTGCTGCGCTTCATGAGATCTGTGCGGAAGATGACCGGCTGGAACTGATCAGCCATGAGACTTATGAATATGACAGGGACAGCATTTCGGTGGGAACTGGTGTGGATAATGCATATACAAGAGTTTCCAGAATCTATGACGATGAAGAAATCGCAGGGATTTCACATGCGTATTTTGATGAACAGAACCGTCTGCTGTATGTACTGGGATATTCCTCCGGTATACTTGAGGACAGCATCAGTTATTGCGAAGAAAATATTTATATGCGGGATGATGAGGAACATACATGCAGATATGTCTACTGCAAGTCCGGCAGCAGACCGTATAAGGACGGATATTATGTTGCATCCCGGTACCTGTTCGAGGTTTCGGATCATCAGTTTGATGAAAAAGGCAGGCTTCTTGGAAGCTTGTGCTACAGGCGCAATGTCGGGTCGGATCCCAATGGCTACAGTGAGGAACTCTTTTTCAGCCGGGGGTATCAGGCAGATTATGATGGCGCGTATCTCATGGCGGAGCTGCAGTATTATGACTATTGGGGTACCAATGAAGTGGGCGTCTGGGAATATCGGATCTATCAGTACGATGAGCAGGGCAACCGTATTCTGGAGGTGTCCGTTACAGAAGAAGAGATCCGGCTCTTCTGCTGTGAATACCCGGAAGATACAGGGCAGATGGAAGTGTATACCTATCAGGTTACGGCGGACTGGGAGCTTTCCTGTGATGACGGGAGTACGTATTATCTCTGTCCGGACCAGAACAAAACGGCGGTGAGAAAAGTGGCGGCGGACGGAACCGTGGAAAGAGAACTTTTTTATGGAAAGGCAATGGATCTGGGGCAGCAGCATTATCTGATGCCGGAAGACGTTGAAGCTGCAATGGAAGATCACATGTATGTGGTGAAGCCTGGCGACTGTCTTTGGAAGATAGCCTATAGGGCTTACGGGCATGGCACGTATTGTGATCTGCTTTATCGTGTGAACAGGGATATCATCGGCCGGGAGGAAGACCTGCTGATGCCGGGAACGCGGTTATACATACCAGAGGTTGGAAATGCGCAGGATACGAAAACGACATATCAGTAATTGTTCGAAGTTCAGGAGCCTCGGTTAAAAAATTATTTCAGGGAGGATGAAATTCATGGATAAAAATGAGAACCCAGGTTTTAATATATCCGGATTTTATATAGTTGACAGAAGTAAAAAAGAGGAAATAGAAAGGCTCAAAAAATACTGGAGCGAAAATTGTGCTCCAGATATTACAGATCCACCAGGCTTTTATCGTTTTTGTGCTGAAATTGATGGTGAAATTGTTAACGAAGAATTGGCAGAATATATTATGGAGGGGTATCTAAATGGTCTGAGATACTACTATACACCACCGGTCAGCGACTGGCAATACAAAAAACAGTTTATTACAATTGTAAAAGCGGGTGTTTTCTGGCACAACCATATCCTGGAAGGGATTAAGATTTCCAGTCATTCTGAATTTATTCGATTTTTTGATAAAGAGGAAAACCGGAAAAAATATATCGTGGAAGACTTTTATGGAAACAGATACTCTCTGGAAGAAGTATCTGATATAATTAAAAAAATGGAACAGAGAATCAGATTAAAAATAAAGGATTTCAAAGCTGTCGCTGCAGATGAGATTACGGCAGAAATCAATCTCTGGGGGCGGGACACTGCGCTTGTGCTGTGCGTCGAACTTGACGAAGACAGGGGAAATGAAAAACGTTATATCAGGAATGCGCTGAAATATATAAAAGAGAATATCGAACGGATCAATGACAGGGTGGAGTACATAGCAGAAAATAAGGACAGGATCATAGAGGAACTGATGCAGTGTAATCCTTTGGATATGGTACAGTGCTATCTGGAGAACCGGCTGAATGATGCAGCTGCAGACCATTATGTATGGAGTGATTCCACAGAGATCAGACTGCCGGTAACAGAAGCTGACTTTCTGGAAAAACTGCTGGTTTGTGAATGTATATCTATGGAGATAGATGTAACAGATGAGGAAGATGAACCGGACATTGCCGTCACCGTATCTTTTGGTGCGGCAGACGATTTGCTGGGAGGACATGGCTGGGATATTGAGGTAGATGAAGATTGATATGGCGAAGGAATTTGAAGCACTGAGGGAGTATGCATTTCAACTGCAGGGGAATGCGGAAGATAACGACGATCTGTTTTGCGCCACATTTTTACATGAAGGTTCGGAGCAGAAAAAATATGAGAAAAATCTGGAATACCTGCGGATAGACAGAGCAGAGCATCAGCAGTTGGAGGAGCAGATCATGGATACATCAGGAAAAGAAATGACCATATCAGAGATCATGGTGAAGATGATTGAATATTCCAGAGGGAATCTTCATGACATTCAGCATTTTCTGAAGGTGTACGCCTGTGCAAAGACCATCGGAGAATGCGAAAAGGTATCCCCGTATCATCAGCGGGTTGTGGAGATTGCAGCGATCGTTCATGACATTGCCTGTCCCCTGTGTCGGGAGAAATACGGGAATACCAATGGCAAATATCAGGAACGGGAGGGACCGGCTCTGACAGAGGAATTTTTACAGGATACAGGACTGCCAAAGGAAATGATCCGGCGAGTGTGTTTTCTGGTGGGGCATCATCATACAGTTGATCAGATTGACGGGATCGATTATCAGATTCTTCTGGAGGCAGATTATCTGGTCAATGCGGAAGAATCCGGTTATTCTGCAGCCAATATTCGGAATACAAAGGAGAAGCTGTTTCAGACACAGACCGGGACGGCTCTGCTGGAGTCGATCTGTCAGGAAACGCGGCGACTCTAAAGACGCCGCGTTTTTCTGATCTGGTGTTCCAGCTTCTGGATTCCCTGATAGAGGCAGAAAGCGATGATGCACAGGATAATCAGTGCGGTAATCAGATAGTTGAGCTTGAAGATCTGGCTTGCGTAGATGATGAGGTAGCCAAGTCCCTCCCTTGCGGCAAGGAACTCTCCGATAATGACGCCTACCAGACAGAGCCCGATGTTGACTTTCAGGATGCTGATGATGGAGGGCAGGCTGGAGGGGATTACCACATCTTTCAGCACCTGCAGGCGGCTGCCGCCCAGGGTGTAGATCAGCTTGATCTTTTCCTCGTCCGTGTCCCGGAAGGCAGTATACATGCTGATGATACTGCCGAAGACGGCGACGGACATGCCGGCGACGATGATGGTCCGGGTATTGGCGCCCAGCCAGACGATCAGCAACGGCGCCAGGGCGGATTTGGGCAGACTGTTCAGGATGACGAGCCAGGGTTCCAGGATCTCCGAGAGTGTACCGGAGAACCAGAGGACCGTGGCGGTCAGAAAGCTGACCAGAACGACCAGAGCAAAACTCAGTAACGTCTCATACAGGGTGATCCCTGTGTGGCGGAAGATGGAATAATCTTTGCTCATGTCTGTCATGGTCTGAAGGATCCGGCTGGGGCTGCTGAAGATAAAGGCATCAATCCAGTGAAGAGCCGTACTTACTTCCCACAGGACAAGAAAAAGGAAAAAGGCCAGGAATCGACAGAGAGCGACCAGATGATGATGCCGCCTGTGATTTTTGATATATTCCTCCTGACGAGGGGATACGTGTTCATTGTCCATGTTCGTTCAGCTCCTTCCAGATTTCATTAAAATAATCTTTGAATTCCGGCGCCTGCCGCCGCTGCATGGGAGTCAGATCCGGGTCTGCAAAACGGACCGGCAGTATTCGGCAGATCCGTGCAGGGCGTCTGGACAGAATCAGGATTCGGTCTGCCATACTGATGGCCTCTGACAGGTCGTGGGTGACCAGTATGGCGGTCTTTTTTTCTTTTTTGATGATGGAGTACACATCATCACAGACATTGAGTCTTGTCTGGTAATCCAGAGCGGAAAAGGGTTCGTCCAGCAGCAGCAGATCCGGGTTCAGGGCAAGCGTCCGGATCAGGGCGGCGCGCTGTCTCATGCCGCCGGACAGCTCGGAGGGACGTGCGCTCTTAAAGGCAGTCAGTCCATAGTCATGGAGCAGCTGTTCCACATGCGCCAGATTTTCGGGTGTTTCTTTTTTCTGTATCTCCAGTCCCAGCAGGACGTTGCGGTAGACGGTCCGCCATTCAAAGAGATGATCTTTCTGGAGCATATATCCGATGTTGGTTCGGTGTCTGGTAAGAGGCGTCTGACCAAGGCGGATCGTTCCCTCTTCCGCAGGAATCAGTCCGGAGATCAGGGACAAAAGCGTGCTTTTGCCGCAGCCGCTGGGACCGACGATGACGAGGAACTCGCCTTCATCGACAGCAAAGGTAAGGTCGGACAGTGCCAGCGTCTCACCGGAGAGCGTATGGTATGAGTAACAGACATGGCTGACCTCCAAAAGTGGAGTCATGTGCATTTCCTCCTTCTATGGACAGGGGAGACTGCGGGCTTCGCAGCTCCGGTTTTGATATTAGCATATGGATTTTGGGGGAAATATTGACAAAAAAGGAAGGAAAAAATAAAATGACAGCCAGATACAGGAGAACCGGAAATATGATTGGAATTCCTGATAAGATTTTATGAAAGCGGAGTGTCTGAGTTCTGCAGGCCAGTATATGCCGACAGAACTTTCAAAATATATAATTGGTGATAAATTTATCATTGCGTGGTACAATGGAAGAAAATACGGAAAAGGAGCAGGCAGAGAAAAAGGTGAATGAGAGAGAATATGAAAGCAAAGAACTTCTGAAACGTTTTCTTCCTTATTACAGACCGTATCTTCCGGTTTTGCTGAAGGATCTGGGCTGTGCGGCCCTGACGACGATCTGCGAGATGGTGCTTCCGCTGATCATCCGCTATATTACCAATACGGGGAGCAGCAATCCGGCAGCGCTGACAGCGGAGCTGGTTCTGAAGCTGTCTTCCCTGTATTTTGCACTGCGGATTGTGGACAGTCTGGCCAATTTTTACATGGCGTACACCGGACATGTAATGGGTACCCATATAGAGACGGATATGCGAAGGGCAGCGTATCATCATCTGCAGAAACTGTCCAATACCTATTATAACAATACCAAGGTCGGGCAGATTATGGGGCGGATTACCAATGACCTGTTTGACGTGACGGAATTTGCGCATCACTGCCCGGAGGAATTTTTTATTGCAGGCATTAAGATTCTGGTATCTTTTCTGATTCTTGCGCAGACCAGTCTTGCACTGACGCTGATCGTTTTCTGCTGTATTCCGCTGATGCTGGCGGTCTGTACTTCTCTGAATGCAAAGGTAAAGGCAGCATTTCGGAGACAGCGGCAGCAGATCGGAGAGCTGAACGCCCGCATCGAGGACAGTCTGCTGGGACATAAGGTGGTAAAGGCATTTACCAATGAACAGCGGGAAGAAGAGAAGTTTGAGGCGGATAATCAGGAATTTTTCCGGCTGAAAAAGATCGGATACCGTTATATGGGGGCATTTCAGACGACGACCAGAAGCTTTGACGGTCTGATGTATCTGACGGTCATTCTGGCGGGCGGTCTGTTTCTTGTAAAGGGAAAGATTGCTCCCGGGGATCTGGTGGCATATACCATGTATGTGTCCACGCTGATTGCGACGATCCGCCGGATCATCGAATTCGCCGAGCAGTTTCAGAGAGGCATGACCGGAATCGAACGTTTCCTGCAGATCATGGACGCGGATATTGAGATTTTCGATGAGCCGGGTGCGGTACCGCTGGATACGGTAAAAGGTGACATTACATTTGAAAATGTGACTTTTGAATATTCCGACGATCACAATGAGGTGTTCCATGATCTGAATCTTTCGATCCGTCCGGGAGAGAAAGTGGCAATTGTAGGGCCTTCCGGGGGCGGCAAAACCACCCTCTGCAACCTGATCCCGCGGTTTTACGATGTGACAGAGGGCAGGATTCTTCTGGATGGAAAGGACATCAAGCAGTATACGTTGAAGAGTCTTCGGAAAAGGATCGGTATCGTACAGCAGGAAGTCTATCTGTTTTCCGGCACGGTCTATGAAAATATCGCCTATGGCCGTCTGGATGCCGGCAGGGAAGAAGTCCTGGAGGCGGCAAAGGAAGCAGGGGCCCATGACTTTATCATGAATCTGAAGGACGGATATGACACTTATATTGGAGAGCGGGGCGTCAAGCTGTCCGGCGGGCAGAAGCAGCGGATCAGCATCGCCCGTGTCTTTTTGAAAAATCCGCCCATTATTATCCTGGATGAGGCCACCTCAGCGCTGGATAACGAGAGTGAATATGCGGTGGCGGAGTCTCTTGGCAGGCTCTCGGAGGGACGCACGACCCTGACCATTGCGCACCGGCTGTCCAGCATCCGCAGTTCTGACCGTATCCTGGTGCTGACAGAGAACGGGATTGTGGAAGAAGGAAATCATGAGGAACTGCTGAAGCTGGAAGGGATCTATCACCGCCTCTATCATATGGCGGAGAAAATCAAATGATGAAACAGGAATAATGAAGCAGAAATAATAAAACAGGAAAGTGACGGCCGAATACGGCGGAATGATCCTGCAAAATACAGAAACAGCCCAAAAACCAGGCTCCTGACGCAAAACGGGAGCCCGGTTTTTGGGCTGTTCTGATGCTTCTGCCTGAGAACAGGATTGTTATACGAATGGTTCCTCATCCTCTTCGCAGGTCTCGACTTCCATCTCAATGATGTCATCTGAGCGGATCTCTTCCTTTTCCGGGACATTTCGTTTTCCGGCGTTCAAGGCAGCCTTTTTCTCATCAATATTTGCCAGATGGACGGAGATGGCAGTGCAGAATTCAGCCACTTCTTCTTCCACTGCTTCACCCGCAGCAAATTTTTTGTAGTAAAAAGCTCCGATTTTTGCCTGCAGTTCCCGGATGGATTTTTCGTCGTTTACGATCTGCGTTTTCAGACGGGTCTCTTCCAGAACTTCGCCTGTTTTCGACACTGCCGATTTGGCGATTTCATTAACCTTATCAAATAAGTCCATACTCATTTCCTCCTGTTTCTGATGTTACATCGGTTACGCAGAATCCTTCATCCGCTGAACCGGATGCGGGTTCTGATCTGTTCCTGACATTTTAACGGATTTATGCCTGTGCGTCAAGAAAATCCAGTACTTCCTGTCTGGACGGCATAACCCGAAGAGCGCCTTTTCTTGTGGTGATGATGGAAGCGGCAGCATTGGCAAAGGTCAGCATTTCACGAAGCTGTGCATCTGTAAGGTCTGTAAGCCCGTGCTCCAGCACATAGTTGATCACACATGCACAGAAGGTATCTCCGGCTCCGGTGGTTTCGATGGTGTTCTTCTGCAGGAACGGGGTTGCTTCCACATAGCCGTCCTTGTAGTATGCCCGGCTTCCGTCTTTTCCCATGGATACCAGGATCAGCGGGATCGGGAATTCTCTGCGGATCTCGGCGACGCCTTCCGTAAAGTCTTTCCTGCCGGTGAGCCACTGGATCTCATTGTCGGAGATTTTCAGAATATCACATGTTCCAAGGCCCCAGCGGATCTCCTCTTTTGCATGGTCCAGAGAATCCCACAACGGTTCCCGGAGATTGGGGTCAAAGCTTATGAGAGCGCCGGCTTCCTTGGCCAGAGTGACTGCTTTCACCGTGGCTTCTCTTACGCCCTTATGAGTCATGGAAAGGGTTCCAAAGTGGAAAAGCCGGGTGTCCTTTATGAGTTCTTCCTTCAGCTCGTCTGCGCGGAGCATCATATCCGCACCGGGATTCCGATAGAAGGAGAAATCACGGTCACCGTCTTCAAAGGTATGTACCAGTGCCAGTGTGGTGTGGATCTCATCATCCAGCATCAGATTTTCCGTGCCGATTCCCAAATCCTCAAGAGATTTCTTCAGTGTCATACCGAACTGGTCTTTGCCGACTTTGCCGATAAAGGCAGTTTTTTTGCCGAGGTTGTTCAGCATGGAGAGGACGTTGCACGGAGCGCCGCCGGGATTTGCTTCGAACAGTCCGTTGCCCTGTTCGCTGAGACCATTCTGGGTAAAGTCGATCAGTAATTCGCCCAAGGCGATGACATCATAAGTCTTCATGGAATATGCCTCCGATTCTTTTTATGATAGTATTTGCGCCGTCTCATGCCGCTGCCTGACCCGGCAACGGCACGAGATGGCTTCTGTTATTATTGTACCAAAATATTGAAAAAAGAAAAGAGAATTTGTATATTTTACGGATCAAAATGCACGGATATCGTCATGCTCTTCTCCATCGGTATCCTGAATCTTCCGGATGACCACGTCATAGCTGTAGGTATCGTTGACCGGAATGGTTACCCTGTCGCCGATGCGGTGGTGCAGCAGGGCCTTCCCGAGGGGGGATTCGATGCTGATCAGGTTCTTCATGGAATTGCCGCGGATGCTGGTGACGATCTTATAGGTCTCGCATTCGTCATCCTCTTCGATGTAGACCGTGACGGCTTTATTCAGTCCGACTTCATCGGAAGAAGAATGGTCTTCGATAATGACTGCATTTTTCAGCATGCGCTCCAGATAACGGATTCTGCTGTTGTTGGTTCCGTTTTCGCGTTTTGCAGCGTAATATTCAAAATTTTCACTCAGATCCCCCTGGGCGCGGGCTTCCCGGACCGCGTCCAGTATCTGGGGGCGAAGGATTAGTTTGCGGTGGTCAATCTCCGCCTGGATCTTTTCCACATCTTTTCTGGTCAGTTTTTCTTTCATATGGATGATCGCCTGCCTTTCCTGCGTTCAGAACGGATCAAAGCAGGATGATGCCGTGCTGCAGGGCAGTTTCACGGATCTCATCCGGCCAGATGGATGCCTGTACTTCTCCGATATGGGCTTTTCGGAGATAAAACATGCAGATACGGGACTGACCGATACCGCCGCCGACGGTGTAGGGCAGTTTTTTCTCCAGAATTGCTTTCTGGAACGGAAGTTCAGACCGTGCTTCGCATCCGGAGAGCTTCAGCTGCTCTTCAAGAGCCTCTTCGTCCACACGGATTCCCATGGAGGACAGTTCCAGTGCGTGGCCGAGGACCGGATACCAGACGATGATATCGCCGTTTAAACTCCAGTCGTCGTAATCCGGCGCTCTTCCGTCATGGGGTTCTCCGTTGCTCAGCCGTCCGCCGATCTGCATCAGAAATACGGCGCCTTTTTCTCTGGCAATCCGGTCTTCCCGCTCTTTGGGAGTCAGATCCGGATACAGATCCAGAAGTTCCTGCGTGGTGATGAAGAAGATGTCTTTTGGCAGGATCTCTTCGATGTAATCGTAGCGGATCGCCATGTATTTTTCCGTTTTTTTCAAAGCCTTGTAGATCTTGCGGACCGTTTCTTTCAGATAGTCCATATTTCGATCCTGTTTCAGTATGATCTTTTCCCAGTCCCACTGGTCGACATAGATGGAGTGCACATTGTCCGTGTCTTCATCCCTGCGGATCGCGTTCATATCCGTATACAGCCCTTCTCCTACATGAAAGCCGTACTGCTTCAGCGCATTGCGTTTCCATTTTGCGAGGGAGTGGACGATCTCCACAGGCCGGTCATCCTGCTCCCGGATGCCAAAGGACACCGGGCGTTCCACGCCGTTTAGATTGTCATTCAGTCCGGATTCTGGTTTTACAAACAGCGGAGCAGAGACGCGGAGCAGATAAAGCTGTTCTGCCAGCGTCTGCTGAAAAAAATCCTTGACCGTCTTGATGGCGATCTGCGTATCATAGAGAGAGAGCTCCGAATGATAATCTTCCGGTATGTATAAATGTTCCATATTCGTTCCTCCTGGTTCAGATTCGATGCTGTTTCCGGTGGGGCCCGGACAGAAGCTGCATATGAGAGTTTCTGCGGGCCGACCTTTCACAGTATATCACAACGGGGCTTCATTTGCAAAATGATGTTGCGGGCATGAAAAATAATTTTGACTTTCAAAATTACAGGAAATTGGTGTTAAAAAATCGACAAATGACAATTTTTCGTGTAAAATAGAGAAGGAGGTGTAGACAATGAAGGCAGCGCTCGGGCAATTGCAGATACATTGGGAAGATAAAGAGGCAAATCTTAAGAAAGCGGAGGCATATCTGGAGCTGTTGTCAGAGAAGAAGACGGATCTGTTTCTTCTCCCGGAGATGAGCCTGACCGGATTTTCCATGCATACAGAACGAATAAAGGAAAAACGGGAAGAGACGGTAGAACGGATGCAGCGTCTGGCAGAGAAGTACCAGGTAGCCATAGGCGCCGGCTGGGTGAAAGATGCAGGAGCGCTCTGCGAGAACCACTATTCGATCGTGGCGCCGGAAGGCAGGATCCTGGATTATACAAAACTGCATCCTTTTCGCTTCGGCGGGGAGGCAGAGCATTTTCAGGGGGGAAATGCTCTGCCGGTCTGTGGTTTCGGCGGGTTTTGCGTGGGAGTGCAGATCTGCTATGATCTTCGGTTTCCGGAGCCGTTTCAGCTACTGTCGAAGAAAGCGGATCTGATCCTGGTGCCTGCAAACTGGCCGGCGGCGAGGAGCGGGCACTGGAAAAGTCTTCTGAAGGCGCGCGCCATAGAGAATATGGTATATGTGGCGGGAATCAACTGTGCGGGAGAGATGGGGAAGCTTTTTTATTCGGGAGATTCACGGCTGTATGCGCCGGACGGGACGAAGCTGAAAAAGGAGACGGTCCGCCTGCCGGGATGCGGTACCGGGGAACGGGTGATGATCTATGACCTGCAGAATGATGTACACAGCTACAGAGAATGTTTTCCGGTGAAAGAGGACCGGAGGGAAAGATTATATCAGAAACTACAGGAAGAGACATGGGATTATGAAAGAAAAGAATGAACTGATCGGTATGGGGGAAGCGGATACCGTGGAGCTGCTGGGGCAGATGGCGGGAGATGAGCCTTTCGAACTGTCCAAAAGGATACGGCCTTTTACCACGCTGCTGATGCAGTACCGCTGTGCGATCCGTGAGATCGAGACGAAGCTGCATGTGCTGAACGAGGAGTTTTCTCTGGAGCATGAGCGCAATCCGATCGAGCTGATCGAAAGCCGTGTGAAGGAACCGGCAAGCATCCTTGAGAAAATGAAACGAAAGGGTTATGAACTGTCTGTAAAACAGATTGAGGAGAAGTTAAATGACGTGGCAGGAGTCCGGGTCATCTGTTCGTTTGTGGAGGATATCTATTATCTGGCTTCCATGCTGTCGGCACAGGACGATCTGGAGGTTGTGAAGGTCAAGGATTATATTAAACATCCGAAGAAAAACGGATATCGGAGCCTTCATCTGATCATCCAGATCCCGATTTTTCTGTCCAGCGAGAAGAAATACATGCGGGTGGAAGTGCAGTTTCGGACCATTGCCATGGATTTCTGGGCAAGTCTGGACCACAAGCTGAAGTATAAAAAGAATGTGAAAAATCCGGAGCTGATTGTGGAAGAACTCAGGAAATGTGCGGATATCATCAGCGGGGTGGATGTGCGGATGCAGGAGATCCGCAATATGATTGAAGCGGGGAATATGTAAAGGGCGCAGGAGGGATTTGCGATAAAAGAAAAACTGCGCAGTGGAGAGTATCCTGAAA
Source organism: Lachnospiraceae bacterium (assembly GCA_009774145.1). Taxonomy (GTDB): domain Bacteria; phylum Bacillota; class Clostridia; order Lachnospirales; family Lachnospiraceae; genus Hominiventricola. The sequence goes on along the minus strand of VSND01000038.1, from coordinate 13,963 downwards.
AAGTTCGGGGAAATTTTTGACAAGTAACATATGTTACGGTATAATATGCAGAGAAAGGGTATCCTAAAAGAGAAGGAAACAACGATCAAAACAGCATCTGCCTGCGGGATACGGATCGGGCAGATGCAGAATTCTGGCAGGAGGTATGACATGAAAAAATATGTCTGTGAGCCGTGCGGCTACGAGTATGATCCGGAAGTTGGCGATCCGGATAACGGGATCGCTCCGGGAACTGCTTTTGAGGATCTTCCGGAAGACTGGGTATGTCCGGTCTGCGGAATGGGCAAGGAAGAATTTACAGAAGCATAAGAAGACAGGGAATGTCGTCAGACATTCCCGTTTTCCGGTATGCCGGATGGAAAAGCGGGAATACATATGAATGACTATTTAAAGAGTCCGCTGTTCGGACAGATATCCGCAGAAGAAGTAAAGCGCATGCTGGCCTGTTCCGGCGCGCAGTTCCGGGATTATCCTTCCGGCAGCCTGATTTTCGGAGAAAATGACAGGCCGAAGTATCTGTATCTTCTGGTGGACGGAAAGGTACAGATTGCCAAGCATCTGCCTTCCGGAAAAAGGAATCTTTTATTTCAGGTAAGAGAGCTGGACGTGTTTGGCGGATATTTTTCTTCTGCAGAGCAGGAATTCTACTGGTATGAGGCGCTGGCGGTAAAGCCGTCCCGTGTGCTGGTTCTGCCCTGCCATTTTATTTATGGGGTCTGTCATAATGCGTGCGAACACCATAAGACGGTCATACGGAATCTTCTGGACATTCAGGCGGAGAACAATCTTCAGATGACGAAGAAGCTGCATATTGTTACCAATACGACGCTGAAGCAGAAGCTGGCCCTCTGGCTGATGGATATGAGCCATGACGGGAAGAAAGTAGTCATGGACATGAACCGGGAGGAGCTGGCGGATTATCTGGGAGTCACCAGGCCGTCTCTGTCCAGGAGCATGGCGGAGCTGAAGCATCAGAGAATTATCCGGATCGAAGGCAAAACAGTCTGGATCGATCATATGGAAGAACTTGAAAAGATTATGGAGGATGAGTGATGAAAGACACAACGGTTACAGAATCAATTCTTTATGTGGGATGTGATGATAAGAATATTGATCTGTTCGAGAGCCAGTACCATGTGCCGAATGGAGTATCTTATAATTCTTATGTGATCATGGATGAGAAGATCGCAGTCATGGATACGACGGATCCGAGGGTGACAGAGGAATGGCTGTCCAATGTGGAAAAAGCGCTGGACGGAAAAGAACCGGATTATCTGGTGATCAATCATATGGAGCCGGACCATGCGGGAAATATTCAGAAGATCGCAGAGAAATACCCGAAGATGCAGCTCGTCAGCAATGCAAAGGTATTTACCATGCTGCCGCAGTTTTTTGACTTTGACCTGACAGACCGTACGGTGGCGGTAAAGGAAGGCGATACGCTCTCCCTTGGAAAGCATACCCTGCAGTTCTTCCTGGCGCCCATGGTGCACTGGCCGGAGGCCATGGTCACCTATGAGCAGTCCGAGAAGGTGCTGTTCTCTGCAGACGGCTTTGGGAAATTCGGGGCCCTGGATGCAGAAGAGCCGTGGGAAGACGAAGCAAGACGGTATTTTATCAATATCGTGGGTAAATACGGCGCGCAGGTGCAGGCGCTTCTTAAGAAGGCGGCGACGCTGGATATCGCCATGATCTGTCCGCTGCACGGACCGGTCCTGAAGGAAAATCTGGGATATTATATCGGGAAATATCTGACCTGGTCGTCCTATGAGCCGGAGGAGAAGGGGATTGTGGTAGCATGTGCCTCGATCCACGGCAATACGAAGAGAGCGATGCAGAAGTTTGCAGAGATTCTGAAGGAAAAAGGGGCGGAGCATGTGGTATTCTTTGACCTGGCAAGAGACGACATGGCAGAGGCGGTCTCCTGTGCGTACCGTTATGACCGGCTGGTGCTTGCAGGCGCAACCTATGATGCGAGCCTGTTCCCCTGCATGGAAGATTTCCTGTATCATCTGAAGATCAAGAATTTCCAGAACCGCAGAGTGGCCCTGGTGGAGAACGGAACCTGGGCGCCCATGGCAGGAAAGCATATGAAGGCATATCTGGAGGGCATGAAAAATATAGAGCTGGTGGGAGATCTCGTGACAATCCGGTCGACCATGAGCGAAAAGAATCTGGAAGAGCTGAATGCACTGGCGGATGCCCTGCTGGCATAGAGAGCTGGACGACGAAAAGAAGCTGCTGTTTTTACAGACCGGCTTCTTTTTTGCATTTTTTTCTCAGGTCTGTTATGATAAAGAAAAATGGAAAAGGAGAGCGACTGTAATGGAAAAAAATGAGATTCTGGTCATCTACGGGACAGATTATATCGGTATGACAAAAGAGATTCTGGAAGAAGCCGACCTGGCAGGGCAGATCGGGGACAGAAAGAAAAGGATCGGCATCAAGCCGAATCTGGTGGCTGCCGTGCCGGCATCAAAGGGCGCGACGACCCATCCGGAAGTGCTGGAAGGACTGTTTCAGTATCTGCAGGAGCACGGGTTCAAAGATCTGACCGTCATGGAGGGCTCCTGGGTGGGAGACCGGACATCTGCAGCATTCAAGGTGTGCGGATACAATGAGCTGGCAAAAAAATACGGAGTAAAGCTGATCGACGGGCAGAAGGAGCGTGCGGTGAAGAAGGACTGTGCCGGGATGGAGATCAGCATCTGCAGATGTGCGTTTGATGTGGATTTTCTGATCAATGTGCCGGTCATGAAGGGACATTGCCAGACCCGCGTCACCTGTGCCCTGAAAAATCTGAAAGGGCTTCTGCCCAACTCTGAAAAACGGCGTTTCCATACCATGGGCCTGCATAAGCCCATCGCCCATCTGTCCAGGGGAATCCGTCAGGATTTCATTGTGGTGGACAGTATCTGCGGAGATCTGAGTTTCGAAGAAGGAGGAAATCCGACGGTCATGAACCGGATCTTTGCGGCGCTGGATCCGGTGCTGTGCGATTCGTATGTGTGTAAGCTTCTTCAGTATCAGACCAGTGAAGTGCCCTATATCGGCATGGCAGAGAAGCTGGGAAGCGGCAGTACGGATCTCTCTTCGGCGATGGTACGGGAACTGAATCTGCCGGACGGACAGGAAGTGCTTCCGGATATGCGAAAGGTGATGCGGCTGGCGGAGATGGCGGAGGATGTGGATTCCTGCAGCGCCTGCTATGGATATCTGATACCGGCTCTGGATAAACTGGATCAGGAAGGGCTTCTGAAGAATTTTCCGGAGAAGATCTGCATCGGCCAGGGATATAAAGGAAAGACCGGAAAGCTGGGCATCGGAAACTGTACAAAGAATTTCGAGCACAGCCTGAAAGGATGCCCTCCTGTGGAGACGGCAATCTATGATTTCCTGAAAGAATATCTGGAGTCTCACGGCAGTCAGACGCAGAGCGGCCGGTAAATATATCTGTATAAAGTGAACAGGGGAGGGCAGCAGAATATGGAGACAGGAACAGGAGAACGGGCGCTCCTTCTGGGAGTGAACCTGCATGACGGAGAAGATTTTGAGCGCTCCATGGAGGAGCTTTTTCATCTGGCGGAAGCCTGCAATATGGTACCGGTCGGGCAGGTGGTGCAGAACCTGCCAAAGCTTCATCAGGCACTCTATATGGGAAAGGGAAAGCTTCTGGAGGTGAAGGAGTATCTGGAGACAGAGGAGATGGATGTGCTGATCTTCGACCGTTCTCTGACACCGACTCAGCTTCGGAACCTGCAGAATCTTCTGGACTGCCCGATTCTGGATCGGACTACTCTGATTCTGGAGATCTTTGCAGTCCGGGCGAAGACAAGGGAAGCAAAGCTTCAGGTAGAATACGCGAGGCTTCAGTATGTTCTGCCCCGCCTGACAGGCATGCACAAAGCCCTGAGCCGTCAGGGCGGCGGCAGCGGGCTTGCCAATAAAGGCGCCGGAGAGAAGAAGCTGGAGCTGGACCGCCGGCGTATCGAGAAACGGATGTCCGAGCTTCGTAAGGCTCTGGAGCGGATTGCAGAGGAGCGAAAGACCCAGAGAAAGAGACGGCAGGGGAGCGGGGTGCTGCGGGTGGCTCTGGTGGGCTACACAAACGCAGGAAAATCCACGCTGATGAACCGGATGCTGGATCAGTATACGCGGGATGCGTCGAAAAAAGTACTGGAAAAGGACATGCTTTTTGCCACACTGGATACAACGGTGCGGAGGATCTGTACCGGTCCCGGACAGGAGTTTCTGCTGTCTGATACGGTAGGATTCATCCATCAGCTCCCGGCAGATCTGATCAAAGCCTTCCGTTCCACACTGGAGGAGGCGAAAGAGGCGGATCTTCTGCTGCACGTGCTGGATTATTCGGACGAATCTTACCGGAAGCAGAAGGAAGTGACAGAGGAGACCTTAAGAGACCTGGGAGCCGGCGATATCCCGATGATCCATGTTTACAACAAGGCGGACCGGTGTATGGAAGCCGGGCAGCTCCCGGCGGTCCGGGAAGACCGGATTTATATGTCGGCAAAAACCGGAGCGGGGATCCTGGAACTTGTGGAGATGATACGACAGAAGACGGCAGGCTATGGCAATTAAAACGCAGGTGAACGTACTGTCCATAGATGAATGGAACACGGATTGTATTTATGGAAATTATCCAATAAGACGAACAGCAGAACAGATTTGTTGCTTTGGTAAAATATCGAGGCGTGAATTGAAGGAAAGGTGAAAACAGATGGAGATCAAAAAGGCAGCCGGAAGAGAGCGGAAGTGGATAAAAAGAACATATCTGGAATCGTTTCCAAAGTCCGAGCGGAAGCCTTTTGGGCTGATGAAGCTGAAAGAAAAACAGGGTGTGATGGAGATTCTGGCGATTCTTGAGAAAGGCCGGCCCGTGGGACTTGCCATTACGGTCCTGTATCAGGACATGGTGCTTCTGGACTATTTTGCCATCCACCGGTCATGCCGGGGGAAGAATTATGGCTCGCAGGCGCTGCAGATGCTGAAGGAATGGTATCAGGACAGACGGCTGATCCTGGAGATCGAACTTCCGGATGAGAACGCCTCAAACCGGAAGGAGCGGATCCGGCGAAAGCAGTTCTATCTGAAAAACGGTATGGTGGAGACGGGGCTTCGGGTCTGCGTATTTCAGGTGCCTATGGAAGTGCTGACAGACGGAGCGCACATCACATATGATGAATATCATGGGATCTACCGGGAGACCATCGGGACGGTATTTGCCCGGAAAGTTACATCTTTATAAAAATTCAGGTGTTCTTTCCGGATATTTATGGTATGATGAGAGACAGAGAGATAAGAGGAGTTTATTGCGATATGAGACGAAGAAAAAAACGGATCATGAAGGTGGGCGGAGTACTTGTGAAGAGCCGCAGTCAGCTTGACGGGATCCGTGAAAGCGGAAAGATCAATACGGCGGTGCTGGATTATGTACAGCAGAATATCTGTGCAGGCATTTCCACGGAAGAGATCGATCAGTGGGTTTATCGTCTGACCACAGAGATGGGAGCAGTTCCGGCGCCTCTGAATTTTGAGGGATTTCCCAAAAGCGTCTGTACTTCTTTAAACAGTGTCGTTTGTCATGGAATACCGGATGAGAGGGTGATATTGAAGGAGGGCGATATCATCAATGTGGATGTGTCCACGATTTACAAAGGATATTTTTCAGATGCATCCAGGACGTTCTGTATCGGGGAAGTCAGCGCGGACAAAAGGCGTCTGGTACAGGCAGCAAAGGAAGCAGTGCAGGTGGGGCTTCTGGAGGTAAAGCCCTGGAGACCGATCGGGGATATGGGGCATGCGGTCCACCTGTATGCAGAGAGCCAGGGATATTCGGTTGTGGAGGATATCGGCGGACATGGGGTAGGGCTTGAATTTCATGAAGACCCATGGGTCAGTTATGTGGCGCCGAAGGGCAGCGGGGAGATTATGGTGCCTGGAATGGTATTTACGATCGAACCGATGATCAATATGGGATCGCCGGATTTCTATGTGGATGAAGAAAATGGCTGGACCGTCTATACGGAGGACGGGATGCCGTCTGCCCAGTGGGAAGTGACGGTTGCCGTGATGGAAGACGGTTATGAGCTCATGTCCTGGTAATTTTCAGAAAACAACAGAATGAAAAAATACGGAAAGGAGAATGAGGGATGGAATATACGTATCCGGAGTATCTGTATGATTTTCAGTGTGAAGCGTCCGCATGCAGCGATACCTGCTGTCAGGGCTGGAAGATCGCCATTGATCCGGTATCATTGAAAAAATACCGGAAATATCCGGGCTTTTTCGGAAACCGGCTGAGAAATTCCATAGACTGGGAGAAGGAAGCCTTTGAGCAGTACAACGGACGCTGTGCTTTCCTGAATGAAGAGAATCTGTGTGATATCTATAAGGAAGCAGGAGAAGACATGCTCTGCAAGACCTGCACCCGGTATCCGAGGCATTATGAGGAGTATGAAAATCTGAGAGAGATCTCTTTGTCCCTGTCCTGTCCGGCGGCGGCAAAGCTGATGCTCGGACAGGAAAAGAAGCTGGCTTTTTTAAATGAATATCGGGAGACGCCGGAAGAAGAGTATGAGCAGTTTGATTTTTTTCTGTTTACGAAACTCAATGAGATACGGGATTATTACTACGAAGTGATTCAGAACCGGGAGCTTTCGCTGGAATTCAGGATGTCGCTGCTCCTTTCGACTGCGCATGACCTTCAGGAACGGATCCGGCGGGAGCAGCTTCATGAAGTGGATGACCTGCTGAAGCGTTATTCCCGCCCTGCATTTTTGAAAACGGCGGAGAGAAAATTTGCAGAATTTCAGAACGACAGGCAGGGAAGGCGGACGCAGTGCCGGAGACTGTGGCAGAAATTATACCGGCTGGAAATGCTGAACCGGGGCTGGCAGGAGGAACTGAAAAAACGGGAGCGGCGGCTGTATCAGGAACTTTCCGCAAAAGACTATGGGGAGGCATGCCGGGCATTTGCAGATGCTTTTCAGGAGAAGAATTATGAGTATGAGCAGCTTCTTATGTATTATATCTTCTGCTATCTCTGCGGCGCCGTATATGACGGGGATCTGTTCAGCAAGGTGAAGCTGGCTGTGGTGCACACGCTTTTAATCCGGGAGCTTTATACGGCGGTATGGCTGGAAAAAGGGCGGGAGCTGTCTTTTGATGACCGGGTGGAACTGGCGCACCGTTATGCCCGGGAGACGGAGCATTCAGACCTGAATATGGAAGCGATGGAAGATATGGCGGCAGAGGAGAAGGATTTCTGCCTGAAGAAACTGCTTCTGGCAGTTCTTGGGTGAGGAGCTGAAACGGCCCGAATGCCTGCCGGGGACACGGCGTTCTTCGATGGGACTTACAGGAATCTGTGTCCCTGACAGATGGTTGGGTTGCCTGTTTGAATGAACAGCCGTATAAACATGATATTTTATACTTGTGAGCGAAAATATTTACAGCAGTAAAATGGATAGCAGGAGGATGGAGAGATGGGTATCAGAATTGGAATTTTGGGCTATGGAAATCTGGGACGGGGCGTGGAATGCGCCATCCGTCAGAATCCGGATATGGAACTTTTGGCAGTATTTACCAGAAGAAATCCGGAGGATGTAAAGATCCTTACAGAAACAGCACAGGTGTGCAGAGTCAGTGAGGCCGGGCAGTGGAAGGACCGGATCGATGTGCTGATCATCTGCGGCGGAAGCGCTACGGATCTTCCGAAACAGACGCCGGAGTATGCGAAGATGTTTCATGTGGTAGACAGTTTTGACACGCATGCCAGGATACCGGAGCATTTTGCTGCGGTGGATGCGGCGGCAAAAGAGGCAGGAAAGACAGCGCTGATCTCGGTTGGCTGGGATCCGGGTATGTTTTCCCTGAACCGTATGTATGCCAATGCGATTCTGCCGGAGGGAAAGGATTATACGTTCTGGGGCAGGGGAGTAAGTCAGGGACATTCGGACGCCATCCGCCGCATTGAAGGAGTGAAAGATGCAAAACAGTATACGATTCCGGTGGAAACGGCACTGTCTGCAGTCAGAAAGGGAGAAACTCCGGAACTGACCACACGTCAGAAACATACGAGAGAGTGCTTTGTAGTGCTGGAAGAGGGAGCGGATGCGGCAAAAGTGGAGCAGGAGATCAAGACCATGCCCAACTATTTTGCAGATTATGATACGACGGTGCATTTTATCAGTGAGGAAGAGCTGAAAAAGAATCACAGCGGGATTCCTCATGGAGGTTTCGTCCTCCGCAGCGGCGTGACCGGCTGGGAGAAAGAGCACCGGCATCTGATCGAATACAGCCTGAAGCTGGATTCCAATCCGGAATTTACCTCCAGTGTAATCGCTGCATATGCAAGAGCCGCATACAGGCTGGCGTGCGAAGGACAGACCGGCTGCAAGACCGTCTTTGATATCCCTCCGGCTTATCTGAGCGCAAAGAGCGGGGAAGAACTGCGGGCTTCGATGCTGTAGCAGAAACGGATCCTGCCTGTGTACCTGGAAGCGCTGTTTCATACAGGGCTTACGCGTATACAGACAGGATTTTATTTTTCCGCAGTATCTGTCCGGTAAGGCATCTTCCGGTTTTTATTTCTGTGAGAGAAGCCATTCGTCAAAATGCTCCCATATCAGGGAAAAAGGAGCCGGCCCAAAATCCAGAAGGAAAGTATGAAATGCCTTTGCATCAAAATCATTTCCCAGAACTTCTTCTGCTTTCTCCCTCATTTCTGAGATCTCCAGATATCCAACATAATATTTCATATAGTTTGCCGGGTCTTCGCAGACGATCTGATAGAGAGAATCTGCCGCTTCGGGATTGCTGATTCTGAACAGCTCATTCAAGAATTCTCCGAGTTCTTCCACCGTCATGCCTTCATAATTGACCTGATAGTCTACAAGCGCATACAGCGCCAGATATGCGGACTCGTTGATGGCAAGAAGCTCAGCCAGCTCCGGACGGATCTGGTCGTCCCACTGATAGGCCAGATACTGGACATAGGTGGCCCAGCCTTCCACATAGCAGGAAAAACTCATCAGGGAACGCAGGAGGCTGTGATTTACCGTATTAAAATAATTGCACTGGTACAGGTGTCCCGGATACCCCTCGTGCGCCATGACTGTATAGATGTCATTGCGTGCGGCGACGGAAGACTGGTTGATATAGATAAAATTCTCATTCTGCGTGTCGATGGGGGGCGACAGGTAAAAAGCAGGGCTTGTGTACGGCTCCAGCGCTTCCGGAAGCGTCCGGACTTCATACGCATAGGCAGGGACTTCCGGGAAATCGGTAAGCAGCTTCGTCTGCAGGTCAGTCAATGCATCTTCCGGATCCTGAATGGAGAAATCGAACTGATAGAGATCGTAGATCAGTTCCGGATCCTGGCTCATCAGTTCCTGCGCATGGTCCAGTTCATCCAGCATTCTGCCGGCGATTGCATCTTTTAATGCTTTCGGATTCTGATAAGAAGTATAAGTGGAAGATTTCAGCAGATATTCATAGTATTCTGTTCCGTTGGGGAGAGAAGAAGCGCCGGAGGGAGATTCGGCATGTCCCTTCATGTCTTCAAGCCCTTCGGTCAGGGTTACATAGGCAGCGGTAAAATCATTCTTCAGGATCTCTTCATTTCTGGAGATCAATGCTTCCCGGTCCTCCTGTGAAAGTTCCGTAAGGCTGTCAAGCCGTGACAGAAATGTCTCTGCCATCATGCCGGTTTCAGGGGCGTCCAGATAGGACTGACAGGAGTCGAGCACGTCGCTGATTGTCTGGTCAGACAGAAAGATGCCGGCCTCCTTTTGTGCCTGCACATATTTCAGAAGCTGATCATAATACTCGTCGATACTGGAGAGGAGAGCCAGATAGTGCTCTGCATCTTCCGGCGTCCGGAAACTGTATTCCGCAAGGACGATGGGAAGCTCTACCTGAACGCCGCTGATCGCAGAAAAAGGATGATCATAGAGTAAAAACTTTTCCCCCTCCTGCTCGGTCTCCATATATTCCAGCAGAATATCGTAGTCTGTCTGAAGTTCCGGGGACAGTGCACTCCGGTCAATGGAAAGAAGCTTTTCATAATCTTCCCGAAGCTCTGCATAATTGTCCTGAAGCGCCTGGATGCTGTAGTCTCCCAGAGTTTCCGGGTATTCAGTGATGCCGTATGCTTCCGGATCCGTCAGCATGGAATGCATGGTCAGACCGGAGCTGGTGACCGTATCATAGAAGAGATTGTGGATCATTTCCTGAAACTGTTCTTCGGCAGCGAAATCAGCGGTCGGAATACGTTCAGTCTCTGTTTCGGGGGGCGGGGTATTCCGGGTGCAGCCAAAGAGCAGGAATGAGGCTGACAGAGTGAGTGCAGATATGCGTATCAAATGAATATTTTTTCTGTACATGGTATGATCTCCCTTTAAATGTGTCCAGATATAATTCAGACGGCAGGTACCATGGCCGGTCTGTTTAAAAGTATTATATCACATTTCATGCGAAGAGTCGATTTTATGTAAAAGATTGTTGTTTTTCACATCTGCGCCGGTGTTCAGCCAGACGCAGGCTTCAGAGAGGCTTTACATGGTATCCGGCCGTCTGATATAATAACAGTCAGATTCAGAAGTCCGTCTCGAAGTGGATGTTCTGGTGCGGATTTTTTGTGAAGGCTTATACATGGAAAGAGGTACGAGATGGAAGAGAAGCAGAAAAACAGGATGAAAGATCTGCCGAAAATTGACCTGCACTGTCACCTGGACGGTTCCATGACACGGCAGTGTGTGGAAAAAATTCTGCAGAAAAAGGTGGATCCGGCAGAGCTGGAGGCCAAAGACAGCTGTCAGAATCTGGCGGAATATCTGGACCGGTTCCGCCTGCCGCTTCAGTGCGTACAGAAAGAAGAAGGACTTCGAATGGCGGCAAAAGAGCTTCTGCTTAATGCGGCAGAGGAACATGTGGTATATATGGAGGTTCGTTTTGCGCCTCTGTCATCCGTGCATGAGCATCTGAGCTGCAGGCAGGCGGTGGAAGCGGTTCTGGACGGTCTGAAGGAGGCACAGGCGCAGTGTCAGGTCTCGTGGAATGTAATCGCCTGCGCCATGCGGCATCATCCGCAGGCAGACAGTCTCGCCATGATGAAGGTATGCAGAGAGTACCTTGGAGAAGGGCTGTGCGCGGTGGATCTGGCGGGAGACGAGGCATCCTGGCCGATGGAAGGATTTCGGGATCTTTTTGCACAGGCAGGGAAACTCGGATTTCCCTTTACGATTCATGCCGGAGAATGCGGCAGGGTGGAAAATGTCCTGGAAGCTGTGGAGTGCGGCGCCTCGCGGGTGGGCCATGGAATCGCCCTGAAAGGCCATCCGGCGGCGCAGAAACTCTGCGCAGACAAAAGGATCGGCATCGAGATGTGCCCCACAAGCAACCTGCAGACCCGGGCGGCCCGAAAGGACGAATATCCGATCCGGGAGTTCATGGATGCCGGGCTTCTGGTAACACTGAATACAGATAACCGGACCGTGAGCAGTACCAGCATGACCCGGGAGATGGAATTTGTATCCCGGGAGTATGGGGTTGCAAAGGAGGAACTGGAACGTTTCTTCCGGAATGCAGCAGAGGTGTCCTTTGCAGATGAACAGGTAAAACACAGGCTGTACAGCCTGAAGTTCGGATGAAAGCAAGGTGCGGTATCCGGGTCTGCAAAAGACCATTTCGGCGGAAATACTGGAAATTTAAAATTCCTGCTTCCTTTTTTGACGCAAAGATGATATGATAAAAGCGAAAGCCTGTCTCAGGATACCATGCGGTATGACGGATGCAGGGCTGCGAAAGCCGTGCGCCTGAGCGGTTTCGGGCGAAAGCCACCAAGGGAAAGGAGAAAAACATATGAAAAAGAAAATTCTGGCAGTATTACTGACAGCAGCAATGACAGCAGCGATGACAGCCTGCGGAGGCGGTTCTTCTGACGGCGGTTCCACTGCAGAGCCGGCAGCGGATGCTCCGGAAGGAGAGGTCGAAGTGTCCGATGAGGATGCAGAGGCTCCGGCTGCAGATGCAGCAGGAAACGGCGCTGACTTCAAGATCGGCCTGATCACGGATGTGGGCGGCGTCAATGACGGTTCCTTCAACCAGTCTGCATGGGAAGGCCTTCAGAGAGCCATGGCAGATCTCGGCGTAGAGGCAAACTATCTGGAGTCTGCTACCGATGCAGACTATGTGCCGAATATTGAAACCTTTATTGATGAAGAGTATGACCTGATTATCAGTGTCGGCTATATGCTGGCAGATGCAACCAAAGCGGCTGCAGAGGCGAATCCGGATGTGAAGTTTGCCATCATTGATGATGCAACCATCGAGCTGGACAATGTAAGCTGCCTGATGTTCAAGCAGGAGCAGGCGTCCTATCTGGTGGGATATGTGGCAGGTCTTATGACAGAAACCAACAATATTGGATTTGTCATCGGTATGGCAAATGACAACATGAACCTGTTTGGATACGGCTACTGCGCAGGCGCTCTGGATGCGAATCCGGATGTAACCATTCAGCAGTTCAATGCGAACTCTTTTGCTGATTCTGCTACCGGTAAGACGAATGCCAATACGGCTATTACCAATGGCGCAGACATCGTGTTCCATGCAGCAGGCGCTACGGGTCTGGGTGTGATCGAGGCATGCCAGGAAGCAGGCGTTTATGCGATCGGCGTGGACAGCGACCAGTCCGGCATCGCTCCCAACACCATTATCACTTCTGCCATGAAGAGAGTGGATAATGCGGTTTATGATGCGGTAGAGTCCCTGATTGCAGGAACTCTGGAGAGCGGTATCCATACGTATGATCTGCCGGTCGGCGGCGTTGACATCGCACCGACACAGGATCTGCTGACTGATGAAGTGGTTGCAGCAGTAGAAGAGGTGAAGACAAAGATCATCAATGGTGAAGTAGTTGTTCCTTCCACGAAGGATGAGTTTGAGGCTGCTCACGGTGATGTATATCAGTTAGATTAAGATTTCAGGAAAGTCGGTTCGTCTGACAGGAAAGAAATGGAATGATTTTATGCAGGCGCCAGAGCTGCTTTTGGTATCAATTCGAAAGCAGTGCTGACGCCTGTTCTTTTTAAAAACCTGCCGCAGGCAGAAAAACGGCCGGAGGCATGAATTTATAAATACATATGGAAAAGGAGGCAGGGGAGTGGGAAGAGTAAGTCATATGGATGAGGGTACCGTTGTGGTCCAGATGAAGGACATCGTAAAAAAGTTCGGCGATTTTACGGCGAATGACCACATCAATCTGACGGTGCACAAAGGAGAGGTGCATGCGATCCTGGGAGAGAACGGCGCAGGCAAGAGTACGATGATGAACGTGCTCTGCGGGCTTTATAAGCCCACCAGCGGACAGATTCTGATCAACGGAAAGGAAGTGCAGTTCTCCAGTCCGAAGGATGCCATCGATATCGGGATCGGCATGGTGCATCAGCATTTCATGCTGATTCAGCCCTTCAGTGTGGCAGATAACATTATCCTGGGTGTGGAACCGGTCAAAGGGCTGGTCATCGACCACCGGACGGCAAGAGAAAGGGTAGTGGAGCTTTCGGAACGTTACGGGATGAAGGTGGATCCGGATGCGAAGGTGGAAGATATTTCTGTGGGAATGCAGCAGCGCGTTGAGATTCTGAAAGTGCTCTACCGGGGAGCGGACACGCTGATTCTGGATGAACCAACCGCTTCTCTGACTCCCCAGGAGATCGAAGGCCTCATGGAGATCATCGAGAACCTGACGGCGGACGGCAAGAGCGTGATCCTGATTACCCATAAGCTGAAGGAGATTACCGCCTGTGCAGACAGCTGTACGATCATCCGTCAGGGGAAATACATCCGGACCGTAAAGGTGAACGAGGTGAACGAAAACGATCTGGCCGCCATGATGGTGGGCCGGGACGTGAACTTCAAAGTGGAGAAAAAAGAGATG
>VSND01000037.1 GCA_009774145.1 Lachnospiraceae bacterium | reverse complement strand
TACGCATGCTGCAGACGGTTGCTGGCCGCTCCAAAAGTCGCCCTGACATCCGATACTGCCTCGATTGCCTCTTCAATTTTCGGTACTGCCGCGTTCGCATCCTGAAGAGATGCAAAACTGGTATCTTTAAGATTCAGATTCGCACTTCCGATATAATAACGCTCCATGACCAGCGTCTCCTCTGCTGAAGGGCCAACCTGAAATATCACATCATCATTAACCACAATCTCCGGAAGAGGCGGTCCCTTCGGTACATCATCATGTCCGAACAGCTGAATACCTGAAAAATGAGATGTCTCGCCAATTCGGTCAATCTCTTCCAACAGCTTTTCGCGTTCCTTATCCAGATTCGCTCTTGCCACAGAATTGTAAGTACCGTTCGCCGACTGTACCGCCAGTGTCTTCATCCTTGATAACATGGAATGTACTTCCGCCAGCGCGCCGTCTCCGGTATTCGTAAAACTGATCCCATCATTGCAGTTCCGCATGGCCTGATCCAGACCTTTTATCTGATTCCGCATCAATTCCGAAATTGCCAGTCCTGCCGCATCATCGCCTGCACGGTTGATTCGATAACCGGAAGAAAGCTTTTCAAGACTCTTCTTCATCTTTCCTTCCGAGATACCTTTATTCCTGGTAGCGTTGATACCTGCTATGTTATTTCTTATAATCATATCTTCCTACCACCTCCTGTTGTCCCCGGCAGGAAGCCATCTGCCGGTTCTGGACTCTATGTTCAGTAGATAACCTTCGTCTCTGCCTATTATATCGGCAAAAAAATCAAAGTCATAAGAAAATCCGGCAGATTTTTTCAGAGGATAAAAATAACCTGCCGACAGCATTCATAAATTCATACCATTCGTTTTTTTATCATTCCAATATACATCTGCTGCAAATGCATTCCGTTCTTTTGCAGACGCTGTCAACTCAACAGCTTCAGAACATTCTGCGGAAACATATTGGCATGAACAAGCATGGACTGAGCCCCCTGCAGAAGAATATTGTTCTTCGTGTAATTCACCATCTCCTCCGCCATGTCCGTATCCCGGATACGGCTCTCCGCCTGGGTCAGATTCTCAGAAGCAACAGCCTGAGACTGGTATGCATGCTCCAGACGCTTCTCACAGGCGCCCATGCGTCCCCGTTCAGAACTCACATGATCGATTGCATTTTCAAATATTTCTATAGAAGCATTTGCCTCCTCCAGTGTTCTCACGGAAACATCCTTCAGATCCAGAATATCAACACTGACTCTTGGCAGAAGAATTCCCAGCTGTTCCTTTGATGATGCGCCGATCTGCAGATACAGATCCGGTTCCGGCGGTTTTACCGGCGGTTTCCAGGTTCCCGGCTCATATGCCACTCCGCGCCCAAACATGCCGCTGGTGCTGTTGGGTCTGGTACTCGTACCAAAACTTTGATTACTCCAGGGCGGATTACTCCATTGAATGCCTGTCAGGCCGTTCAGTTCCGGAGGCTGGCTGCCTGACGAACGGTCATCATACAAAATCAGCTGATCCGGCTGATTCGGATCTGCCCGCCACATGGTATAGTGACTCATTGGATTTGCAATACCATTACTGCCCGCGCCAAGTCCCTTTAATATGGCATTAACCAGATCCTCTCCTGACTGCACCTGATCAATACCGATCTCATATACATAATGACTGCCGCTTACCACTCTGTTGCTTCCGGTACCCTCCGTGAATTTTACACTGTAATGGTTATTGCAGGTAATACATGTACAATAGAATCCGGTTCCGATTAATTCCTCTTTATTATCCGCATTCAGCTTTGAAAAATCAAGTCTGGCAGCGGCATGGTTCAGAGTAACCGTTCCGGTCACTGTCTGCGTATTGCCTGCACTATCTGTTCTGGTTCCCGTATAATCATGGGTGGTGGACCAGTTGTCTGTCTGCGCTTTATCATCCATGGCTTTCCCGCCGTCCACCCAGTCCGGCAGATAAGTCACCGGATAAATCTCTACCGAATTATCAATGATAGAATCCTGTTTGGGTTCTCTGGGAAACAGTTCAACACCGTTAAACCTGGTACTGGCCGTAATCCGGTTGATTTCTGCTTTGATCTCATCAATTTCCTCCTGAAGCGCCCTTCTCTCAACCTCACTGTATGTACCGTTGGCCGCCTGCGTACTGAGCCTCCTTGCCCGAATCAGCATGGCATTGATCTCCTGCATGGCCCCGTCTGCCGTCTCTGTCAGGCAGATGCCATCCTGAATATTTCTCTTTGCCTGTTCAACCCCATTGATTTCCCAGCGTAAGCCTTCCGAGATGGCAAGTCCGGCTGCGTCATCTCCGGCCCGGTTGATCCGATACCCTGAAGACAGCTTTTCAAGATTTTTGCTTAATTTTGCCCTGTTTTTTGACATATTTCTGCCTGCTGTGATTCCCGGCAGATTATGCGAAAGAACCATTTTTATCTCCTCCTGCTTTGTTCTGTTATATCCCGGCCTACTTATTTTATCATAAATTTTTCCAGAATCATTTGCAAAGCATGCAGAAAAAACGGCAAAATATGCACTTATCTGTATTCTGTATTTCAGGCGATCAGTATTCAGGAAACAGGAACACTCCTCTTCCGCTTTCTGCATTCATTTTCAGAATCTGTCGATACAGCCCTTCCAGCGTTTCCTCTGTGAGCCGTACCGGATTGTTCTTCAAACGTTCCGGATTCACTGACCGTTTCAAAAGCTCCAGTTCCTTTTCTTCTTTCAGAACAGGCGAAGGAAGCGCCAGTCCTTTTAGAAATTCCCTGTATTTTTCAACCGCCTCTGCCGTTGTCATACAGCCCATCACCTGCGCAAGTTCCTGAAACATCTCCTGCAGGTACTCCTCTCCCCGCGGATCATGGCAGTCTTCCATATGTTCCGTCATATAAGGCCACAATGTCTCTACGCAAAGAGCTGCGGCATGTCCGTGTGCAAGTCCGTAGAGCGTTGTCAGCTTATAGCACATGGCATGTCCTGCTGTCGTCTGCGTAAGATTGATCGCCTGACCGGCTGTATACGCCGCCAGAAGCATCCCTTCATTTCCTTCCGGTTTATTCTCAAGATATGCTTTGTGATGTCGAAACACCTCCTGAACCGCCTTCGCAGCGTATACTCTGCTCTCTTTTGTAGAGTTCACGGACCAGTACGACTCAAGGGCGTGACAGAGTGCATCCAGCATGGTAGCCTTTCTCTGATATTCCGGCAATGTCTTAAGAAGCGCCGGCTCCAGAATCACATATTCCGGAATACAGCTCCTGTGTCCTACCGACTGTTTGTTACCCTGATCATAAATAACTGCGAACCGGGTCGCCTCACTGCCTGTCCCTGCGGTCGTAGGGATTGCCAGAAGCGGCGTATCATTTTCCACGATCTCCTGCCCGAGAAAACTCTGATGCTGGTCCATATTCCAGAACAGCTTGATGCATTTCGCCACATCCATGGCGCTCCCTCCGCCTGCTGCGATGATAAAATCACAGCGCTGCTCCAGAAAGATCTGAACCCCCTTTACCACGGATTCATATTTCGGATTCGGCTCAAAATCGGAGAATTCCGTCATGCGTGCGCCTGCCTTCTCTGCTGCTTCTTTTATTCTTCCATACAATCCCTGCTGCCGGAAAGAATTCCCGCAGACCAGCAGCACCGACTCTGCCGCCCGGTCCCGCAGTACCTTTTCTACATCCTTGATTTTTCTGCTCTCCATCTTTATCGCTTCCTCTCTGTCTATATATCAATTTACGCACGCACAGAACTCTGGTTCCTGTGCCGATGATCAGACTATTCCGGCAATTTCAGGCCTCCTGCTTACTCCACAATTAATCGTTTGTTATATTCTGCCCAATCAGCACCTGCTTCCCCTCAAACGCGAACCCATACCTGTGAATCCGCTCCTTCGGGATTCCTTTTCCCTCCAGCGATGCCGCATACTGTTTCTCTTCAATCTGCAATAGCGCCGCTTTTACAGTCTCTTCCAGCTCCTTCTCCTTCTGGCTTTTCACCTTGAATTCCAGGATATACGCATCATCCGATGCGCCTTTTGGTTCCAGCATCACATCGTATCTTCCGAATCCGCTCTCCCGGTTGGAGAGGATTGTATACCGGTCGGACAGATCCACCATCAGTCCCAGAACAAATCCATGGTAAAAGCGTTCCGGCTCTGCTCCCGAAGGATGTGTTCCGGTGTCGAAACTGCTGAACGTCGCCCGTGCCACCCGGTTCATATATTCGTTCATGGCTTCCAGATCATTAAGCTCCAGTGCCCTGATGAAATCATTATAAGCCGGCACGCTCCGGGAAAACCACCCTTCGATCATCTGCTCAAACATGATCCGAACCTCCCGGTTCGTCAGTGCCAGTTCATAAGTCTCCCGCCCGGTCTCTTCATTGATCTGGTAATTTTCAACTTTCAGATAACCGCCTGCAAGAAGCAGGCTCCAGATGGCGTTTTCCATGGTATCCAGCTGGCTGAATACGATCTGTTCATCGATTTGTGTCCGAAAGGATTCCCCTTTCAGCAGACCCTCCATGATCTTTTTTACATCCCTGCTCCCTTCCCGGATCACCTTTCCCACCAGGTGATTGCTGCTGGTGTTGGCCCAGTAGGTGGAAAACTTTCCGGTCTTGAGATAATTCAGGATCGACCATGGGTTGTATATTTCCCTGGAACGGCCGAAGACAAATCCGTCGTACCAGAGCTTTACCTCCTGCATACGGTCTTCCATTCCATATTCTTTCAGCGCTGCGCGGACTTCTTTCTCCGTAAATCCAAAACTGTCTGCATACAGATCCGACGTTGTCGTCACCACCATCAGATTGTTCAGATCCGAAAAAATGGACTCCTTACTCACCCTTGTAATTCCGGTCATAACTGCACGGTCCAGATATGGATTGGTCTTAAACGTAGAGTTGAACAGACTTCGGGTAAACTCCACCAGTTCTTTCCAGTATCCGCATACATATGCCTCCTGCATGGGCGTGTCGTATTCGTCCAGCAGAAGGATGACTTTTTTCCCATAATATCTCATCAGATGCTTCGACAGGTCCTTCAGTGAATCGGAGGCAATGTAATTCTCCATCTCTGCGGATACCTTTTGATACATTTCTTTTTCCGCTTCGTTCAGGCAGTCTCCATCCAGCAGAAATTCATATCGGTTATACACGTTTTTGATGATCTGACAGATTTTCTTTCTCGCATCCGCAAAGGAACTTTCTTTCACATCTGCAAAGCTCAGAAAAATCACCGGCACCGTTCCCTGAAGCGCCCGGTATGCTTCTTCCTCCCAGATGGCAAGCCCTTTAAAAAGATCCCCTCTCTCTGCATACTCCACCGAAAAGAACTGCTCCAGCATGCTCAGATTCAGCGTCTTGCCGAAACGTCTGGGACGGGTGATTAACGTCACTGCATCCTTGTTCTCCCACCACTCTTTGATAAATGCAGTCTTATCCACATAGAAGATCTCATTTGTAATCAGCTGTGCAAAATCCTGATAGCCGATCCCCACGGTTCTCGCCATATTCCATCCCTCCTGTCTTCTGATCCTTTTTTCTGAACAGTTTCCAAATGAAAATATTGAGTTTTACTCCTTATTGATATCGTATCTCTCCTTTTGGGATAATTATACCATCTTAAAAGAAAAAAAGAAACATGTGTTTTGTGCAAATTTTAAGGACGTCAATCGTGAATTCTCCATACTGGCTTTTTAAAGCATTGATCCAGATCCCATTTATCAAACATTTCCAACAATAAAACAGGCGGTCATAACAACCGCCTGCAAAATACAATCCAATTCACCCGTTTATCAGCTTCAAAACATTCTGCGGGAACATATTGGCATGATCTTCCGTCTCACGATCCGAAACGGTTTTTCTGAGAATGTCATAATACGGACTTCCAAAAGTAATTTTAACCAGATTTTGTTTGCCAGGAATTTCCAACAGCTTATAATATTCCTGCATTGCTTTTATAATATATACATCTTCTGGCCTGTAAACACTTTTCAGCATATCCCGAAGTTCACAAAGTTCTTTAACAGTTACTTTGACACTGAAACGCCGGATATATCTGACCTTCTCCAGCACATAGCAGCTGATGGAAAAAGGCTTTGCTTTTTGAATATAATATTCTCTGCTCTGTATCAAAGCTTTCATCAGCTGCTCTCCTGTTTCAAACAGGTTTTCAGCAGCAGAAAAACTGCTTTGACTATTCGCATATTTCAAATAATTTCTTGCAATTGCATGCTGAATTTTAAAAGATTTCGGCTGAATATGCTGCGCCATTTTCAAATGACTTAAAGCTTTTGCATAATCCTTCTTCTGTTGTTCATAAATTCCGAGCTGGAGCCAATAATAGCTGATATCTTCATAATTATCTTTCAGTTCATACAAAAGTTTTCCAATCTCTTTTTCGGTAAAAACAAACTGTTCATTTAATCTTTTTTCTTTCAGCAGACTCTGGAATATAATAACCCAAACATCATTATTTCCCTCATATACATACCTTGAAATATATATCAGCAGCTCTTTTAAAACAGTATAGATCTTATCTCTGTTCATTTTAAGCAGCTCGTCCTGAAACATTGAATTACGCAGAGAAAGTCCCCTGTCATCATATCTCAGAAAATCTACGATTTTCATATTTTTGATATCAATTTTCTCAGACAGTTCAACTGCCCTTCCATATCTTTCATTAAACAGTTCAACAGGATAATACTCTATATCTGCTTTATCAAAAACTGCCACTTCCAATAATAGCCGCGTTTCCTGATTTGACAAATGTTTTACATCTTCCAGTTTCTTTTTTAATTTTTTTCGTATTCCCTTTCCATAAGTCAGATCAATAATTAAATTTACAATACTGTGTTTTTGTTTTATTTCTGCAATTCTTTTAGATTTGGAAAGATCCAGCAGATTTGACAAATATTTTTTGTCCCTCAAAGTTTCTTCAATAATCACAGCATCCGGATCAGAAATAAAATCTGCACATTCCAGAGAATCATAACAGTTCCCGTCAAGATAATATTTTTTCTTATTATGGTAATATGTACGGGAAGCACACAGAAAAACAACCTCTTTTCCACAAAAATTATACTTAAACATTTTTTCTATTCAGTGCTTTTTCCGGAAAATGCCCCTCCATATATACAGAAACATTTAATCAATGACTTTTGACTCAGAAGTTCTGCAAGTCTGTTTTCAGCTTTTTTCAATATATCATTTTTAAAAGTCCATTCTTCAAAAACATCCTGCCATTCGCAGTTAAATCCCTGGTATATATTGCTGTCATACGGTGTTTTAAAAAAATTCAAAGTATCCTTCAGCCGGAATATCATCCGATAGTTCAGCTCAAGTTTGATTGTTTCCAGCCCTTTCGGTCTGTAATTCAGCTTTTGGACAAACTGCAAAAATTTTTCTGTCGTCCATGTAATAATTTCAAAAACCGCTCCACAAAAACAGGCGCTGATCCATTTTCCGATCAGCGCCCGCTTTTCTTCATCCAGTCAGCACCTGCTTCCCCTCAAACGCGAACCCATACCTGTGAATCCGCTCCTTCGGGATTCCTTTCCCTTCCAGCGATGCCGCATGATCGGCTCTCACGGTCCTTCAAAACAACGAGGTCCTCCCGGCCTGCGTATCTTACCGGGAAAACTGACATTTTAGTCCGCCTTCTGCAGAATCTTCATAAACTCCTCTCCGGTAATCGTCTCCTTTTCATACAGATATTTTGCCAGCTCATGCAGCTTCTGCTTTTCTTCCTTCAAAAGCTCCATTGCCTTCTGGTACTGCTGCTTCAGCAGGTCATTTACCTTCCCATCCACCACTGCAGCCGTCTCTGCCGCACAGGCGAGGGACGTATCTCCGCCCATATACTGATTATTCACGGTCTCCAGCGCCATCATGCCGAATTCTTCACTCATGCCGTAGCGGGTGATCATGGCGCGGGCCAGCTTCGTCATCTGTTCAATATCGTTGGACGCACCGGTAGTAATGGAACCGAAGATCAGTTCTTCCGCCGCACGTCCTCCTGCATAGGTAGCGATCTTGTTTTCCAGCTCTTCTTTGTTCATCAGATTATGATCCCGCTCTTCCACCTGCATGGTATACCCCAAAGCGCCGGAGGTCCGGGGAATAATCGTAATCTTCGTCACAGGTGCGGAATCTGTCTGAAGCGCTGCCACCAGCGCATGACCGATCTCATGATAGGACACAATCAGCTTTTCCTTATCCGACAGAATCGCATTTTTCTTCTGATATCCGGCGATGACTACTTCAATGCTTTCCTCCAGATCCGCCTGCGTCACGTACGCCCTGCCGTTTCGGACCGCCCGGAGCGCCGCTTCGTTGACCATGTTAGCAAGTTCTGCGCCGGAGGTTCCTGCTGCCGCCCGGGCGATGGCATGAAAATCAATATCATCTCCCAGCCGGACTTTCTTCGCATGCACCTTCAGGATATCCTCCCTTCCGGCCAGATCCGGAAGCTCCACGGGCACCCTCCGGTCAAAGCGCCCCGGACGAAGAAGTGCCGGATCCAGCGACTCCGGACGGTTGGTCGCCGCCAGGATCACAACGCCTTTGGAACCGTCAAAGCCGTCCATCTCTGTCAGAAGCTGATTCAGCGTCTGTTCTCTCTCGTCATTTCCGCCCATGCCGCCGCTGTCACGTTTTTTTCCGATGGTATCAATCTCGTCGATAAAGACGATACACGGCGCCTTTTCATTAGCCTGTTTAAAGAGATCCCGCACCTTCGCCGCGCCCATGCCGACGAACATCTCCACAAATTCCGAACCGGAGATGGAGAAAAAAGGCACTTCCGCTTCCCCTGCCACCGCTTTTGCCAGCAGGGTCTTGCCGGTTCCGGGCGGTCCTACCAGAAGCGCGCCTTTCGGCATCACGGCTCCGATCTCCCGGTATTTCTCCGGATTGTGCAGAAAATCCACGATCTCCTGAAGCTGCTCCTTGGCCTCATCCTCGCCTGCCACATCCGTAAATTTGATCCCTGTTTCACTGGCCACATAGATTTTGGCGCTGCTCTTTCCAAAAGACATGGCATTTCCCATGCTGCCGCCCATCCGCTTCATCAGCATCCGGGACAGAAGCTGCCCGATCAGCACGAAGATCGCAACCTGAACTACAATCGAAAAAATCGAACCGAGCAGAGAAGTTTCCTGTTCCCTGACTTTGCCGAATTTACATCCGGACGCCTGCAGACGGTCTACCAGATCCGGGTCATTGAAGGCTACGGTAGAATAGAAAGACGGATCTTCTTCGTTGTTATCCACAAAATAGATATAATCCTTTTCCATCTGCGCCATGGAGACCTCTTTTTCCTCCAGCATGTTCAGAAACGTCCCGTAATCCACTTCCTGAATCTGTTCCCGGACAAATCTGGGAAAGATAACGGCATTTAATACGAACATAATCAAAAGCACAATACAATAATAAAAGATCAGAGGCTTTTTCGGTTTTTTCATCTGCTGCATTGCATTTCTCCTCACGTTAAAAATTTATACTGTCAGTTTACAGGCAAATCACGACTTTGTAAACTCTATCCTCATAATATTTCCATTATTTCTTTGTAACATGAATAAAACAGAAACCGGAATGAAAAAGGTGTAAAGCCTTCTGTCATCCAAAAAGACTTTACACCCTGACTGACCGGTTCCTTTATGCCGTTCTGTTTGCTACTCTTTCTTCCAGCAGATCGTCACCTTGAACAGATCTCCGTCTGTCTCCACCTGAAACGTTCCCTTCTGAAGTTCTGTAAAGCTCTGGGCAATCGCAAGCCCAAGGCCGCTGCCTTCTGTGTTCCGGGACAGGTCTCCGCGGACGAAACGCTCCGTAATCTCCTCCGGTGAGAAATTCATCTCGGCCGCAGACATGTTTTTAAAGCTGATCCGCACTTCCGGCTCCAGATCCTTCATATCGATATAGACCCGGGAATGGGGCATGGAATACTTCAGGATATTCTGTACCAGATTGTCAATAATACGGAAGGTTCTCTGAGGATCCAGCGTAAGGATGCACTTTTCCTCCGGCAGATTCCATCGGAAATCCAGCGTGCTTTCCTGAATCTTATCCTCGTTCTCCAGCCGGACCTGTTTGACCAGGCTGACCAGATCCACCGTATCGAAGTTCATGATGATATTGTCTGTGGTTGCCTTGCTGACCTCAAAAAGATCTTCAATCAGCACCTTCAGTCTCTGAGACTTTTTGTCCAGCGTATCAATGTAATCCTTCCTCTGCGCTTCTGTGAGATCTTCTTTTTTCAGCAGATCCACATAGGTGATGATAGCCGTCAGAGGCGTCTTCAGATCATGGGACACATTGGTGATCAGTTCGGTCTTCATGTTCCGGCTGCGCACCTCATTGTTGACTGCCCTGCTGAAACCGTTCCGAATCGCCGTCAGCTCATCCCGAACAGGATTGAACAGCCCCATATCCTCTTCGGTGGAAGCATTCAGATCGCCTTCTGCAATGGTCCGGGTCACCTGCAGAAGTTTCTCATAATCCTCCTGAATCTCCCCGCATTTTTTCTTGATCAGCACGTAGAGAAGGATCGTATAGATCACGGCGCCCACCACGCCGCCGAACCAGATACAGCAGAGAAACACCACAACCACGCCGTTTAAGCCAACTGCCTTCCAGATATTCCGCGTCAGTTTCTCATCCAGCTCCACATCCGTCGCCCAGTGCCAGAATTTCAGCCACACTTTCTTCAGCCATCTGCAGATCCCGATGCAGAGCATATTTTCCCGAAGAGTCCGGATGGGATGGGTCAGATAAGGAAGCACCGATGCTGCCGCCCAGTACCAGCAAAATGCAAAGCAGAACCAGAACAGCCAGATAAATACCGTAGCAGTCGTCTGTGCAGCGCCTCCGAAGCCCACAGCTTCAAAATCCCCCACAATTTCACTCGTCAGGGAATAGTGACCAAAGTCTGATACAGCAAATGCTCCGGTAATTGCAAAGCCCGTGACAGCTGCCCCTGCCACCAGTTCGGTCGGAAGGCAAAACAGCCGGTTTTTCCGAAGATGGAATGCCGGAATATTCTGCAGAATCAATGCCAGAACTATCATGCCTGTCATAATTCCCATCACACTGATGCTGTAACCGCTCCGCATATAGGCATTGCGCTCCATCCAGTAATCCCGCCAGCTGTTTCTATAGTCATCGCTGCTGTGGATTACAAAGACAAAAGAGGTATTCTGGACCACCGGCACCGGGATTGACTTCAGAAGCTGATCGTTGCGGGATGCTTCTTCATACGGATCCTGCCAGGTCTCTTCCGCAGTCTCTTCCAGAATTTCGATTTCACTTTTCGGAACCGTCTCGCCGATCACAACCTGCCCGGAATCATAACTACAATACACATCTGTATCATATACCACATCTCCCATCCCGTTGTCATCCATCAGACGGGCCATGGATGCCTGCTGAAGATATCCGATGATATCCGTCTCATCCAGATCGAATCCCCAGGATTCCCGGATGACCGGAACTCCCCTGCTGTCATACTGAATCACCAGCCCGGACTGGTAATACTGTCTGGCGTCTTCACTGTTTCCATGAACCGCGTTGCTCAGATAGCCGTCGCTGCCAAACTCTCTGGCAGGCCCGGAGCCGTAACTTCCATAGTCATAATTGCTCTGCATGACCGAATACTGGTTGCGCATGTTCTGCATCAGCCGCGTGGCCGCCTCCTGGACCCGCCTCTGCTCATCCTCCGTAAATTTACTCATATCATAATTCTGCGTAAAATACGTATAGGCATCCATATCCGGCGTCATCTCATAATTCATATAATAAATCGAGGAAAGCAGAAAACGTTTGAACATCTCATCCGGCGCATAGACCTCCTCCCCTTCCTGTTCCTTTACATGCTCCGCTTCATATTCCGCCAGAAGCTTATTTGCCCTTCTCCGAAACAGCGGATAGGCACTGCACATGATCGTAGCAGCGATCACCGCCCACATGAGAACAAGCAGAATCCCTTTTTTACTGTTTTTCCATTTTATAGCCAACTCCCCACACCACCTTTAAGTATTTTGGATTTTTCGGGTTAATCTCGATCTTTTCCCGGATATTCCGCACATGAACCATAATCGTATCGGAATTTACCGCTTTCTCGTTCCAGACCCGCTCATAGATCTCGTCTGCAGAGAACACTCTTCCCGGATGCTTCATCAGAAGGAGCAGGATCCGGTATTCCATAGGCGTTACTTTCACCGGCGTACCGTCCACCCGCAGCTCCACCTTTTCTTCGTCCAGCTCCAGGCCGCCGATCCGGTATACATGTCCTTCCTCTGCTCCGCCGCTTTTCAGCTTTTCCAGATAGCGGCTGTGCCGGCGAAGCTGGGAATTCACCCTTGCCAGAAGCTCCAGCGGGGTAAACGGCTTCGTCACATAGTCGTCCGCTCCCATGTTAAGCCCCAGAATTTTATCCACTTCTTCTGACTTCGCCGAGAGCATGATCACCGGAAAATCATAGTCTTTGCGCATCTCCATGACCATCTGGATCCCGTCCTTTCTGGGCATCATCACATCGACTATGGCCAGATGGATTTCTTCCCAGTAAATAATCTCCAGGCCCTCGATCCCGTCTGCTGCCTTATAGACTTCATAACCCTGACTTTTTAAGTAAATTTCAATTCCATCCCGAATTTCTTTGTCATCTTCTACTACCAGTACATGATATTGTTCCATCATCCTGTCTCCCTGTTCTCTCTTCATATGATATTCATTCTGCCGCTCCTTTCCACAGCATATACAAACCTGTATTGTTTTCATGTCTGTATTCTACCGGCAGAATCTTAAAAACAAATGCAGGTATTTCTAAAGAATTCCTGAAGAAAGCCTGCATATTTTTTTCTATTATAACACATATTAACAAACATGAAAAACTCATGTTTGTTCATCCTGTATGAACAAGGAGGAATCATTTACTTTGGAAAATCACCGGATAAGGAGACCTTTATGAAAAAAGAATATGAGAAAAAAGACCGGATCACATCCTCTGCGGCGCCGGAGGAATATCGTTATCTGACTCCCTGTTCCGCCCAGGATATGACGGGGCTGATCCCTTCAGGGCCTGTGGGAGAAAAAGAAATGGAGGACTACGAAGAACTGTATCCGTTTCTTCCCAAAGTCCCCCATAAAGCAGGCGAACATACCGGCGGCTGAGTTATGCCTTCAGCTTCTGTGCCAGCGTTTCCAGCGCATGCTGTATATCCGGCCGGTCTGAAAGACCGGCTTTGTCCGAACCGCCCATTGTCACTACATCTGTACATGCAGCCCCAAGGTCCTCCAGCATATACCGTAAGGTCTGGATGGCTCCGTCAAACTGCCTGGGTGATTCCGGCGCCCCTCCCACAAGGATGATGCCGCCTTTTTTGTCCGCGGAAGGTCTGTCTCCGCGGACGGCTGCCGCCCAGCAGACCTGCAGCCGGTCCAGCACGGCTTTCATGGAGCCTGGAATATTATAAAAATAAACCGGCGCCGCAAAAAGGATCCGGTCGGCTTCATCCAGCTTCTGATAGATCTCCTGCATGGGATCCTGAATGCAGCATGCCCTGTGTGTAAAGCAGTACCTGCAGTCCCGGCAGGGCATGATATCCGTTCGGTGATCCAGAGACAGGATCTCCACTTCCCCGTCCAGGCGCGCGGCAAGGTATTCCGTCAATTCTGCCGTATGTCCCTTTTTACGCGGGGAACCGGTCAGTATCAGTGTCTTCATGGTTTTATCACTCCATATCCTTCTGAAACTGTGTTTCAATCTGTGCCTCTGTCGCTTTCATGGCATCCAGCGTCATCTGCATCAGCTTCTCCAGCTCCCAGCCAAGCTGCTCAGCCCCGGTGCGGATGATATCGCGGGAACAGCCGGCCGCAAAACGTTTATCCTTGAACTTTTTCTTCAGACTGGACAGCTCCATGTCCGTACAGCTTTTAGACGGACGCATCCTGGCGGCAGCCCCGACCAGTCCGGTCAGCTCATCACAGGCAAACAGAACTTTTTCCATCTCATGAACCGGCTCTATATCCACACAGATCCCGTAACCATGACTGCATACCGCATGAACCAGCTCTTCTTCCGCATTGATCTCCGCCAGCAGTTCCGGCGCCTTTTTGCAGTGTTCATCCGGATATTTCTCAAAATCCACATCGTGAAGCAGTCCGCACAGCCCCCAGAAATCCGGATCCCCATGCCCCAGCTCCTCCGCAAACCACCGCATCACCGCTTCTACCGTACAGGCATGCTGTATATGAAACGGCTCCTGGTTGTATTTCTTTAAAAGCGCCAGCGCCTGTTCTCTTGTTACCTTCGTTGTCATTTTATTCACCTCTTAATTAATGATTTTGTATCTCTCTGCCCGATTCCACTCGGCAAATATACCCTGTCATGAACAGATCTTCCTGTAAGACCCATTAAAGGGCGCCGGTCCTGTCTAAAGCAGAACCGCCGGCAGCACATACATCCCGACCAGTGCATACAGCAGCAGGTGTACCGGATAGAACCAGTAGAAAAACCATCTGGGCTGCCTGCCCCGTTTTCCATTATAGAACCAGATCAGTATGAATGCCAGCGGAGCCGTCGTCTCCCATGCACAGCAGATCGCTCCCAGGATGCACTGCCAGGCCTTTTTATCCTGCAGAAGATACAAAAGCACGATCAGCGCAATCCCAAATGCACCATAATCCGTGCCGAGCAGTTCTGCCAGCGCCGCCCCGGCAAGCAGCCCTGACACCCTGGCCCACAGCCGGTTGTTGAAGCTTTTCATAAACCAGACGGCAAGAAGTCCGATCAGCAGCGTAAAAAACACATTCTGATGTTTCCAGTAAAAGGGCGTGACCCGCAGCGCAAGGTCAAAAGGAATCTCGCTGGCCAGTGCGAAAATCCCCAGCCGGACCGCATATTTTTTCACATTGCGGGTATGGACAAACCCCTGCACCAGCAAAAAGCAGAAGATGGGAAACGCCGGCCGGCCGATGGTCCGGATGACCTGATCCACCATAAGAAGCTCATCCCATTTTTCCAGAAAAGCGCTTCCAAGCGGCGAACTGCCCCATGCATTCATCACGTAGGCCTCCAGAAGGCCGGCCCCCGCATGATCGATCGCCATTATAAGAACTGCCATCCATTTCAGCATGCTTCCGCTGATGCCAAAGCCGGATGTCTGCATGCTTCTGACGGCACCCGGTTCAGTCTTCATGTTTCTTCACAACTTCTCCCTGTTTTTTATAGATCGAATGTTCCGAAACCACGCCCCGGACGGAGGACAGCGGATAGATATTGCTCTCCCTTCCCACCACCGTTCCGGGATTCAGGATGGAACCGCAGCCTACTTCCACACCGTCTCCGATCATGGCGCCGAATTTTTTGATCCCCGTCTCGATATCTCCTTCCGGCGTATGGACGCATACCAGCTTTTTATCCGATTTCACATTGGATGTAATGGAACCGGCCCCCATATGTGCCTGATAACCCAGTATGGAATCCCCTACATAATTATAATGGGGCACCTGCACCTTGTTAAACAGCACGACGTTTTTCAGTTCGGTGGAATTGCCGACCACAGCTCCTTCTCCCACCAGTGCATTGCCGCGGATAAACGCGCAGTGACGGACCTCTGCTTCTTTTCCAATGATTGCCGGGCCGTGGATATAAGCGCTTGGAAATACCTTTGCAGATCTGGCGATCCATACATCCTCGCCGACCTTCTCATACTCCTCCTGGCTTAACGTCTCCCCCAGCTTCCTGATAAAATCTCCGATCTTCGGAAGCGCTTCCCATGGATAGGTAAGCCCGTCAAACAGGTCTGCTGCAATCGTTTCATTCAGATCATACAGGTCTTTGATTGTTATTTTACTCATCTTTCACTCCTTATTGTGATTCTGCTTTCACTGTTTTATTTTCCGGTTTTTTGTTTTTTCTGCCCTTTCCCGCAGAAGTCTTTCCTGAATCCTTATAATAGGACGCCGCTGCATCAAAATACGGGCGCATGGCATAATGCTGCCTGCTGCCAAGCACCTGCTCGGTCCGGCTCCTCACAAAATGCTCCAGCTTTCCCATATATTCTTCGGAAGTGATCTCTCCGTTCGCCACATAGGTGAGCCCTTTCTCCCAGCTTGCCGTCAGTTCCGGATTCAAAAGAGAACGAATGGATACATTTACCACATCAAAAATATTCTCGCCCAGCAGGGTCGGCGTAATGATCTGGGTCTTCTTATTCAAGGCAATGTATTTGATATGGACCAGCTTTTTCAGGATCTCCGCCCTGGTCGCGCTGGTACCGATGCCGCTTCCTTTGATCTGCGCGCGCAGGTCCTCGTCCTCAATCAGCTGTCCTGCATTTTCCATGGCAAGAATCATGGAACCGGAATTATAACGTTTGGGCGGAGAGGTTTCCCCTTCCTTCAGCTTCGCATCCTTTACCGGAAGCTTCATTCCCTTTCGAAGCTTCTTCAGAGCCTCCTGCATGTCTTTGTCGCAGCCGGTCTCTTCCTCTTCTTCCTCTCCCTTTTTCTTCTTACTGTCATATGTATTCGGCGTGACCTTCAGGTATCCCTCTTCCTGCAGCACCCGGAAATTCGAGAAGAACCGCTCCTTTTCCATCTGGGTCACCAGCGCCGTCTTCTGATAGACCGCCGGCGGATAAAAGATGCTTAAAAACCGGCGGACGATTGTCTCATACACCTGCTGTCCCGTGGGCGATACGCTTCGAAGCGCCGAAAGCCCCTGCCCGGTGGGAATGATCGCATAATGGTCTGTGATCTGTTTGTCATTGGTATAACGGCCTTTTCCGATCCCTTTGTGACTGCCCGCCGCAAGAATCTCCTGTGCAAAGGAAGCAGCCAGCGCATACTGCATAAGCCCCTTAAGATTCCGGTCGATCTCCTTTGCCACCGCACTGGACAGCACTCTGGCATCCGTTCTCGGATAGGTCACCAGCTTCTTTTCATACAGTTCCTGCGTAAGCTTCAGCGTTTCATCCGGACTGATCTTAAAACGTTTCGAACATTCGTTCTGAAGTTCTGCCAGGTTATACAGAAGGGGCGCATAACGCGTCTCCTTCTTCCGCTCCACAGACAGAACCAGCGATTCCTGCGGAACGATTCCCTTCAGTTTCCCAATCAGCGCTTTTGCATCTTCTTCTTTCTTAAAGCCGTTTTCTTTATACAGCAGCGGAGACTGATAGTAGGCACTGCCTTCCACTGCCCGCCATTCACCGGCAAACCGCTTTCCTGCCAGCTCCTGAACCAGAAGCACCCGGTAAAACGGCGTCTTTACAAAGCTTCGGATCTCCCGTTCTCTGCGGACCACCATCCCCAGCACACAGGTCATGACCCTTCCTACCGAGATCACGGTTCTGTCCGTATTCTGAAAACCCGACACCGCACGGCCGTACTGAAGCGTCAAAAGTCTGGAAAAATTGATCCCCATCAGATAATCCTCTTTGGCCCGCAGATATGCGGAATCCGACAGATGGTCATATTCCGACAGATCCTTTGCTTCCCGGATCCCTCTTAGAATCTCCTCCTCTGTCTGGGAATCGATCCAGACCCTCTTCCTCTGCTTCCCCTTTACGCCCGCCATCTGCTCCACCAGACGATAGATATATTCTCCCTCCCGCCCGGAGTCCGTGCACACATAGATGCAGTCCACATCCTTCCGGTTCAGAAGACCGCTGACAATCGTATACTGTTTTTTCACACCGTCGATCACTTCATACTTCCATTCCTTCGGAAGAAACGGAAGGGTCTCAAGGGACCATCTTTTGTACTTCTCATTGTAGGCCTCCGGATAACTCATGGTCACCAGATGCCCCACGCACCAGGTCACAATGGCATCTTCCGACTCCATGTAGCCGTCCTGTTTTCTCGCATTCAGCTTCAAAGCTCTCGCAAACTCCTGCGCTACACTGGGCTTTTCCGCGATAAATAAATTTTTACCCATATCCTCCTCTTTCATCTATTTTCTCCTGTGAAAGTATAGCACATTTGTGGTATACTTGTCTATAAAGGAGATATAGTTCCCAGGGATGGAGGGGCATCAAAAAGTCATATGAACATCGTCGGCATCATAGCAGAATACAATCCATTTCATTACGGGCACGCCTTCCATCTGGCGCAGGCCCGCCGCATCACCGGCGCTTCCCATGTCATCGTCGTCATGAGCGGCAACTACGTCCAGCGGGGCGTTCCCGCCATGTTTGACAAATACACCCGCGCGCAGGCTGCACTCCATAACGGCGCCGATCTGGTGCTGGAACTGCCGCCATGTACGGCAACCGGCAGCGCAGAATATTTTGCAAAAGGGGCCGTCCGGCTTCTTGCCGGAACCGGAATCGTCACAGACCTGTGCTTTGGAAGTGAATGCGGGGACGCTGCAGTTCTGGAACGTCCTGCCAGAATCCTTTCGGAAGAACCGGAAGCATACCGGACGCTTTTAAAAGAATATTTACGCATGGGGAAACCTTACCCGGAGGCACGGATGCTTGCTCTGCATCTGTACGATCCGACACTTCCTGCAGATGTCCTGAAGTCTCCCAACAATCTGCTTGGCATCGAATACCTGAAAGCATTGTACCGGCTGGACATCCCCCTGCGGGCACATACCATCCCGCGGGCCGGCGCATCCTATCATGACCTGCAGATGGATCCGGCGGCCTTCGCCTCCGCCGGCGGAATCCGGCAGGCGTTTCTCGAAAGCCGCGGAAGTATGACATCGGGAATCCAGGCGCAGCTTCCCTCCTCTGAACTCTATCTGCCGTATGACGGAAAGATACCCGTGACGGAAGATGCTTTTTCACTTCTTCTTCTGGACCGGCTGATTCAAAGTCCCGGAGAAGATCTGAGCCTGTATTTTGATGTGACCGCAGAACTTGCAAACCGTATCCGGAAATATACGGATGCATTTATGTCATTTTCACAGTTTACCGATCTTCTGAAGACACGGAATCTGACCAGAACCTCCGTCAGCCGGGCGCTTCTGCATATTCTGCTCGGCATCCGGAAATATGAGACGGTAAATGTCCTTCGCGTCCTGGGATTTCGAAAGGAAGCTGCATCGCTGCTGCAAAAAATGACCCTTCATGGCCGGATGCCCCTGGTGACCGCACGCCCGGATGCAGCGCTTCCAGAGCACTGGCTCTATGCAGACCGGCTTTATGCGCATGTCCGTTCCATGCTGCACGGACAGGCCTTCCAGAATGAATGCCGCAGAAAGATGCTTGTACTCTGAATCAGAAAAGGAGAAACCTTTGAAAAAATATATCTGGAACCTGTTTACTCATTTTGCGGAGACCATCTCCCGCACCCACACCTTTCATGCACACTTCAGTCTCCTGTATACGATCGGCGTCACTGCCGCCGCAACGCTGGCTGCATCCATCCACCACCGGATCAACCCTTCAGGCACTGCAAATATCAGCCTGATCTATATACTGGCGATCATCCTGATATCCAACCATACGGACAAATACCGTTATGGAATCCTTGCGGCGATTTTCAGTGTATTTTCCATCAACTACCTGTACACCTATCCGTTTTACGAATTCAATTTCACCATGACCGGATATCCGTTCACCTTTCTTGTCATGTATTTTATCTCCATCCTGACCAGTGCCACCACCTTTCATTCCAAGGAACAGGCATCCAGAATCCAGGAGGGTGAAAAACTGCTGATGGAAGCAGAAAAAGAAAAGCTCCGCGCCAACCTCCTGAGAGCTGTCTCGCATGATCTGCGCACTCCTCTCACCAGCATGATCGGCGCCAGTTCTTCTTATCTGGACAACGAGACCTCCCTCACTGCGGACGATAAAAGAGAACTGGTCGAGCAGATCCGCGAAGATGCCCACTGGCTTCTGCACATGGTGGAAAACCTGCTGTCTGTCACCCGTATTACCGAGGGCGGAATGAATGTACTGAAAAAAACTCCGGAAGCAGTCGAAGAGATTCTGTTTGACGCCATCGCCACCGCCAGAAAACGTTATCCCGACCTGCAGATCCACATGTGTATACCGGACGATTTTCTGATCGCTCCCATGGATCCGCTTTTGATCAAGCAGGTGATCCTGAATCTGTTTGAGAATTCTTATTATCACGCCCACAGCACACAGCCTGTGGAATGCACGCTTGACAGCGACGAATATTTCGTCCGTATCCACATCCGGGATTACGGAAGCGGTATTCTGCCCGAAAAGCTTGAAAGTATCTTTGACGCTGCCCCCTCTGCCCCT
Source organism: Lachnospiraceae bacterium (assembly GCA_009774145.1). Lineage (GTDB taxonomy): Bacteria > Bacillota > Clostridia > Lachnospirales > Lachnospiraceae > Hominiventricola. The sequence goes on along the minus strand of VSND01000037.1, from coordinate 22,088 downwards.
ACCTCTGCTGCAGACACCCGAAAAGGAATGGGAATCGGACTGTCGATCTGCAAGGCCATCGTGACGGCCCACGGCGGAGAGATCCGGGCACAGAACCATCCGGAGGGAGCCGAATTCTGTTTTACACTGCCAAAGGAGGATGTTCATTATGAATCAGATGATTAAGATCCTTGTAATAGAAGATGAGAAAAATATCCGGAATTTCATTACTTCCGTGCTCACTTCCCAGAAATATCAGGTCATTCCTGCCGTCACGGGAAAGGAAGGTCTGTCCCAGGCTGCTTCCCGGTGTCCGGATCTGATCCTTCTGGATCTGGGGCTTCCGGACATGGACGGCCTGTCGGTCATCGACAGACTCCGGGAATGGAGCAGCGTCCCGATTATCGTAATCTCTGCAAGAATCCAGGAAGAAGACAAGGTACAGGCGCTGGACCAGGGCGCAGACGACTATATTACAAAGCCGTTTGGAAATTCTGAACTGCTGGCGCGTATACGGACTGCCCTGCGGCACAGCAACCGCATGCAGACCGACGCCCCGCTTCCCAACCGCCCCTATCATTCTCAGGGGCTGACGATTGATTTTGAAAAGCATCAGGTTCTGCGCAACGGAACCGAGATCCATCTGACCCAGAATGAATTCAAAATCGTCGCCCTTCTGGCAAAAAACTGCGGCAAAGTCCTTCTGTACGACCGGCTGATCGAGCATATCTGGGGACCCTATTCGGAAAACGACAATACAATTCTCCGGGTAAATATGGCGAACATCCGCAGAAAGATCGAACCGAATCCGGCAGAACCTGTCTATATTTTCACAGAGATCGGAGTTGGATACCGCATGGCGGAAGAAGACTGAGGCAGCCGAAAGCAGGGCTGTCCCGTATGTAAAAAAGACACTCCCCCATGGAAGCAGGATGTTCAGGAAACCTGCGCCACAGGGGAGTGTCTGCCTGCCGGATGTGCCATTCGAATGCGTTTTTCATGGAGGATACGCATATACACCCGGTTTTATGTCTGTGCATGACTGCATGAGATTCATCAATACTGGTACGTTCATTCTGCATACAGATAACTGCATACTTTAAGCCGTCTTAACCCACAAGCCGGCCATTCAGGACAGGAAGCGCCATTCCTCCTGTCTGTTGGATGTAAAGCCCTGCACGGAAGCTCATCTCATATGTCAAGCAGGTTTCCTGGCTTACGGATCAAATGTCTGTCTTCCCCTTCTCGCATGTCTTTTATACATTCCATGGGTTCTGCAATGGGATATTGAAGGCAGGCTCTCCGAATACAGTGACCGGATCGTTCAGGATTCACACCTGATTCCCTCTTCGCACATACAGTGCGCACTTGACACAGCATTCTCTGCACGTTTATCATTATAAACAATACCGCATGGACTGTCAAGACTCTGATTTCATTCCAGGCCTGTCAGTTCTATTACTGTTCAAATATCTGCCGTCGTTCAGCCTGTTATGGGCATATGTTCCTGAAAGACCCATGGAAGGGCGCCGGTCCTCAGGGCGCGTCTTTTGCGCCCTCAGCGTCGCTGCTGCTTTTGCGGCAAGGAGGGACCCACGCAGCAGGGAAGATTCCTGATCGCCCCTTCACTAAGCGCAGGCGGGATTTGTGATGAGGGGGGAACCCACGCAGTGGGGGGAGTCCTGATCGCCTGTCTGGAAGGGACATATGCCCATGGCAGGCGTCCAGGGCAGAACAGAAGTGAAAGCGGCTCAGTTCTTAAAGCTGTGAATCGGAGCCGGAATTCTTCCTCCCCGGTTGATAAATGCCTCGCAGGAACAGGGATTAACCGGCATAATCGGCGCATATCCAAGCAGGCCGCCGAATTCCACCATCTCCCCGACCTTTTTTCCGATGACCGGAATCAGACGGACAGCCGTCGTCTTCTGATTGACCATGCCGATGGCCATCTCATCTGCAATGATGCCCGAGATCGTAGCCGGACTGGTATCTCCGGGAATGGCGATCATATCCAGGCCTACCGAGCAGACACAGGTCATTGCCTCCAGCTTCTCCAGCGTCAGTGCGCCTGCCTGCACAGCATCGATCATTCCCTGATCTTCACTGACCGGAATAAATGCGCCGCTTAAACCTCCCACGTAAGAGGACGCCATGACACCGCCCTTTTTCACCTGATCGTTCAGAAGCGCCAGCGCCGCCGTCGTTCCCGGAGCGCCCGCATATTCCAGACCGATCTCTTCCAGGATCTCCGCTACGCTGTCCCCGACTGCCGGAGTCGGCGCCAGGGAAAGATCAATGATTCCAAACGGAATGCCCATGCGTCTTGATGCTTCCTGCGCCACCAGCTGCCCCACGCGGGTAACCTTGAACGCCGTCTTCTTGATCGTCTCGCACAGCACTTCAAAATTTTCCCCGCGCACCCCGGACAATGCTGTTTTTACCACGCCGGGACCGCTGACTCCCACATGGATGACCGCGTCTGCTTCTGTCACGCCGTGAAAAGCCCCGGCCATAAAAGGATTGTCATCCGGCGCATTGCAGAACACGACCAGCTTCGCACAGCCAAGGGAATCCTGATCCTTTGTAAGCTCTGCGGTCTCTTTGATAATCTCTCCCATCAGCTTCACTGCATCCATATCGATCCCGGTTTTCGTGGAACCCAGGTTCACGGAACTGCAGACACGCCCGGTCTGCGCAAGCGCTTCCGGAATTGCGCGCATCAAAAGCTCATCGCTTTTTGTCATCCCTTTGGATACCAGAGCGGAAAAGCCTCCCAGAAAATTAACGCCCGCCGTCTTTGCCGCACGGTCCAGCACCTTTGCAAGCTCCACATAATCTTCGGATGTCCTGCAGGCAGCGCCCCCGACCAGCGCAATCGGAGTCACAGAGATTCTCTTGTTCACGATCGGAATGCCGTACTGGGATTCGATTGCCTGTCCAGTTGCCACCAGATCCTTTGCAGTCTCTGTAATCTTCTGATAGATATTTTTCTTCAATGCCTCCAGATCCGAATCCATACAGTCCAGAAGGCTGATTCCCAGCGTGATCGTACGGACATCCAGATTTTCCTGCTCGATCATTTTATTGGTCTCAAGTACCTCTTGAATATTAATCATAGTCTCTCCTCTATCTGTCGCCGCCCGCCCCGGTACGCCTCCGGGCAGAAAGCTCTGTTCTATACACGATGCATCATGTTAAAAATATCTTCATGCTGGCAGCGGATAATAACCCCGATTTCCTCTCCCAGTGCAGAAAGCCCGCCGGACATCTTCGTCACATCCTCCACGTTTCCCGCATCCACAATCATCATCATGTTAAAATATCCGTCCACGATCGTCTGGGAAATATCCAGAATATTGACCTGAATCCCGGCCAGATACGTACAGACTTTTGCAATAATACCCACCGTATCATGCCCTACTACTGTAATAATAAATTTCTTCATCTTCGTTTTCCTTTCTCATTGCCAGTCTGCCGCCCGCATGTGACAGCTCAGCCGGGACATCCCGTCCTGGCTGAGCGTCCCCTGCCGGCTCACTACCATTCACAGACGCCCGAGCTGCAGTCTCTCTTTGCCACCTGGATATCAAAATCTCCCGGGCCGTACGCCACCGGCCCCAGCTGGATCTCCAGCTTCACCGTCTCGTATGCAAGCTCCGCATAATTATTTTCCCTGCTCAGATGGCCCAGATAGATTTTTTTCATATGGTCATTCAGAACCCTGCAGAGCAGCTGTCCGGCGCTTTCGTTGGACAGATGTCCGCATTCTCCAAGAATCCTCTGCTTCAGAGGATAAGGATAAGGCCCCACCTGAAGCATCTGGATATCATGGTTGGCTTCCAGCAAAAGCACATCCAGTTCTTTCAAATGCTCTACTATGTAATCGGTATATACTCCCATATCCGTGGCGACGGCCGCGCTCTTCCCTCCGCAGGAAAACCGGAATGCCACCGGCTCCGCTGCGTCATGGGAGATCCGAAACGGCTCCACTTCCACATCTCCGATCGTAAAACGCCTGTCTGCACAGATCACATGATACAGTCCCTCATCAATCGCCCCCAGGCTTTTCATCTTTTTCATCCGCGCAATGGTTCCGCCTGTGGCATAGATCGGGATCCCGTATCTGCGCGCCAGTATCCCGACACCCTTGATATGATCGGAATGCTCATGTGTGATCAGAAGTCCCTGAATGTCCTTTCCCTCTACCTGAAGCTCTGACAGCCCTTCTTCCACCTTCTTCGCACTGATTCCCGCATCCACCAGAAGATGGGTTCTGTCACTCCCTGTATAAATACAGTTTCCGCTGCTGCCGCTGGCAATACTGCATAATCTCATCTATCTTTTCATCCTTTTATCGATCTGGCGGCAGGTATCCTCCTGCGCCCCATTGTTGTCAATCACACAGCCGCACCGTTTCAGAAACTCCTCATGAGTCTTCTGGCTCCCGAAGATCCGGTCGATCCGTTCATCCGTATACCCTCTGGATGCTTTCAGCCTGCTGCGTCTTCTGTTCTCAGCCGTATAAATATACCATGTTTCGTCACAGAATGCATCATATTTTTCTTCCAGAAACAGCGCCGCTTCCACGACCACGCAGTCTTTTTTCTCCGCCTGCGCCTGTGCGATCCGGCGCAGAATCTCCTGTTTCACCGCCGGATGAACGATGGCATTGAGTTTTCGGCGCATCTCCTCGCCGGCAAAAACCACGTCTCCAAGAATTTCCCGGTCAATCCTGCCGTCTTCCGCCCGGACTTCGTTTCCAAATACATTCAGAATCTCATCATAAGCCGCCTGTCCGGGCTCCATAACCTCATGCCCCACCTGATCCGCCTGGATCACTTCTGCATGATATGCCTTTTCCAGATACTCAAGGACCGTACTCTTTCCGGCCCCCACTCCGCCGGTCACTCCGATCACTCTCATCTATTTTGCCTCATACCAGTTCCGCCCTCTGTGCATGTCAATCTCCAGAGACACATCCAGCTCTGCCGCCTGCTGCATCTCTTCCTGCAGGATCTGTTCCACCCGCTCTGCCTCTTCTTCGTATGCTTCGATCAGCAGCTCATCGTGCACCTGCAGGATCAGGCGGGACTTGAGTCCTTCCTCTCTCAGACGGTCGTGTACGCGGATCATGGCAATCTTGATGATATCCGCAGCCGTTCCCTGAATCGGAGAATTCATTGCCACCCGCTCCCCAAAGGAACGCTGCATATAATTCGAAGATTTCAGTTCCGGTATGGGCCTGCGTCTTCCGTACATGGTCGTCACATACCCCTGCGCCTTTGCCCCGGATACCAGTCCGTCCAGAAATCCCTTAATGCCCGGATAGGTCTCAAAGTACCGGTCAATATACTCCTTTGCCTCTTTCGTGGAGATGCTCAGATCCTGAGAAAGGCCGAAGGAACTGATTCCGTATACAATTCCGAAGTTCACTGCCTTGGCATTGCGCCTCTGAAGCGGCGTCACCTCTTCAAAAGGTACGTGGAATACCTGGGAAGCCGTGATCCGGTGAATGTCCTCCGCCTGCCGGTAGGCCTCGATCAGCTTCTCGTCCTGAGACATATGCGCCAGCACTCTCAGCTCGATCTGAGAATAGTCCGCATCCACGAAGATGCAGCCCTCCCTTGGGATAAAGACCTTTCGGATCCGTCTTCCCAGTTCCATGCGCACCGGAATATTCTGCAGGTTCGGTTCGGTGCTGCTGATCCTGCCGGTCGCCGTGATCGTCTGGTTAAAATTGCTGTGGATCCGCCCGTCTTCTGCAATACAGACCGCAAGTCCGTCCGCATAGGTGGATTTTAATTTGGTCAGCTGGCGGTATTCCAGAATATCCTTTACAATCGCATGCTCCGGCGCCAGCTTATCCAGCACCTCTGCGGACGTAGAATAGCCGGTCTTCGTCTTCTTTCCCTCCGGAAGCCCCAGCTTTTCGAACAGGATCACGCCGAGCTGCTTCGGAGAATTGATGTTGAATTTCTCCCCCGCCGCAGTATGGATCTGTTCCTCCAGCTCCCCGATCCTGCCGGTCAGCGCTTCCCCGTACGCCTTCAGTTCTTCTGCATGGACCCGTATGCCGTCCTGCTCCATATCATAGAGGGTAAATACCAGAGGCATCTCCACTTCGTCAAACAGCTTCCTCATGCCGGTCTCCTGCAGCCGCTCCTCCAGCATCTGTGCTCTCTTCCAGGTAGTCAGGGCGGCGTATGGTTTTCCCATGTCCTCATGGGTATACTGGCTGGAAAGCGGATTGATCAGATACGCGGCAATCTCGATATCGAACAGGTGTTCCTGGTGTTCCGGTTCCGGCTTCACATCCTTCAGCAGCTTCTTCACATCAGAGACCGCACAAAACGGGACGCGCTCAATGATCTGCCGCAGCTGGTCCAGCAGATATTCCGACGTCAGAAATCCCTCTTCCACCAGCTCATACGCTTCCGTCGGCGACAGCGCCAGAGAGAGGAACAGCTCCTCCTCCGCCGTCGTCATGCCGTAGCCGTCCGAAGACAGCATAAGCGTCAGCCCGCCTTCTTTTTTCCGGCACAGAAGCTCAAAGGCGACCCGCTCCTGTTCCTTTGCCTTCCGGAAAACCTGCTCCGCCTCCGAAAGCTCCGTGATCCGTTTTGCCTCCGGCTCCTTCTCCGCCGGCATCTGCGCCCCTTCTTTTTCAAACCGGTCCAGATATTTTCGGAAATTCAGCTTCCGGCACCATTCATAGGCCTCCGGCGTATAGGGACTGGTAAGCTTCGCTTCCTCCAGATGAAGTTCCACCGGCGCATCCACGCAGATCGTCGCAAGTTTTTTGCTCATCACCGCCATATCAAAGTGTTCCCGCAGCGCTTCTCTGGTGCGCTTCTGTTTGATCTCATCCACATGGGCATAGGCAGTCTCAATATCACCATATGCAGTAATCAGCGCCGTCGCCCCTTTTTCACCGATTCCCGGAACGCCCGGAATATTGTCGGAGGAATCCCCCATCAGCGCTTTCAGTTCAATGATCTGCGCCGGAGTCACCTGATATACGGATTTTACATCTGCCGCATGATAATTCTCGATCTCCGTGACGCCCTTCCTGGTCTTCGGCATCCGGATCAGGATCCGGTCCGTGGCGATCTGCAGAAGATCCCGGTCTCCCGACACAATAACCGTATCCAGCCCTTCTGCCTCGCTCTTTCTCGCCATCGTCCCAAGCAGGTCATCCGCCTCATAGCCTTCCTGCATCAGAAGCGGAATTCCCATGGCGGCAAGCAGTTCCTTCAGAACGGGAACCTGCTCCCGAAGTTCATCCGGCATCCCTTTTCTCGTCCCTTTATAGGCCTCATACATCTGATGCCGGAACGTCGGCGCACTCAGGTCAAATGCCACCATCAGATAATCCGGTTTTTCCTCATCCAGGATCCGGAACATAATATTCAGAAAGCCATAGATTCCATTCGTATGAAGCCCTTCTGCATTCGTCAGATCCGGCACTCCGTAAAATGCCCTGTGTATTATGCTGTGGCCGTCAATCAGCACCATTTTTCCACTCATTAAAAAAAACACCTCACCATCATATAAAACAGAACCACGGTCGCCGCCGTCTTTAACAGAAACGTATAGGTCGACAGAAAATGTTCATCGATCGCGTCTTCTTCCGAATTGTCCAGAGAATCCTCCACAAGCGTCCGGTAATCAATCCGTTCATCCACGCCGTCCAGCTGGCGGATGCCTGCAAACACCGTCGAATAAACCTCCAGCTCTTCATAACATTCCGGGCAGTGCCGGATATGCCGGACAAACGTTTCCTCTTCTCTCGCTTCCAGTTCTCCGTTGATATAGGGAACCAGAAGCCGCTGTGTCTCTTTACAGTTCATAACATACTCCTGCTGTCTGTGATCTGTCATGCATCTATTTGCTCCCAATTATAACGAATGGGCCTGCGGATTGCAAGGCACTCACGAAAAATCCGGTCCAAGCATTCCCAGTTTAAAATGCTTTCTGCAAAGAGCCTTATACCGGTCATTGCTTCCCAGCATGACCTGCGCCCCTTCCCGGACAATGCCGTTTTCGTTGTATCTGGCATTGCAGGTCGCTTTTTTTCCGCACCAGCACACCATCTTCAGTTCCTTGATGCAGTCCGCCACCGCAATCAGCCGTTCGCTTCCCGGAAACAGCCGATTCTGAAAATCCGCCCGAAGCCCGTAGCAGACCACCGGAACATCCATGCTGTCCACAATGTCGGACAGAAAATCCACCTGCTCCTTCGTCGCAAACTGCACTTCATCCACGACGATGCACTGATACTGCCGGATCTGGTCCTCTGTATATGTGATCAGGTCCTCTAAAAATACACACGTTTCACAAAGGCCGATCCGCGAACGGACAACTGCCGCTCCGTCCCGGGTATCCAGCTTCGGTTTGCACAAAAGCGCTTTCTGCCCTGCTTCCTCATAGTTAAATCTTGTCATCAGTGCATTCGCCGTCTTGGAGCTTCCCATGGCCCCATAGTAGTAATAAAGCTTTGCCACGTTTCTTCCCTCTTTCCCGGATTCTGATCTCTGTATAAAAAATCGCCAAATCATTCTGCACAATGATTTGGCGATACAATACCCATGCAGGAGATGGGACTTGAACCCACACATAGTCACCTACGTCAGATTTTGAGTCTGATGCGTCTGCCATTCCGCCACTCCTGCGCTCTTAACTTCTGTTAGTTTACCACAGGTCAAATGAAAGTGCAAGAAAAATTTTCCGGACGAACGGTTACTGTTCAGACACCTGCCGGTATTCAGCCTGCCATGGATATCTGTTCCTGAAAGACCCATGGAAGGGCTCCGGTCCGCAGGCGCGGTATTATCTGTTTTTATGATTTCAGCAGCTTCTTTCCGATCTCAAAGCAGTCAAAGGTTGCAAAATAATCATTCAGCGTTTCCGCACGGCGGATCAGCTGCACTTCTTTGTTTTCTTTCAGCAGAAGCTCTGCGGAACGGAGTTTTCCATTATAGTTATAGCCCATGGAATGCCCGTGTGCCCCTGCATCGTGGATGAAGAGATAGTCCCCCTTCTCGATCCTGGGAAGCTTCCGGTCCACTGCGAATTTATCACAGTTCTCGCACAGAGAGCCGGTTACATCATACAGATAATCGCAGGGCTCGTCCTCCTTGCCGAGCACCGTAATATGATGGTACGCGCCGTAGACTGCCGGACGCATCAGATTCGCCGCGCAGGCGTCTGTTCCAATATATTCTTTGTGAATATGTTTCTCATGAATTGCCTGCGTCACCAAGGCGCCGTACGGTCCCATCATATAGCGGCCGAGTTCGGTACAGAGCGCCACATCTCCCATGCCGGCCGGAACCAGTACTTCCTCATAGACCCTGCGCACGCCTTCTCCGATCACATGAATATTGTTCGGCTCCTGATCGGGACGGTACGGGATTCCAATACCGCCGGACAGGTTGATGAACGTAATATGGGCTCCTGTTTTTTCTTTTAATTTTACCGCCAGTTCAAACAGAACCTTTGCCAGCATCGGATAATATTCATTCGTCACGGTATTGCTGGCAAGAAATGCGTGGATGCCGAAATGCTTCACGCCTTTTTCCTTCATGATCTGAAAAGCCTTCATGATCTGTTCTTCCGTCATTCCATACTTGGAGTCTCCTGGGTTGTCCATAATGCCGTTGCTCATTTTAAAATATCCGCCCGGATTGTAGCGGCAGCTCATGGTCTCCGGCAGATATCCGACCGATTTTTCCACCGCTTCGATATGTGTGATGTCATCCAGATTGATGATGCCGCCCAGCTTCTCACAGTATGCAAATTCTTCCGGCGGCGTATCATTAGAAGAAAACATGATCTCATGTCCGGTAATGCCCGCCGCCTCGGACAGCAAAAGCTCCGCCATGGAAGAACAGTCGCTTCCGCATCCGTATTCTTTTAAAATCTGCATCAAAAACGGATTCGGTGTTGCTTTTACCGCAAAATATTCTTTATAACCCGGATTCCAGGAAAACGCATCATACAATGCCTTTACATTTTCACGTATGCCCTTTTCATCATAAATATGAAACGGCGTCGGGTATGTCTTTACAATTTCTTCAATCTGTGCCTTTGTAACAAACGGTACTTTTTTCATCTGATTTTCACTCCTCCTGACTGCATAATCCGGAGTTATTATATTATAAGAATTCTTATATTACAATCTTTATTTTCACTCCTGCTCCTTTTTATATTCCTTTATGATCCAGGCTGAACCAGAATTCCACACCATTTTCATAATTGATGGCACCATACTCCTGATGCATGGACTCCATAATCGCTTTCACAATCGACAGCCCCACGCCGCTTCCTCCGTATTCTCTGGTGCGCGCCTTGTCTACCTTATAGAATTTGTCCCATATTCTTCCGATATCCTGCTCCGGGATCGGAAGACCGGTATTAAACACTCCCACCCGGACCTTGTCTCCTTTTTCCTTTATTGTGATCTTGATAATATGCTCCCCTTCCACATGGTTCAGCGCATTGCTGATATAGTTATTCAGCACCTCCTGCAGCTTGTATTCATTTGCCCACACATGGACCGGTTCCGTCTGTTCGTAAATCAGCCCCACCTGCTTTTGTTCAAACAGGATCCGGGCGGACTGCAGCATGTTTTGGATCATCAGCGCAAGATCAAGACGCTCCATGGTGACAGCCTCATGTCCGAATTCCAGTTCATTCAAAGTCAGCAGGTTTTTCACCATCCGGTTCATCTTCCCCGCTTCATCCATGATGACTTCACAGTAGAAATCCCTGCTTTCCGGATCGTCGTTGATGCATTCCCTCAGCCCCTCTGCATATCCCTGGATCAGGGCGATGGGCGTCTTCAGTTCGTGAGACACATTGGATAGAAATTCCTTACGCATCTCGTCGTTTCTGGTCTTCTGTTCAATATCCCGGTGAAGTTCATTGTTCGCTGTTTTCAGTTCTGAGATTGTCTTTTCCAGCGCTTCTGAAAGCCGGTTCATATGATTGCCCAGAAATGTGATCTCATCCTCTTTTTTACCGGAAAATTTCACATCAAATTCCAGATTGCTCATCCGTTCTGACAATTTGGCCAGTTCCAGAAGCGGTTCGGCAAGCCGTTTCGCAAGCAGCTGAATGATCAGGGCACCGATGACCAGCACGGAAAGTCCCACGTACAGCAGAAAACGGTTCGCCAGCTGAACGCTTTCCCGGATCGGCTCCAGCGGCGAACGCATCAAAAACAGTTCCCCGTTCTGAAGCACCCCTGTCACTTCCACATATTCCATATTGGAATAGGAATCCTGGTTCATCCGAATGGTATAATATTCCTTCTCTTCCAGAATCTCGCCTTTTCCGCCGGGCGGAAACTGTCCGAACAGGTACATATAAAGTCTGCGGCGCATCAGCTCGTAATCTTTCATTGTATAGATCTTGACCTGTCCGCTGCTTTCCATAACAAACAGGCTGATATTATTCGTTTCACAGACGACTCCCAGCTGCTGCACGAATTCATCCTGATCCAGGGTACCTGTTCCGGAAGCATCATCCAGTCTCTGGTATGCCTCTTTCAGAACATCCTCCTTCTTCAGAACATAATATCTCTCCAGGAAAAAATTATTAGCCAGCCAGCAGGCGGCAAACGCTGCCAGAAGTACAATCGAAAACAGAATCGTCATCTTTTTCCGAATCGAATGTTTGATAAACCGCGGTCTTTTCTTTTTCCAGAACATTTCTGTTACCTCCCGATAACTTTTCCAGCCTGCCCCGGGATTTCCTCCTGACCGGCCGGTCGGCATCCTGCACTGCCCCTGCCGAAATTCAGAACCGATCATTGTTTCCATGCATTTTAACTGTATCGGCTTATTGTAACGCGGACAGCTGAAAATTGCAAGGCTGCTCTTTCCGGGAACACGACAAACGCATGAATGAATAAACTTTGAACATTTTTGAAATTATAGGTATTTTTACAATGATTTTATGATAATTTTCTTCATAAATCAATATTGGAGTTCCGAAAAACGGCTCCTAAATGTCATTATTAACAAATTGTTCATTCATGCGTTTGTCCTGTTCCGGGAAAGGAAAGCAATCCTCCTGATCGACGTATAAGACGTCAGAATAAAAAAAGGCGGAATCCCATGTACTCCGCCTTTTTCTTGTTATGTTACTGTTTTATATTCCCGTTTTAGTGAGAACAGAATTCTTCATTGTGAAGCAGCTTGTGCTCCTTGCCTTTCAGGAAGCCTTCATACAGCGAGATAATGGTCGGATTCTCGTCACATTTCTTGATGACAGAGATATTATCTGCATTGTAGATACCGGTCGTCCTTGCAGTCTTCGCCTTCAGGCCCTTCAGACGAGGCTGTCCGCCGCCCATGACGCAGCCGCGGCGGCATGCCATGACTTCGATGAGGTGATATTCTTTCTCACCGCTCTTTACCTGCTCCATCACGGTTCTTGCATTGGCAAGTCCGCTGACTACGCAGATCTTCACATCCATTCCATTATAAGGAATCGTGAATTCACGGATAAAATCATCATCACCGGCCTGACGGACGCCGCACTCTGCAATGCGGTCAAGCGTCGCCTTGTCATGTCCTTCCGTCAGTCTTCTGATAACTGCCTCGGTCACGCCGCCGGTCACACCAAAGATCACGCCGCCGCCGGAACCCAGGCCGAACGGTACATCGGAAGCTTCCGACTCCAGGTCAGCAAAATCAATACCAGTCGTCTTGATCATCTGTACCAGCTCTGTGGTTGTGATCACGTAATCGGTATCCTGCTCACCCTCGGTACAGCTGTTGGGACGTTTTGCTTCCATCTTCTTCGCCGTACAGGGCATAAAGGATACCATTACCGTCTTCTTGCCCTGTCCGTTTGCCGGATCGCGGAAGTATTCCTTCGCCACTGCGGACAGCATCCCCTGCGGGGAACGGCAGGTGGACACATTGTCTTTGAACTCCTCGAACTGATCGCCCACAAATTTCACCCATGCAGGGCAGCAGGAGGTAAGAAGCGGCAGTTTCCCGCCGTTCTTCACGCGGTCCAGGAACTCTGCAGACTCTTCCATGATCGTAAGGTCCGCACTGAAATTTGTATCATAAACCTCGTCAAAGCCCATTCTGTGAAGCACGCTGACGATCTTGCCCATGGTGCTTCTTCCTTTTGGAAGGCCGAAAGCATCGCCCACCGCCACACGGACAGACGGAGCAATCTGAGCCACGACGCGCACATCCGGATCTGCCAGAGCATCCCATACCGCATCCTTGTCGTCCTTGATGCTGATGGCGCCGGTCGGACAGAAGACACGGCATTGTCCGCAGTTCACACACTCGGTGGTTCCAATCTCACGGTCAAATGCCGGCATAACCATGGCGTCCGATCCACGATGCGCAAATCCGAGAGCGCCTACGCCCTGCAGTTCGCTGCAGACACGCACACAGTTGCCGCAGAGAATACATTTGTTCGGATCGCGGATAATGGAAGGCGAACTGAAGTCCAGCGGACGTTCTTCCCGGTAATTCTGGAAACGGACTTCCGTCACACCGAAGCGAAGCGCCAGCGCCTGCAGATCACAGTCACCGCTCTTGACACAGGTGGTACAGTCTCTGCAGTGAGCTGCCAGAAGCAGTTCAATGATCATCTTCCTGTATTTTTTCAGTTTTCCGGTATTGGTAAAGATCTCCATACCGTCTCTTGGCTCCTCAGAGCAGGATGCAAACATCCTTCCTCTGCTGTCCTCCACCGTACACAGGCGACAGGCGCCGAACGTGGAGAGCTCCGAGTGATAACAAAGTGTCGGAATGTCGATGCCAGCTTTACGGATAATAGACAGGACATTCTTCTCGTCGGTAAATTCTACCTTTCTACCATCTATTGTAATTGTTCCCATATCTGTCCTCCCTATTCCTCGATATAGATCGCGTCAAATGCGCAGTTGTCCTTACATGCGCCGCACTTGATACAAAGTTTCGGGTTAATATGATAGCATTCCTTGCGGACACCGGTGATTGCGCCCACCGGACAGTTCTTCGCACACTTGCCGCAGCCCTTGCAGTACTCCGGATTGATGGCGAAGCGGCGCATAGCCTGACAGACTTTTGCCGGACATTTCTTGTCTACGATATGCTGTACATATTCATCCCTGAAAGTTTTCAGCGTACTGATGACCGGAAGCGGCGCACTCTTGCCAAGACCGCACAGCGCCATACTGCGGATCATGTTCGCCAGCTCTTCCAGGCGGTCCAGATCTTCCATCTCGCCTTCGCCGGCTACGATCTTCTCCAGGATCTCCAGCATTCTCTTGGTACCTTCCCGGCACGGTACACATTTACCGCAGGACTCTCTCTGCGTAAAGCTCATGAAGAAACGCGCCACCTCTACCATACAGGTATTGGTGTCCATAACGACCATACCGCCGGAACCGACGATGGCGTTGAACTTCTTCACAGAATCGAAATCCAGCGGCTCGTCAAGATGCTTCTCCGTCAGACATCCGCCGGACGGTCCGCCGATCTGCACTGCCTTGAACTCGGCGCCGTTCTTCAGGCCGCCGCCGATATCGAAGATAATCTCTCTTAAGGTACTTCCCATCGGCACCTCGATCAGACCCGTGTTCTCAATGGAACCGGTCAGAGAGAAAGTCTTCGTTCCCGGGGACCCCTCCGTACCGATGGTCCGGTACCAGTCTGCACCCTGAAGGATGATCTTCGGAACGTTCGCATAGGTCTCCACGTTGTTCAGAACGGTCGGTTTCTCCCACAGGCCCTTTTCTACGGTACGGGGCGGTTTCACACGAGGCATACCTCTGTTGCCCTCAATGGAAGCGGTCAGAGCAGAACCTTCGCCGCAGACGAATGCTCCTGCACCTCTGTTGATATGTAAATGGAAGGAAAAATCAGTACCGAGAATATTGTCGCCCAACAGCCCTCTCTCTTCCAGCTGCGCAATGGCATGACGGAGTCTCTTCACAGACATCGGATACTCTGCACGCACATAGATATAGCCGTCGGTAGATTCCACAGCATATCCGGCGATCATCATACCTTCGATCAGCTTGAACGGGTCACCTTCCATAACGGAGCCGTCCATGAATGCTCCCGGGTCACCCTCATCGCCGTTGCAGACCACATAACGGATCTTTTCTTTCTGTCTTGCAACCTGTTTCCACTTTCTGCCGCAGGGGAAGCCGCCGCCGCCGCGCCCGCGCAGTCCGGAACGGTCTACTTCATCAATGATCTCATCTCTGCTCATGTCAAACATGGCCTTTGTCAGAGCCTCGAATCCGCCTGCCGCAATGTACTCATCCAGAGACTCGGCATCCACGCGTCCGCAGTTCTCCAGCACGATCCTGGTCTGCTTCGCCATGAACGGAATATCTTCCGGATGCTTATAATGAACGTCCTTCTTCGTATAGAGAAGACGGTCTACCACTTCATTTCCAAGAACGGTAGACTCGAAGATCTCCTTACAGTCTTCGACCTGAACTTTCACATACTGGATGACCTCGTCACCCTTCTGAATACGAACCAGCGGGCCCAGCTCGCAGAAGCCCTGGCATCCGGTCTTCTTCACGCCCACATGGTCATGCTCGCCCTCATCATGGGGAGCAAAATCAAGCACCACGCCCGGAGCATCCTTGGTCAGAGTCAGGAATTCTTCATAAATCTTTGTGGATCCTGTTGCAATACAGCCGGTACCGGAACAGACAAGAATCCTGCAGTCATATGCCGCCACCTGTTCTCTGGCTGATTCACGCACCTGTAACAGTTCTTCTTTGTTTTTAATCATCAGCCCTTACCTCTCAATTCTTCAATTACTGCAAGTGCCTTTTCCGGTGTCATGGAAGGATAGACATCTTCGTTCACCATCATCGTCGGAGCAAGACCGCATGCACCCAGACACGATACGGTTTCTACCGTGAACATCATATCATCGGTCGTATGTTTTTTCTTGCTGAGTCCCAGTTCCTTCCAGAGCGCTTCCAGCACCGGTGTGGACTTCCGGACATGACAGGCAGTGCCGTCACATACTTTGATCACATATTTTCCCTTTGCTTCAAAAGAGAAGTTCTCATAGAAGGTAGCCACACTGTAGGCCTTTGCCTCCTTGATTCCGATCTCCTTTGCCACATAGGTCAGCAGCTCTCCCGGCAGATAGCGGTATTCCGCCTGGATGTCCTGCATGATTGGGATCAGCGAGCCGGCTTTGCGGCCGTAGTGCTCAATGATCTCGTCGGTCTTACGATAATAAGACTGATCCAGCATTCGTTTTTCCTCCTTGTTTAAATTGTTGTGCATTTTGCATAGCATTATTTTTTTACAAATTATAACACTATATATAAAATAACATTTTTTGCTTTTTGATGCAACATGAAATTAGTATTATTGTCTAATTTATCTCAAAAAAATTGCAGGGAAAAGTGTTTTTTCAATTGTCATGTCCTTAAATCCATGATAAAATTTATCTGTATCCAATCAAACCGGGTGAGAAAGGAGATATATGGAAACAAGAATCGCACTTCTTGGAATCATTGTTGAAAATACCGAATCGGCCGGGCAGCTGAATCATCTGCTTCACGAATACAGCCGTTATATCATCGGAAGGATGGGCATTCCCTACCGGGAACGGGACGTGAATATCATCAGCATCGCCATAGACGCCCCTCAGGATGTGATCAATGCGCTTTCCGGAAAGATCGGGCGTCTGCAGGGCGTCACAGCAAAAACCATATACTCCAGCATCAGGGGCAGCAATACGCACGAAGCAAATACCCTGTAAGCACTCCTCACCGCAGTACTGATCGGAAAGCCGTGCAGGCATTGCAGGCTGACCGAAAAGAAAGGGGAAACTACACCATGTACAACGCAGCATCATTGAAAGCAGAAGAATTCATCTCTGACGGGGAAATCCAGGAAACGCTTGCCTATGCAGACGCCAACAGGGACAATACGGAACTGATTGACCGAATCATTGCAAAGGCAAAAGAGCGAAAAGGCCTTGACCATCGGGAAGCATCTGTTCTTCTGGCCTGTGAGATACCGGAAAAAATCAGAGAAATCTATGCTCTGGCAGAACAGATCAAAAAAGACTACTACGGAAACCGGATCGTGCTGTTCGCACCGCTGTACCTGTCCAACTATTGTGTCAACGGCTGTGTCTACTGTCCGTATCATGCGAAGAACAAACATATTGCCAGAAAAAAACTGACGCAGGACGAGATCCGGCAGGAAGTGATCGCGCTGCAGGACATGGGGCACAAGCGCCTTGCCATCGAAGCCGGAGAAGATCCGGTCAACAATCCCATTGAATATATTCTGGAAAGCATAAAAACCATCTACCGCATCAAGCATAAAAACGGGGCCATCCGCCGTGTCAATGTAAATATTGCAGCTACCACGGTAGAGAATTACCGGAAGCTGAAGGAAGCCGAGATCGGAACCTACATCCTGTTCCAGGAAACTTATCACAAAAAAAGTTATGAGCAGCTTCATCCCACAGGACCGAAGCATGATTATGCATACCACACGGAAGCCATGGACCGGGCCATGGAAGGCGGCATTGATGACGTGGGGCTTGGCGTTCTGTTCGGACTTGAGATGTACCGCTACGAATTTGCCGGACTGCTGATGCACGCAGAACATCTGGAAGCCGTACACGGAGTCGGTCCGCATACCATCAGCGTACCCCGCGTAAAACGTGCGGATGACATTGATCCATCTGCTTTTGACAACGGCATCAGCGACGACGTCTTCGCAAAGATCTGTGCACTGATCCGCATCTCGGTACCCTATACCGGAATGATCATCTCCACCCGGGAGAGCCAGTCCGTCCGCGAAAAAGTACTTCCGCTTGGTGTATCTCAGATCAGCGGCGGATCCCGGACTTCTGTCGGAGGGTATGTGACACCGGAGACGGAAGAGGATGTTACCAGCGCGCAGTTCGATGTCAGCGACCAGAGGACTCTGGACGAAATCATCCACTGGCTGATCCGGCTGGATTACATTCCAAGCTTCTGCACCGCCTGTTACCGTGAGGGACGAACCGGCGACCGTTTTATGTCTCTGTGTAAAAACATGCAGATTCTGAACTGCTGCCATCCGAATGCCCTGATGACTTTAAAAGAATATCTGGAAGATTATGCCGGCGAAGAAACCAGAAAACTTGGCCTGAAGCTGATCGAAAGAGAACTGGAAACCATTCCCAATCCAAAGGTAAGAAGGATTGCCGGTGAACATATTCATGACATCGCAACCGGAAAACGGGACTTCCGTTTTTAGCCTGTCATTCCATAGCAAAAGAGGAACTGCCGCATGAAAGATTTCCATACGGCAGTTTCTCTTTGCCGGTTTCATCTGCTTCTTCTGCAGCCGGGCCGTCTGAAGCCGGAATCTCTCTGATATGATTTCCCTGCAGCAAATGCCGCCAGAAATACCGGAAGAAAATAACAGGAAGCATCCGCAATAAAACACAGAAAATAATAGAGATTTCCTGTCTTGTCGATCAGTTCAAATAAGACCAGAATCGACAGCAGCACTTTTACCATACCGGCGCCCGCTATAATCGGCATAATCGGAGAAAAGATACCTGCCAGGGTATCCAGAATCAGATCCGGCCCTTTCTTCCTGTCTTCGTTCGCAGCCTTCTGGGAAGGAACCGCAAAGTCACCCGGTTTCTGAATCTCTGCAAAGACCACCGGAACTTCCTGTCCGATGATGACCTGGAACTGCCTGCCTTAATTGACTGCTCCCATGACACCGGGAATATTTTTTATCTTCTGTTCATCCACTCCGTCCATCGAGTGCAGACTGAAACGCAGCCTTGTGACACAGTGGGGCAGATTCTGTACATTTTTCCTGCCGCCCACTTCCTCCAGGATTTGAAATGTAAATGTACCCCCCTATATATGAAAAAACCATTGAAATATAAGGGTTCTAATACAGTTACACTTTGTCAGATTATATCACCTTATCCATTTTCTTTCAAATATATCATGGTTATCGTGATTTCATTGTATTATTATAATAATTGCACAATAGTTAAACCTATAATATATATGCAAATTTTGCATAATGCCAAAATGATAAAAATACCGGTAAACCTGTTGTAAAAACAGGTAAACCTATACCATTATAACATTGTCAAAAGGACAGGGGCGGGAGCCACTGCCAAAGGACACCAGCACATTGATAATTGAATAGACTTCATACCTGAATTGTGATATACTCATAATATGTTACATATTAAGTAAGTCACGAAAAAGGGGGGATCTTATGACAGATAGTAAAAAGCTTGATCTGATTCTTTCCAGACTTGATAAGGTTGATACCAGACTCGATAATACCGTTAATAAAATTGACAAGTTAGAAGAAGATATCACAGATATTAAGCTGACAATTGAAAATGAAATCAGCGTTAATATTAAACGTGTGGCTGAAGGTCATCTCGATTTATCAAGGCATCTGCATGATGCAATAGAGATTGATACTGAAAAAGAAATGATGGCAATTCGTTTAAATTCACTTGAAAATGAATTACGTCGGTTAAAACAACAAATTAACCAAACAGCATAAGTATAACGAATATCACGATAAAGGTGTGAAGTCTATTGAGTTATCAAAAGATTCACACTCTTTTTAATTTAGTTTAAATGGGGCTTGCCCGCTGTCATAGAGGGCAAGGGTAAAATCGGGCAGGGTTCCGGGCATATAAATGGGTAGTGTAAAATAGTTTGTGTTTCTGGTAAAAAATGGCTCCTTTCTGGTAAGAATTCAGATATGACAATTCTTATCGAAAAGGAGTATTTTTATGGCCATTGCTAAAGACCAGATACGACAGATTATTACAGAAAACAACATCAGCAGTGTCTCAGATGTGTATTCTCTTCTGAAAGACAGTTTCAAAGACATCCTTCAGGAACTCATGGAGGCGGAACTGGATGCAACTTTGGGCTACCAGAAAACTGAACCACTACCGGCTAAAGCCGGTAGGTTCGGTATGGGGCTGTCGGGAAATAGATAGTTCCAAACAGGGGTAGGTGTGATTCGTGCGAATCACACCTACCCCTGAAACTTTTTGCAAAAAAGAAAAAAAGATGGCTAACGACAACCATCTTTTTTCCCGTTTCATGTTATAATGAAACTATGCTAAAACAAGATTATTATAACGATTTTTTCGAGTTTGGGCAACAGAAAATTAACTTCAGTTTTTACGAATTGGGTTTACCCGACGACGATCCAGTCTATACCCTGAAAAAAGTGATGGAGGATTTGGATTTTTCAGGCCTGCTGGCCTGTTATTCTGATAAGGGAAGAACCGGGTTTAACCCAATCATGCTGTATTCTGTTGTTACCTATGCCAACATGCGCGGGGTAAGAGCTGTTGACCGGATTGTAGACTTATGCCAGAGAGATCTTGCATTTATCTGGCTGACCAAAGGGCAGAAGCCCCAGCGGGATGTTTTTTACGATTTTAAAGGGAAAAAGCTAACGGGAGAAGTCCTGGATGAATTGAATTACCAGTTTATGCGCCGTCTGGAGAAGGAAGGCCTTATCACACTGAAAGAACTTTACATTGACGGAACAAAGCTTGAAGCGAATGCAAACAGATACACGTTTGTTTGGCGGGGCAGCCTCAACTATCACCTTGCCGGTCTGCTGGATGCCATCGATGCCCTTTATGTAAAGTACAATGCATTCCTGTTGGAGAATGGATATGGGACGAAATATAATCTCGGGGATGCCCATATGTTCGTGATTGAAGGAATGGACAAAGTCAGGAAGGTCATCGAAGAAAACAGGAAGCGGAAGCTGACAAAGCATAAAAAGATCTCCAATAACACCATCATTGAGATCGATCACTGTTCTCCCCTTGAGATCCTGAAGCTGCAGAAAAACCTGATGCGGATTGCGCAGGGGGAAGGGATCGGATTTGTTTTTGAAAAAGGGAAACATAAGCCGGAGATCCAGAAACTCTATGAGGAACTGGAAGAATGCGGCAGCCGTCTGATGGAGTATAAGGAATGCTTTGAGATCATGGGGAAAGACCGGAACAGCTATTCCAAAACGGACCTGGAAGCAACATTCATGCGGATGAAAGAGGACCATATGCTGAACGGGCAGCTAAAGCCGGCATACAATGTCCAGATCGCGGTAGAGAATTACTTTATAATCCACGGATATGTGAGTAATGACCGGACAGACTACAGTACACTGATTCCCGTTATGAAAAAGCATCGGGATGCATTTGGAGACACTCTGGAGGCGGTGACCGCCGACAGCGGCTACTGTAGTGAAAAGAATCTGCTGTATCTCAAAGAGAACGGTATCCGAAGCTATATCAAGCTTCAGGATCATGAGAAACGGAAAACCCGAGCTTATAAAGAAAATATCGGGAAGTATTACAACATGACATACGCCGTCTTTGAGGATGAGCACTATTACATCTGCCATGACGGAAGGGAGCTGCGCCATATCCGGACGGAAAGCAAAGAGCAGGACGGTTATACCCAGACGGTAGAGGTATACGGCTGTGCGGACTGCAGCGGCTGTGAGCATAAATCCAAATGTCTTTATAAATACAATGCTGGGAAGGATCCAGACCGGAATAAAGTCATGAAGATCAACGAACGCTGGGAAGAACTGCGGGAAGCATCCAACGCAAATATCCAGAGTGAGGAAGGGATTTTGAAACGGCAGATACGTTCCATCCAGACAGAAGGACATTTCGGTGATATCAAAGAGAATGAGGACTTCCGGCGCTTCAACTATCGTTCTGCAGATAAAGTATATAAAGAGTTCATGCTGTATGCGATCGGGCGGAACCTTATGAAATACCATCGGTTTTTACATCATGAAATCGAAAAATATGAAGGAAAAAAAGAGCAGAAAGCGGCTTAGCCGGTAGTGTGCTCCGAAAAATCCAAACAAGGGTTTTTTGCGCCCTAAAATAGAGGTTATAAAAAGAAGGAGACGATCCTGCAATGAAATCCAGCCTTAAAAAAGCTCGATTCTGTGGGATCGTCTCATTTTCAACTGTCAGAGACTAAAAATTGGTATTAACCGACAGCCCCTTTTTCTATTTTATACTTGCCAGATGCAAGCGTTTTACTCTATATTACCTTGTAC
>VSND01000036.1 GCA_009774145.1 Lachnospiraceae bacterium | reverse complement strand
CTCCGGCGGCGCTTCGCCGAAGCCAAGATCCGGCAGGTCAATCGTCGCATCCTCCTGCAACAGCTCGTCCAGATTTCCGGCCAGCTCCGCCTGCAGATTCATCGTGTTGAATCTGCCCGGATCAAACTCCGTCACCTCCGGCTCTTCAAAATCATCCCCGCCTATGGAAGCAGGCGCGCCTTTTACTTCAGAATGATACTTCTCCTTCTGCGCTTCTGTCAGCGGTTCATACTTCTGTTTTAACTTCAGCGCCTTTGCCACATATTCGCCTTCGCTGAACCAGAGGATCAGCTCGTCGCATTCCCGGACACACTCTTCCTGCATCCCCGCCTCATCATACAGTGCGGCAAGCTCGTACGCCCACTTTTCCTGATACTCATGTGTTTTATATTCGTTTAATATTTTGATCTGATCTTCCAGACTCGAACCCCGTTCCCGATAGATCTGGTATTTCAGAATATAACGGCTCTGATCGTGCGGCGCCACCTTGACAAATTCCCGATACAGCGCAATGGCCTCATCAAAATTATTCATTTTGGTGCAGACTTCCGTCATCCGGTACAGCAGCATGCGTCCCACCGGCGCACGGTCATATGCGATATCCAGAATCTCCATACATTCTCCGTATCGCTCTGTTGCCTCATAGATCTCGCTGACTATATACAGCATATTCACATTCTTGACACGCCGCCAGTCGATGGTGTCTGCAATCTTTGCCGCTCCCGCATAGTCCTTCTTCTTAACCAGTTTCTCTATCTGCTCTGCTTTCAGGCGATATTCGTACTTATCCAATGAATCCTATCCCCATTTCCCTTATACTTCCACGATTTTGGAACATGCGATGGCAAGCGCTCCGTCTCCAATATGGCATGCCACGCTCAGCGACAGTTCATTCACCATCATCACCGGATATTCCGGAAATTCTGCCTCGATCTCCTTTTTAAATTCCAGTGCCATCCCCTCGTTGTTCGTATGGGCAACATCAATCCTCATCCTGCAGCCGCCAAAACGTTTCTCCAGATCACTGCGAATCGCATCCAGCATGACACGTTTCGCCGCGCTCATGGTACGGACTTTGGAAAATGCATCCAGTTTTTCTCCCTGAATCTGCAGAACCGGCTTTAACCGCAGCATGGTGCCAAGCGCTGCCGCCGCCGGCGTGATCCTTCCGCCCTTTTTCAGATATTTTAAGGTAATCAGCGTGATATAGATGCTCGACTGCAGCGCCTCCTCTTCCAGTACCGCACGAATCTCTGCCGCACGCTTCCCGGCCTTTGCCAGATTCTGTGCGTCTATGACAGACGAGACCTGTGTAATGGAAATTCTCTGGTTATTCACCACTTCCACTTTCCCGTCATAATCATCTGCCAGCATCCTTGCTGTCTGACAGCTCCCGCTGAGCCCGCTGGACATGGGAATGTGCACGATCTCATCATATTCCTTCAGAAGCCTGTCCCACAATCCCATCACCGATTCCGGTGACGGCTGGGAAGTGGAGACGTCCGCGTCCTTTTCCAGATATTCATAAAATTCCTTTGGAAACAGATCGATTCCGTCCAGATACTCTTTTCCATTAATCAAAAACGGCATGGGAAGCACATGGATCCCCATCTCTTTTGCATTCTCCTGACTGATTCCACTGTTGCTGTCTGTGACAATTGCTATTTTACTCATTAAAATACTCCCATCTGTTTTTCATATCTTACAGTCTTACAGTTTTTCGTCTTATTATAGCAAAACATATTCCGGAAAACAAGAATAGCAGAAACCTTTTTACTGGTTTCTGCTATTCTCTGTGCAGTAGATAGGGGAATCGAACCCCTGTTTCCGCCGTGAGAGGGCGGCGTCTTAACCCCTTGACCAATCTACCATATTCCTGTCTGTCCTGTCGACTTGATTACTATATCATATGTTTTTTCAAAATGCAAGTCTTTTTTTTATTTTTTTACATATTTTTTTCCGGATTGCAGACACTGTAAAAAAGGAGTGAGCAACATGGATTATCTCAATGCATTCTGGGTGGGCGGACTGATCTGCGCTCTGGTACAGATCCTGATGGAAAAGACCAAACTGATGCCCGGCCGAATCATGGTCCTGCTGGTCTGCAGCGGAGCCGTACTTGGCGCTATCGGACTCTACGGACCTTTTCAGGAATACGCCGGCGCCGGCGCCAGTGTTCCCCTGCTTGGCTTTGGAAACACTTTATGGAAAGGAATCCGCGAAGCTGTGGATACCGACGGATTCATCGGCATCTTCAAAGGAGGCTTCACAGCCAGCGCCGCAGGCATCTGCGCCGCACTGGTGTTCGGATATCTGGCAAGCCTGATCTTTGATTCCAAGATGAAAAAATAGTCCTGATTTCAAAAGGGGCTGCTGCAGTTTTGCAGCAGCTCCTGTCATATATCACGCATTTACCGCAGGAAAGATACGCCGGTAGCGTACAAGCGCGCTCAGCAGTACATTTCCCAGTACCCCAACTGCGATCACTTCACCGATCCCCACCGTCAGCATCATAAACGGGATCGGAAGCGGCACGCCGTATCCGTAGCGCAGTACATAAGGCACAAGCAGCGTATTGGAGATGATCGGCGGAATCAGCACAAGAAACCGGTGAGACCGCAGATGGTACGAACCCACGGCGCCGATCAGCGTCGCAATGCTTCCAAGTACCACATCCAGCAGAATCGAACCGCCCATCAGGTTGGCAATGATGCATCCGACAAAGAGGCCCGGGATGGCCGCCGGTGTAAAAAAGGGCAGAATAACCAGCGCTTCCGCCACGCGCACCTGTATCTCCCCATAGCTGATGGGCGCAAATACAGCACAGAGCACCACATAGACTGCTGCAATCATAGCCGCCTGCGTGAGAAATGTTACTTTGTTGTCTTTCATATTCAGTTGTCTCCTTTAGTTTTTATTTACGTGTGGAAGGTCTCGAACACACGATTCATTTTACGGCGGGAATCGCCGGCAAGCCCTGTAACGACCTTGGTTTTATAGGCTTTACGAAAAGTTATTATAACGTAAAATACAGAAAAGTCAAGTTCATTTCCGGTTCATCTTCACCACTCCCGCAACCGCTCCGAACAAAATCCCGGCCACGGGCCAGAGGATCCAGGTATAGTGCCATTTCCAGGTCAGAAGGCTCCAGCCCACATAGACAGCCGTAACCACACACCAGTAGACCGCCGCGATTCTGCCAATCACACGGCTCGCCTCCTTTCCTTCCCTGGTGTACTCTCCCACCTGCAGAAGCTGATCATAGGCCCCTTTTCTGAGTCCTGCGCCGGTAAGCAGAAACACACCGGCTGCAACCATGCACAGCAGAAACACAAGACCGGCTGTCTGTACCGTCTCTTCTGCATCCACAGATCCAAATAACAGAAGCGGCACCGCTCCCAGGATGCAGAGCGCCACGCCGGCTGCAATCCGTCTTGCGAATAACGGCGCTTCCGCTTCCTGCCGCTCCTTCAGCATTCCTGCGATTCCATAGCTCAGTTCAAATTCTTCCTTCTCCAGCCACTCGTATTTTCCAAGCCGTATCCCGAAGACGATAAAATTTCCCACAGCCGCCGCCACAATCAGAAGCAGAACCGCAAGACCGATTCCGCACGCCAGCTCCTCCGATACCGTCAGCCTTCCCGCATCCGACATTCCCGCCAGAAGAAACAGCGGCGCCGGGGACAGGATGCAGGCCGCGACGCCTGCCGGTATCCGAAAGGAAGCCTCCTTCCGGACTGCTATGAATTCCTGCGCCTCCTCCATCGTTACTTTCCGGACGGACGGCGTTTCCGGCCTCCCGGGCACATAGTCTTCTTCCTTATCATCTTTTAATAAGTAATCCGTGCTGACCTCAAAAATCTCGCTCAGCTGCAGCACCTTGTCAAGCTCCGGCACGGACATGGACGACTCCCACTTGGATACCGACTGCCTGGACACATTGAGTTTCCCCGCCAGCTCCTCCTGGGACCATCCGTTTCTTTTCCGAAGCTCCATAATCTTTTCACCTAATATCATCTGATCTCCTCCTGACTTTCCTGATGTACCGTTCCTCCCGTAGCCATTTTCCGGAAAAACGGCATTCTTTCAAAAAAATATCATTTACCTGTACAGTCTGCCGCATATGCAGTTCAAATCATAGCAGACCGGACGGTTTCCTTCAAGAAAGTCCGCTTTGAAATCTGTCAACCGGCAGTTGCACCGCAAAAAAAGAGGCGCAGCCGCGCAGAGCCTTCAGCCAGGTGACGCTTTTTTCAGATTTTCTTAAGAAATCTTTGTTTTTTCTGCTATTGTTTTCGAAAATTACATATGCTATCATTAGCGAAGATTTGTTACAGATGATTGGATATATCTGGAGGGATTTATGTTGAAAAAGTACAAAACATTTTTAAATGACTATCCGCATGCATGGACGATTCTGTATTTTGCAGTATACATCACCTGGTTTGTCTGGCTTGAGAGCCGCGCCAGCCAGCCCTATCATGTGATCCATTTTCCACTGGATGACTACATTCCGTTCTGTGAATATTTTGTCATCCCCTATTTTCTCTGGTTTGCGTATATTGCCGCCGTTTTTCTCTGGCTGTTTTTTAAGGACCGGAAAAATTTTTACAAATATATCCTGTTCCTTTATACCGGTATGACCCTGTTTCTGGTCGTGTCCACCTTCTATCCCAACGGACATCTGCTCCGTCCTGTGGAATTTGAAAGGGATAACATTTTTATCCGGATGGTATGTTTTTTATACTGGGCTGACACTTCCACCAACATCCTGCCGAGCATCCATGTGTTTAATTCCATCGCGGCACATATGGCGCTTGTGCATCTGCCGGATTTCCGGCATAAAAAGCGGACAGTCGGATGTTCCTGCATACTGTGCGTTTCCATCATCCTGTCCACCATGTTTTTAAAGCAGCATTCCTGTGTGGATGTCATCCTTGGAATTACCCTGGCGGCTGCCATGAATCAGTTTGTCTACGAATCCGGCTTCTTAGTTAAAGCCCATGACCTTGTTGGCAAGCTTGTAAGCGAATACCGAGACCTTTCTCCCTCCTTTTCCAGGAAGATTCATGGCCCGGCCAAAGATGCCGAAATATAATTTGTAGAAAAGACCTGCATCCTTTTTCTTAAGGTACTGCCACAGGTCTTTTTTCTTTTGCAGACTTTCGGGCGTACCGGAACGGATCAGCATGATCGACGACACGGTCATCATGATATCCAGGTAACTCACCATATATTTCCGAAGCTTTGGATTCTGAATGGAGCGCAGGTCGTACTGGTCGATCATGATCTTGTTGACCTTGATCTGCTGGTCCACGCGCCCGATCATCACCTGTTCATTGACCGACTGATCTGCCCGGCCGATAAAATAGCGGTACAGGTCCGTATCCATGTAGTACAGCGTCTTCACATAGGGCAGGGGATAGTATACAAAGATATTATCCACATAGAACGTATGTTTCGGAAGCTCCAGCCCGCAGTTCTGCAGCATCCGGGTCCGATAGATGACCGAATGCATGAGAATGTACTGACCCAGATGAAAATGCTTCACATCACTCCAGGTGAACACCTGATCCTGCGGAAATGCTGTCGTATAGCGAATGGTCTTCTTGCGTCTCGCCCCCTGCTTCTCATAGACATAATTGCAGATCATCATGTCTACCGTATTGCCTTCGTGCACCAGTTCCGCAAGCTTCTGAAGCACCTTCTGGTAGCTTTCTGCATCTACCCAGTCATCGCTGTCCACCACTTTGAAGTACAGTCCGCTGGCATTCTTAAGACCGGTGTTGACCGCCTCTCCGTGCCCTCCGTTTTCCTGATGAACCGCTTTTACAATCTTCGGATATTTTGCCGCATATTCATCCGCAATCTCTGCGGTTTTGTCCTTTTCAGAACCGTCGTCCACAATGATGATCTCCACCTCTTCCCCGCCCGGAAGCAGGGACTCGATGCAGTTTCTCATATAGTCTTCGGAGTTATAGCACGGAATTGCTATTGATAATAGTTTCATGATCCACCTCTTATCCTGTTGATACGTATCTCATTCATTCACCTGTTATTTTATGAACAATGTCCCTGGATCCTGTCGGTCAGCTTCAGGGCTCTCAGAACCATCGCATCCATATTGTAATATTTATACTCCGCCAGACGTCCCAGAAGATACACATTGGGAATCCCGGCAAGAAGCGCCTGGTATTTTTCATACAGCTTCTGATTCTCTTCACTGGCTATGGAGTAATAGGGAATCTCTCCTTCTGCTCCGGTATAGGCAAACGGATACTCCCGCACAATCGTGGTGCCCGGCGCCTTCTGTCCGGTCAGATATTTAAACTCGGTAATGCGGGTGAAAGCCTCACTCACTGTATAGTTTACCACACTGTGTCCCTGATAGTCCTCCTGATTCAGATACTCAAATTCGAAATTCAGAGAACGGTACGGCAGTCTCCCAAATCTGCAGTCAAACAGTTCGTCCAGAGGCCCTGTATAGATCACTTCCCCGGTAAAAGCTTCCTCGTCAAAGAACACCTGATTTCCCCTGAAATCCAGCCTGCTGCGCGCATCTACGCCGGTCTCCACCGTAATACCCGGATGGTCAAGCATCGCCTCAAACATGGGGGTATAGCCCTTCAGCGGCATGCCCTGATACGGTTCCTGAAAATACCGGTTGTCATAAGAGATCAGAACCGGCACCCTTCCGGTCACCGCCGGATCGATCTCCTCCGGAGTCTGTCCCCACTGCTTCATCGTATAGTGCAGGAAAATATTTTCATATACGTAATCCGCGATCTGCCGGATCTGCGGGTCTTCATGCTCCCGAAGCTTTAAGATCGGGACCCTTGTCTCCATACCAAACGCGTCAACCAGTTTCTTTTCCAGAACGTCCGCCTCTTCCTTCTCATACACCATATGGAGCGTATTCAGGTTAAAGGGCACCGGAATCAGCCTGCCGTGCACATTGGCTACCACCTCATGCCCGAATGCATACCACTCTGTAAAACGGGACAGATAATCATATGCTCTCTGCGCCTTTGTATGAAAGATATGGGGGCCGTACTTGTGAATTAAAATTCCATGTTCATCCTTCTCGTCATAGCAGTTTCCCCCGATATGGTCTCTTTGCTCCAGCACCAGCACTTTTTTCCCTGCCTCCGCCAGTTCTCTTGCCGCCACACAACCGGCAACTCCTGCTCCAATAATCACACTGTCAAACATCTTTTCTCTACCTTTCTTCATATCTTTCCTGTCCCAGCACGATATCCATATACCGCGCATATGCGGCAAATGCCGCCGGGATCGGGTATTTTTCCTCTGTTTCTTTTGCATCTGTAAAAAACAGGCCGTCCCGGTCCATGTGTTCAGTCTCTTCCAGACTTACCGCATAGCCTGTCATCTGCCACTCCACATGGCTGAAGATATGTTTCGCTCCGGCAAGGGGCAGAATCCGCAGAGGGGACAGTCCCTGCTTTCGGATCCATTCCAGCACCTCGTTCTCTCCAAGGAAGCCTTCCAGATTCGGAAGCTCATACATCCCTGCCAGCAGTCCTTTAGCGGACCGTTTCCGGATGCCCACCCGGTCTCCCTCCCGAAGGACAAGCACGGTCTTCTGCTCCAGACGGCGCTCTTTTTTGGCCTTCTTCTTCGGAAGCTCGTCCACGATGCCTTTTTCCCTAGCCATACAGCAGAAGGCAAGCGGGCAGGCCCCGCATCTGGCCTTTCCATTGGGCACGCAGACGATGGCGCCCAGTTCGATCAGCGCCTGATTAAAATCTCCCGCACGGTCCGCCGGAATGATCTTCCTGACTTCTTTTTCCATACTGCTCTTTACCGACTGCTTCAGAATATCTTCATAACTTGCCTTCACACGGGCCAGGACCCGCAGCACATTCCCGTCCACTGCCGGCATGGGAATGTCAAAGGCAATGGAACCAATGGCACCCGCCGTATAATGCCCGATTCCCGGCAGAGAAAGCAGTTTCTCATAATCTGCCGGAAACGCTCCGTCATACTGCTCCATGACGGTTTGGGCCGCCTTCTGCATATTCCGCACCCGGTTATAATATCCAAGCCCTTCCCACAGCTTCAGAAGTTCATCCTCCGGACATTCTGCCAGAGACTTCACATCCGGCAGGGCTTTTATAAATCTCTCAAAAAACGGCTTCACTGCCTCTACCCTGGTCTGCTGCAGCATGATCTCCGATACCCACACCCTGTATGGATGCCTGTTCTCTCTCCAGGGCAGTACACGGGCATGTCCATCATACCATGAAAGCAGAGGTTTTACAATCTGTTTCAGCATCTACAGCCGCACCTCCACTTCCCTGTCTGCACAGATGGAATCCGGTGTTACCAGACAGTCCGCCGCCATCACCAGAACCCCGGCTTTCTTCGCTCTTCTGAGCGCCGCGCCGAACTGCGGGTGCGTACGGTCGTTTGGTTCCAGACTGGTGATTCCCTTCATCTGTATCATAAACAGAATTCCTGCTTCATATCCGTCTTTTTTGCAGGCAATCAGTTCTTCCAGATGTTTGACTCCCCGTTCTGTCGGCGCATCCGGAAAACGCGCGATTCCATCCTCCTCCAAGGTTACTCCCTTTACTTCCAGAAACATCTTCCGCTTTCCTTCCTCCAGATACAGATCAAACCTGGAATTGCCGTACCGGGTCTCCGGACGTATGCTCACATCCTCCGAAAACAGATGACCGGCCCGGATCCATTCTGCAGCCACCTGATTCGGCGCCTGCGAATCCATATTGATGATCCGTCCGTTTTTCTCTGCCGCAATCAGATCAAGCGCTGTCTTCCTGTGCGGGCTGTCATTTCGCTGCACCCAGATCCTGGCATCCGGTACCAGCAGCTCCCGGCAGCGCCCTGTGTTCTTCACATGGCAGATCTCGCTGCCTTTTGCCGTCGCCACCTGCGCAATAAAACGGTTGGGACGGGACTTAAAGACCGCCTCTTCGATTCTTTCGTATTTCATGAAAACCTCTCTGTTTTTCCTGTTTCACCCTGTCATATTCCGGGATCTTGTTACAATATATGCGTTAGTTCAAACACTTTTATACCTTACGGCATCCAACGATATGCAGCCTGCGATGGGCATATGTTCCTGGAAGACCCATTGAAGGGCGCCGGTCCTTAGGCGCGGTCTTTTCGCGCCTTAGTACCGCTGCTGCCCTTCATTAAGCGCAAGCGGGATTTGCGATGAGGGGGGACCCACGCAGTGGGGAGAGTCCTGATCGCCTGTCTGGAGGGAACATATGCCCATCGCAGGCGTTCCGCATGCATCAATGAAAACGCTTGCTTTTTTTCCTTTTTTCCAATAGAATAAGCATACTGTCATACAACAATATTTTATTCAGGAAAGGAAATCAACCTATGAAACCAGACAGCATCATCCTTGACATTGACGGCACCCTGTGGAATTCCACCCCTGTCGTGGCAGATGCATGGAACCTGGCAGTGGCAGAAAACAGCAGCCTGCCTGTACGTTTTACCGCCTATGATCTGACACAGCTCTTTGGACGCCCGTTAAATGCCATCGCCGATCTCGTCTTCCCTTCTCTGGAAGAAAAGGAACGTTATGCGCTGATTGATGCCTGCTGCAAACAGGAACATGCATTCTTATCCGCATCCACGCAGGAACTTCTCTACCCCGGGGTGGCAGATACGATCCGGAAGCTTTCCAAAAGCTGCCCGCTCTTCATCGTCAGCAACTGCCAGTCCGGATACATCGAACTTTTTCTCGAAAAAACAGGACTTTCCGACTGTATCACAGATTTTGAATGTCCGGGCGGCACAGGGCTTGGCAAGGGACCCAATATCCGGCTGGTCATGGAACGGAATCATCTGCATGCTCCGGTCTATGTGGGCGATATCGAAGGCGACCGCATGGCTTCGGCAGAAGCAGGCATTCCCTTCTGTCATGCCGCATACGGATTTGGCTCTGTAGAGAAACCCGATTATGTGATTCGGGAATTTTCCGAACTGCTGACCTTATTTTCCTGTTAATGCCTTTGAAATACCTGCCGGATCCGCTGCTCTGTCCTCTGCAGGACCAGATCCGGCACCTGCGCACGCTTCAGGTATTCATATTCATCTCTGGTCCCCTGTCCATGAGGGACCAGATAGGCTCCGGCATCACTTCCAAGTCCGATACAGGCATGAAGGGATGCCGCTTTTTGTACCCGCTCCAGCTGCATAGCCAGGTTTTTCCGTACCTCTTCATCCGGGAAACGCCCGCCGCCGGACAGATTTCCCACAGGCGCCAGCGTCGGAAACCAGGGAGTTCCCTTTTCTGCCAGCAGACAGAGCGTCTCTTCCGACATGAAAAATCCATGCTCCAGACTGTCCACCCCCGCTTCCAGCGTCAGGGCGCACGTTCTGTCTCCGTTGCAGTGGGCCATGACCGCCATTCCCGCATCATGAGCCATGCCGATCATATCGTATATTTCCCCGCCCGACAGCCCTTCTTCTGTCAGCGTGCCCGCATGTGCAAAGTCCAGAATGCCGCTTACCATGATCTTGATAAAATCCGCGCCTTCTTCTTTTGCCCTTCTGACCAGGCTCTTATACTCCTCCCATGTGTCAAACGGATATCCGACGATCCCGCCATAGTGCCCTCTTTTATGAATGGCAAAGATCGGCGTGCGGTATTCGATCCCGTATTCCGGCGCCAGTTCCTTCGCCAGCTTTGACACGCCCCGGGCGTCTCCGCCGTCTCTTACAAACGTCACACCGGCATCCCGGCATTCCTGCAGATGTTTTCTCACCGCGCTTTCGCATACCCCGTTCTTATGGAGTGCAACAGCCTGCTTATAGTTGACCCCATCCATGATCATATGTGCATGACATTCCCCTGACATCTTTCTCACCTCGTATCCCGGAAAATCAGATTTTTATGTATCGTTCTTCTGTTTCCGTTATACAGTCTACCACTTTTTCACAAAAAAGTAAAACCGCACAGCTTTTGCATCATGGATACATGGAGTAATCTGCGGTTCTTTCATAGGCTTCCGCCGCAGGATCCTTCATCAGATACATGCGGCGCCATTCCTTTGTCTCATCATTTCTGGCCGCCTCCGACTGATTCCGATAGAGAAAATTCGCAATCTGATAGCAGTCGATCCATATTTCATTATCTCCGTCTTTCTGCGATTCATCAAATATAATCTGCATCCCGAAATGCAGATGTGTCTGATCAATGTTATTTACATCCTCTGTAGTGCTGTAACCTGTATGCCCCATATAACCGATGACATCCCCCGCAAGAACGACCGAACCTTCTTTCAGCTCCGGCTGGTAGGGAAATCCCTGCCGCAGATGCGCATAATAATAGTATCTCTTTTTGTCAAAGCTGCGGATACCGATCCGCCAGCCCCCGTACTGGTTCCAGCCCAGCGCCTCGATATATCCGGATTCCACACAGACTATGGGGGTCCCGACCTGCCCAAGCATGTCATGCCCCAGATGGTTTCTTTTATATCCGTAACTTCTGGACACCCCAAAATCATCATAATCCGTGTACGGGAATCCTTTGGCAATCGGGCTGAAAGCCTTCAGGCCGTATCTCTTTTCCCAGCTCTTTCGTCCGTCCTCATCCGCTGTTTCAATCTCGTACTCTCCCACCATGCCGCCCAGAACCGCGGTGTATGCCTCCTGATAGTATGAAAAATATTCCAGATCCTTCACCAGCTTTTCCAGTGTTTTCCCCTGGCTGATCTCTTCCCGAAGCTTATCCATGTACTGGCAGACCGTCCGATCGCTGTCAAAGGAGCCTCCTGTATATGCCGCCGTGTATGCCAGCTGATCGATCCAGCTGATATGCGCGTCTGTCCCATAGGTATCCCTGTCGTATTCATAGGCCTCGGTCATGGCAAATTTGGATACCCCGAAGTCCACCCAGCGGATAAAGTCCTTCTTTGTCTCCTCCTGCTGTGCATCGGTCGGGTTCTCAGCCTGCGGATTCTGTTCCGCAGGATTATCCGTTGTACCTGCGGGCTGCGGCGTCTCTTCTTCCGTCCCCGCGGCAGAAGCCGTCTGTGCCCTTTCTGCCATGGTAATCTCAAGCTTTTCCTTCTCCTGCGCCCAGTAGGAGATCCCTGCAAACACCAGCAGGATCAAAATATTGACAAATAATATTCTCTTCAAAATATACCCCTGTCCTCTACCTGTTATTATCCAGTGTATGAACTGCCGAATCGTTTCATGACGGTCGATTTTTCTACTGCTTTGTCAGTCGATTTTATTTGACACGCTTCTTAAACTATGGTAGTCTTATACTATGCGATTAGATGCATGCATATCTAGTAAGGAGGTACCAGAATGAATAAAGGTACAGTAAAATGGTTCAACAACCAGAAGGGATATGGTTTCATCTCCGATGAGGAGGGAAACGATGTATTCGTTCACTATTCAGGGCTGAACATGGAAGGATTTAAGTCCCTTGAAGAAGGCCAGGCTGTTGAATTCGAAGTCGTTAACGGAGCAAAAGGACCGCAGGCTACCAATGTAACCAAACTCTAATTCTTATTGTGAACATTTACGGATTCTTATATTAAATTTAATTATAAGTATTTACATCTTCTTATATCTTATAGGACCTCATCAGTTCAATAGGTAATATATTTGATTTGAGAATTATACGGAAATGACAGAACAGGAATGACAGCATGAAAATATAAAGAGGAGATGTTTATACATCTCCTTTTTATATTTTTCTACTCGGTTTCCAGATATTGTGCGATTCCGTCCGCCATTCCTTCCGCCATCAGATACTGGTATTCCTCCGACGCCATCTTCAGATCTTCCGCCGGGTTTGTCATATAGCCCATCTCGATAATCGTCGTCGGAACCGACGCCCAGTTGATTCCGCTCATGGTATCCGTTTCCCACACCCGCTGCTTCTTCGCTCCGGTCTTTTCCACAAATGCATCCAGCACGCAGTCCGACAGTGCGCGGCTCTGGCTGTAAAGCGCTCCGTTATAAGGATTGGAAGGCGTCTGGCAGATCGTCATGGCGCCGTTTACGCTGCTGTCCTCGGAACCGTTGGCATGGATCCGGATAAATGCATCCGCGCCTGCATCATTTGCCACTGCTGCGCGTTCTGCATTGCTGATGTTCACATCATTGGACGTCCGGACCATAAGCACTTCAAATCCCCGCTCCGTCAGAATCGCCTCCAGCTTCTGTGCGACCTGAAGCGTCAGTTCGTATTCTTTCAGACCGGAAGCAGACCCGGATGTGCCGCCCGCCACCTTCGCTTTTGTCTCCGATGCCCCGGGACCAATGGGCTCTTTTTCAGAGTTGCCCTTCTGCTGATGCCCCGCATCGATCACAACCAGACAGCCGCCAAAATCCCCGGCCGCATCCTTTTTTGCCGCATCAGACGCTTCCCCAAAGTGAGCCAGTGTCATACTCAGTACGGCAGCCCATAATATCATCCACTTCATTTTTCGTCAATTCATACGCAGGTCTATTCTCCCAGATATGCCTTTTTCACAGACTCATCCTCCAGAAGCTCCTGCGCCTTCCCCTCCAGTACGATCTTTCCGGTCTCCAGAACATAACCACGGTCTGCGATTGACAGGGCCTTCTTCGCATTCTGTTCCACCAGAAGAACCGTGGTTCCGCCTGCACTTACCTGTTTGATAATATCAAATATCTCATTTACAAAGATTGGCGACAGACCCATGGAAGGCTCATCCATCAGAATGATCCTGGGTCTGGACATCAGCGCCCGCCCCATGGCAAGCATCTGCTGCTCACCGCCTGAAAGCGTTCCGGCCGGCTGATTTTTCCGTTCCTCCAGCCTGGGGAAACGGGTATATACCATCCTGAGAGACTCTTCAATCTCTTCCTTGTCGCTTCTTGTATAAGCGCCCATCTTCAGGTTCTGATATACGCTCAGGGAAGCGAATACTCTCCTTCCCTCCGGTACGTGCGCCATCCCGCAGGATACAATCTTATGGGCAGGCGTCTTCGTAATATCCTTTCCCTCAAAGGTGACGGTTCCTGCCTTTGGAGCAAGCAGCCCGGAGACTGTATGGAGCGTTGTTGTCTTACCTGCCCCGTTGGCTCCGATCAGTGCGATTACCTCTCCTTCATTGACTTCAAAGGATATCCCTTTAATCGCCTGAATCATTCCATAAAAAACTTCCAGGTCTCTAACTTCAAGCATAGCCATCTTCTGTTCCTCCTATTCCCCAAGATATGCCGTGATGACTTCCGGATTTTTCAGCACCCCGGAAGTATCTCCGCATGCCAGCACCTGTCCGAAATTCAGGACCGTCAGCTTCTCACAGATACCTGCTACCAGCTTCATATCATGCTCGATCAGAAGAATGGTCATATGGAATTCATCGCGTACAAAGCTGATCGTGTCCATCAGCTCCTGTGTCTCATTGGGATTCATGCCGGCTGCCGGCTCATCCAGAAGCAGAAGCTTCGGATTCGTGGCAAGAGCCCGGGCAATCTCCAGCTTCCTCTGTTTTCCGTAAGGAAGGTTGGAAGCCATATAGCCTGCTTCCTGATCCAGTTCAAATACCTTCAGGATCTCCAGCGCCCGCGCATCCATCTCCCGCTCTGTCTTCCGAAATCCGGGAAGGCGCAGGATCCCTGTCAAGGCAGAATAGGTATATTCCTTCTGATTATGCAGTCCCACCTTCACGTTATCCAGAACCGTCAGCCCGGAAAAAAGCCGGATATTCTGAAAAGTTCTTGCAATCCCGGACTTATTGATCTCTATATTGTTCTTCCCGGTAATATCCTCTCCATCCAGATAAATCTTTCCGTCGGTCGGTTTATAGACGCCGGTCAGCATATTGAACACGGTCGTCTTTCCCGCTCCGTTGGGCCCGATCAGGCCATACAGCTGTCCCTGTTCGATCTCCAGATTAAAATTGTCCACGGCACGCAGGCCGCCAAAGGAAATGCCAAGATTTTTCACTTCCAGTAATGCCATCTTACACTTCCTCCTTCCCCTCTTTTTTCTGCCCCGTCAGCCTCTTTAACGAAAAGCGTTCTCTGAAAGCCATACCTGCAGGGCTGGAGGTAAAGAGCATCATTGCAATCAGAACGATGGCATAGATCAGCATACGATAATCGTTCAGCGCCCTTAAAAGTTCCGGCAGGAGCGTCAGAACCACCGCTGCAATGATAGAACCGCGAATGTTTCCGATGCCGCCCAGAACTACGAATACCAGCACCAGGATAGACGTATTAAAGCCGAATTTCGAAGCCTGCAAAGATGCCAGATTGTGTGAATAGAGTACACCCGCCGCCCCGGCAAGAGAAGCGGATACCGAGAATGCCATCAGCTTGTATTTTGTAATATTGATCCCCACGGATTCCGCTGCGATCCGGTTGTCGCGGATCGCCCGGATTGCACGGCCGTCTCTGGAGTTGATCAGGTTTAATACAATAAACAGGGTAACCAGGATCAGAAGAACACCGATGGTAAAATTCGAATCCTTCGGCGTTCCGGTAATTCCCTGAGGACCGTTGATGATCACATTGCCGTCCGCCGCCATTCCAAGAGACATCTTGTCTTTCATGGACACGTGGATCCCGCTGCCGTCAATTCCGATAAAAAAGACATTCATGACATTCTTTATGATTTCGCCAAAAGCCAGCGTCACAATTGCAAGATAATCTCCCCGGAGCCGGAGCACCGGAATCCCGATCAGAAGGCCGAACACAGCCGCTGCCGCTGCGCCCACCAGCAATGCCAGAAGGATCCGCACGCTGCCTGCAGTGATCACATCTTTCACACAGTTGGAAACAAAAGCTCCTGCAAATGCCCCCACGCACATAAAACCTGCATGGCCCAGACTCAGTTCCCCGGAGATACCGACCACCAGATTCAGGGAAATCGCCAGAACCACATAAACGCATAACGGCACCAGAAGTCCCTGAAGCAGACTGGAAATCACGCCTGCTTTCAAAAGCATCTCCACCACCACATAGGCAATGAGCACCATACCATATGTAATCAGATTGTCCTTTGTTGTTTTATTCAGATTCTTCATTCCTCACACCTACACTTTCTCCTGAACAGCCTTGCCCAAAAGTCCCGTCGGCTTTACAAGCAGCACAACGATCAGGACAGCGAATACAATGGCATCCGCCAGCTGGGAAGAAATATATGCCCTTCCCAGAATCTCAATGACTCCGAGAAGAATTCCTCCGATAAAGGCGCCCGGAATCGAACCGATTCCCCCGAATACAGCTGCAACAAACGCCTTGATGCCCGGCATGGAGCCTGTATACGGCGTCAGGGACGGATAGGAAGACAGAAGCAGAATACCTGCCACAGCCGCAAGACCCGAGCCAATGGCAAAGGTCAGTGCGATCGTCCCGTTCACATTGATCCCCATAAGCCTTGCCGCTCCCTTGTCTTCGGATACCGCCTGCATGGCCTGCCCTGCCTTTGTCTTATTGATAAACAGTGTCAGAACCACCATAATAATCACACAGGTCAGAATCGTGACAACCGCCTCATCTGACACGGTAAGCGCGCCGTCTGCCAGCTGCAGATCTCCAAATGTAACAACGGACTGAAAACTTTTCGGATTGGATCCGAAGACCAGAAGCACGACATTCTGCAGAAAATAGCTGACGCCGATTGCAGTGATCAGAACCGCCAGAGGCGAAGCCGCCCCCAGAAGCGGGCGGTATGCAATGGTTTCAATGCAGATTCCCAGCACTGTACATGCCACGATCGCCACAAGAATCGCTGTCAAAGGATTCATATTCAGGTTCAGCATCATAGTCAGGGCAACATATCCCCCCACCATAATGACATCGCCATGGGCAAAATTCAGCATTTTGGCAATACCATACACCATGGTATAGCCCAGTGCGATTATGGCATATACACTACCGAGACTGATGCCGTTGATTAAATAAGATAAAAAACTCATGAGACACCTCGCTATATTTCAAAACAGGGGGGTTGCTTTTGCAACCCCCCATTGGGTTCCGTAATTACTTCTTACATACCGACGTAAACGCCGCCTTCAATTACGACTGCCTTCGGACTCTTGGACGGCTCACCGTCTGCGGACCAGGTCATTCCGGAACCGGTCAGACCGTCTACCGTGATCTCCGTCATGGCTGTCTTCAGTGCATCGCAGATATCAGAAGCGGACATATCCGGCGTGCAGCCTGCCTGCTCCAGCGCTGCCTTCATGATATAAACTCCGTCATAAGCGTCTGCTGCAAACTGGTTCGGGGTCTCACCATTGCACAGCTCCGCATATTTTGCAACGAAATTCTTCGTAAGCTCATCCTCTGCATCTGCGGAGAACGGAGTCAGGAGCATAACGCCCTCTGCCAGAGAAGAATCAAAGCCTTCCACACCGCTCAGGATACCGTCCATGCCGTCCACACCAAACCACTTCGGTGCGAAATTCATACCTGCTGCCTGTGTGAACACCAGAGCCGCTTCATTATAATAAAACGGAAGGAATACCAGATCTGCTCCGGAATCCTTTGCCTTCTGAAGCTGTACGGAGAAGTCCGTCTTGCTGTCTGCCGTAAAGGCCTCGGAAGCCACGATCTCAAACGGCTGATTTGCCGCCTCGGTTACAAATGTCTCATAGATACCGGAAGAGTATACATCCGAACTGTCATAGATCACTGCAACTTTCTCTGCCAGTCCGTTCTCACCGATATACTGTGCGGATGCCGTACCCTGATCCGGGTCTGCAAAACATACGCGGAACGCATTCTCCCCGGAGATACAGTCAATTGCAGAGCCTGACGGGGTCAGAAGGAACATGTTGTCTGCAGATGCCTCTGCTTCTACTGCGATACAGGGAGCCGAAGTTACGGTTCCAAGCAGAAGCTGCATCCCCCAGTCCTTCAGCGTGTTATATGCATTCACGGATTTCTCCTGGTCGTGCTCATCATCCTGCGGATTGAACTCCACCTGATATCCGTTGATTCCGCCTGCCGCATTGATCTCATCCACTGCGATCTTTGCTGCGTTCATAACTGCGGTTCCATAAGCAGAAGCCGCGCCGGTGGTCGGTCCGATCGCGCCGATCTTAAATACGCTGCCGTCTGCAGCCGCACTCCCGGTTCCTGCATCCTCAGCGCCTTCCGTCTGTGTACCTTCTGCCTCTGTACCTTCCGTCCCTGCTGCAGGTGCCTCAGCATCTGCTCCATCCGAACTTCCGCTGCCGGAATTTCCGCATGCGGTTGCAGATACCGCAAGTGCTGCTGCCAGAGAAAGACTAAGTAACTTTTTCATAATCATTTCCTCCTCGTATAGAAATTAAAATATCCGATACAAAAAGAATGTATCGGATATCATGATAAACACTGCCATTCAGTTTGTCAATTCATTTTTCGACTTTTCCAAAATTTTTGCAGTTCCCGGAACCATTACCAGTACCGGCGAATCCCCAGTACGCTGCGATAATACATGTTGGTCACTTTAATGCCGCTGGACGGCGTACTCGCATGCACGATCTGGTTATTCCCTATGTAAATGCCCACGTGGCCCTGATAGCAGACCACATCTCCGGGCTGCTTGTCCGAATCGCTGACTGCTCTGCCGCCGCCTGCCAGCGCACTGGACTGCCGGGGCGTGGAAATACCGAAATGTGCATGCACCAGATTGACAAATCCGGAACAGTCCGTTCCATTGGTCAGGCTGTTTCCCCCCAGTACATACGGGCGTCCCACAAACTGAAGTCCATAGGAAGCAATCGAGCTTCCCGTGCCTCCGGGGGAAGTTCTTCCGCCTCCGGAAGAGCCGGAAGAGCTTCCCCCGGAGGAGCCTGACGAACTGCCGCCGGAATTTCCGCTGCTTCCCATTGCCCCGTCACCGGAATTTCCGTTTGACGAGGTCCCGTTTGAGGAAGTTCCGCCGGATGAGGTTCCCCCGGATGATTTTGCTGCATTTTTCGCCGCCGCAGCTTTGGCTGCCGCTGCCGCCCGTGCCGCTTCCTCCTGCAGCTTCCTGATCTGGGAATTCTGTTCCTTGATCTTCTGCTGGTATTCGCTGGCTTTTGCCTGTGCCGCACTGAGCTGACTGTCAAAATTCGCCACCTCTGTCTGCTTTCTTGCGATCATGGACTGAAGGCTCGACTTTTCTTCTTCCAGCTGTTCCTGCATCTCCAGAAGCTCTGCCTTTTCTTCCTCCAGCCGCTGCTGAAGCTCGATTACAGCCTGCTTGGCCGCTTTATATTCATCCAGAAGCCGGTTGTCATACTCCTGTAATTCTCCTGCATAGTCCACCATGTTCATCATTTCTGCCATGCTGTCCGAGGTCAGAAAAAGCTCCAGATAGCTTTCACTGCCTGCCTCATACAGATACTGGATCCGAAGCTTCATGGCCTCATACTGCCGCTCCTCTGTCGCCTTCGCTTCTTCATATGCGATCTGTGCCTCTTCAATCTGAACTTCCTTATCAGCCAGATCACTCTCCAGTACTGCAATATTCAAAAGTGTCTCCGTCAACTCATCATTCAGCCCGTTGATCTCACTGCTGAGAGCGTTCTTTTTGCTCTCCAGGCCGCTGATCTGCGACTGGATATTCTTCAGTTCTTTTTCATTCTGTGATTTCTGATTCTGCAGGCTCTTGATACTCGAAGCCGATGCAGAGATGCCGGAAACCCATATCACTGCCGCCAGCAGCATGCACGCTGTTTTCTTCCATCTCATCCGCTGTTTAACCTCCGGTTTCAGAATAACACAAAACGCTTTCCTTTTCAACCGCTTATTCGCACGGACGCGTCGGTCTAAAAAGCTGCTGATTACTGTTCACTTCTGCTCTGCCCCGGACGCCTGCCATGGGCATATGTACCTTCAAGCCAGGCGATCAGGACTCTCCCCACTGCGTGGGTCCCCCCTCATCGCAAATCCCGCTTGCGCTTCATGAAGGGCGATAAGGAATCCTCCCACTACGTGGGTCCCTCCTTACCGCAAAGGCAGCAGCGGTACTAAGGGCGCAAAAGACGCGCCCTGAGGACCGGCGCCCTTCAATGGGGCTTTCAGGAACATATGCCCATGGCAGGCTGAATACCGGCAGATATCCGGACAGTAACAGCAACGGTTACTGTATCCTGCGCCACGATCAGCACCTCCGTCACCCCCTGCCCGGCAAGCCAGGAAACCGGATCCGACCGGAAATACCGCGGATCCACCACCGTGATCTTCCGATAGTGAACGCTCAGAAAGGGAATCAGGCAGTTGGCAAAGGAATCCTTCAGAACCGCCAGATGTCCCTTCCCCTGTCCGGTATCGATCTGCACCACCCCATGGTTTCCATCCAGAAAAAACCGGTAGGCATCCTCCGAAGTCAGAAGCTCCGGCTGATACAGCCCGGACAGATCCGATTCACCAAGATCATAGACCACGCTGCATGCCATCCCCGGATCATACAGCTCCATCGTATCCTCCCGTTCTGCATAATGAAGTCTCGCATAATGGCTCCCCAGAAAATCTTCCCTGACGGTTTCCGGCAAAAGCCCGGACAGGGGTACCGGACGCAGTCCCCGCTCCTTTGCCCATGCCTCATAGGCATAATACGCCCCCAGCATGGTCCAGTGGTGATCGGTCCGGTAATAGATGTATTCCGCTCTGTGCGCCGTAAGATTCTGCGATACCGCATCCTCCCGCATGGAAAATGAGATTCCATAAGGCACCTTCTCTGTCAGCACTGCTCCCGCCGCAGGCACATGGATCCGGCTTACGGTCTCTTCGCCGAACTGTTCCTCCGCCTGCGCCTCCAGACGGTCCCAGTCCGCCGTCTGATCGCTTTCAGAGAAGAGATAACCGTCCTTTCCGATAAATATGCCGTCTATCTCCTTTTTGCCCAGCAGAAGCTCGCAGCGGGTCTTCAGGCCGATCCACCGATCCCTCGCCGGAAACTGGTCCGTCAGCCACTCTTCATATGCCTCCATATAACTGCCGTTCAGGACATCCTCTGCCTCCGGCGCCGGCTTCTGAGCCAGCAGCCGCTTCTCCCAGTCCGAATACAGCCGGTCCGGGCACAGAAGATCCGCCGCCCACAGGCCATAGAGCAGCAGCAGAAAGACCAGACAGCAGACCGCTTCTTTTTTTCCTTTTCCGCTTTTCTTCCCTGTTTCCATACTTCATTTTCCTTTGCATCCCTAAAACCGGAAATATAAAAACGGGTTATAGGACGCATCCACAATATATGCCACCGACAGGATTCCGGCCGCCGCCCATACCGCCGGATACTTCCCCAGCCTCTTTCCGGCTCCCAGAGCGCCCAGCAGACACAGAAAAAACAGGATACCGTAATTGGACAGAAGCCATATACTCTGCATATTACAAAAAACCGGCGCTCCTGCGAACAGCATCCATGCCTGACGAAGCCCGCCGCCTGGATCCTCCACGGCAAAGATGGTCATGCCTGCCGTCACCGCCGCCATGGTGTAGATGTGCCCGCACAGCCGGGGAACACGGGCCAGCCACCGAAGCAGCACACATTTTTCCAGGATGAGCAGCACGCCGAAATACAGCCCCCATATCAGAAAATTCCAGCCTCTTCCATGCCAGATCCCGGTCAGCGCCCATACGATCAGAAGATTCCGCATCTGGACCAGAAAGCCTTTCCTGTTGCCGCCCAGAGGAATATAGACATACTCCCGGAACCACTGCCCCAGAGAAATATGCCACCTGCGCCAGAATTCCGTGATACTTCCGGAAGTGTACGGGTAGTCAAAATTCTCCTTCAGATGAAATCCAAGCATCCGCGCCAGCCCGATTGCCATGTCCGAATAGCCGGAAAAATCAAAATACAGCTGGAGCGCAAAGGCTCCGCTTCCAAGCCAGGCCGTCAGCATGCTCATCTGTTCCGGCGGGATCTTCTGCACCGCCTCCCACAGAAGACCGATCTGATTGGCCAGCAGTACCTTTTTCCCAAGTCCCGTGCAGAAACGGCCGATGCCTTCATATCCGCCCCGGACATCCATGGTCCGCGCGGCAAGCTCTGCCTCCACATCCCTGTATTTGACGACCGGACCGGCGATCAGCTGAGGAAACATGGACACATAGGCGCCGAACGCCCACAGGTTTCTTTGTGCAGGCACCTCCCCACGATAGACGTCAATCGTATAGGACATGGTCTGAAACGTATAAAAAGAGATCCCGACGGGAAGAGGCAGGACCCCGGAATATTTAAATATGGCAAGCAGAGACAGATTTACAAGGATGGAGCCTGTAAGCACCACCCCTGCAAGCCCTGTTTTCCTGTGTTTTTTTGCATATTCCAGCATAAGGCCGTTGCCATAATCAAAAAATGCGGAGAACAGCATAAGCATCAGATAAACCGGTTCTCCCCATGCATAAAAGACAAGGCTGCCCGCAAAAAGCACCTGATTGCGAAACCGCGCAGGCGTCAGCCTGTACACGGCCAGAAACGCCGGAAGAAACCGGAAGATAAAGAGCAGACTGGAAAATACCATCCTCTATCTGGTCAGCTCCTTCTCAATGACTGACAGTGCACGTCCATTCATCTCCTGACATGCTTTGATCGCCGCTTCATCATCGTCTTCCATCCCGTCCATATCTGCGCCAAGCTGTACAAAACACACATAATTTCCAAATGTACGAATCTCGGATGCCTGGATCTTCGGAATGTTGATCGGATACTGAAACGTATCCTGGACCATGGATTCCCGGTAGGTATCCAGCGCGTCTTCCACATCTGTCAGCTTTCCCTCCGCAGCTTTCACGACGACCAGAGCGTCCACGTTGGCAGAGATCATGGGAGTCTGCCCGTAATACTCTTCATACATGTCATCCGAGATTCCGTACCAGTCATCCAGAAACTCCGGCGGCAGCTCTGTATCCGCCCAGTAATCGTC
The DNA here is from genome assembly GCA_009774145.1 of Lachnospiraceae bacterium. Taxonomy (GTDB): domain Bacteria; phylum Bacillota; class Clostridia; order Lachnospirales; family Lachnospiraceae; genus Hominiventricola. The sequence continues at coordinate 19,540 of VSND01000036.1, read as the reverse complement.
TCCCAGCTCTGCCGCCACTGCTTCCACCAGAGCCTGTGCGGACACATCGTCCCTGTATCCTGCCTGCGTATCCGCCGAAGAACCTGCTCTGCTGCAGCCTGTCAGAAAACATGCTGCCATACATACTGTTAACCACCATTTTTTCATACGGTCCACCTCATTTTTGTTTTTCACTGAACGGTTCACATTCACATTTCCATTTTATGCAGAACATGTCTGAAGGCAAATGTGTCCATATAGTAGTGTATCATCTTTCTCTGCAAATATTCCGGGCTTTTTTCATTTCCTGCCGGTGATAACGTTCCAGACGGTCAATATCCGCATCCAGGGCCCTCAGAAGCAGATCCTGAAACTCCAGATCCTGCATGGCCCTTTCCCCCGGCAGCGTCCGCCACAGCATCTGCCGGCAGCACTGCTTCAGTCTCTGCACGTCAAACACCGTCAGATTCCCTTTCTGCATACTTATATGTAGTGCTCCTACTATATCACGTAATACAAAAGATTTCAATGTTTCCTGTCTTTCTTCCATCCATTCTGCCTCGGCTGCAAAGCAGTAAAACAGAAAAGGCAGAAACAGGATCAGTCCGTTCTCTTCGAGTACCCATGCGGAACGGTCATTCAGCGTAATGTCATAGATCGGCAGCACGATCTGCCCGTGCCCTGCAAATTCCAGAGTTGTACAGTATGCCTCCTTCCTGTTTTTTCCAAAATATGTTGCCTGGGGATCCCGAATCTGTACAGCGGAATGCTCTACCGCATCTTCAAACTGGAAGAGACACCCTTTGTCCTTAGCACAGATCTGCAGGCATCCGCCAAAACGGCGCAGCTGAAATTCATAACGGTTTGCGCAGCCAACGGTCATACAGACACTGATTGCCTCTGATTCCTTCCACTCCTTTCGTACATATTCCCTGTCTTCATATTCTGTCTGAAAAAGATGGTTCACCATCCGGATCAGGGCACAGTCCGAGATCTCAAATATCTTTTTCATCATCCATGCATCGCTGTTTAAATACACGTGCATTCTCCTTTCTACTACAAACCAGGCATACGAACGATGCTTATTATATTCGAATCAGGAAATTTCGTCATGGAATAATGACCTGTGAAGACTGATTTATTATCTTAGACACTCTCAGCATATAGAATTCTGTTCCTTCTGTCAAGAAAAAGAAACGAAAAAAAGACACATCCTCAGGATGTGTCATGCCCCGCATTACAGGGCTTTCAGAAAAGTAACAATTCGTCTTAATGCCTGATCTTCGTCTTCTCCGTAGCATTCCACCGTCACCTCATCTCCCGGGCAGACCGGAAATGCGAGCAGGCTCATGAGGCTTTTGCAGTTCATGGTATGTTCTCCGCAGATCATCATAACATGGGAACTGCATTTATTGGCCTCTGTTACCAGCCTGCCTGCCGGACGCAGATGCAGGCCGTTCTCATTTTTGATTATCACCCTTTCTCTGACCACAAAAATCACCCCTCTCCTTCTCTATGTAGTGCCTTTTCCGGCTCACAGCCCCAATTTCTGTAAGACGGATACAGATTTGCAGAACCTGCATACAGACATGGCACACCCCTTGTCCGCATACTTTTGTCATGCACACTGCCTACTTGGAGTATACCACAAAAAAAGGGCCGTATACACAGCCCTTTGAAAAAATTAACATATTATTTACATTTTTTTCTTTCTATGCTCTCAGTTGCAGATCATTTGCCGCCCTTGCGGTTGGAAACCACGTCGAAGATGACCGCCACCAGAAGCACGCCGCCCTTTACCACGTACTGCCAAGAGTCGCCGATCCCCATGATGGACATGCCCATGTTGATGACGCCCAGAAGGAGCGCACCGATGATGACGCCGGGAACGGTGCCGCTGCCGCCGTAAGCGGAGGCGCCGCCGATAAAGCAGGAACCGATGGCATCCATCTCGAAGGAAGTACCGGTGGAACCATTGACGGAACCCACGCGCGCCAGACAGAGCAGGCCGCACAGTCCTGCCAGAAGCCCCATATTCGCATAGGCGATAAAATACACCTTATTCGTATTGATGCCGGAAAGCTGCGTTGCTTTCTCATTGCCGCCCACCGCGTAGAAATAACGTCCGAACGCAGTCTTGGAGGTGATAAAATGATAGATCAGACAGATCACCACCACCCACAGGAGCATGACAGAGACCCCCTTATACTGGCTCAGCAGATAGCAGTATGCCAGGAGCGCCGCAGAGATCAGTCCGCTGCGTCCGAAATCCGTCAGCGCACTGTTCTGACGGTACCCCTTCTTTGCCTTGTTTGCACGGGATGAAATCGTGCTGTAGAAGATAAATACCACCACCAGAGCACCGATCACCAGCGGAGAGAGGATGCGGGTGTCCGTATCCAGCCCCGGAATCTTGATATAGGCGGTAAAGATATTCAGAAATGCCGGATCCTGAACGGACACGGTCTTGCTGTCCAGTACGAGGCGGCCGAAACCGCGGAACACAAACATGCCGCCCAGCGTCGTGATAAAGGGCGGAATCCTTACATAACCGATCCAGTACCCCTGCCAGACGCCTGCCAGTACGCCGATGGCAAGACAGATCAGTATGGTCAGATAGATATTGAAACCATGGTTGGTGATCATAACTGCAGCCACACCGCCCACCATACAGATCACGGATCCTACGGACAGGTCAATGTTGCCGCCGGTGAGAATACACAGAAGCATGCCGCATGCCATGACCAGCACATAACCATTCTGCAAAAGCAGATTGGACATGTTCTGCGCATACAGAAGGCGTCCGTCCGTCAGAAAATAAAACAGTATAAATACGATGACAAGGGCGATGACCATACTGTATCTGGTCAGAAATTCTCCCAGATGAAACGGTGCATTCCCCTGATTTTCTTTATTCGTTGACATGTAACACAACACTCCTTTCCTCTTATTGATCTGCACTGATGATAAAGCTCATGATCTTCTCCTGCGTTGCTTCCTTCGCATCCAGTTCTCCCTTCAGCTCGCCCTCGTTCATAATGTAAATGCGGTCGCACATACCGATGAGCTCCGGCATCTCGGAAGAAATCATGATCACAGATTTTCCGTTTTCCACCATCTCATTGATCAGACAATAGATATCATACTTGGCGCCCACGTCAATCCCGCGGGTCGGTTCATCCAGAATCAGCACATCCGGTTCGGTGAACATCCATTTGCCAAGCAGCGCTTTCTGCTGGTTTCCGCCGGACAGATTGCCCACCTTCTGCTCAATGGAAGGGGTCTTGGTGCCCATGGCGTCAGTCATCTCCTCCGCCACTTTCTGTTCCGCCGTCGTATCAATGACACCATTTCCGCAGACCTTATCCAGTCTCGCCAGTGTCGTATTAAAACGAATGGACTCTCCAAGAATCAATCCGTTGGTCTTTCTGTCTTCCGTCACATAGGCAAGTCCGTGGCGGATTGCCTGTTCGGTGCTCTTAAGCTCCACTTTCTCCCCGTTCAGATACAGTTCCCCGCTGATATTCGTTCCGTAGCTCCTGCCGAAGATGGACATGGCAAGTTCTGTCCGTCCTGCGCCCTGCAGGCCGGAGAAGCCCACAACCTCTCCTTTATGTACCTTAAAGGAAATGTGATTGTCCACAACCTTCTCATGATAGAGCGGATGATAGACTGTCCAGTCCTTTACTTCCAGCCCCACTTCCTTCTGCACCTTATGCTCCCTCGCCGGATAACGGTCGTCCATGGGACGTCCCACCATCCCCTTGATAATGCGGTCCTCACTGAATTCGTCCACGCCCTTTACCAGCGTCTCGATGGTCGAACCGTCGCGGACGATCGTCGCCTTGTCCGCACAGTAGATAATCTCGTTCAGCTTGTGCGTAATGATGATGGATGTCAGTCCGTTTTTCTTAAATTCAATCAGAAGATCCAGAAGCATCTTCGCGTCCTCGTCATTCAGCGAAGATGTGGGCTCATCCAGGATCAGAAGTTTTACATTTTTGGAAAATGCTTTTGCAATCTCTACCAGCTGCTGCTTGCCGGTTCCGATATCCTTGATCAGGGTCTGGGCAGATTCATAGAGCCCTACCTGCTGCATGTGTTTTTCCGCTTCATTGTAGGTCATATCCCAGTCGATATGTCCCATTTTATTTTTCTTCTCATTTCCCAGAAACATGTTCTCGCCGATGGTAAGCAGCGGGATCAGCGCCAGTTCCTGATGGATGATCACGATTCCCTTCGCCTCGCTGTCCTTCAGCGTCTTAAACTGGCAAAGCTCCCCATTATAATAGATTTCTCCCGTATAGCTGCCCGCGGGATACGTCCCGGACAGCACATTCATGAGCGTTGATTTGCCGGCGCCGTTCTCGCCGATCAGCGCATGGATCTCCCCGCGCTCCACGACCAGATTCACATTATCCAGCGCCTTCACTCCCGGGAACTCCTTGGTAATGGATTTCATCTCCAGAATAATATCTGCCAAAAGCTCCTCCTCCTTTCCTGTAAAGAAAGGCGGGACAGATGCCCCGCCCTTTCTTAAGGTCCTGCGTAATTGCCTGTTTTATAATCAGTTTGCTGCAGACAGATATCCGTCGTCGCCCATGGTATACAGACCGGTGTCCACCAGATCCTGCAGATTGTCCTTGGTGATCACGTTCGGCACCAGCAGGAAGGACGGGCACTTGTTGCCTTCGGAAGTCTCGTAGGACTCGGTGTCAAACGCACACTCGATGCCAAAGGACGGAACCAGAGAATCATCGATCGTGTCGCCTGCCAGAATTGCTTTTGCAAGAGCCAGCGTTACAACGGACTCGTTGCTTACGTTTTTATAAACCGTCATGGTCTGCACGCCGTCCACGATGTTCTTCAGATTTGCTTCGTCGCCGTCCTGACCGGTGATCAGCACGGAATTGGAACCTGCATAGTCAGAAGTCACTGCCTGCGCTACGCCAAGCGCGGTGGAGTCGTTGGAGCAGAGCCATACATCCAGCTGGGTTCCGTCTGCATAGTAGGAAGACAGAACGTTCTGTGCTCTCTCAAGAGCGGTGTCGGTATTCCACTGAGCAGTTGCAACGCTGTCAAAATCAGTCTGTCCGGATACGACGTTCAGAGTACCTGCATCCAGATACGGCTGAAGAGCATCCATCGCTCCCTGATAGAAATAGCCTGCGTTGTTGTCCGCCGGGTCGCCTGCGGTGATCTCCATGTTGTAGACCGTATCGCCTGCATTGGCAAGATCCAGCGTATCTACGATAAACTCACCCTGAAGTTTTCCAACGGTATAGTTATCAAAGGATACATAATAAGAAACTGCGTCGTTCAGAATCAGACGGTCATAGGAAATAACCGGTACGTTTGCTTCTGCCGCCTCGTTCATGGCAGTATTCAGAGCCTCTCCGTCGATGGCTGCCACCACCAGCAGATTCACGCCGTCAGCCAGCATGTTCTGGATATCGTTGACCTGTTTTCCTGAATCATTGTCCGAATAGGTAAGAACGGTCTCAAAACCTGCCGCCTTGAACTGCTCATCCAGATAAGCGCCGTCACGGTTCCAGCGCTCCAGAGACTGGGTCGGCATGGAAATACCGATCTTGCCGCCGCCTGCTGCCGCCGGTGCCGAAGCGTCATCTGCTTCATTGTCTGCGGGCGTTTCTGCATCTGCCGGAGCCTCGGTATCCGCCGGCGTATCTGCCGGAGTGGTGTCATTGCCGCCGCCGCATCCGACTGTCAGAGAAGCAACCATTGCTGTACTGAGTAAAGCGCCAAGTAATTTTCTTTTCATCTTGAAAATTCCTCCCTTAAATATTTTGTAATCTGAATATACCATATGACAGACAGGATAAACTTGTCTTTTTCTGTACATTTTGTATAGTACCACATTCGGATAGTTGGAAAAAACTGGACATTTTTGCAGTTTTGGATTTTGTCCTGCACAAAAATGTCCAGTATCTGCTGCATAAGAGATTCTTCCAAAATTCCTAATGCTGCTTTCTTTCAATCCTGCTATTCAGCTCCCTTTTTGGCTCCTATTGAGAAAAAGGAACTGGTAGAATATTTGAAAGATGTCGTTATCTATAAGAAAGATAATTCTTATACAGAGTATGCTGGCCAGGGCGTTACTTTCACGCTTACAATGTCCGATGGTACACAGACACAGATTATGGCATATAATTCGTTCCTCGTGATTGATGGCGTCGGATACAGGACAAAATATGAGCCGTGTGAAGCACTTAACAATTATGCAAACAGGTTGCTGGATGACGAAAATGCCAATATAATTTTGGAAGAACCACCTGCATCAGCTATTATACAGGATATTGAGTCTACCGTGTTGGAGTGATGAAAATCCTGGTAATTTAGACGCAGAGAGCGAGAATGTGGATAAGGTAGCCTTTTTCAATTCCCAGCCTAAAATTTCTCAACATTCAACAGGTGAAAATCCGGACACAATCGCTCAAGTTGCATGAAAAATTAAGAAATGTATGAATTAACTTCCCTGACAGGGTAAATGACAGCATACGCCTGTCGTAATTACAATCATATTGTTTTAGAACACAAACAGACGCCAAACGCCCGGCTCAGTTCCGGACGTTCAGATAAATGTCGCTCTCTTCGTGATATTTCCCGGTGATCACCTCGTCCATATTTTCCCTTGTGACCGCCACCGGCTCCAGATGTTCATATGGAATCTGATAAGTGCCGTCGTGAATGGACTCCGTCACCGTTATTCCGGTCTGTTCTCCTTTTGGAGCCTCTGCGATGCCCACAGTCCCGGAGCCGTCCGGATCCTGCGTAATGGTCATGGTCCCGGATCCCGCCACCGCAATCTTCTCTCCCTCTGCCAGGGCCACGGACAGCTCCGCCGCACGCCTGGCCAGCTTCTCCACCGGTTTGTACACGGTCATGCACTGAGTCCCCTCCACGATGCGCTGGCAGGCGTCCAGATCCGCGTCCTGCCCCACCACGCACACTTTTCCCGCCATGCGGCGTTCCGACAGGGCGCGGACCGCATGGCCGGCGATGCTGTCGTTGCCGCCCATGATCCCGTCCACCTCGTAGTGCGTCTTCAGATAAGTGCCTGTAGCGGTAAATCCGGTCTCTGCAAGCCACCCTTCCGCGTACTCGGTCTCCATGATCTTCAGATCACTGCCCTCAAGGGCTTCCGCAAAGCCTTCCATGACCTGCGGTACGTTGTAGTCCGCCATGGGGCCGCACACCTGCAGAAGCTCGCCGCCTTCGCTCAGATGCTCCCGCATATGCTCTGCCATCAGCCGTCCCACCTGAACGTTGTCAAAAGAAATATAGAGGTCCACATCCGCATTCAGGATCAGGCGGTCATAGGCCACCACCGGGATCCCCGCCTTCTGCGCCCGTCCCACCGCCTCGGTCAGGCCGCTTTCGTCCTCCTCGCTGGCCACCATGACCACCACGATCACGTCCATCTTCTTCTGGATAAAATAATCGATCTGCGCAATCTGCTCCTTCATATCCCCGTTGGCGTTCTGCACATTGACCTCCGCTCCCAGTTCCTGAGCTGTGGATACGAACACATCCCGGTCTCTCTGCCAGCGTTCAATAATGAAGGAGTCAAAGGTGATGCCGATCTGTATTGCCTCCTCCTTATATTCCTCCGAGGCATCCTGCTCACTGGTCTGTTTCATACAGCCGCTCAGCAGAAGCGGACACAGGAAAAGCAGCACACAGAAGCTTTTTCTGTATTCTCGTTTCATCCTCTCTCACGCTCCCGGTATTCCGTAGGAGTCACTCCCGTATTCTTCTTGAAAATGCGGCTGAAATAATTGGGATCGCTGTATCCCACCGCCGCACAGATCTCCTTCATGCTGCCTCCGTCCCCCGCCAGCAGCTCCTTTGCCTTTTTGATCCGCAGGTTCGTCACATATTCCACGAAATTACTCCCTGTCTCCTCTTTAAACAGCTTGCTGAAATAATAGGGGCTTAAATCCATATGGCGGGATATCTCATCCAGCGACAGATCCTTTTGATAGTTTTCCTGGATATAACTCTGTGCGCGCACCACCAGCTGATTTTCGTGTTCTTCCTTTTTGGTGGTCAGATTCCTGCAGTTTTCCCTGAATTTCTCCACGAACCAGGAACGCAGATCCCTGTTGTGCTCCGCATTCATAATGAGCGGAAGATAGTTTTCCCTGTCGCGGAAATGATAGGTCATGCCGCCGTCCTCATAAGCCTCGTGCTCCGCAAAGAGAACGAACTCCAGTACCTTTAGACGAACACTTAAATTCTTCTCATCGTAGTTGTCCAGCATCCAGTCAAAAAACTGCTCCGCCGCACGCCCGCATGCTTCCACCACTCCGCTCTTCAGGCTGTCAAACAGCTCCTTCTCCAGCTCAATTGGATATTCCTCGTCATACCGGCACTGGATCGGAAGATCATCCACATGAGCCACGCTGCCGGTCGAGTTGACCAGCGCCTTTAAAGCTTCCTCGTAAGAATCCATGCTCTTGTTCAGCTTCCGGACCGAACCGATACCGATCCGAAAACTGATATCTGTCGTTCGCTTTAATCTCCGGGTCAGCTCTCTGCCCACATCGATCATCCCGATGCGCTCCTCATAATCCATCTTCTTCTTTTTCATCGGCAGAAAGACCGGTATTTTGTTGGAGATGACGGAACCCACCACGCAGTCCCAGGTCTCCTTGAGTGTCTCCCGGACTCTGGTATAATTAAGCTGCGTCCGGACGCCGGCACCCACCGCATTGGTCATCCGGTTCCCGTGCTGGTCGTCGCCCACCGCCAGCGCCAGCATACAGCCATAATCCGCCGTAAGCCCCAGCAGCTGTTTATAATTCTCCACATCCTCCATGGAGATCTCCTGGAACATGATGGCATAGATAAATCCATTTTCAATAATCGGCGTAACCGTCTCCATCTTCTCCCGGATCCGGAGGTCATCACTGCGTTTCTTTCTCCGGGAATCAATGGTCTTTAATGCCTTTTCCAGCACCTCCGCGATACTTTTTGCACTGAAAGGCTTGTTCACATATTCCAGTACCCCAAGGTTGATGGCTTCTCTGGCATAATCAAATTTGTCATAGGCGGACAGGACGATAAACTCCACAGAAGGATTGCTCTTCTTGATCTCCCGTATGGCGTCGATGCCGTTGATTCCGGGCATCTGGATATCCATAAACGCAATGTCCGGCCGGAAGCTCTCCGCCAGTTCGATCACATCCCGCCCGGTCTTCGCCGTCTCCATCTGACACTGTCCGGGAAAATGTTTTTCTATAATCATCTTCAGGGAATCCAGTACAATCCCCTCATCGTCTGCCAGCATTACTCGATACATGACTGTTCCTCCTGTCCTGCCGGAATGGTGATCAGCACCTCTGTGCCTGTATTTTTTCCTTCACTGAAAATCCGAAGCCCTGCCTGATCGCGGAAATACAGCCGAAGCCTCTCCATCACATTTTTCATGCCCACGCCGTTCCCCCCGGCGCCCGCTTCCGCTTCCTGTACGCGGCCGGACAGCACCTGCTCGATCCGCTCCTGTTCCATACCGGCTCCGTTATCCCAGATGCTGATGCAGATCTCTTCTCCCTTTTGATAGACCGACAGTTCAATCCTGCCTGTCCAGCTGATATTCCGAATCCCGTAATTGAAGGCGTTCTCCACCAGCGGCTGAAGGATCATACTGGGCACCCGGACATTCAGAAGTGATTCGTCCACTTCTTTGGTGAAAAGGATCTCTCCCGCAAATCGGACGTTCAGGATATAGACGTAATTGTCCACCAGATGAATCTCTTCCCGAAGCGCCGCATCCTCATCATTTTTGCGTACATTATACCGGAAAAATTCCGCCACATTTTCCAGAAAGCGTCCAGTGCGGTCCGCTTCCTCCATCATGGCCAGCTGTGCGCCCGCATTCAGAGTGTTAAACAGGAAATGGGGATTGATCTGCGCCTGAAGGTATTTCAGCTGTGCGTCCTTTAAGTGACTCTGCATCATCAGCTCCCGTTCCTTCAGCTGATTTTCCCGTTCCATGGTTGCCCGAAGCTGTTCGATATAGTTCCTGATGTTCTCCACCATCTCATTAAAAGTATTGGTTACGATTCCTACCTCGTCCATGCTCTGAACCGGAAGCCTGTCAATCTCAAAATTACCGCCCGAGATCTCATCCGCCGCCTCTGCCAGCTGATGGAGGGGCCTGGTTACGCTTCTGGTGCTCACCACGATCAGGCTGATATTTCCAAGGAGCACCAGAAGTAGCACTCCAATGCTGATAAACTCCATATAGCGCAGGGAGTCAAGAAGCGCCTGATAATTTCTGGAGTTATCCTTAAACTGCGCATTGTTCAGGCTGTAAATGAAGGTATGGATTTCGTCATACAGAAGTTCCGCATCTTCATACAGCTGTCCGTATTTTTCCACATTTCTGCCGCGTTTTGCCTGGATCGCCTCAGCTGCCAGATCCAGATAGCTCTCGGACAGGCCGCGGATATTTTTCTCCGTCAGAAGCATCTCGTTATCGGTCGTCTCGCTGTTCAGCCCTTCCATCAGTTCCCGGTACGCCTGTTCGCTCCGGTAATAATCCTCCATGGCGTCAGAACTTTTGGTGTTCAGATATTCTTCCATGCTTTTCTGCACCAGATCCAGCGCCCCGGAAAGCTCGTTCAGATTCACATTGCTGACATAGACCTCTTCCACTCTGCCGGTCATCTTGTTGATCAGGGTGAACATATAGAGGTTGACTGCCAGAATGACCACCGCCGTCATAAGAAAGAGGGCGGTCAGTTTCTGCTGGAGGGTCAGATACCTCCATTTTTTCTTCAGAAAAGCGCCGGGAGCGCGAAAAAAGCGGGTCTGTTCCATCACTCTCCCACCAGCCTTTCTGCCTCCCGCGCCCGGATCAGCCGGGTATCTACCGCCATATAGTTGTTGGTATAGCCGGTCTCCACATACTCATCCAGTGCCTGTACGCAGAGCCGCCCCATCTGCTCTGTATCCGGCGCGATCGTGCAATAGAGGATCTTTTTCGCCACTGCATCCAGAATCGCATCTGAATCGTAATAACCGAGAATCTGCACCGTTCCTACCTTATTATAATCAACAGCCGCCTGATAAGCGCATCTCGTATGTACTGCGCTTAAGCATACCAGAATATCCGGAAGCCTCTCCGAATTCAGAAAAATGTCCCGAATGGATTCTTCTGAACTGAAGCTCCTGCTGTTGTCCACCAGACTGGTTTCCACAGACACCTTTCCGATCTCTTTTTCCGCATCTTCCAGTGTCTCACGAATCCCCAGAAGGATCAGATTCTGGCTGGTATCCATCCGCGTCTCGTCCACCAGGACCAGCACGTCTGCCGGCTCCTCTTCCCGCGGGTTATCGTCTTCCTCCTCCGCAAGCAGTTCCAGAATCTGACGTCCGTACTCCTGCCCCAGGTTATAGCTGTTGTTTCCCACAAAGCACTGCCGGATGCTCCCGGTGCTGTCCTGCAGCACATTCACCACCGGAATTCCCTGCTCCACCACTTCCTGCAGGAGCGCGATGGTCTCTTCCTCTTCATCTCCGGGAACGATGATTCCGTCCACAGACGCCTGCATGGCAAGCCTCAGGAGTTCATTTCTGCTGTATTCCACTGCCAGCTCCTCTCCGAAGCGCTCTACATAAACGCCGCGCTTTTTTCCCTCCTCCTGTGCACTTTCATAGACGCGGTCCCATAAATCGCTGTCCTCTCTCCCTGTGATCATCACATAATGCCGGTCATAAATCTCAAATTCCCTTTCCTCTCCCCTGCTCAGCTCGTAAAAACGCTGCCACAAAAACACAAGACATCCAAGGAGTCCCGCCAGACAGAATACAAATACCATACGTTTTCTTTGATCCATCACAAGCCTCCCCGTTTCCCCGGATCATACGCAGCCGCCGTTTCATAAGCCGCCGCTCCTCCCCTGCTTTTCCCGCCGTTCACGGCGGATGCAAAGGCGGCTTCTGTATCTGGTTCATTCCACGCAAACAGGACCTGATACAGGAGCCGCCTCTTCGGTCAGCCCTTTCGGGCAAAGCATTTTATGCGAACGGATTCTCCGTCGGATAGCGTACGCCTGCCGGCTGGTTGTAACCGATCTCGTTTACATCCACGCCGATATATTTGAAGACCTCATACAGAGCCTTTCCGTAATGTCCGAACGCCACGGCGCCGTGATGCGGGTAATTGCCCTCGATCAGCACATGACGGTAGAACCGCTTCATCTCCGGGATTGCGAAAATGCCGATACCGCCGAAGGAGCGGGTCGCTACCGGAAGAACCTCGCCGTTTGCCACATAGGCGCGGAGTCTGCAGTCCGCAGTGCTCTGCAGGCGGAAGAATGTGATATCGCCCGGTGTGATGTCTCCCTCGAGGGTTCCCTGGGTTACTTCTTCCGGAAGACTTCTTGCCATGATCAGCTGATATTTCATCTGGCAGAAGGACAGCTTCTTCGTGCTGGTGTTGCCGCAGTGGAAGCCCATGAATACATCGTTGCTGGTGTAGTCATACTTGCCTTTTATGTCCGCATCATAGAGATCGTACGGTACGGTATTGTTGATATCCAGAAGCGTCACCACATCATTGCTGACACAGGTTCCGATGAACTCGCTTAAGCAGCCGTAGATATCCACCTCGCAGGATACCGGAATGCCCCGTCCGGTCAGGCGGCTGTTCACATAGCAGGGAACAAAGCCGAACTGGGTCTGGAATGCCGGCCAGCATTTGCCTGCAATCGCCACATATTTCCGGTAGCCCTTGTGATCCTCAATCCAGTCAAGGAGCGTCAGCTCATACTGTGCCAGCTTTGAAAGGATCTCCGGCTTTTTGTTGCCCTCTCCAAGCTCTGCTTCCATATCTGCCACCACTTCCGGAATCCTGGGATCGCCCGCATGTTTGTTGAATGCTTCGAACAGGTCAAGCTCCGAGTTCTCCTCGATCTCCACGCCCAGGTTGTAAAGCTGCTTGATGGGCGCATTGCATGCCAGGAAGTTCAAAGGACGCGGACCAAAACTGATGATCTTCAGATCGGAAAGTCCCGCGATGGCTCTGGCAATCGGAAGGAACTCGTGAATCATATCCGCACACTCTTCTGCAGTTCCCACCGGATACTCCGGAATATACGCTTTGATGTTGCGAAGCGCCAGGTTGTAGCTTGCATTCAGCATGCCGCAGTAAGCGTCTCCGCGGCCCTGAATCAGATTGTCGCCGGATTCCTCCGCTGCTGCCACGAACATCTTCGGTCCTTCAAAATGTTTTGCAAGCAGGGTCTCGGAAATCTCCGGACCAAAGTTGCCCAGATAGACGACCAGCGCATTGCAGCCTGCCTTCTTCACGTCCTCCAGAGCCTGCACCATATGAATCTCGCTCTCCACGATACAGACCGGACATTCATAAATGTCTGCTGCATCGTATTTTGCTTCATAGGCTGCCACCAGCGCTTTTCTCCTGTTGACGGACAGGGACTCCGGGAAACAGTCGCGGCTTACCGCCACAATACCCATTTTTACTTTTGGAATGTTGTTCATGATCTTACCCTCCTGATATATTAAGATAATATTTTATATTGTATCCTCACCGCTGCAGGCTCTGCCTGCATGAAATACGCATCTGCACCTCGCAGGCCGGCTCTGCGGACGCCCGCCTGCAAAGCACGCCCTTACTCACTCCCGACAGTCCAGATTCTTACCGATCAGGCCTATGTGAGACCCTTCCGGCAGTCCGCCTTCCGCATGCCCGATCAGCCACTTGTTCTGCGCGGTGATCAGCCGGTCCTCCCAGCCTTCATGTTCCTTTTGAAGCGGCAGATTCGTATCTTTCGGAAGTACAATCGCCACCTGGAAACCATTGTCTCCCACGCTGCAGGGCGCATAGTGAAGCGTTGTTGCATAGATCTCCACAGCGGTCCCCTTCGGCAGCAGAAATGCTTCTACCAGGGACGTGTCATAGGTAAAATCGTCTGTGATATCCTGCTGCGCGCCCACCAGCAGGATCGCATCGGTTCCCGCCACATTGATCTCTGAAGAGCGGTGATATTCCAGCGCATTCAGAAGATAGTTCTTTCCGTTGCAGTATCCGATCTGGATGGGCAGTTCGCCGTAAGTCTTCGTCTGAAGCTCGGCAAAAACCGGAAGCGCCTCCAGATCCGCCGCCGACGGCTCATAGACCACCTCCTCCGGAAGCGGCGTCTTCGCATTCAGCGCCTCCACCAGCCCTGAAAAGTCAATGCCCTGCACAATCTTTCCATATTTCCGAAAGGCAGGATCTGTTACTTTTTTGATCTCCATCTGTTATCTTCCTCCTTATCTATCTGCAGTTTCCAACAGTTCTTTTATTCTCTGCATGGACTTTTTTGCCGGCAGATAAAAACATACCCGCATCAAGATCTGTGCAAATGTCATCATAAAGGCGGTACTGCCAAGCACCGGCAGCGCGGAACAAAATCCCTCCGCAAATATCTGGAGAACTCCTGCCAGAAAGAAAAACAGAACACCCAACATCCAGACTACCATAAATGCCGATACCAGCGGATGCATCCGCATCCGAATACAGATCTCTGTTTTATTCCCATTGGTCAAAAGTTTTCCTTTTATCACCGGCAAAAAAGAATTCCGGTTTCTGCTGTTGCTAACAAGTCTGAATTCCGTATCATCTATGTTTCCGGTAAATTCTCCCTGGCGTGAGGCAGTGAAAGAACGGTTCCCGGAAATCGTCACAGACTTCAAAATCACTCCGATTTCCCCTGCTGTCCGCTCTGTTTGCAGTCGGCAGTCCAGCGATGGCAGCAGTTTCATTTTATAATCTCAAACAATGGCTTACATGCCGGATAAATCTCCTTGAACTGCTGATAGCGCTCTTCATATTTCGCTGCGATCTCCGGTGTCGGCTCCACGGTGTCAACAACTTTTACCAGTTTTTCTGCTGCCGCCTCCACGCTCTCATATTCGCCGCATGCCACGGCTGCCAGCATGGCTCCGCCCAGAGCCGGTCCCTCTTCACTCTCAATCACGTCCACCTTGATATTCATGACATTGGCAATGATCTTCTTCCACAGGGGGCTTTTCGCTCCGCCGCCGCAGATTTTGGTCCGTTCGATGCGGATGCCCAGAGATTTCGCCACCTCAAAAGAATCACGCAGAGCAAATGCCACGCCTTCCAGCACTGCCTGGGTCATGTCCGCCCGGGTCGTGTCCATGGTCATACCGATGAAAGTCCCTCTTGCGTTCGGATTGTTGTGGGGCGAACGCTCGCCCATCAGATAGGGCAGGAAATATACATGATTCTCGCCCAGTTTCCCGATGGCTTCCTGCTCTCCGGCATAGTCTTTCGTCCCGATGATCCCGTCCATCCACCATTTGTTGCAGGACGCGGCGCTCAGCATACAGCCCATCAGATGATAATGTCCGTCTGCGTGCGCGAAGGCATGCAGGGCGTTGTGTCTGTCCACACCGAATTTTTCCGAGGAGATAAAGATCGTGCCGCTGGTCCCCAGAGAAATGTTGCACATGCCGTCTCCCACGGTACCGGTCCCCACGGCTGCCGCCGCATTGTCTCCGGCTCCTGCCACGACCTTTGTCGTCTCCGGAATCTCCAGCTTTGCCGCAATCTCCGGCAGCACCGTACCGACCGCCTCGTAGGATTCGTAGATCCGCGCCAGCTGTTCCTCGCGGATGCCGCAGATATCCAGCATCTGTCTGGACCAGCAGCGGTTCTTCACGTCGAAGATCAGCATGCCGGAAGCATCGGACACGTCCGTGCAGTGAACGCCGGACAGCCGGTACGCAATGTAGTCCTTCGGGAGCATGATCTTGCGGATCCGGGCAAAATTCTCGGGCTCTTTGTTCTTCACCCACAGGATCTTCGGCGCCGTAAAGCCGGTGAAGGAAATATTCGCCGTATATTCTGAAAGCTTTTCTTTCCCAATCACGTTGTTCAGATAATCGCATTCCTCATAAGTACGGCCGTCGTTCCACAGAAGCGCCGGACGGATCACCTGATCTTTTGCATCCAGAATCACAAGCCCGTGCATCTGTCCGCCGAAGCTGATGCCTGCCACCTGGCTTTTGTCACAGTCGGACAGCAGTTCCTTCAATCCCGCCATGGTCTCCCGGAACCAGTCCTCCGGATTCTGTTCCGACCAGCCCGGCTGCGGGAAACAGATCGGATATTCACGGGATACGATCTTCTGGATCCTGCCCTCTCCATCCATCAAAAGCAGTTTGACTGCGGAAGTTCCAAGATCCACTCCTATATAGAGCATACGCACATCCTCCTCTTCGCCCTTTGCGTGCTCGTGCACGTTCTTTTCTTTATATTACCTCTTTTGCGGTAAACTTTCAACAGATTGATGCAACTTTTCTATGTTTTTTCCTGTTTTTGTGAATCTTACACAAATTTATGCTGTTTTCAGAGCAAAAAAGAACGCTTTCCTGTCTATTTTTCACAAAAACAAATGCATTGAAAAGGTCGAAAAAGTGCCCGTGCACGTTTCTGGTGATTGACAGTCGGCGCTGTTTCCTGTATTGTCAGTATAGCAGCTTTTATTCCTTCGGCGGCATCATGGTCCCGCTGCCAGGACCTGGTCCGCGGAAGGATCCTGAAGACAAAAAGACCTGCATGACAGCAAATAGAAGGAGACACATTATGGCCACTATCAAAGACATCGCAGATCTGGCAGGCGTCTCCCGGGGGACAGTGGACAGAGTATTGAATAACCGGGGCGCCGTAAACTCACAGACTGCAGAAAAGATCATGGAGATCGTCCGTGCTCTGGACTACCGCCCCAACAAAGCAGGAACTGCCCTTGCTGCACAGAAGAAAAAATACAGGATCGGCGTAATCCTGTTCAGCGAACATAATCCCTTTTTTGACGAAGTGATGGAAGGCGTACGAAGAAAAGCGGCGGAACTGCAGGATTACGGAATCACCACCATCACCAGACGGGTGGAATTTGACGCGAAAGCGCAGCTGCTTGCCATTGATGAACTGACAGAAGCGGGCATTCACGGCCTGATGCTTGCCCCATATAATCATATGTGTATTCAGAGAAAAATAGACGAACTGGTGACCGCACAGATTCCGGTAGTAACCGTTAATACGGATATTGACGGTTCCCGCCGGATGGCCTATGTGGGAAGCGATTATTTCAGAGGCGGATGCACGGCGGCCGGGCTTTTTTCGCTGATGACGGCAGGAGAGGTCAGGCTCGGAATCATCACCGGCTCCTCCAACATTCTCTGCCACACGGAGCGGATCGCAGGACTCAAGAATACGCTGGAGGCCTCCTACCCGCGGATCCGGATCGCAGAGATCCTGGAAAATCACGATGACGAATTTGAGAGCTATACGCTCACCGGACAGCTCCTGAGACGCCGTCCGGACATAGGCGCCCTGTTTTTCGCGGCTGCCGGCGTCCACGGCGGCTGCCGGGCCGTAGAAGAATCCGGACTTCGGCCAAAGATCATCACCTTCGACGAAGTCCCCACCACACTGGAGATGCTGCGAAAGGGCGTTATCTCCGCAACCATCAGCCAGCAGCCCCACCGGCAGGGCGCCCGGTCCCTGGATCTCCTGTTTGAATATCTGACTTCCGGTACGGTTCCGGCACAGGAGCAATATTTTGTGGAGCATTCGATCCGGATCCGGGAAAATTATGATTGACCGCTGGCAGGATACGAAAAAGCAGTTTATGCAAAGACCCCTTCCCGGAAAAATTCAGAGCAGGTCAGAAAAAGACCTGCTCCCTGTGATTTATTCAACGACAAGTGTAAATCTGTAAGATTCGGATGAATGCTGGTCAGATAACCCCGATTCCAGAAAAGGCTGCGGTATCACATATCCGATCACTTCATACCTTCCCGGTTCCTCCGGAGTCTCCATCTGACAGTACCCGGCGGCCATCTGTTTTGGCGGCAGATCCGAAAAATACAGATAGTCCTGCCCGTTCAGCCGCATCTGTTCATAGCCTGCAGTAATGAACATCAGAAAATCATTTTCTTCGAATGCACCGGCATGATACTGAATCGTCAGTTCTTCTCCCTGACGGACGCGTACCTCCTTTTCCGGTATTTTGCTTACCAGTTCGTCCGTATACGTATTCAGTATGATTCCGGAACCTGCGGAATCATAAAGCAGCTCTGCATCCGCAGCCTTCTTTTCAAATGATGTCATTTCCTGTACGTCTCCGATACTCAGATTGAAATTGAGGATCAGGGAATCCAATGTGGACACAGGAGTATTTTCCTGATCAGCCATCAGTACATCGGAATAAGCCGTCATGACCGCCGTCAGCTTGTGGACTTTTCCCGGTTCCGGCTCTTCTGCCAGCGAAAAACTGTATTCCCCGGAATAATTTCCATCCACTCCTATATAAAACTGATCATAGGTAACACCGTCGATCAGGATGGGAACCTGGCGGTAATCACACATAAAATATATGGCAAACTGCCGCTGAGTTCCAGCACTTTCAACCTGAAAATTCAACGGTTCCTCCCATGAAGCCAGCCGCAGTTCTCCCCGTTCTTCTTCCGGATATACGGAAAAAGCATACCCCATGGTATTTCCTTCCAGAAGCTGGTCCATCCCTTCCATATGTTTCGGAGAATCCATTTCCTCCGAATCGGTTACGGAACTGCCGCAGCCGCAGACAGCAGTGCAGAAAATGACCAGAATAAACAACCGTGCCTTACGTATCATGACAGGTTTTCCTCTCTGCTTTAATCATACGATTTTTCAGACGTTGCGGTCTGTGTAGAAGAGGATTTTGTATCCTGAATCTCATGATGCCCAATAAAAAAACACTTCTTTGTATCAGAAACAAGGTAGTTCGTTGACACACTGCTGGCATTGTATCCCGTCTTTTCCGGTCCAATCGTACTTACGCTGTCATTGTTAATCACATCTATCCTTGCCCACAGTCTATAAGCTGTTCCTGAATATGTATACGTATTTGCCTTCGCTTTGGGATACCCCCCTAAAGGCCTGCTTGAGGTTATATTTCCATACCCCCAGGAAGCTCTTGGAGAGATTCCATCCGTTGACATGGTAGGCGCCGGAGCTGTTTCTTCCCATACAACTGTTTCTGTTTCCTTATTTTCCACATTCTCCTTTGCATGAACTTCACCGGCGATATTTAAAAATAAAAAACCGGTCATTAACAACGATAACATTCTTTTTGCTTTCATAAATATAATTCCTTTCCATACAAAATGTAAACAGTTTTTATTAGTGTGAGCTTTTTACTTTCTTTTTACCCCATATTCCTTCCTCCTTAAATAATATATTGATACTGTATTTTTTTTACGTTATTCAGAATAGCATATTCTATACAAAAAAACAATACTTTTTTATTGATATAGTAAAAAAAATATACTATATTTGTTTTAGGTGTTGAAAACAATTAAAAAATTCATATGATGGCATATGATGGAGGAATATTTTAATTATGACAAAACTGACTAACAGAGAATATGACATTCTGAAAATCCTGTGGACATCCGAGGACGCTTTGACCGCATCCGGCATTTCTGAACAGGGAGACGGAATATCCATCAATAC
>VSND01000035.1 GCA_009774145.1 Lachnospiraceae bacterium | reverse complement strand
ATTGTCAGTTACTAATATATAATATATCCGTTTTTTTCAGCGACGCATAGACATAAAATCATGCGTTTACCGTGTGTTCCGTTCCGACTATCCAGACCGTCAAGGGGCGAGTAGTATTTTTTCGCAAAGTGCGCGAAAAAATCTCCACTCTTAAACCCTTGACCGTCTGGATTTTTGCCGTTGCCATTTCGCCGCCGAAAACGGGGAACAGGATAAAAAAATCCTGCCCCCGCTTTCGTCCGCTTCATTCTAACGGCAAAACCGTCTGCACTACTTCGGCGGCGAGCGGTAGGTTATGCGGTGGCTCTGCCCCCGCGCCCCCGACCTCTTCCAGAGAACAGAATGGAATGTTACGCAATAGGGCTTGAAAAGGCTTGATTTTCAAGGCGTTTCAGACACGAAAACCCACCGGGTAAGGGTTTTATACTACCCACCCGCGAAAACGGCTTCTAAGCGTCCACAGGCGCGTTTTGCGCCCCGTTTCCCGCCGCACTAACAAGGGTTTGCGTCAATAACTAAAAAAAGCACTTGACAAAACGCTTCATGGGGAAATGCCGACGATATTAAGCCCTACACCGACCCGGTATTTGAGAACAATATCCCGCTGACACAGACGGAACGGCTCACCATGAACAGCCGCCCGAAGCAGCCGAAATATGCGAGGAATAAAAATATCCTTGTGATCGGCGGTTCCGGCAGCGGCAAGACAAGGTTTTTCGTCAAACCGTCGCTTATGCAAATGCACAGCAGCTATGTTGTCACAGACCCGAACAGATAAGTATAATAAGGTTATAGGGAAGCGCGCACCCTCAAAGAAAGGAGGTTACACACCATGAAGAAGCAGACAGAGAAAGACAAACTCACCGCCCTATACGAAAGGCTCTCCCATGACGATGAACGAGCCGGGGAATCCGTCAGCATTGAGAATCAGAAGCGGATTTTAGAGGATTACGCAAGGAAAAACGGCTTTACCAATATCCGGCACTTTACAGATGAC
This sequence comes from Lachnospiraceae bacterium, assembly GCA_009774145.1. Classification (GTDB taxonomy): domain Bacteria; phylum Bacillota; class Clostridia; order Lachnospirales; family Lachnospiraceae; genus Hominiventricola. The sequence continues at coordinate 41,728 of VSND01000035.1, read as the reverse complement.
GGAATCCGTGGAACTACGTTCAAGCGTCCGGGGCTTGACGCTATGTTAGACGAAATCCGGGCGGGGAACGTGGCAACGGTTATCATCAAAGACCAAAGCCGAATCGGGCGTGACGTGGTTGAAGTGGGGCTTTTGAAGCGCACCTTTGACGAGTACCATGTGCGTTTTATCGCCGCAAATGACAACCTTGACACCGCCAACGGCTTTGATATTATGTCTATCTTCCGTGACGTGATAAACGAGTGGTACGTTGCCGACACCAGCCGCAAAATCAAAGCTGTTTTCAAGTCCAGAATGGAAAAGGGCTTGCGCTGTTCTGGCAGTGTCTGCTATGGCTACCGCGCTTCCAAAGAGGAAAAAGGCGAATGGGTGATTGACGAGGAAGCCGCCGCCGTTGTGCGCCGTATCTTCCAGAGCGTCCTTGCCGGGGAAACCATAGCCAGCATAGCAAAGGAACTCCGCGCCGAGAAAATCCCTATCCCGTCCGAGCATTGGAAACGGACAGGCGAGCCAGTCCGAGCGGCGAAATACGCCGACCCCTACGCATGGTCAGCTACCACTATCGGCTACATACTGAAACGCCCGGAATATACGGGGCGCAAGGTATTGGGGAAAACCGTATGCGAGAACTACAAGACCAAGAGCAGCCGCAAGACCGCGCCGGAAGAACAGTATATTTTTGAGGGTGCAATTCCCGCCATTGTGGACGGGGAAACGTGGCAGACCGTACAGAAGATACGGGAAAGCAGAACCGCTCCCCCACATTTCCGCTCATATCTTAAGGCATACCGCCTGTACCCGACTGGCAGAATCAGGAATCGACCCGAAGACACTGCAATATATTATGGGACATTCCAGCATCGCCGTCACCATGGATATTTACAATCATGTGGATACGGTCAGAGTGAAAAACGAGATGGAAAAAGCGGAGGATGTCATAAAATACGGATGAAATATTCCGGACTGCCATTTTCTACGGCAGTCCGGACTTTCTTTTGGGATTTGTCATAAAATTGTCATAAAGTCAGACTTTGACGGAAATTATGATATTGAAAAACCACAATTTCAAATGGATTTCACGCTTCTTTTACATTTTATTAGCACTCACATAGAATGAGTGCTAAAAATATCTTGACTTTTGGCCTGACGGGGATTATATTACTATTAAAATGATTCGGCAGATGGACCGGGATCCGTAGAGACCGGGGCCGCCGGCACTATATCAGACAGAGAAAGGCAGTGGAATTATGAACGAGAAACATGGTAATCTTTCGATCAACAGTGACAATATTTTTCCGATCATCAAGAAATGGCTTTATTCCGATCACGACATCTTTTTCCGTGAGCTGGTATCCAACGGATGCGATGCCATCACCAAGTTGAAGAAGCTGGACATGATGGGAGAGTATGCGCTTCCGGAGAAATATAAGCCGCAGGTGGAGATTCTGGTCAATCCGGATGAAAAGACGCTGAAATTCATCGACAACGGTCTTGGCATGACTGCGGAGGAAGTGGAGGAATATATCAATCAGATCGCTTTCTCCGGAGCAACGGATTTCCTGGCGCAGTATAAGGATAAGACCAATGAAGACCAGATCATCGGGCACTTCGGCCTGGGCTTTTATTCTGCGTTTATGGTGGCGGATGAGGTGCACATTGATACGCTCTCCTATCAAGAAGGCGCAGAGGCCGTGCACTGGGAGTGCGACGGCGGAACGGAATTTTCCATGGCGGCAGGCTCCAGAGATACCACAGGTACAACCATCACCCTGTTCCTGAATGAGGAGAGCCTGGAGTTCGCCAACGAGTACCGGGCCCGCGAGGTGGTTTCCAAATACTGTTCCTTCATGCCGGTGGAAATCTTCCTGGCAAAGGAAAATGCCGAGCAGGAGTATGAGACCATCGATGAGAGCGAGCTGACCGAGGACGATGTGGTCGTGGAGCGGATCCATGAGGAAGCGAAGACCGAGGAGATCGAGAACGAAGACGGCACGAAAGAGACAAAAGAGATCTCGCCGGCAAGGGACAAGGTGAAGATCAACAGGCGTCCGGTATCCTTAAGCGATACGCATCCGCTCTGGACGAAGCATCCCAACGAGTGCACGGAGGAGGAATATAAGGAGTTCTACCGCAAGGTATTTATGGACTATAAGGAGCCGCTGTTCTGGATCCATCTGAACATGGATTATCCGTTCAACCTGAAAGGCATCCTGTATTTCCCGAAGATCAACATGGAGTACGAGTCCATTGAAGGTACCATCAAGCTGTACAACAATCAGGTATTTATTGCAGACAATATCAAAGAAGTCATTCCGGAGTTCCTGCTCCTGTTAAAGGGTGTGATCGACTGTCCGGATCTGCCGCTGAACGTATCCAGAAGCGCCCTTCAGAACGACGGGTTTGTGAAAAAAATATCAGACTACATCACCAAGAAGGTGGCAGACAAGTTGAGCGGCATGTGCAAGACCGACCGCGAGAACTACGAGAAATACTGGGATGACATCAATCCGTTCATCAAGTTCGGATGCATCAAGGACGACAAGTTCTGCGAGCGCATGATGGACTATGTGCTCTTCAAGGATATCGACGGAAAATATACAACCACGAAGGAGTATCTGGAGCCGGAGAAGAAGGAAGACGGGGAAGAGGATGCACAGGCGGCTTCCGAGGAGCCGAAGGCAGAGGAAACGGAGCAGACCGTGGAGACTGCGGACGGAGAGACCATCGAAGAAGAGAAGGAAGAACCGAAGACTACCGTCTACTATGTGACCGATGAGGTGCAGCAGAGCCAGTATATCAACATGTTCCGCGAGCAGGGCATGAATGCGGTTATCTTAAAGCACAACATCGACAACCCGTTCATCAGCCATCTGGAGGCGAAGAACGAGAAAGTGAAGTTCCAGCGAATTGACGCAGATGTGACGGATTCCATGAAGGAAGAGGTTTCTGAGGAAGAGCTGAAGGAGCAGACCGACGCTCTGACCGATCTGTTCCGCAAAGCGCTGAACAATGAGAAGCTGGAAGTCAAGGTGGAAAAGCTGAAAAATGAGAAGGTCTCTTCCATGGTCACTCTCTCCGAGGAAAACCGCAGGATGCAGGAAATGATGAAGATGTACAATATGTACGGCATGGATCCCAATGCCTTTGGTACATCCACCACGCTGATTCTGAATGCGAACAATGCACTGGTGAAATATCTGTTCGAAAATCCGGAAAGCGAGCATGCGAACATGATCTGTGAACAGCTCTATGATCTGGCAATGATCAGCCACCAGCCGCTGGCTCCGGAGGCGATGACCAGATTCGTCACCAGAAGCAATGAGCTTATGATGCTGCTTACAAAATAAAGAATGGCAGGATTTCCTTCTTTGGCGGAACTATTTACAGGACTTCGAAGGGGATCCCCTGCTGACGAAAATATCTCTGGACCATGTCATCCCAGGCATGGTCCAGTTTTTTGTCCATGGTGAACACCGTAAGAGACGTGCCGGTGGTACAAAGAAGGGTATGTCCGTCATATTTCAGGTTCATCAAAAGTCCGCGGATGTGCTCCGGCGGAATCTGGATACCGGTCTGCGCAAGCAGCTTTGCCGTATTGGATGCGGAGAGCTGAAAGGTGAAGCGGAAGGACAGCGGAGTCCTCTTGCCTTTGATCAGTTCCAGGCAGAAGGGTCGGACTTCGCCCCAGAGAGAAAGACTGCGTTCCGCGAGTAATTCCTGTTCTTCCTGGGTATAATATGATTTCTGGAGCGTACCGTCCACGCGGAAGGTATTGAAGGTGGTGACGGCGCCTTCCAGAAGAAGGAACCGGTCGAAAGAATCGGTGAGAAGGAATTTTTTCATAAAAGATTTGATGTCGGCGATCTGCAGGGCTGTCATATGGTGGCCTCCTTTTGATAAATCTGAATCCTGTAGCTGTTTTTATTATAGAAGAAAACGGAATACTTTGCTATACTGTTTTTGAATGTTCTTTCGGGAAAATCGTTACTGTTTATTCCTGCTTCGGACGCCTGTTATGGATATCTGCTCCTTCCAGACAGGCGATCAGGACTCTCCCCACGCGTGGGTCCCCCCTCATCGCAAATCCCGCTTGCGCTTAATGAAGGGCAGCAGCGGTACTAAGGGCGCAAAAGACGCGCCCTAAGGACCGGCGCCCTTCAATGGGTCTTCCAGAAACAGATATCCATAACAGGCTGAATGCCGGCAGGTATTTGAACAGTAACGGAAAATCAGCCCGCACCGGCCGGATACCGGTATGGACATGAAAAGTGACGAAAGGTCAGATGCAGAATGATAACAAGGAGAGTAAAAATGGCAGAGAATCAAGTAGTGGAAAAACTGATACAGCTGATCGGGGAAGGAACCTCTCCGTATCATGTGACGGCAGGCATAGAGCGGCAGTTTCAAAAGGCGGGGTATGAGCGGCTCCTTCTGCCGCAGCCGTGGAACCTTGAAGAAGGCGGCGCTTATTATACAGTGATACAGGGCTCCACACTGATTGCTTTTTCCGTCGAGGAGCGGATGCAGGCGGATCATTTCAGAATTGCTGCTGCACATACGGATTTTCCGGGACTGCGCCTGAAACAGAGGCCGGAGCTTGTCCGGAACGGTTATGCCCAGCTGAATGCAGAGGTCTATGGCGGCGCCATTCTGCATACATGGCTGGACCGTCCGCTGTCCGTATCAGGCAGAGTATCCCTTCGAAGTGAAGATATGTTTCATCCGGTAACCAGGCTGGTGGACTTTGAGAAGCCGATGTTTGTTATTCCGAACCTGGCGATCCATCTGAACCGGGAGGTTAATAAGGGAACAGAGCTGAACCGCCAGAAGGAGATGCTTCCGCTGGCAGGGATCTCCGGAGCAAAAATGGGCGGGCAGTATTTTCGAAAGCTTCTGGCAGAGAGGCTGGAGGTGGAAGAGGAGGCGATCCTGGATTATGAGCTGGGACTCTATAACAGGGATCAGCCGGAGTATGTCGGCTTTGATGAAAGGAGCCTCTATCTGTCGGCGCCCAGGATCGATAACCTGTCCGGCGTGCAGGCCGTCATATCCGGGATGGTGCATGGCAGAAGAGACGGCATCAACGTGGCGGCATTTTTTGACCATGAAGAGATCGGGAGCAGAACGAAGCAGGGGGCCGGTTCCCAGATCCTGTCCATGGTGCTGGAGAAGATTATGCATGGTCTGGGAGCGGGGCGCATGGAGTATCTGGAAAGTCTGACGGAAAGCATGTTCCTGTCGGTGGATGTGGGACATGCGTATCATCCCAATTATCCGGAGAAAATGGATCTTACGAATCAAAGTCCTCTGAATCATGGATTCTGCATCAAGGAAGCCTGTGCGCAGTCCTATGCGACGGACAGCCGGGCGATTGCGGTGATCCAGCAGATCTGCAAACAGGAAAAGCTCCCATATACAAAATATTTTAACCGGTCAGACGGGTCTTCTGGAGGGACGCTGGGTTCCATCGCTTCTGCCATGGTCCCGGTGCCCACGGTGGATGTGGGAATACCGGTTCTTGCCATGCATTCGGCCAGAGAGCTGATGGGCGTGGAAGATGAACGGGCATTGTCAGAGATGATCCGGGCATACTATACTTTATGAGGAAGTTGCACACATGGGCTATTGCATATCCTGCTGTATTGTGATAAGATAATGTGGTAATGAAAACTATGTCACGGATTGATGAAGAATGCGTGCTCAGGTATAACAGTAAGGTGTTCATGGGGCCGGAAGCTTTCCGGCCGGACGGCTTAAGGAGAGATTATAGGCAGGGATGGTAGGGATATGAGTTACAGGATCGTAGTAGACAGTTGCGGGGAGTTTACAGAGGAGATGGAGCGGGATCCGCATTTTGTGCATGTGGCGCTCCGGCTGAATATTGATGGGGAAGAGTTTGTGGATGATGAGACTTTTGACCGGCTGGACTTTCTGAAGAAGATGAAGGCAAGTCCCAATTGTCCCAAATCCAGCTGCCCGTCTCCGGAAGCCTATCGGGAGACTTACGACTGCGGGGCAGACCGCCTGTATGCGGTGACGCTGTCAGCAAGGCTGAGCGGTTCCTGCAACAGCGCAGAACTGGGGCGGAAGCTCTATCTGGAGGAACATCCGGATGGAAAGGTTCATGTATTTAATTCCTGTTCTGCGTCCATCGGTGAAACCAGGATCGCTCAGAAGATCCAGGAGTGCGAAGAGTCGGGGATGGATTTTGAGACGGTGGTAAAGACGGTGGAAGCCTTTATTCTGGATATGCACACCTATTTTGTGCTGGAGTCTCTGGACAATCTGAGAAAAAACGGACGGCTCAGTCTGGTGAAGGCATTCATGGCTTCTGCTTTGAATATCAAGCCTTATATGGGCGCTACGGACCACGGAGAGATCATTCAGCTGGGACAGGCAAGAGGAATTCAGAAGGCTCTGCGCAGTATGGTGGAAGCCATGGCGGCTGAGGTGAAGAATCCGGCGGAAAAAGTGCTCGGCATCGCCCACTGCAACAACCGGGAGCGGGCAGAATTCGTGAAGGAAGAAGTGAAGAAGCTTCTGAAAGTAAAGGATATCATCATCACGGAGACCAATGGAGTCAGTACTCTGTACGCTTCTCAGGGCGGGATCATTATGGTGATCTGAGCAGCGAACAGCAGCGTGCATCTGCTGAAGAGTTCCGATAGATAATTAAATGAAAGAAATCGCTTAAAAATCCCTGCCGTCCGGCAGGGATTTTTGCATACAGAAAAAAGATACCTGCGTGTGAATACATTCCAGGCTTAGTCAGCCTGCTCTGCATCCAGCGACATGATATAATCATCCAGTGCGGAGATGTCTGCCGTCACAGGTCCGCTGTTCTGCTTCTTCTCATAGGAATCAACAATGGAATATCCAAGCCAAGCCACCAGCGCCAGTGCAATCAGAGACGCACAGGCTTTGGTAATCAGTGCATTTCTCTTCTTTCTGGCCTGAATTGCCTTGCGGTTTTTCTTCTGTTCTTTATAACGATCTACTTTTTCCTGACTCATATATGCTGTCTCTCCTTTTCCATCCTGGGTGTCCGGCAGATGCCGGCAGATACCAATGAAATCAGTATACCACAATTCTGGAAGATTTCCAGCACTATTTTGCATCCTGCATGGCAGGCGTCCGGGGCAGAACGGAGTGAACCGTAACAGGACTTTTGCGGTACGCCGGCAAATGATTCTGTTACGGAAAGGGAATCTCATATGGAAACAGAAAAAAATGCACAGTTCTTTTCAGGATTTTACAGAAAACAAAAAATAATGCACAAACAGAAGAAAAAAGTAAACGAGAATTCAGAAGGAAAAGAGTAAAATTTCACTATGAACAGTTGCAGAGAAGGAGGTTTTTTATGAAAAGCGCAAAATGTTTCAGTGACAAACATTATCCCATCGGAAAGATTGATGAGAAATTGTACGCTTCTTTTACGGAGCATCTGGGACGGAGTATTTATTCCGGAATTTATGAGCCGGGTCATCCGACTGCAGATGAAAAGGGATATCGTCAGGATGTGGCAGATCTGGTCAGAGAACTGGGAGTTCCGGTTATCCGTTATCCGGGCGGAAATTTTGTATCCTGCTATGACTGGCATGACGGAATCGGACCAAAAGAGAACCGGCCGAAACGGATGGACTATGCATGGGCGTCCATTGAAACCAATGAATTTGGTATCGATGAATTCTGCCAGTGGGCCAGAAAAGTGGGGGTTGAGCCGATGATCGCGGTCAATCTGGGAACCGGAAATATCAAGGATGCAGGCGATCTGGTGGAATACTGCAACCATCCGGGCGGAACCTGGTGGAGTGATCTGCGTGCGAAAAACGGACATCCCGAACCATATAAGGTGAAATACTGGTGTCTTGGAAATGAGATGGAAGGGGGCTGGCAGGCAGGCCATCTTTCCGCAGAGGATTATACAAAAAAAGCACTGGAGGCAGCCAAGATCATGAGATGGGTGGATCCGTCCATCAAGCTTGTGGCGTGCGGAAGCAGTTATGAAATGCTGCCCACCTATCTGGACTGGGATCGTGTGATGCTGACCGGACTGTATGAACAGGTGGATTATATTTCGACGCATAACTATACGATGAATTCCGGACAGGGAACGGCCAGTTTCCTTGCGTCGTACAGACAGCTGGACAATCATATTAAGAACAGCGCCAGGGCAGTGGAATTTGTAAAGGCAAAGAATCATTTTGAAAAGGATATCAAGATTTGCCTGGATGAGTGGAATGTGTGGAATTTTCAGGATATCAAACTGGACTCTCTGGACGATCTGGCCGGACTGACTACGTTTGAAATGACTTCTGCAGAAAAATGGGAGATCGCACCAGGTATTCTTCAGGAAAAATATTCGCTTCTGGATGCGCTGGTTGTAGGAGGCCTTGGGATCACGCTTCTGAATAATGTGGATACGGTGGAGATTGCCTGTCTTGCACAGCTTGTCAATGTAATTGCGCCGATTACAACGGTTCGGGGAGGAGGCGTTTTTAAACAGACGATCTATCATCCGTTCCATATGCTGAGTAAATACGGGCATGGTATCACCATGAAGGCAGTGGTGGAAGCGCCGACTTATTCCTGCGATTTCGGTGAGCTTCCAATTGTGGAACCGGCAGTTGTATATAATGAGGAAACAGATGAAGTGCGTGTATTCGTGCTGAACTGCAGTCAGGATGAGGATACGGAATTTACCATGGAGCTTCAGGGCTATGGTGACAAAAAGATAAAAAAGCATCTGGCACTGTTTGGGGAGGACATGGAACTGCGTAATACCATTGAGCAGCCGGACAATGTAACAATGAAAGAACTGGATATAACCGGTGTTCAGGGAACTGCCGTGGTACTTCCGAAGCTGTCGTGGAATATTATCGTACTGGGTTAAATTTATCAGGCTGACAAGAGGAAAGAATATGAACAGTGAAGTTTTACTGAGATCAGATCAGATTGTAAAACATTTTGGCCTGACCCATGCGCTGAATGGAATATCTGTTGAAGTGAAAAGAGGAGAAGTTGTGGGTCTGATTGGAGAGAATGGTTCCGGTAAATCTACCTTTTCCTCTATTGTGTCAGGTATCTGTCCCCCGACTTCCGGCACACTGGAACTGAAAGGACAGCCGTATAAGCCTTTACATGCAATGGATGCCCAAAAGCATGGGGTCAGTATGATTACGCAGGAAATGGGAACCCTGCCGGGAATCCGGGTAGCCGATAATATTTTTCTGGGGAGAGAGGAGCTCTTTGCCCGGAAAGGTATTGTAAACCGGCGGGAGATGTATCAGGCTGCCCGGGAAGCTCTTGGAAGGATCGGTATTACGGATATCGACCCGGAGGCGCCCATTGCACGGTACAGCCTTGAAGACCGTAAGCTGATTGAGGTTGTAAGGGGAATCTATACAGAACCGGATGTTTTTATTGTGGACGAGACGACGACGGCACTGTCCCAGAAGGGCCGGGACATCATCTACCGGCTGATTAAAAAATTCCAGAAAGAGGACAAAGCGGTTATTTTTATCTCCCATGATCTGGAAGAGATCATGGAAGTATGCAATAAACTGATTGTTTTAAGGGATGGCGATTTTATTGAACAGCTTTCAAAAGAAGAATTTGAAGAAGAACGGATCAAAGAGCTGATGGTAGGCCGGAAACTGACCGGAGATTATTACCGCAGCGATTATGACGGGAGTTTTTCGAATGAAGTCGTACTGAAAGCGGAAAACATTTATATGGGACATACGCTGGAAGGTGTGTCGCTGGAACTGCACAGGGGCGAGATCCTCGGAATCGGGGGCCTGACAGACTGTGGGATGCATGATCTGGGAAGGGTATTGTTTGGTATTGAAAAACCGCTGTACGGTTCTGTGACGCAGGGAAATGGCGCTCGAATCAGAAATACGAGGCAGGCCATTGCCGGCAGGATTGGATATGTGTCGAAAAACCGTGATCAGGAGGCGCTGATCCTTTCTGCAAGTATCCTGGATAATACGGTGCTTCCTTCACTTGGAAAACTGGCAAAGGCCGGACTGATCTCTAAAAAAGAAGAAAAGGCCTTTACTGGCATACAGGTGGAAAATCTCAGTATTAAATGCAGAGAGATTGAGCAGGATGTCAGGGATTTAAGCGGAGGAAACAAGCAGAAGGTTGTGCTTGGGAAGTGGCTGGGGAATGAATCGCAGATTTTTATCCTGGACTGTCCCACCAGAGGAATTGATATTGGGGTGAAGGCGTTCATGTATCAGCTGATGTATCGGTTGAAGCAGGAGGGAAAATCCATCATCATGATATCAGAGGAACTTCCGGAACTGATCGGTATGAGTGATCGAATCATGATCATGAAAAACGGAAAAGTCCAGAAGGTGTTTGAACGGTCTGCAGAACTGAATGAATCCACATTGATTAAAGAGATGGTATAGAAAGGAGGAGGTACTGTTTGGAAACAGGGATGAAACAGGGAAACGTTTCGATTGATTTGCTGAGAAAACTGATACCTTTTCTGGGGCTTGCCGTTATGATTTTTGTATTTCAGGTGTTTGGAGAAGGAAAGCTTCTGACAGTTGGAAATATGAAAAGTATTCTGAACCAGTCCGTCTACGTGGCGATCATGGCATTTGGGGCGGTGTTCGTGTATTCTCATGCGGGAATGGATCTGTCCTATGGAGGAGTGATTGGTTTCAGTGTTTTGACAGCCATACTGGCAGGACGGGCGGGAGCACCGCTTCCGGTGATTCTTCTGGTCAACATTTTGTCGGCTGTTATGTGGTTTGCAGTAAATGGTTTTATATCTGTTTATTTGAGAGTGTCTCCATTTATTACATCCTTATGTATTATGTATATGTGCCGGGGGATTCTGAACACCGTATGTGCCAAAGAGAAATACAGTGTACCGGTATATATCTATGATTATGATAACTGGACCGTGAAAATCACGGTGCTGATCGTGGTATATCTGATCTGCTGGTTCCTTTTTGAAAAAAGTTCCATTGGGAAAGCAAATAAGGCGATTGGCGGAAATCCGCTGGCAGCACAGCAGGCGGGAGTCAATGTGGAACGGACCCGAATGGCTGCTTATCTCATCAGCGGAGTTACCGTTGGCATCGGAGGATTTATTCTGATGGCGAGAGCGGGAAGCGTCAGTACATCGACTGGACAGGGGCTGGAGATGAATGTCATTACGGCTCTGGTTTTAGGAGGAGTTCCCCTTTCCGGCGGTTCGCGGGCAAAAATGGTCGGTGCGCTGATTGGCAGTTTTTCGGTCATTCTGCTGCGTAATGGATTGATCATATTGGGAATCAATGAACGCGTGATTGAAGGAATTCAGGGACTCGTTCTGCTCATCATTGTTTTTCTGACCTATATGAAAAACAAAGATGGCATCTGGCAGTAAATTTTAAAAGTAAATCAGGAGGAAAAATGATGAAAAGAAAATTAACAGCACTTATACTGGCAGCTGCAATGGCCGTATCTTTGTTTGGCTGCGGTAATTCGAATGACACACCTTCACCGGCGGCTTCGGACACGGAAGCAGCCGGGAGTACGGAACCTTCCGGGGAACCGGCAGCAGATGAGACGACCGCGGAAGTGTGGGGCGGAGAGACCGGAGAGGTATGCGGTGATGAGAACGGTGAGTATACCGTTGGAGTGATTATCCATACAACAACGGATTATCTGTGTGCAAAATTAAAGGCATATACGGACTATCTTGGCAAAGCATTCTCCGTAAAATTCAGCTATTATATTATAGAGAACTTTGCAGATGAAACTTATCTGGCAGGGATCGAGAATCTGTGTGCACAGGGAGTTGACGGTATTATTACAACAAATTTTTCCGGAACGGCGGTACTGCAGGGACTGAAGATCTGCGAAGATAACGGCGTATATATGGGAGTTGGCTGGTCGCAGATTGATGAACAGATCAAAGACCAGGTATATGCGAGCGATTATTTTGTAGGCGGTGCATATGAATCAGAGGTTCAGGCAGGGAAAGATATCATAGAGAGTCTGATCGATGCGGGCTGTAAAAATATTGCCCCGATTGGTTATGAGCCGGGCATCACCTGCCATGACCGACGCTGGAACGGTATGATGGAAGCGTTTGAAGAACATCCGGAAATCAAGAAAGCCGGCGAGTACAGAGGGCTGGAATTTACCAAAGCGGTAGAAGACTATCTGGCGGCAGATGAAACAATTGACGGAATTGCGATTACACTGCTTGGCATTGAGTACTGTATGGAGCCGATCAAATCTGCAGGAAGAGAAGGACAGGTTAAGATTGCCTTTGTAGATCTTTCTGAAAACTGCGGCGAGTATCTGGAAAGCGGCGATGTAGTGTGCGCAATCGGCGGACAGTATGTAGACGTGGTATTTCCGTTTATCTTCATGTATAATGCCTTGAATGGAACGCCTCTGGAGAAGACGGAAGTTCCGGTGAACTTTATTACCTGTAAGACCGGAGAAGAATTTGAGAACTATGCAGCCTATCTGCATGCAGATGGTGTCTACTGCTGGACCGATGAAGAACTGAAAGACGTTATCGTGAAGTACAATCCGAATGCAACGGCAGAGATGCTGGTTGAAATGGGTGCAAAATACAGCTCTGAAGATACGATGGAGAGACACGGCGTAAATTAGGTTTTGATTTTCAAACCGGAAAGGGGAACGAAGATGAATACAGCATCCACCAAAATAAAAAATACCGTTGTTGTCATCCTTCTGCCTGCACTCGTATATCTGCTCTTTTTTATTCTGTCGGGCGGAAAATTTGGAAAAGCATCCAGCATCATCATGAACTTTAAGCAGACGCTGGTTCCCACACTTATTTCCTATGCCATGTGCTGTAATGTATTATGCAACCGAATGGATTTAAGTGCCGGTGCGATTGTCATGGTTGCAGCCATGTTCGGAGCAAAGATGGTATATCTCTATGACATTGGGCTGGTTCCGTTTGCACTGATTGTAACAGGACTCGGGATTCTTCTTGGGATTCTTTCAGGACTCATCTATATTTTTATGAAAGTTCCGGCTATTGTGACGGCACTGGGAGTCTGCATGATTTATGAGACCTGTTCAAACCTGGCAAGTATTTCGTGGGTAACAGCAATCAGCGGTAATTACACGATGCTGGGACGGTTTCCATACTGCGTGATTGTTTTTGCAGTGATGTTTGTATTGTTCTGTCTCATATTTAATTATACAAAATTCGGGTATCATGTAAGAGCATGCGCAAGCTCACAGCAGATCGCGAAGTGCGGAGGCGTAAATACAAAACGGACGGCATTTCTGTGTTATGTGGTTTCTTCCGTTTTTCTTGGAGTAGCGGCACTTTTAAAGATTTCCATTCAGGGCTCCATTGATACGGCATCCTATATGTCCAGCACAAACATTATCTTTAACTGTCTGCTGGGGATCTATGTGGGAATTGCACTGGAACCATACTGCAATCTGCTGGTGGGTATTCTCATAGGAAATTTTGTGCTGAATCTGATGACAAGCGGACTTTTAAGCATGGGGTTGTCGTCATCGCTGCAGGATACGGCATCCGGTGTATTTTTGCTGGTAATCATGATCTATACCTATAACAATCAGCGGATCCTGGATTATATTCAGAATCGGAAGGAGAAAAAGGCTCTGGAAAAAATGATTGCCTAGAAGACAGATACAGGCACTGGGACCAATGCAGAACCTGGAATGAGGTTTATTGCATTGGTCCGAGTGCCATTGTATAATTGAGGTGTCAGCGGCAGGATGCAGGAAAAGACTTCAGACAGGGTGGGACAGATGATGAAGGTGCTTTTAATAGATGACGAAAAGATGGCTTTAGAGTATCTGGAAAATATAGTAAGCTGGGAAATGTATGGCTTTGAAGTGGTGGGAACACTGACGGATGCCAGACAGGCATTGAAGGTGTTTCGGAAGACCCGTCCGGATCTGGTGGTGAGCGATGTATGCATGCAGGGGATGGACGGACTGGATTTTGCGGCTGCCATTCGGGAGATCGATCAGAACACTCATATCCTGTTCCTGTCCGGGTATAAAAATTTTGATTATGTAAAAGAAGCAATACGCCTGGGAATTGATGACTATCTGCTGAAAAGCGACATGGACGAGGAACTGTTTGCAACCAAAATTCTGAAGATTCGGGAAAAGATTGAGAGAGAGCAGCAGAAAAAGCAGTATACGGAAAGTATGATCTTTAAAGAACTGTTTCTGAAAAATGTAGAGGAAAAGGAATACAAGGGGATCCTGGGGGAGACGGAGTATATTCGCCTTCACAAAAAATATTATTATATGATTCTTACTCAGAGACGGATTCCGCGGTTCCTGAGCGAATATTTTCCGGGGCTTTGTCAGGAAGGATATCTGGATGAGTTTTATTTAAAAATGCTTGTTCAGAAGCAGTCGGATCTTGGGGAACTGAAAAACATTGCGGTTTTTGCAGTCAGCGACACGGATGTACTGGCGGTTTTTGAACTGAAAGGAAATGTGATTTCTCAAAAAGATATTTATCAAAGGCTTTATTGCCTGGCTGATCGTATCTTCAGGGAAGTAAACCAGAGGGACAAAAACAGCTTTGACCTGTTTTTCTATTCAGAAGGGTGCGCAGTGCGTCCGTTTGGAAAATTTTACAGGGAAAACAGGAGTCAGTTTGACCGGTGCTATGTAAGGCAAAATCCTCAGATCATGGAACTGATGATCTGTTCTCCTCCGGTTCCGGAAGGTCAGGCAGAGCTGACGGTCTCCTGGGAGCAGATCTGTGAAACACTGCGGGTTGTGGATCGGGAACGGATGGCTGCTTATATGGATACGGTGCTGACTGCCATTGAACAGGAAGATTATATTACATACCTTTGGTATGTAAAAGGGATTGTGATGGCCATGAGCCGGTTTGAGCTGTTGCTGAAAGGCGTACAGAGCGGACGCAGATTCAGTCTGTCAGAATCCGCAGGACAGTATGACCTGAGAAATCCTTACGATATGGTAAAGTTCTTTCAGTATAAATTTGAAGAGATCAGCAGGATATCCGGCGAACAGTATGAGACGGCTTATTCATCATCCATACAGGAAGCCATGAGCTATATTCAAAAGAATTATGCCTGTGAAGACATGTCTACAAACCTGGTGGCAAAGCAGGTAAACTTAAGTGTGTCATGGCTGTCCACCAAATTTAAAGAGGAGGTGGGAGTCGGGATCAGCGATTATCTGAATAATCTTCGGATACAGAAGGCAAAGCAGCTTTTTGATGAACAGGATTATATGATCTATGAGGTGGCAGGAAAGGTCGGCTTTGCTTCCAGTCAGTACTTCAGCAAGATCTTCAAGCAGATCACAGGTGTAACACCCAATGAATACCGAAGAATGAACAGGATGAATCCGGAATGATCTGTAAAAACCGTTTATCGCTTTCGCAAAAACTTCTGCTGACGCAGATTCTGGCTTTTATTATTGTATATGCTGTGGTCATGTCTGTAGTCCCGAGTGTGGTGTATTCCATATCCAGCCGTCCGGAGGTGGAGACAGCCATGCATTTTAACGAACAGGTCGGTATGCGGATCAGTCAGTGCTTTAATGAACTGAAACGGTTTTCCGGCGTGGTGGCATCGGATGACGAACTGAATCGTCTGCTGAAGGAATACATTACGTCTCCGAATGATGCCAATATGGCAAATCTTCGGTTATTCCTTTCCAATACCGGACACAAAGACGGGGTTTCATCTTATCGGGTACTGGGCATATATCTGGAAATTTATGGGGACTGTCCGTTCAGTACCAATACGGTAGGGTTGTCTGAAAGTACAAAATCGTATATTCGGCGGGAGATATTGCCGGAATACGAAAAAAATGATAAAAAGATCATGCTTATGGAACCGTTTGTCTTTTCTCAGGGAGATTCGACTACGCTTTTTGGAGGGAACTTTACAAAAGGATACGGGTATGTACAGGAATATCATAAAAATGGTATGGAAGGCAGGCTGGTCGTGATTTCTTCCTATGATGAGATTGTATATATCGTTCAGGATATCGGAGATTACTGCGAAGATTATGTTCTTCTGAACGAAGAAAATAAAGTCATCCAGCCGGGGACAGCTTATTCTTCCATTGACTGCGGGAAAGTACTGCAGAATATGCAGTATGGCGACTCTTATCTGGAAGGTTCTTATGTTGCAGAGGAGGGGATCTATGCAGTTCGGTGGCTGGATCCGGGAGGCTGGAAGCTGATCTCTTATCTGACCAGGGATGAAGTGCTTTCCAAAAACCGTTCCCAGAGTCTGATGATTCTGTTCAGCGTGGCACTGTTTGGAATTGTTGTGATGATTGCTCTGATAATGATTGTCCGCAAATTTATCCGGCCGTTAAGTGAAGTATCTGAGCAGATGAGGGCAATCGCACAGGGGGATCTGAAAGTGCGGGTAATGATTCGTTCGCAGGATGAGATCGGGAGAGTTGGTGAGGCGTTTAATATCATGGCCAGCAGGCTGGAGAAAATGATTGATGAAATTGTGGAGAAAGAGAAACTGGAACAGACCATGCGGTACAGTCTGCTGATTTCCCAGGTGGATCCGCATTTTATCTATAATACAATGAACACCATTACGTATCTGGCACAGAAAGGACGCAATGAGGATGTGATGGTGGTCAATAAGGCAATGATCGAAATTCTGCGTGACCGTCTGCGGATTGAGATATCAGAAGTATTTGATACAGTAAGACAGGAAGTGGATGTGGTAAAGCAGTATCTGCTCATTCAGGAATACCGGTATGAAGGAACCTTTAAAGTAAAGTATGTGGTTGAACAGGAAGCAGAGGACTGCCTGATTATGAAAAATATTCTGCAGCCGCTGGTGGAAAATGCGCTTGCACATGGGATACTGGGGAATAAAGATGAAAACGGAGAGGTGCTGGGTGGCTGCATCTGTATTGCCGTGAGCCTGAAGGGAGAGACTCTTTATGTGGAAGTCTCTGATAATGGTGCAGGGATGAGTGAAGAAAGGCTGCTTGAAGTCATGGAGGAGAATACGAGATGGGAGCGTGGAGCCAATATTGGCATTCGGAATATCAGAGAACGGATTCGCTATGTCTATCATACAGATGAGCATCTGCAGATTCACTCCAGAAAGGGAATGGGAACCACGGTGTCCATGTGTCTTCCAATCAATGTGGAGGAAGGAAAAAACGGAAATATCCGGGTGAGCGAAAAATAAGAAATGCGGTATCAGGATCAAAAAGGTTCCTGTAAAACAGGATCCTGTCTGTGTGCTCCGTACGATATGAGAGAGCTGAATACACAGACAGAGATACATTTTACAGGAACCTTGTTTATGCGTTCTTTTTCGCTTCTGCCATCCTCATGGCACGAACCTTCAGCGGCAGTCCGAACAGTGTGATAAATCCGCTGGCGTCATGATGGTCGTACAGGTCGCCGGTGGTGAAGGAAGCCAGAGACTCGCTGTACAGGGTGTAGGGAGACGTGGTTCCGGCTTTGATGATGTTGCCCTTGTAGAGTTTGAATTTCACTTCGCCGGTCACATATTCCTGGGTGCTGGTCACGAATGCCTGAACCGCTTCCCTGAGCGGCGTGAACCATTTTCCCTCATAGACGATCTGAGCCATCTTGTTGCCCATGTCCTTCTTGGCTTCCATCGTGGCGCGGTCCAGAACCAGTTCTTCCAGCTGGTCATGGGCTTCCATAAGGATGGTTCCGCCGGGAGTCTCGTAAACGCCGCGGGATTTCATACCGACTACGCGGTTTTCCACGATATCCACGATGCCGATGCCGTGCCGGCCGCCCAGCTCGTTCAGCTTACGGATGATGTCTGCGACTTTCATTTTCTCGCCGTTGACGGAAGTCGGGATTCCTTTTTCAAAAGTCATGGTTACATATTCGCCTTCGTCGGGAGCTTTCTCCGGCGTGACACCCAAAACGAGCATGTGATCGTAGTTGGGCTCGTTTGCCGGATCCTCCAGCTCCAGTCCCTCGTGGCTGATGTGCCACAGGTTCCGGTCGCGGCTGTAACTGTGGCTGTGGTCGAAGGGAAGATCGATGCCGTGCTGCTTACAGTATTCGATTTCATCTTCCCTGGACTGCATGGTCCATACATCGGTCATTCTCCAGGGAGCGATGATTTTCAGGTCCGGAGCCAGCGCTTTGATGGCAAGCTCAAAACGAATCTGATCGTTGCCCTTGCCGGTAGCGCCGTGACAGATCGCAGATGCATTTTCTTTTCTTGCAATCTCCACCAGCCTTTTTGCAATAACCGGACGCGCCATGGAGGTCCCCAGCAGGTATTTGTTCTCATAGACAGCGCCGGCCTGTACGCAGGGCATGATATATTCTTCTGCAAATTCATCAACGATGTCTTCAATATAAAGCTTTGCAGCGCCGGACAGCCTGGAACGCTCCTCCAGTCCGTCCAGTTCATTGCCCTGTCCGCAGTCGATGCAGCAGCAGATGACTTCATAATCAAAATGTTCCTTTAACCATGGAATAATGGCGGTGGTATCCAGTCCGCCGGAATAAGCCAGAATTACTTTCTCTTTCATACGTATTCTCCTCTGAAAAATAGTGTCTGTTTTCAACTGCATTCTACTATACAACAACTTTTAAGATAATGCAAGTGAAAAAATATACATATTTATTGTATTTTTATAAAAATAACTTGCATAAAATGAATAAATAACGTATAATTATGCAATCTGATGAAAAGATGCAGAGAAACAGAAAGCACTTGCACGGGTGCATGTTTTGTTATATGATAAAAAACAGTTATGTCTGGAAAGAAAAAGAGGTAGAAAAAGATGATCAAAGCAGGAATTATCGGAGCGACAGGATATGCAGGCGGAGAACTGGTGCGGCTGCTTTTGGGACATAAGGAAGCAAAGATTGTGTGGTACGGCTCCAGAAGCTACGTGGAGCGGAAATATGCGGATATTTATCAGAATATGTTTCAGCTGGTGGATGATATCTGTCAGGATGACAATATGGAAGCCATGGCGGAGCAGGTGGATGTGATCTTTACAGCGACGCCTCAGGGACTGTGCGCCTCTCTTGTAAAGGAAGAAATCTTACATAAGGTAAAAATCATCGATCTGAGCGCAGATTTCCGGATCAGGGATGTGAGCGTCTATGAGAAATGGTACGGTATGGAACACAGGGCGCCGCAGTATATGAAGGAAGCGGTCTACGGACTGTGTGAACTTAACCGGGAGGCTATAAAGAAGGCGAGGCTCATTGCCAATCCGGGCTGCTATCCAACCTGCAGTTTTCTGTCTGTCTATCCGCTGGTAAAGGAAGGACTGATTGATCCGGATACGTTGATCATTGACGCCAAATCCGGAACTTCCGGCGCAGGCCGGGGAGCGAAGGTGGACAATCTGTTCTGCGAGGTCAATGAGAACATAAAGGCCTATGGGGTGACGGGACACCGGCACACGCCGGAGATTGAGGAACAGCTTTCGCTGGCGGCAGGAAAACAGGTGCTGATCAATTTTACACCGCATCTGGTTCCCATGCAGAGAGGTATCTTGGTGACGGCCTATGCTTCGCTGAAAAAGGATATTTCTTATGAGGAAGTAAAGGCGGTTTATGACCGTTATTATGAGAAAGAATATTTTGTCCGGGTGCTGCCGGAGGATGTATGCCCGCAGACCCGCTGGGTGGAGGGCAGTAACTTTGTGGATGTGAATTTTAAGATCGATCCAAGAACGAAGCGCATCATCATGATGGGCGCCATGGATAATCTGGTAAAGGGAGCGGCCGGACAGGCGGTGCAGAATATGAATCTGATGTTTGGAGTCGACGAGGCAGAAGGACTCCGGATGGCTCCGCTGTTTCCGTAGAATGCTGCGGCAGTCACGCCGGGAAGGGACAGATATTCCTTTTGGCCTGCACGGAAAGAAAAGCCAAAGAAGGACAAAAACTGCAGCAAAATACGTGAAAGACGAGGAGTGAACACCAATCATGAACATTCGTGTTATGACGATCGAGGATTATGAGAAAGTGTACGGACTGTGGAGAACGATTCGGGGGTTCGGGATCCGGAGCATGGATGATTCCAGAGAAGGGATCAGCCGCTTTCTGAAGCGGAACCCGACCACCAGCATTACGGCATGGGAAGGGGATCTGCTGATCGGAGCGATTCTCTGCGGGCATGACGGAAGGCGGGGCTGTCTGTATCATGTCTGTGTGCGGAAGGGCTATCGGAGGCAGGGCGTGGGCAAAGCCATGGTGATTGCCTGCATGGAAGCGCTGAAGGCAGAAGAAATCAATAAGGTCAGCCTGATCGCCTTTACGAAGAATGATATCGGAAATGCGTTCTGGAACAGGATCGGGTGGACGAAGCGGCAGGATCTGAACTATTATGATTTTTCCTTAAATGAAGCGAATATTACGGCATTTATTGAGGATGTGGATTAAAAGCGTTTTATAAATCAGATACCAGAGAGAGGGAAATGATAACAGGAGCAATTCTTGAAAAGGGAGAGACTGGATATACCTATTTAAAAAAGCTGTTTCGTCTGATGGACAATTTTCAGAATGATTATAACTGGCTTATAACAGGCTGTGAGGCATATCCTGAAAGACCGGGACACCGTATGCGTATTTTCCAGTCTAAACATGGCAATTATGCATGGATCGATGGAAAAGAGCTGACCAACATTGTGAAAAAAGATGATTTTCAGTGGATTTGGGGCGTATTATCCGGTTTTGAAAAGGATGTTTCAAAAATTGATATATTAAAATATGGTTTGCCTTATGCAGATGGTTACAGGGGATTTTGGGAAGAACATATTGCCATGCAACATCCGTTGGCATCTGTTGAACTGGTATCATGGGATGGCAGCCTGACGCTGCTGATGAGTGAGAAAACTGCCATCATAAAAAAATTCAAAGAAGTTTTTCCGTTGAGCGAAGATTTGAAAGAATACAACCGTAAAAATACAGGCAGAGCAGAATTTTTTAACAGGAGGATGGAAGATGAAGATCATTACAGGCGGCGTAACGGCTGCAAAAGGATTTGAAGCGGCAGCAGCAGAGGCGCAGATCAAATATAAAGACCGGAAAGACATGGCGCTGATCTACAGTCAGGTTCCATGCGTGGCAGCGGGGACATTTACGACCAACGTGGTGAAAGCGGCGCCGGTCAGATGGGATCAGGAGATTGTGAAAAAATCTGCAAATGTGCATGCGGTCATTATCAATTCCGGGATTGCCAATGCGTGCACGGGAGAGGAAGGCTATGGCTACTGTGAGCAGACGGCACAGGCTGCAGAGCGGCTGCTTCGTATCCCGGCGTCTTCCGTATTGGTGGCGTCTACAGGAGTCATCGGAATGCAGCTTCCAATGGACCGGATTCGGGACGGGGTTGCGCTTCTGGCGGAAGGAAAGGCGGATACGGAGGAGGCCGGGCTGGAAGCGGCAAAAGCCATTATGACCACGGATACGAAACCCAAATATGCGGCGGCTCAGGTGGAAATCGGCGGAAGAACGGTGACTGTGGGAGGCATGTGCAAAGGATCCGGCATGATCCATCCCAATATGTGCACCATGCTTGGATTTGTGACAACCGATGCAGCCATTACAAAGGAAATGCTGCAGAAGGCATTGAGCGATGATATAAAGGATACTTACAACATGGTGTCTGTGGACGGAGATACCTCTACCAACGATACGGTGCTGCTGCTGGCCAACGGCATGGCGGGAAATCCGGTGATCGACAGGGAGAATGAGGACTACGCCGTTTTTAAAGAGGCGCTGAATTACGTCAATACGGAGCTGGCAAAGAAAATTGCGGGCGACGGAGAAGGCGCTACCTGTCTCTTCGAGGTAAAAGTGATCGGAGCGGAAAGTAAGGAGCAGGCGGTAACGCTCAGTAAATCGGTCATTACCTCCAGCCTGACCAAGGCGGCCATCTACGGACATGACGCCAACTGGGGACGGATTCTCTGCGCCATGGGATATTCCGGAGCATCGTTTGATCCGGACAGGGTAGATCTGTATTTTGAGAGCGCGGCCGGAAAGCTGAAGATTATTGAAAATGGAGTGTCCACAGGATACAGCGAGGAGATGGCGACAAAGATACTGTCAGAAGAATATGTGACTGCCACCGCGGATATCAAGATGGGAGAAGCATCCGCCACTGCCTGGGGCTGTGATCTGACTCATGAATATGTGAATATCAATGCGGATTATCGTAGCTGATCAAAGGCCCCGGAGGAAAGCGGTGGAAGGAGAAGCGGATGGACCATGTCTGATGAAAGAAAGGCGGGGAGGATATGAGCATTACCGTCTGGGTGAACACGGCAGCCTGGGAACCTGCGGATGTTGTCATCCATATACAGGGAATGGGCACGGTACTGAGAGAAAAGTCTCTTGTGGCGTATGAGCATGAAAGCGGAAAGATTCTTGCTTTCGGGACAGAAGCAGAACGTATGTTTGGTATGGAAGAACAGGGCATACGGGTGGTATCTCCGCTTCGTCAGGGAATGGTCGAAGACTATGCAGTGGCAGTACAGCTGTTTACCTGTCTGCTGCAAAAAGCTGTGGGAAAGAGGTCCTGGCGAAGGCCGGGCATTGCTGTATGTGTGCCCCGGGGGATTACGCCAGTGGATAAGAAAGCCATGGAGGATGCGCTTCTTCAGGCCGGCGCAAAGGAGGTTGTGCTTCAGGAATTCCCCCTTAAGCAGTTTCTTATGGAAGAGGCAGAACATTTTCCCGACATTTACCGAAAGTGCAGGATCACCGTCGGCATCACAAAAGAGGAACCGGAACGTTATATTACAGAGGCGCTGGACGGCATCCTGCAGTATGCCGAACAGGAAGGAATCCCGGCGGACCGGGTTATGGCGCTGCTGCAGAAGAAATGCTGATTTCATTGAATTGCAGGGAATTCTCTGTTATACTGGAAAACAGCGGC
This sequence comes from Lachnospiraceae bacterium, assembly GCA_009774145.1. Classification (GTDB taxonomy): domain Bacteria; phylum Bacillota; class Clostridia; order Lachnospirales; family Lachnospiraceae; genus Hominiventricola. The sequence goes on along the minus strand of VSND01000035.1, from coordinate 18,812 downwards.
ATGTTCTGCCAGGTTTTGGCAAAACAGATGTGAAAGCGAAGAAAAGGAGAGAAAAAAGTATGAGTAAGTACGCAGGAACACAGACGGAGAAAAATCTTGAAGCGGCATTTGCCGGAGAGTCACAGGCAAGGAACAAATATACCTATTTTGCATCGGTGGCAAAAAAGGAAGGATATGAGCAGATTGCCTCCCTCTTCTTAAAGACAGCAGACAATGAAAAAGAGCATGCAAAAATGTGGTGCAAAGAGTTAAGCGGCATCGGTGATACGAAGGCGAATCTGGCTGCTGCAGCGGCGGGGGAGAATTTTGAGTGGACCGATATGTATGAGGGGTTTGCCAAAACTGCGGAAGAAGAAGGATTCCCGGAGCTGGCGAAGAAGTTCCGTCTGGTGGGAGCCATTGAGAAACACCATGAGGAGAGATACCGTGCGCTTCTGAAAAATATCGAGACGGCAGAAGTATTTACAAAGAGCGAGGTCAAGGTATGGGAGTGCCGCAACTGCGGGCATATTGTGGTAGGAACCGCGGCGCCGGAGGTATGTCCGACCTGCAATCATCCGCAGAGCTATTTTGAGGTGAGCGCAGAGAACTATTGATTCTGTTGTACGGTCAGTATCCGGCAGAACAGAAAAAGAGGCAGCCCTGCTTTGGAAGGTCAAGGCAGGGCAGCTTTTTGAAGACGGATCGGGAGAAAGGGTCCGAAGGCTGAGGCGTGCCGGTCAAGGGAACGGGGCGCAGCAGAGGATGAGGAGTGATATTATGAGAGAAGAGACAGAAAAATATCTGGAGAAAGCCGCCGTCCTGGTGGAGGCGCTGCCGTATATCCAGAGATTTAACCGGAAGATCATCGTGGTAAAGTACGGCGGCAGCGCCATGGTGGATGAAAGTCTGAAAAAAAGCGTGATCCGTGATGTGACGCTTCTGAAACTGGTAGGATTCAAGCCCATCATCGTACACGGCGGCGGTAAGGAGATCAGCAAATGGGTTGGCAGGGTTGGTATGGAACCCCGCTTTGTGAATGGCCTGCGGGTAACAGATGAAGAAACCATGGAGATTGCGGAGATGGTGCTTGGCCGGGTGAACAAAGGTCTTGTGACCATGGTGCAGGAACTGGGAGTCAAAGCAGTCGGGATCAGCGGCAAGGACGGCGGCCTTCTGAGGGTGGAAAAACGGTATGCGGACGGACAGGACATCGGCTATGTAGGCGAGATTACGGAAGTCAATCCGAAGATCCTGTATGATCTTCTGGAGAAGGATTTTCTTCCTATCGTATGCCCGGTAGGACTGGACGAAAATTTTGACACCTACAATATCAATGCGGATGATGCGGCATGCGCCATTGCCAGAGCCGTGAAGGCGGAAAAGCTGGCATTTTTAACAGACATCGAAGGCGTGTACCGGGATTTTGACGACAAGGATTCGCTGATCTCGGAGATCACGGTCAGCGAGGCGAAGGAGCTTCTGGAGAGCGGAACGATCGGCGGAGGGATGCTGCCGAAGCTCGGCAACTGCATTGAAGCCATCGAAGCAGGGGTATCCAGAGTCCATATTATGGACGGAAGGATCATGCACAGTATCCTTCTGGAGGTATTTTCCAACAAGGGGATCGGTACGGCAATTTTAGGAGACGCAGAGGAGAAATTTTATCATGAGTAATCCATATATCGAGAAGGCGGAGGAAGTCATTTTACACACCTATAACCGTTATCCGGTCGTATTTGACCGCGGGGAAGGCGTGCATCTGTATGACGTGGACGGCAGAGAGTATCTGGATTTTGCGGCGGGCATCGCCGTGCAGTCTTTAGGATATAACAATCAGGAATATACACAGGCGCTGAAAGATCAGATCGACAAACTGACCCATATTTCCAATCTGTATTACACGGCTCCCATGATGGAAGCGGCAGAAAAGGTTGTGAAGGCCAGCGGCATGTCAAGGGTTTTCTTCACCAACAGCGGTACCGAGGCCATTGAGGGTGCCTTGAAGGCGGCAAGAAAATATGCTTATGAGAAATACGGCGAAGAGCGGTATGAGATCATTGCCATGAATCATTCGTTTCATGGGAGGAGCATCGGAGCCCTGTCCGTGACCGGGAATGAGAAGTACCAGATTCCCTTCCGTCCGCTGGTGCCGGGTATCCGGTTTGCAGAGTATAATGATCTGGAGAGTGTGAAGGCGCAGATTACAGAGAAAACCTGTGCGGTCATCCTGGAGACGGTCCAGGGAGAAGGCGGCGTGTATCCTGCGACAGAGGCGTTTCTGAAGGGCGTGAAGGCATTGTGTGAGGAGCGTGACATGCTGCTGATTCTGGATGAGATTCAGTGCGGCATGGGCAGAACCGGGTATATGTTCGCATGGCAGGAATACGGTGTGGAGCCGGATATCATGACCTGTGCAAAGGCCATCGGCTGCGGCGTGCCGGTGGGCGCCTTTGTCCTTGGGGAAAAGGCGGCGAAGGGTTCTCTGAAACCGGGAGACCACGGCACGACTTACGGGGGTAATCCGTTTGTCTGTGCGGCGGTCAGCAAGGTATTTGACCTGTATGAAAAAGAGCACATTCTGGAAAACGTGCGCACCGTAGGTGCATATCTGACCGAACAGCTGGATGCTCTGGTGGAAAAGTATGACTTTTTGAAAGAACGCCGCGGAAAAGGAATGATTCAGGGACTGGAGGTGACTGGAAGACCGGTGGCAGAGATTGTGGAACGTGCACTTGCGAACGGACTGGTTCTGATCACCGCCGGGAGCAGTGTGCTTCGGTTTGTGCCGCCTCTGGTCATTACGAAAGAAGATGTGGACTGCATGGTGGAAAAACTGGAGCGGTCTTTTACAGCATCTGCGTGAACAGGAACTTTACATGAGAAAGGAATAATATGGTGAAAAGATACCAGAGAATCGCTGCGGTGCTGTGCGTACTTTTGCTGGCGGCGGAACTGGCTCATACAGGGCTCAAAGAGAAGCTGGAGGAGGAAGAGGAGGTTCTTGTAGAGCGTCCGCTTCTGATCTGGTACACCGACCCGGATATTCAGGACTATATGGAAGCGGCGGCTGCGGAAACAGCATCCAGATATCAGGTGGAAGTCCGTGCCGAACTGGTTTCCGAGGTTGACTATATTGAAAAGATCAGTGAGAAGTCCGTGGAGGAGGAGATGGCGGGACCGGATCTGTATGTGGCATCCAGTGCGGTTCTGGAAAAGGCAGTGCTGGCAGGTCTTGCGGAGCCGGTGACGGATCCGGGCCTTTTTGAAACTTATTCAGAAAAAGCAGTACATGCTGTCACTTATGACGGGGCTGCAGTGGCGAGGCCTTTTTATATTGAAACCTGTTTTATGCTTTACAACCGGTACTATGTGGATCCGGAAGAGGTTCCGCAGGATATCGAGGGGATTCTGACTTATGCAGAGAATTTTGAGTCGGATGCATCGACAGAGCGGGTGGAGCATATCTTTAAATGGAATGTGGCGGATGTAATCGACAACTATATGTTTTTGGGAGCCTATACGGATCTGGGCGGACCGGATGGAGATGACAAGAGCCAGGTGACCATGGATCTTGAGAAGGCCACGGAATGTATGACCTATTATCAGAGTCTGAATGAATTTTTTGCCATTGATGCGGATACGGTTACTTCAGAAGAGGTGATTCAGGAATTTATTGACGGAAAATGTGTATTTACGATCGTAAACGTTCCGATGCTGGCAGAGCTGGACCGGGCAGTTGCAGCAGGAGAGATTCCGGAATATCCGACGGAAAGAACGGTGACGGGAGAGGACGGGGAGGAGCATACAGAGACGGCAAGTTACGATCCGTTTTACCAGATTATTCCGCTTCCGCCGCTGACGGACACGCTTTCCTCCAGAGGACTGTCCGTGACAAACAGTGTGGTGGTGAATCCGTATTCCTCCAATGTGAAGGCGGCAGAAGCCTGCGCCAGATATCTGACACAGGAACGTGCCGGCCGGCTTTATGAAGAGGCGAGAAAGCTGACGGCATGCAAAAGCCTTCTGGAAGCAGAGACGTCCAAACCGGATACTTCTGATACAGAAGCCTCCGGCTCCGAGTGGACGGGACTGGTAACGGGATACCAGTCGCTGTATGACCGGCTGCTCGGACGAAGTCAGGAGGAGGCGCCTGAACCGGATTTTTCCGGCAAATACGTGACTGTATACGAAGCATATGAGGCGGCAGCGGAGGTTCCGAAGATCATGGAACTGTCCAACATGTGGCTGAGGCTGGAAGTGGTCCTGGCAGATATCTGGCGGGGCGCAGATGCGGGAGAAGAGATGGCAGGCTTTAAAGAACTGCTGGAGACACAACTGGATTAGAACGTATAGAATTCCAGTCCTATGGGAACACTTGAAAGAAAAGGAGGATCCCTATGACTGGAATTTTTATTGCACTGATATCAGGCGCTCTGATGAGTCTTCAGGGTATTTTTAATACGGAGGTAACGAAACAGAGCAGTATGTGGGTATCCGCTTCCTGGGTACAGTTTTCCGCGCTTGTGACCTGCCTTGTCATATGGGCAGCATCGGACCGGAGCAGCTTCTCCGCCCTTGTGAAAATCAATCCCAGGTATGTACTGCTTGGCGGGGTTTTCGGGGCATTTATTACCTATACAGTGATTCAGAGCATGTCTGCGCTCGGCCCGGCGAGATCCACGATGCTGATCGTGATTGCGCAGCTTACCATATCCTGGGGAGTGGAGCTTCTTGGGATGTTCGGAGTGGAGAAGGCGGATTTTTCCATGCGCAGGCTGATGGGCCTGCTGATCGCAGTGGCAGGCGTCATATTATTTGAGTGGGAAAGTTAAGATTTTTCTTGTGTTTCTGCTGCAAGTCCGTTACAATGAAAACAGGGCATAGAAGACTTTTCTTCCGGAAGGGAGAAAAGCATGAAGTATCAAAAAATAATACGGACAGCTGTGTGTGCTGTCAGTGCAGGCGCTGCAGTCTGCCTGGCCGGATGCAGTATCTCTTTCTGCGGGATGCAGCCGGGAGGGAAGGAAGAACTGGTATTTTCCTGCGGGGAGCATCCTGCAAAAGCGGCAGAGCCTGTTGCGGAAAACGAATCGCTTTCACCGGAAAACGGGCAGGAAGAGCCGCCGCTTTCCGGACAGCCGGAGGAACCGGAAGCGTCTTCGGCTCCATCGGAGGAATCAAAGACGGAGCAGGCTTCTGAGACTTCCGGGAATGAAGCGCTGAGCGCGGACGGGAGGGTGAACATCAATTCCGCCGGCGTTGAGGAACTCATGACCCTGAACGGCATCGGAGAGACACGTGCGAAGGCGATTGTCGAATACCGCACACAGAACGGTACATTTACAAAAGCAGAAGATATTATGCAGGTTCCGGGCATCAAGGAAGGCATTTATTCGAAAATACAAAGTCAGATAGCAGTTGATTGAGGTGGGAAATGGGACAGAAAGTATTAGTAGTGGACGACGAAAAGCTGATCGTAAAGGGAATCCGGTTCAGTCTTGAGCAGGACGGCATGGAAGTGGACTGTGCCTATGACGGAGAAGAAGCGCTTGAGATGATCCAGAACCATGAGTACGATATTATTCTTCTGGATGTCATGCTGCCGAAGCTGACGGGCTTTGAGGTCTGCCAGCAGCTTCGGGAGTTTTCCAGCGTTCCGGTAGTCATGCTGACTGCGAAAGGCGATGATATGGATAAGATCCTGGGACTGGATTATGGCGCGGATGACTACATCACAAAGCCGTTCAATATTCTGGAGGTGAAGGCAAGGATCAAGGCGATCATGCGCAGGACCAGGAAGAAGGCGCCGGAAAAGGAGAGCCGCAGGGTAGTGGATAAGGGAGAATTTCATCTGGACTGCGAGAGCCGGAGGCTGAATATTGCCGGACGGGAGATCAACCTGACAGCGAAAGAGTTTGACCTTCTGGAACTGATGGCATTGAATCCCAACAAAGTATACAGCAGGGACCATCTGCTCAATGCGGTGTGGGGATATGATTATCCGGGCGATGTGCGTACGGTGGATGTGCATATCCGAAGGCTTCGTGAAAAGATCGAACAGAAACCGAGCGAACCGAAGTATGTACATACCAAGTGGGGAGTAGGGTACTACTTCAATGCTTAGACTGAACTGGACGAAGAGATTTTCCCCCAATAGTAAATTTTTCAAAAGCCTGAATTTCCGAATCATGGTCATATTTTTTCTGATCGGGATCCTTCCGGCGATGATTCTGTCCGCGGTGTTCCTGTCTGCCTATACGAAGCAGTCGCTTACCAGACAGGGGAACGATGTAAATAATCAATGCCAGATCCTTGCTTCGCAGCTTGGAAGCGCCAACTATCTGGACGATCCCAGCAATGAGACGCTCACCGGCGAGTTGATGCAGCTTGCCACGCTGTATGACGGAAGGATTCTCATTATCGACCGGAATTTTCAGATTATAGTGGATACCTATGCACTGGAGGAAGGGCGCACCATGCTGGCAGAGGAAGTCATCAAGTGTTTTAAAGGCGAGAGTACAAGCCATTATGTCAGCGGGCGCTTTATTGAGATGACGGTTCCGATTCTGAGCAGTTCGGAAGACAAGAACATTATCGGGGTCATTCTGGCAAGCGCGTCTACCGACAGCCTGAATGTCAGACGTGACAATCTGAAAAATCTTATGGAGATCTGGCTGGTGGCGGGAGGTCTCTGTGTGCTGGTACTGGCGGTTATTCTGTCCAGCTGGCTGGTAAAACCGCTTCGATACATGAACAAGTTCATCGGCGACCTTGTGGAAGGGGCGCTGGACGGAGATCTGGATATCCATGACTGTACCGAGACAGAGAATATCTCCAATACTTTCAACAGCCTTCTGGCAAAGCTTCGGCTGATGGAAGAATCCAGACAGGAATTTGTGTCAAATGTGTCTCATGAGCTGAAGACACCGCTGGCTTCCATGAAGGTGCTGGCGGATTCTCTGCTGGTGCAGGAGGATGCGCCGGTGGAACTGTATCAGGAGTTCATGCAGGATATTGCAGAAGAGATCGACCGGGAGAATACGATCATCTCAGACCTTCTGACGCTGGTAAAGACAGACCGGAAAGTGACCGATCTGAATGTGGCTGCTACGGATGTCAATGAGTTTCTGGAGCAGATCCTGAAACGGCTTCGTCCGATCGCAGAGCAGGCAAATATTGAAATGGTGTTTGAGAGCAACCGGAGTGTGAGTGCGGAGATCGACACGACCAGACTGTCTCTGGCTTTCTCGAATCTGGTGGAAAACGCGATCAAATATAACCGGGAAAACGGCTGGGTTCGCGTCAGCCTGGATGCGGACCATAAGTTTTTCTATGTGAAAGTGAGTGATTCCGGAATGGGAATTCCTCAGGACTCACTGGATTATATCTTTGAAAGGTTTTACCGGGTAGACAAGTCTCATTCCCGCGAGATCGGCGGAACGGGGCTCGGGCTGGCAATCACGAAAAGCGCGGTTGTGGCGCACAGAGGGGCGATCCGCGTACAGAGTGAGATGGAGCAGGGAACCACCTTTACCGTAAGGATTCCGCTGAAATATATCATATAGTCCGAACAGGAGGAAAAGAATGGGAAGATGGATACGATTTTTTCTCCTTGGAGTATTGCTGTGCCTGGGGATGGCGGGATGCAGCGGACAGAATGAGGAGGAAGAAAGCGGGTACCGGATCTGGTACATAAACAAGGACGAGACCCGGCTTGCTTATGAATACCGGGAGATGCGGGCAGAAAATACAGAAGGATTATTGAATGAAGCGCTGGAGTTTCTGCGTGAAGAACCGGAGGATGAGAATTATAAACCGCCGCTTCCGGAGGATGTACGGATTGAAAGCTACGAGATCGAGCACAATCAGCTTTATCTGAATTTTTCGGTGGAATATATGGACATGCTGAAGGTCTATGAGGTCTTATGCAGGGCGGCGCTGGTAAGAACGCTGTGCCAGATTCCGGAGATCGATTACATCGGATTCCGTGTGGCGGACCAGCCGCTGATGGATCTCAGGGGGAAGGCAATCGGGCTGATGAATGAGGATCAGTTTATTGAGAATGCCGGAGAAGAGATCAACGCATACCGGACGGCTGACCTTACCCTGTATTATACCAATGAGACAGGCGACAAACTGGTTTCCCAGCGTGTGCCGATGGAATACAACAGCAATATTTCCCTGGAAAAACTGATCGTGGAGCGGCTGATCGACGGTCCGCCTTATGAGGGCGCGTATCCGACGATTCCTGCGAACACCAGACTGGTCAGCGTATCGGTCCGGGACGGCATCTGTTACGTAAATCTGGATGCCGGTTTTCTGGAGACCGGTTACAATGTGACAGAGAGTATCCCGATCTATTCTATTGTTAACTCTCTGATACGGAATACGGATGCGCAGAAGGTGCAGATCAGTATTGACGGGGAAACGAACCGGATTTTCAGGGAAAGTATCAGTTTTGATACCATATTTGAGAGAAATGAGGAGCTGGTAGAATGAAGCAGAGGCCAATTGCATGTCTGGCGCTGCTGGTATTCCTGATCCTGAGTCTGCTGCCGGCGGGGTTCTTCTATGAACCCCTTCAGGTGGCAGAAAAATGTGAGGCGCAGGTTACCGGACAGGTCAGCCGGCAGACAGAGAAGAATGACAAAATACAGATTTATCTGACAGACTGCCATGTGGAGAGCAGCGATATCCGCTTTGATACCGGGCAGATTCTGGTATATCTGGAAGAGACCGCCGGGTATCCGGTGGGAACCGATCTATCCCTTTCGGGAACCATTTATCCAATCGAAGAACCAACCAATCCAGGACAGTTTAACAGCAGGCTTTATTATCAGGGAAAAGGAATTGCCTATACCTTTTACGCCAGAAAAGCGAAGGTTCTTGCCGTGCATCCGTCGCCTGTCCGCCAGTATCTTCTGACACTTCGTAAGAGAGTGGGAGAAGTCTATGAACAGATTCTGGACGAGAAAGACAGCGGGCTGATGCAGGCAATGGTGCTCGGCAGAAAGGAGGACCTGGATGGAGAGATCAAAGAATTATATCAGAAGAACGGGATCTCCCATCTGCTGGCCATATCGGGGCTTCATGTCTCTCTGGCGGGCATGGGGCTGTACCGCCTGCTTCGGAGAATCACAGGCTCCTGTGCAGGTGCGGGCATTCCTGCGGTTCTGTTCCTTCTGGCATACGGCTGGATGACGGGAGCCTCCATCTCGACGGTCCGGGCCGTGCTGATGTGTATGCTGGTGATTCTGGCGGACCTGATCGGACGGACCAGCGATATGCTGACCAGCATCGGCGCTTCGGCACTGTGCTTTATGTTGACCAGTCCGATCTGTGTAAAGCAGAGCGCCTTTCTTCTGTCCTATGGGGCTGTGACTGCCATTGCGCTGATTCCTCCGGTCTGGAAACTGTACCAGGAGAAAGCAGGACGGATCGGGCAGGCGCTCCTGGTAAGTCTTTCGGTCCTGCTTGTAACTTTTCCGCTTCTGCTCGTCTTTTTCTGTGAATATCCTCTGTACTCCACACTGCTGAATCTGCTGGTGATTCCTCTGATGAGCGTTCTGATGGTGTTCGGATTTGCGGGAGGCATCGCGGGACTGTTCTGTCTCCCGGCTGCCGGCGTATGTGCGGTTCCATGCCGTCTGATTCTGAGACTGTATGAATGGACCGGACAGCAGTGTCTGTCCCTTCCGGGCTCTGTTCTGTCCACCGGATGTCCGTCAGGGTGGAAGGTACTGCTCTATTATGCGGTCCTGTCCGCAGGCCTTCTGCTTCTGTACCGGGAAAAACGGAGAAAAAAATACTGGAGGAAGAAGGAACCGTTTCGTCCCGGAAAGAGGGTGCTGGCAGCGGGGCTGTGTCCGTTGATGCTTTGCGCATGCCTTCTGTGTCTGCGTATTTCCTCCGGATTTGAGATCTGCATGCTGGATGTGGGCCAGGGGGATGCTGTTTTTCTAAAGGCGCCCGATGGAACGACCTGCCTGTATGACGGCGGAAGTTCCAATGTAAAAGGGGTGGGAAACTACCGGATTCTGCCGTTTCTTCAATGGTCGGGTGTGAGGACGCTGGATTATGTGTTCATCTCTCACATGGATCAGGATCATATCAACGGACTGAAGGAACTGACAGAGGTATGTGAAAACAGCGGAAGTCTTCGGATCGGCCATGCAGTGTTCCCAAAGCTTGCAGTGAAAGATGAAGCCTGTGAAGAGATGGAAGCGGCTTTCCGGAAAGCGGGGATTCCGATTTTGTATATGGGAGCCGGAGACCGTTTCGACGGTGAGGATTTTTCTCTTTCCTGTCTGTGGCCGGAAGAAGATACCATGTCAGAGGACCGGAATGAACGGTCGCTGGTGCTGATGGCGGAGTACAGAGAATTTCAGATGCTGTTGACCGGAGACATCGGGAAAGAAACGGAAGAGCGGCTTTTGTCCTCGGGTCTTCTGAAAGAAGTGGAGGTGCTGAAGGTCGCTCATCATGGCTCCAGATACTCTTCCTCCGGGCGGTTTCTGGAGCGGGTGCATCCGGCGGTCAGCCTGATTTCCTGCAGTGCCACAAACCGTTATGGGCATCCGGGAGCGGAGACGCTGGAAAGGCTCAGAGACGCAGAGAGCCGGATCTGTGCCACAAAGGACTGCGGAGCCATCCGGATATGGACGGATGGAAGGCAGGTGCGTATGAGATGTGTGAAAAAGCCCGTGTTTTTATAGCCAGGCGGGAAAAATACAGGAGGATGGAGGCATGATTCACAGCTGCAGAATTTGACGGAAGAAGTGCCATTTGTCCTTTGCAAATCTGTGAAAATGTGATATAAAATAAGCATAACCTGACAGGAACTATAGAAAGTGAATAAAAACAGCATTGGGGGAACCGATGCAGTATGTTGAACAGGAGGATGCATATGAGAGACATTTCCATGGAACGGGTGAATGAGACAAGAGCGAAGATTTTGGAGATCATCGAGAGTCCGGTACTGACCCACGAACAGAAACTGACGAATCTTGCCAATCAGGCGGATTCTCTGATGGAGGTACTGGATCTTCCGGAGGGGCTTGATGAACTTCTGCATGCAGATATTGATACCCAGTGTATCTGTGACCTTTCGGAGGGGCATGCACCGGTGCGCCCCCGTTATATCGCACCGGATTATGCAAAGTTTATGAAAGAGGGCTGTAAGTTCCTGCAGCTTCCGGCACCGACCGATCTGTATGAAGCACTGAACAGCCTGCTGATTTTTTACAAACATGTGCCAAGTGTCACAAATTATCCGGTTTATGTGGGGCAGCTGGATGAGCTTCTGGAGCCGTTTATTGATACGGTGGAGGAAGCGCAGGCAAAAAAACTTCTTCGGATGTTTATGATTCATATGGACCGCACGATTCTGGATTCTTTTTCTCATGCCAACATCGGGCCGAAAGCCACCAAAGCCGGGAGGCTGCTTCTGGAGGTGGAAGCAGAACTGGAGCATGCGGTGCCCAATATCACCATGAAGTATGAGGAAGGCGTAACGGATGACGACTTTGCGCTGAAAGCCATTGACTGCGCACTGCACAGCGCAAAGCCCAGCTTTGCCAATCATTCCATGTTTTGCAGCGAACTGACAGACAACTATGTGATTGCCAGCTGCTACAACGGGCTGCCCTATGGCGGCGGAAGCTATACGCTGTGCCGTCTGATTCTGGGCAACATTGCCAAAAGAGCAGAGAACATTCAGAATTTCAAGGAGAAGGAGCTTCCTTATGTTCTGGATATTATGGCGCGTTATATGGATGCGAGAGTCCGTTTTGAAGTGGAGGAGAGCGGCTTTTTCGAAAATCATTTTCTGGCAAAGGAAGGCTTTATAAAGAGAGAGCGTTTTACAGCCATGTTTGGTATGGTGGGACTTGCGGAGTGTGTGAACCTTTTGATGGAAAAAGAGGGAAAGGCCGGCAGATTCGGACATGATGAGGCGGCCAATGATCTGGGCGTGGAGATCATGGAGATCATCAATGACTTCAACAGCCATCACGAAGCCCCCTACTGTGAAGTGACAGGCGGACATTATCTGCTGCATGCCCAGGTGGGGCTTGCGGAAGACCAGCATGTGACGCCGGGAACCAGAATCCCTATTGGGGAGGAGCCGAAGGAACTGATCGATCAGCTTCAGGTACTGAGCCGTTTCCACAAATATTTCCCGTCCGGGACCGGGGATATCTTCCCGATCGATATGACGGTGCATAAGAACCCGGAATTCGTGCTGGATATCATCAAGGGCGCCTTTAAGCAGGAACTGAGATATCTGTCCTTCTATTCCAGCGACAGCGATGTGATCCGGGTGACCGGTTATCTGGTCAAGCGTTCCGAGATGGAGAAGCTGGACGGCGGTCTGGCCGTGCTTCAGAACACGACCGGGCTGGGGCTGGGCGCATCGAAGAATGGACATATCCTGGAACGGAAGATTCGCTGATTACAGGAATTCTGTCTGACTGATCATTCCAGAGGGCGGCAGCGCCTGGAGCTGCCGCCCTCTGGAATGTTTTTTGCTTTTAAAGAGGGTCCTGCCAGAAAGATGCCGCTGCGGGCAAAAGGATTTTCCTGCCTGCAGCGGCTGTTTTGCAGTACAGGGGATTTGTGACTGAAAAAAGGGGAACAGAACAAAAACTGTATATAAAAACTGCCACATGTCCTTTTCCTGACCGTTAAAATGTGATATAAAATAGGTAAAAGAAATAAAAAACGGGCAAAATGACGAATGCAAAAGGACATGAGGTCTGTTTTGGACAACTGGAGGAATGCAAAATGAATTATTCAGAAGACGCAAGCAAACAGTATCATATTCAGGTGGGTGAAGGAGATGTCGGGAAATATGTGATTCTGCCCGGGGATCCCAAGCGGTGTGCAAAGATTGCAGAGTATTTTGACGATCCCGTACTGGTGGCGGACAACCGGGAATATGTGACCTATACCGGGTATCTGGACGGGGTAAAGGTCAGTGTGACCTCCACCGGGATCGGAGGTCCGTCGGCTTCCATCGCCATGGAAGAGCTGGTCAAGGCAGGGGCGGACACTTTTATCCGCGTAGGAACCTGCGGCGGGATGCAGCTGGATGTGAAAAGCGGAGATCTGGTAATCGCTACCGGGGCGGTCCGCATGGAAGGAACCAGCAAAGAGTATGCGCCCATTGAATTTCCGGCTGTGGCGGATATCGGCATCGTCAATGCGCTGATCGCGTCGGCAGGGGAAATGAAAGAGGAATACCATGCAGGCGTTGTACAGTGCAAGGATGCTTTTTACGGTCAGCATGCACCCGAAGCCATGCCGGTGAGCTATGAGCTTCTGAACAAATGGGAAGCATGGAAGCGTCTGGGCTGCCTCGCTTCCGAGATGGAATCGGCGGCGCTGTTTATCGTGGCCAGTACGCTGCATGTGCGCGTAGGTTCGGTATTTCTGGTGGTGGCAAATCAGGAAAGAGAGCGGGAAGGACTTGAGAATCCGGTGGTCCACGACACGGATATGGCGATTCGGACCGCGGTGCAGGCGATTCGGAAACTTATAAAGGAAGACCGGGAAGGGGGAAGATAATATGGAAAGATCACAGATACAGGAACTGATCCGGACGGCGCTGGATCAGCTTGCGTATTCTTATGTACCGTATTCTCATTTTCATGTGGGAGCGGCGCTTCTGGCGAAAAACGGGACCGTGTACAAAGGATGCAACATTGAAAATGCAGCGTATACTCCTTCGAACTGTGCGGAACGTACGGCGTTTTTCAAGGCGGTCAGCGAGGGCGTAAAGGAGTTTTCTGCCATCTGTGTGGTGGGCGGAATGAATGGAGAAGCAACCGAATATGCACCGCCCTGCGGAGTCTGCCGTCAGGTTATGATGGAGTTCTGCGATCCGGAAAAATTCGAGATTATTCTTGCAACGGATCCGGAGCATTATCAGGTCTTCCGGCTAAAGGAACTTCTTCCCATGGGGTTTGGACCCGGTAATCTGGCGGAAAGTTAAGATCGTGACGGCTGTTTAGCGGGAGGAAACTGCAAAACCCGAATAAAAAGACAGCTGTTTCCGGGCTGAGAATACCGGAAAAAATGAAAAACAGGAGATGAATATCATGCAGAAATATAATCGTGTATTTATAGTTGTAATGGATTCTCTGGGTGTGGGAGAGATGAAGGATTCTGCAGAATACGGGGATGTGGGTGTCAATACACTGGAGCATATCTCTCAGTCTGTGGACACCTTTGAGATTCCGAATCTCAGGAAGCTGGGGATGGCGAATCTGTGTACATTAAAACAGGTGGAGCCGGTGAAGCAGCCTCTGGCTTATTATGCAAAACTCAATGAGAAAAGCTGCAGCAAGGATACCATGACCGGACACTGGGAGATGATGGGACTGGAAGGAAAACAGCCTTTTAAGACCTTTACGGATACCGGATTTCCGCCGGAGCTGATCAAAGAACTGGAAGAGCGGACCGGACACAAGGTCATCGGCAATAAGAGCGCCAGCGGAACCGAGATTCTGGAAGAACTGGCGGAAGAGGAGATCGCCACCGGGCATATGATCGTCTATACTTCTGCAGATTCTGTACTGCAGATCTGCGGAAACGAAGAGACCTTCGGACTTGATGAACTGTACCGCTGCTGCGAGATTGCCCGGGAAATCACCATGAAGGATGAATGGAAAGTCGGACGGGTCATCGCAAGGCCTTATACAGGAAAAAAACGGGGTGAATTTAAAAGGACCAGCAACCGTCACGACTATGCCCTGAAACCTTTTGGCAAAACGGCGCTGGATGCGCTGAAAGAAGCCGGGCTGGACGTGATTTCCATTGGAAAGATCAAGGATATCTTTGACGGAGAGGGGATCACCAGAGCGCTGAAGTCCAAAAGCTCCGTCCATGGAATGGAACAGACCATCGAAGTGGCAAAAGAAGATTTCCATGGCCTGTGTTTTGTAAATCTGGTGGACTTTGACGCTCTTTGGGGACATCGAAGAAATCCGCAGGGATATGCGCAGGAAATCGAAAAATTCGATCAGAATCTGGGCGTGCTGCTGGAGCTTCTGAAAGAAGACGACCTTTTGATCATCACGGCAGATCACGGCAATGATCCAACCTATACAGGTACAGACCATACAAGGGAAAAGGTGCCGTTTCTGGCATATTCTCCGTCCATGCAGGGACATGGAATGCTTCCGGAGGCAGATACCTTTGCGGTGATCGGAGCGACCGCAGCGGATAATTTCAAAGTTGCCATGCCGGAAGGGACTATCGGTACTTCCCTTCTGAAGGAGCTTGTATAAAGTAATCGAGGGTGACGACAGATGAATGAGGCAGTCAGACTCATCCAGAAGCTGGACAGAGAACACAGAATCTATCTGGAGACTTATTTTGCAGGAGCGCCTTTCTGGCTGATGGATGCGTTCCAGGTGCTCCGGATGCCGAAAAACCGGACTTTTATCACAGAAGGAGAGCCTGCGGAGGATATTTATATCCTTTTACAGGGTGCGGTAGTGGCAGAGGAACATCGGGTTAAGGATATGACTTACGGCTTTATCCGCTTTCATCCCATTGAGGTGTTCGGAGTGATGGAACTCATGCTGGAGATGGAAGAATACCGGACAACACTGGTGACGACGGAGGAGAGCATCCTGTTAAAGACCAGCCGGAAGATGTTTGGAAAATGGTTCGAACATGATTTCTGTGCATATCGGATGGAGTGCAAAAAGGTGGGAAGCTATCTTCTGGAGCAGGCACGCAAGGAACGGCTTTATGTGCTGCTTCAGGGAGTGGAACGGATCTATCTGGTGCTTTATAAGATGTACCAGTCCTATGCAAGAAAAGGGCAGTGCAGTCTCTATATGAGCCGGAAGGATTTTACGGAGACGGCCGGCGTATCCGAGCGGACAGTCACGAGGACGCTGAAGATGCTGGAAGAGAAGGGCTGTATCACCCGGGAGGGGTGGAAGATCCGGATCACAGAGGAACAGTACCGGAAGATCCGGAAGCTGCTCGAAGACAAGCTGTACGAATTTGAAGAATAATCGGACGGACAAAACGGTATCTGTTTAAAAAGATACGAAGAGACCGTTCCGGAAGAAACATATTCTGCGAAAAAAACATAAAGAACAGGAGAAGAGACATGAAGAAGAAAATACTGGCAATTACAATGGCGGCTGTTATGACCATGGCGCTGACCGCATGCGGAGGCGGCGGCAATGATGCTTCCGCGGATACGGCGGGCGATGCGGCAGCTTCGGGATCCGGAGAAGGGATGAAGGTCGGGCTGATCACGGATGTGGGCGGAGTCAATGACGGTTCCTTTAACCAGTCCGCATGGGAAGGACTGCAAAGAGCCATGGAGGAACTGGGGATTGAAGCAAATTATCTGGAATCCGCAACGGATGCAGACTATGTGCCCAATATCGAGACGTTTATAGACGAAGAATATGACCTGATCATCAGCGTGGGCTATATGCTGGCAGATGCGACCAAAGCGGCTGCAGAGGCAAATCCGGACAGCCGGTTTGCGATCATCGATGATGCAACCATCGAGCTTGATAATGTGACCTGCCTGATGTTTAAGCAGGAGCAGGCGTCCTATCTGGTCGGATATGTGGCGGGTCTGATGACAGAGACCAATAACATCGGTCTGGTGATCGGCATGGCCAATGAGAATATGAATCAGTTCGGGTATGGATACTGTGCAGGCGCCATGGATGCCAACCCGGACATTACGATCCAGCAGTTCAACGCCAATTCTTTTGCGGATTCCGCAACCGGTAAGACCAATGCCAACACAGCCATCACAAACGGTGCGGACATCGTCTTTCATGCAGCGGGAGCTACCGGCCTGGGTGTGATCGAGGCATGTCAGGAAGCAGGCATACATGCGATCGGCGTGGACAGCGACCAGTCTTCCATCGCACCGGATACGATCATCACATCTGCCATGAAGAGAGTGGACAATGCAGTCTATGATACGGTGGAATCGCTGATTGCCGGAAGCCTTGAAGGCGGAATCCATACTTACGATCTGTCGGCAGGCGGCGTGGATATCGCACCCACACAGGATCTTCTGACGGAAGAGGTGATTGCAGCAGTGGAAGAAGTAAAGACAAAGATCATTGCCGGTGAGATCGTGGTTCCTGCCACAAAAGATGAGTATGAGGCAGCGCACGGCGATACTTACCAGTTAGACTGATGAAAGCGGTTGTGAACCGGATCATCCCGTTCAGCAGCGTGGATGGTCCGGGCAACCGGACGGCAGTCTTTCTGCAGGGCTGTAATATTGACTGCAGATACTGTCATAATCCGGAGACCAGAGGATTCTGCCAGCACTGCGGAATCTGCGTGGATCACTGTCCGGAGCATGCGCTGTCCGTGACAGACGGACATGTGCAGTATGAAGCGGAGAAATGCATACAGTGCGATACCTGCATTCATGTCTGTCCTCATGACAGTTCTCCCAGGACAGAGGAACTGTCGCCGGAGGAAGTATATGAACGGGTCAGAAAGCAGATTCCGTTTATCCGGGGGATTTCCGTATCCGGCGGGGAGTGTATGCTGCAGCCGGCATTTCTTACAGAACTGTTCCGGATGGCGAAGGAAGATAAGCTGAGCACTCTGATTGACAGCAACGGAACCATTCCTTTTTCGGAATATCCGGATCTGATGGAGGTCACGGACGGGGTCATGCTGGATATTAAGGCTTTTGACTGCGGGGAACACAGGAAAGTGACCGGGGCGTCCAATGAGACGGTTCTTGCCAATGCGGTCTGGCTGGCAGAACATGCAAAGCTGTACGAGGTAAGAGCGGTGATTGTTCCGAACCTCTATGACACGGAACAGAGCATTCGGGATATGGGAGCATTTCTGGCGCCATATCTGTCGATCCGGGAATTTCGGATCAAGGTGATCGCGTACAGACCCATGGGTGTGCGCAGGGAATATGCCTGTTATCAGGTACCGGATCAGGAATATCTGAACCGGCTGGCGGATCTTCTGAGGGGTTACGGGTTTCAGAATATTATTATCATTTAAAAGATAAAGGAGGAGGCAGGGGAGTGGGAAGAGTAAGTCATATGGATGAGAGTACCGTTGTCATCCAGATGAAGGACATTGTGAAAAAATTCGGCGATTTTACCGCCAATGATCACATCAATCTGACGGTGCACAAAGGAGAGGTGCATGCGATCCTGGGAGAGAACGGCGCAGGCAAGAGTACGATGATGAACGTGCTCTGCGGGCTTTATAAGCCCACCAGCGGACAGATTCTGATCAACGGAAAGGAAGTGCAGTTCTCCAGTCCGAAGGATGCCATCGATATCGGGATCGGCATGGTGCATCAGCATTTCATGCTGATTCAGCCCTTTACGGTGACAGAGAATATCATCCTTGGAATGGAGCCGGTGAAGGGACTGGTGGTGGACAGGGAAACTGCAAAAAAGAAAGTACTGGAGTTGTCTGAGCGTTACGCCATGAAGGTGGATCCGGATGCGAAGATCGAAGACATTTCCGTGGGTATGCAGCAGAGAGTGGAGATTCTGAAAGTGCTCTACCGGGGCGCGGATACGCTGATTCTGGATGAGCCTACGGCGTCGCTGACGCCTCAGGAGATCGATGGCCTTATGGAGATTATCGAGAACCTGACAGCGGACGGCAAGAGCGTGATTCTGATCACCCACAAGTTAAAAGAGATCACGGCATCTTCGGACAACTGTACGATCATCCGTCAGGGAAAATACATCCGGACCGTAAAGGTGGACGAGGTGAACGAAAACGATCTGGCCGCCATGATGGTGGGCCGGGACGTGAACTTCAAAGTGGAGAAAAAAGAGATG
>VSND01000034.1 GCA_009774145.1 Lachnospiraceae bacterium | reverse complement strand
AGCAAGTACGTGGTCCACGCCGCCGAATCCGATATCATATGCCCATCCGTCACCGCCGAAGATCCACTGGGACTTCTTCGCAAGGAACTCTTTATCTTTCAGGATTGCCTGTGCCTTGTCGCATCCGCATGCCTCCAGAGCTGCCACCAGTTTGTCGGTAGCCGTTCCGTTGGTTGCGCCGCATCCGTAAGTGTCCAGCCACTCCTGTGCAGCAGCTTTTACGTCTTCCTTCTCTGCATTTGCAGCCAGTTCCTCAACCTTTGTCTTCAGGCCGCCGCGGATCGCGTTCTGCGCCAGCAGCATACCATAACCGAACTCAGCCGCATCCTCGAACAGGGAGTTGGACCATGCCGGACCCTGACCCTTCTGGTTCACGGTGTACGGTGTAGACGGTGAGGAGTTGCCCCAGATGGAGGAACATCCGGTTGCATTTGCAATATACATTCTGTCACCGAACAGCTGGGTGATCAGCTTCGCATAAGGTGTCTCGCCGCAGCCCGCACATGCGCCTGAGAACTCAAGCAGCGGAGTCTTGAACTGAGATCCCTTTACGGTTGCCTCTTTGAATTTTGCGATCACATCTGCTTTCTCCGGCAGAGTCACTGCATAATCGAATGCCGCTTGGCAGCCTGCATTGGCTTCCATATTTGCCATCTCGATTGCTTTTGCACCTTTCTTGCCCGGGCAGACGTTCACACAGGAACCGCATCCGGTACAGTCGTAAGCGGATACCACAATCGCAAACTTCTTGTCCGGCATACCGGTCATATCCAGCATCTTCATTCCTTCCGGAACCTTTGCTGCCTCGTCAGCCGTCATGGCCACCGGACGGATGACTGCATGCGGACACACATATGCACAGCGGTTGCACTGGATACAGTTCTCCGGATTCCATACCGGAATATTCACTGCAATACCGCGCTTCTCGTATGCGGAAGTACCGGACGGAGTCGTACCGTCTACATAATCCTTAAATGCGGATACCGGCAGGCTGTTGCCTTCCTGAGCAGATACTTTTGCCTGGATGTTGTTGACAAAATCAACCGCATCTTTTCTGCCGCTCTCTGCATGGGTCATAGCAAGCCCTTCGTCTGCCGCACTCTTCCAGCTCTCCGGAACCTGAATCTCAACCACCTGTTTTGCGCCTGCATCGATGGCTGCCCAGTTCTTCTGAACCACATCGTCGCCCTTACGTCCGTAGGTTGCCTTTGCAGCAGCTTTCATAAGGTCGATGGCCTGCTCCTCCGGAATGATTCCGGTCAGTTTGAAGAATGCAGACTGCAGGATCGTATTGATACGGGTCGGACCCATGCCGGTCTCGATACCGATCTTCACGCCATCGATCACATAGAACTTGATGTTGTGGTTGGCGATGAATGCCTTCACCTGTCCCGGCAGATGCTTCTCAAGCTCTTCCATATTCCACGGACAGTTCAAAAGGAAGGTTCCTCCGTCCACCAGTTCCTGAACCATGTTGTATTTATTCACATAAGACGGATTATGGCATGCCACGAAGTCCGCTTTGTGAATCAGATATGTGGACTTGATCGGTTTCTTGCCGAAACGCAGGTGAGACATGGTCACACCGCCGGACTTCTTGGAATCATAATCAAAGTATGCCTGTGCATACATATCGGTGTTGTCGCCGATGATCTTGATGGAGTTCTTGTTGGCGCCGACCGTACCGTCTGCACCCAGACCCCAGAATTTACAGTTGGTCGTTCCTTCCGGAGTCGTGACCAGAGGAGCACCGGTCTCAAGAGACAGGTTTGTCACGTCATCCACGATACCGATGGTGAATTTCTGCTTCGTTGTATTGTCATAGACTGCAACGATCTGTGCCGGCGTGGTGTCTTTGGAACCAAGGCCATAACGTCCGGTAAAGATCGGCGTATCGTTGAACTTCGTTCCCTTCAGCGCTGCAACCACATCCAGGTAAAGCGGCTCGCCAAGTGCGCCCGGCTCTTTGGTTCTGTCAAGAACCGTAATCTGTTTTACAGAATCCGGAATCGCTTCGATCAGTGCTTCTGCGCTGAACGGACGGTACAGACGTACCTTTACCACACCAACCTTCCGGCCTGCTGCCAGCAGATAGTCGATGGTCTCCTCGATGGTATCGCATACGGAACCCATGGCAATGATCACATGTTCTGCATCCGGAGCACCATAATAGTTGAACAGTTTATAACTGGTTCCGATCTTTGCATTGACCTTGTCCATGTACTCCTGAACGATCGCCGGAAGCGCATCATAATACGGATTACATGCCTCGCGAGCCTGGAAGAAGATATCCGGGTTCTGAGCGGAACCTCTCTGGCACGGATGATTCGGATTCAGCGCATCTTTTCTGTATGCATCGATGGCATCCATGTCAACCATATCCTTCAGATCCTCGTAATCCCACTGCTCGATCTTCTGGATCTCATGGGAGGTACGGAATCCATCGAAGAAATTGATGAACGGAAGACGTCCCTTGATCGCTGCACAATGAGCCACCGGCGTCAGATCCATAACCTCCTGTACGCTGGACTCGCAGAGCATGGCTGCACCGGTCTGACGGCATGCATATACATCAGAGTGATCACCGAAGATCGACAGCGCATGGCTTGCCAGCGCACGTGCAGATACATTGAATACACCCGGAAGTCTCTCACCTGCTACTTTATACAGGTTGGGGATCATCAGTAAAAGACCCTGGGAAGCAGTAAAGGTGGTCGTCAGAGCGCCTGCTGCCAGAGAACCATGCACAGCACCTGCTGCACCTGCCTCAGACTGCATCTCCGTCACCTGTACGGTCTGTCCGAAGATATTCGTCCTTCCCTGAGTTGCCCACTCATCTGTCGCTTCTGCCATAACAGATGAAGGTGTGATCGGATAGATCGCTGCAACGTCCGAATAAGCATAGGATGCGTGAGCCGCTGCATGGTTTCCATCCATGGTTTTCATTTTTCTGGCCATTTTGTTATTCCTCCTCTTTAAATATCAATAAGACCTTTATTCATGACAACTGAAGCTCCCGCTGGGGATCTTCAGATGTTTTTATAAAAAACAGTTCTTATCATACGGATTCATTTTAGCACAGATTACGCAGATTGTCCATTTTGTATTTTAAAATTTGTGTGAATTTTTGCAGTTTTTCCTCTTCCTGCCATCAGGAAATCTCCGATGCGAAAAAAAGAAGAAGCAACCGACTGGTTCAGTCCCTTCCCGCCCCTGAACACCTGCCGGGAGTCAGAGGACAGAGTCTCTCCCTTCTTTATAAAATGATTCACTTTACAGGTATAGTCCATATTAAGTGATCCAAAGCATAATACCTTCACATCAGCCTCCTGAAAAGTTTTCTTTGTGTGAGTTTACCACATTTTCCGGCGGCTGACCATATGATGCCGCTGAATGATGTTTTTAAGCTGTCCTTTATCAAAGAGTTTCTTTCTACGATCTGAGCCGTCCCCTGGCAGACATCTGTCCTGCCGCCTTGAGACAGAAGAATATGCAGAAAGCAAAAAACGGCAGAAGCTGCGCCAGGGATACAGGCAGCTCTGCCGTTTTTCTCTTCTATACTATATGGATTCAATCTTCCAGAGATTCTTTTATCTTTTCCATAAAGCCCTTCTTTTTGGGCTTCGTTCCGGTGTTTTTCTGATTCAGGGAATTTCCGCTCTCCAGGTCGTATTCTTTCAGTGCAGCTTTCGCCGCATGGCTTAAGTTTGTCGGTACCTGAATGACCAGCGTCACGTAATGGTCGCCGCGGACGTTCCTGTTGCGCAGAGAAGGCATGCCCTTGCCGCGCAGACGGACTCTGGTGTCCGTCTGGGTTCCGGCCTTCACGTCATACTCTACTTCTCCGTCCACGGTCTTGATCCGAATGGTTCCGCCGAGCGCCGCTACCGGAAACGTAATCGGCACCGTTGAAAATATATCCATATCCTGTCTCTGGAACGACGGATGTCTGGACACGATAACCTCCACCAGAAGATCGCCTCTCGGGCCCCCATTGGCACCTGGTTCCCCTTTTCCGCGGATCCGGATACTCTGCCCGTTGTCAATACCGGGCGGAACTGTAACGGATATTTTCTTTTTACTGGAGATAAACCCCGTCCCATAGCAATCCGGGCATTTGTCCTTGATGATCTTTCCGGTTCCGTTACATTCCGGGCAGGTACGCACGTTCTGCACCATGCCGAACAGCGACTGCTGCGTATAGACCACCTGTCCCTTTCCGCCGCACTTCGTACAGGTCTGCGGATCGGTCCCGGGCTTTGCCCCGGTCCCGTGGCAGGTCTTACATTCATCTTTCAGCGTCAGCTCCAGCTCTTTCTCACAGCCTTTCACCGAATCCTCAAAGGTGATCCTCACACTGGCGCGCAGATCCGCTCCCCGCATGGGGCCGTTGTTGGCTCTCCGGCTCCTTCCGCCTCCGAACAGATCGCCGAAGATGTCGCCGAAGATATCGCCCATATCCGCACCCGAAAAATCAAAACCGCCGAAGCCTCCGCCCCCGCCGCCCTGTTCGAACGCCGCATGACCGAACTGATCGTATTTCCGCCTCTTGTCTGCATCACTTAAAATCGCATAAGCCTCCGAAGCCTCTTTAAACTTCTGCTCCGCTTCTTTGTCTCCCGGATTCATATCCGGATGATATTTCTTGGCCAGTTTTCGATATGCACTTTTAATGGCCGAATCATCCGCATTTTTATCCACTCCAAGAACCTCATAATAGTCTCTCTTCGTCTCTGCCATATCTGTCATCCACCTCTCGTCAAAGCTGCGGGAATCTCTCCCCCTGTACAGCCGAACACCCACGGCCGTTTGCTGACCGTGGGTAACATTCTCCTATAACCAAAACGGAACTTTGCCCGCAGTTTTATTCTATACCTCGCGATAGTCTCCGTCTACCACATCATCTGCAGTCTGTGAGTTCTGTGCGCCGCCCATATCCGGACCTGCGCCCTGTGCGCCCGCACCTGCGGCCTGCGCCTGCTCATACATCTTCTGGAACAGGTTCTGGGATGCGGTCATCAGATCCTCTCTGCCTGCCTTCAGTGCATCGATATCTGCATCGGAGATGTCGGTCTGATTCGCGGTTCTCTCAATCACAGCCTTCAGAGAAGCGATCTTTTCCTCCACGGCCGCTTTCTCGGAAGCATCCAGGTTCGCGCCCGCCTCTTCCAGTGCCTTCTCGGTCTGGAATACAATGGCATCTGCATCATTTCTCGCATCGATGCCTTCCTTGCGCTTCTTATCCTGTGCCTCGAACTCTGCCGCTTCTTTCACTGCCTTCTCGATATCAGAATCGGACATGTTGGAACCTGCCGTAATCGTGATATGCTGCTCTTTGCCGGTTCCCATATCCTTTGCAGACACATTCACGATACCGTTGGCATCGATGTCGAAGGTAACCTCGATCTGCGGAACGCCGCGGCGTGCAGGCGGAATTCCGTCCAGGCGGAACTGTCCAAGAGACTTGTTGTCTTTTGCAAACTGTCTCTCACCCTGTACCACATTGATGTCGACGGCCGTCTGGTTATCTGCCGCTGTGGAGAAGATCTGGCTCTTCTTCGTCGGAATCGTCGTATTCCGCTCGATCAGACGGGTTGCAATACCGCCCATGGTCTCAATGGACAGGGACAGCGGAGTCACATCCAGAAGAAGGATATCGCCTGCGCCTGCGTCGCCTGCCAGCTTGCCGCCCTGGATGGAAGCGCCGATGGCCACGCACTCATCCGGGTTCAGGGTCTTGCTGGGCTCATGGCCGGTCAGCTGTTTTACTTTATCCTGTACCGCCGGCACACGGGTGGAACCGCCTACCAGCAGGACCTTGCCGAGCTCGGACGGACTCACGCCTGCGTCACGCAGCGCCGCCTGAACCGGATTCGCCGTACGCTCTACCAGGTCATGGGTCAGTTCGTCGAACTTCGCTCTGGTCAGATTCATATCAAAATGGAGCGGTCCGTCGCTGTTCATGCTGATGAACGGCAGATTGATGTTGGTCGTGGTTGCAGAAGAAAGCTCCTTCTTCGCCTTCTCAGCCGCTTCCTTCAGTCTCTGCAGCGCCATCTTGTCGCCCGACAGATCCACGCCGTTTAACTTCTTGAATTCAGACAGCATCCAGTCTGTGATCTTCTGGTCAAAATCATCGCCGCCCAGACGGTTGTCTCCGGCTGTTGCCAGAACTTCAATGACGCCGTCGCCGATCTCGATGATGGATACGTCGAAGGTACCGCCGCCAAGGTCGTATACCATGATCTTCTGCTCTTTCTCATTGTCCAGACCATACGCAAGCGCTGCCGCCGTCGGCTCGTTGATGATACGTTTTACATCCAGGCCCGCGATCTTGCCCGCATCCTTGGTTGCCTGTCTCTGTGCATCATTAAAATAAGCCGGAACCGTGATGACTGCCTCTGTCACCTTCTCGCCCAGATAGTTCTCTGCATCCGCCTTCATCTTCTGAAGGATCATCGCCGAAATCTCCTGCGGAGAATATTTCTTGTCGTCAATGGTCACTTTATAATCACTGCCCATATGTCTCTTGATGGAAGAGATGGTCTTCTCCGCGTTCGTAACTGCCTGACGCTTTGCAGGCTCTCCTACCAGACGCTCTCCGGTCTTGGTAAATGCCACGATGGACGGTGTGGTCCTTGCACCTTCTGTATTGGCGATGACGGTTGGTTTTCCGCCCTCCATAACGGATACGCATGAATTGGTTGTTCCCAGGTCAATACCGATAATTTTACTCATAATGATTCCTCCTGATTATAGTTTTGCATCTGTCCCCGCCGGTGCACGGACATCTGCTGTTTATGATGGATTCAGTTTGCTACGCTTACCATGCTATGCCGAAGCACCGCATCTTTATATTGATAACCCTTCTGGAATTCCTCTGCGACAATGTTCTCGCCCAGCTCCTCATTTTCCACGTGCATAACCGCATTGTGAAGATTCGGATCGAATTCCTGGCCGACCGCTTCGATCGGGGTCACACCCAGGTCTGTCAGTACCGTCATCAGCTGCTTATAGATCATCTCCATGCCGCTGGCAACCGGCGCTTCTCTTTCTTCCTCCGGGATGCTTTTGATCCCGCGTTCAAAATTGTCCACTACCGGAAGGATCTTTTCAATCACATCCTTTGCGCCGATGGTGTACATCTGGGACTTTTCCTTCTCCGTCCGGTTCCGGAAATTCTCGAACTCCGCCAGCTGACGCTTTACCCTGTCTGTCAGTTCTGCGATCTGTTCATCCTTCTTATCCTTCTTCTCTCTTTTCTTGAAGAAGCCTTTCTTCTCTCCCGGTCCGGATGCCTGCTCCGTCTCCGGTTCCTCCTGGCCTTCTTCTGTTCCCGGGGCCTCTTCAGATACGGCTTCCTCCTGCTCCTGTCCGCTTTTTTCTGCTGCTTCTGCAGGAACCTCTTCCTGTGCGGCTTTTTCCTGCTCCAGCTCCTGTTCGAATGCTTTCTTCTCTTCCAACTGTGTCTCCACCTTTCTATTTGTGGAAAACGTCGTCCAGCTGATCCATCAAGGTCTTCAGCGTACTCATGACGTTCTCATAATCCATCCTCTTGGGTCCGATAATTCCAACCGTCCCCTGCAGTCCCTGCCCCAGCTCATAGGTAGCCGTTACAACGCTGCAGTCCTTCATACTCTGGATCGGCGATTCGCTTCCGATGTATACCTGTATGCCCTTGTCTTCTTTGCTCAGCGTCTCTGTAACCAGTTCCGCCAGCATCTGCTTCTCCTCCAGAGTCTGGATCAGCTCGCTGGCTTTTCCATTATCGCTCAGTTCCGGATAACGGAAGATGTTGGTCGCACCGCCGGTATAGATCTCCATACCCTCATCCGAATGAATGGCTTCCGCCACCGCATCCACCACATCACTGATGATATTACTATGGATACCCGCCTGCTCTTTCATACTGGAAATCATCTGCAGATTGATCTCTGCGATGGTCTTTCCATTCAGCATGGTATTCAGAAGGATATTCAGCTTCAGAATCGTCTCTGTATCCAGGTCCTCGCAGATCGGAATCAGCTTATTGCGGATCACATTGCCTTCCGCTACGATCACCGCCAGAATCTGATGTTCATCCACTTTGGACAGCTGGATAAATTTCAGCTTGTTCTGGTGGTACTGAGGCGTCGATATCATGGTGGCATAATTGGTATTGTTCGCAAGCACCTTCACCACCTGCTTCAATACCTGCTCCAGCTTATCGGTCCTCTGAATCATCAGCTCCTTCAGCTCTGTGACTTCCCGCTCCTTTTCTTCCATCAGGTAGTCCACATAAAGACGGTATCCTTTGTCAGAAGGGATCCGGCCTGCTGACGTATGGGGCTGTATGATATAGCCCATCTCTTCCAGGTCCGACATCTCGTTGCGGATCGTCGCAGAACTCAATTTCAGATCCGAATACTTCGATATGGTTCTGGACCCTACCGGTTCCCCGGTCTCCAGATAGGTCCGGATGATCGCATGAAGGATCTTCCGTTTTCTCTCATCCAGATCCACGATCTTACATCCCTTCCTTTCTTGTTAGCACTCGGCGTTTAAGAGTGCTAACATTTACTGAGATAAAGATAGCACCCCGAAGGGTGCTTTGTCAATACTTTTATCATTTTTTTATAGATTTTCTACCGCGTCCTGAGAAATACATATTCTCTCTGCGCTGCTTCGTCCTCCGGATACTGCTCCAGATAGCTTTCCATCTTCAGCTTCGCCGTCTCAAAATCACCCTTTTGCTCATATATGGCAATTTCGTTTCCCAGCAGCTCCTTCAGGCTGCTGCCTTCCCCTTTGGAAATGCCACTCTCCAGTGTTGCCAGAGCCGCATCATAGTCTCCCTGCTTCATCTGCCACGAAGCCACTTTTGCATAAGCGGACTGATGCTCCGGGGATTCTCCTTCCAGATAGCTCTGATACAGCGTGATCGCATAATCCGTATTTCCCATCTGCCAGTACAGTTCTGCTTCCCAGTAGACCGCTTCCCTGTTTCCGCCCTCGGCGGCTTTTTCCAGACAGGTCTTTGCGTTGGCATAGTCCTCCATATAATAAGAAAGCCTTCCCTGCATGACCAGGTCCTTCTTCGGAGTCAGTTCTGCCGCTTCAGAAAAATCCGCGCTGGCAGCCTGCGGATTTCCCGCCTCCTGATACAGCAGGCCGCGGGTCAGATAGATCTCTGCGCTTTCCTTCAGATCCAATATGGCACTGCAGGTGTCAATGGCTTTCTGAACGTCCCCTGCATGGTACTGAGCAGAAGCTTTATATGCCGCAATGTCCAGTTCCAGGCTCCCGGCACGCATATCTGCAAGCTGAAGCGCCTCTTCATAAGAAGCGATTGCCGCATCATAATCCCCTTCCAGCGCCTGCTGCATCCCCTGCGCCCTCAGCGCAAGCTGCTGTTCCTCCACCTCCCGGCTTTTTCCGCAGCCGCTGAGACAAAGGATACAGAGCCCGGCCATGATCCATTTTTGCATCTTCATTCTGATTCCTCCAGCCAAAACGAACGGTTCATGGTACACGCCAGTACCAGTCTTCGGGGCAGCTTCTGAAAGCGCCGCCCCAGCCTGTATCCCAGAAATTTTCCTGCATTCTGGGCAACCACGGTAAAGATCAGCCATGGCCTGCCAATGCGTATACAGTGCTGTATACTCTTCACCACCAGGCGCATGCCTTCGGATTCGGAACGCACGCCTCCAAACACCTCCGGATGCATCGTCTGAGACACGGCAAGGTCAAAATACCGGTGAAACTGCTGTACCGCATGATAATTGTGGGAATGGATCACCCTTGCATCTGCACAATAGGCAATCTTCCCGCCGGCCTGAATCAGCCGGCCGGCAAAAATCATATCTTCATTAAAGACCGTCTTCTTCTCGAACCCTCCCAGCTTCAGATAGGTATCTCTCCGCCAGGCTGCGCATACATTGGAACAGAAGAAGGTCTTCACCCCGAGCTCTGGAAGGTCTTCTGCGCTCTTTATGCGGCTCTCTTCCGGATAATTAAACCTTCTGGTATACCGTTCCACTTCACTGCAGTTTTTTTTCGGAAGCTGTCTGGCATAAGCCGCTCCCACTTCCGGATCGGAAAAGGCTTTCAGAAGTGCAGACAGCAAAAAGGTATTTTCTGGAAGTGCATCCTGCGTCATGCACACGACCACGTCCGCCTCTGACATACGGATCCCTTCGTCTCTGGTGCCTCCATGGTCGAACCGGGCCTTTGTCAGATGGTGAACCTCCAGATTTTCATAACGGTGTTCCAGCTCTTCCGGAAAATACGCCTTTTCCGTATTCATGAGAATGATCTTTCCAATCGGACAGTTCTGGGCGTGCAGCCGCTCCAGAAGCTGTTCCAGCTGCTTCCCCGGACGATATACCGGAATCAGAACATCCACTGTAAGCATGGGCGGCATGCTTTAATATCCTGTATCACTGGTGATCTGATTCGAGATTGCCTGCACTTCCTCTGACGGCGTATAGGAGTAATTGCCGAACAGATATTCGTGAAGCTGTTTCACATTCTCTGCCAGATTCACCGGCACCACACAGGAGCCTTTGCCCTTCACGCTTGCCGGAACCCGGTCAAACGGGAATCCCTGCGTATCCACGATATTATAACCGATCATCTCCGGAGCCATCTGAATGATCTCCTCATTGGTATAGTTTGTGGCGATTTTCGAGAATACCGCATTGATGATCTCATTGATCTCCGTAATATCCGCCTTCTTGGCCGTATTTACAATCTCTCCGATCACCTCTCTCTGGCGTTCGGTTCTCTTGAAATCGTCTCCGTCCGTATAACGGATACGGCAGTAGGAGGTCGCCTGTACGCCGTCCAGAAGCTGCAGACCCGTCTGTGTCAACTTCTGTGTCTCTACTCCCGTCACTACGGAAGTCTCTACGGTATAGTTATTCAGATGCGAAATCTCCGTTTCATCCACATCGATATAGATTCCGCCAAGCAGATCAATCGTCTCGGTCAGAGCCGCAAAATCCACGCTGATATAGTACTGGATATCCAGATCCAGGTTCTTGTTCAGCATCGCCATCGCCTGTTCCGGACCGCCGGATGAATAGGCGCCGTTGCATTTATTGAACTTGCCGTTTGCCAGATCCAGATACGTATCGCGGTATACCGATACCAGTCTGACTTCCTGGGTATCGTTGTTGATGCTTGCAATAATGATCGTATCGCTTCGGTTTCCCTTGCCAAGCTGTCCCGGCGTTCTGCTATCCAGGCCGAACAGAGCGATATTGGTATATCCGGACAGGGTTTTCACCGTCTCCTCCGGCAGAGTCTGGTTGATCTGAACCTGCTCCGGGTCCACAACCGGACGCTGGATCCGGTCAAGCTGCCTTACCACATAAAAGCCGACCACCAGGACCAGCAGCAGCACGATCTCGATTCCGAAAATAATGATTCTACGCTTTTTCCTGGCTCCCTTTGTTTTGGAAGCACTCTTTTTCTTTGAAGATGAAGGGGCACCCTTTGCAGAAGCACCCTTTCCAGAAGCGCTTTTTGACGAAGCGCTCTTTTTCGAGCCTGTTTTTTTCACTGTTTCTTTTGCCATAATTCATCCTTTCTACGCCTGTTAATAAGCATTCTTATTCACAAACCCCTTAAAAAACGTCAGGAACAGAATCTTAATATCCAGCCCCATAGTCCAGTTTTCAATGTAGTACAGGTCGTATTCAATGCGTTTTTTGATTGATGTATCTCCCCGGTATCCATTGATCTGCGCCCATCCTGTCAGGCCGGGGCGAACCTGGTGCTTCACCATGTAACGCGGAATCTCTTCCCGGAACTTTTCCACAAAAAACGGGCGCTCCGGGCGCGGTCCTACCAGGCTCATATCTCCTTTCAGGATATTGAACAGCTGCGGAAGCTCGTCAATGCTGGTCTTTCGGATAAATCTTCCCACAGGCGTAACGCGGGGATCATTCCGAACGGTCCATGCCTTCTTCTCGCTTTTTGCTGACTGCACTTCCATGGAACGGAACTTATACATCTGAAAATTCTGGTTATGGAGCCCTACGCGCTCCTGTTTATATATCAACGGCCCTCTGGAAGTTGCCTTAACCAGAACAGCCGTAACCAGCATAACCGGTGAAAAAACAATGATTGCAACGATGGAGCCTGCGATGTCCATGATCCGTTTGCAGATCATATGAAACGTATTGGTCAGCGGCACATGGCGGATATTGACCACCGGAAGTCCCATCAGATCTTCCGTATACGGTCTTGTGGGAATAATATCATTATAATCCGGAACAAATTTTGTATGCACGCCGGATTTTTCACAGGTCGCAACAATCCTTTTTAACTTGTAGTACTCCTGAAGGCCCAGGGTCAGGGCGATCTCATCCAGCCGGTTATTCAGCAGGATCTCTTCCAGCTCATCGGTCGTTCCAAGAACCGATACGCCTTTATAGTTGTAGCCGATCTCTTTATTGTCATCCAGAATCCCTTTCACCTTATAGCCCCACTGGGGATTGGAACGGATCCGGTCAATAAACGCCTCCGCAGCGCTGCTGTATCCCACAAATATGATATGGCGCAGATTGAAACCGCTTTTCCGCATCTTCCGAAGTCCGGCGCGGATCAGGTTGCGCACGCCGGTCTCCAGCCCGATATTGATCACATAAAAGTAGATCAGCATCGTCTTGGAATAATAATCTGCATAGTCATTATAACTGCGGAGCAGGAAAAACGTACCCATAATCAGCAGAAGGCCGATGGTATTTGCCTTGATGATGTTGCTGCCTTCCAGCCTTCTTCCCTGCAGCCGCTTGGACGTATACAGGTTAAATGCCAGATACAGGATCAGATACAGGGGTACAATCGGAATCAGCACCATGCAGTACTGGAAAAACACCAGTCCCGGCGCATCTCCCAGTATGACAAACTTATATACCCATGACAGCAGATATGCAATGATGATAGTGAAAGCATCCACCACCACATGAAGGCGGTTAAAATACCGCTGATTATCCTTGATCAAAGCTGCTCACCTGCTCTTTCTGCCCTTTACATCCTTACCAGAAGCAGAATGTTCTTCCAGAGTTCCATCTGGATCTTCACATAGTTGAATGCATGTCCCACACGGAATCTGACTTTTTTGTCCGGGTGATCCCTGCAGAGCCGGATTCCCCGGAGAAGTCCGTTCCGATAATCCTTCCCCATTCCCTTTTTCATGAAAAACAGATACTTGATGGAAAAACCGGCGATCAGCAGCGGCGCATTCAGCAGCATCTGTAAAAAAGGCATATTCTTATATATCAGATAAACATTATTTCCTGCAGAATGCAGAACCTTAAAACGATTATAGCGGGAACCGCTTGTGGCGCTTCCGATATGAAACACCTGAGCTTCCGGTTCGTACCAGTGATAATATCCATGGATTCTGGCCCGGTAGGACAGATCCAGATCCTCCAGATAGGAAAAATGGGCGTCGTCAAAGCCTCCCAGCTTCTCCAGAAGTTCTTTCCGGTAGATGGCTGCGCCGGCACAGGAAGAAAAGATACGGCTGCCTCTGGAATACTCCGCGGAAGGTCTTCCTCTTCCCCGCGTGATCCCCCAGCCCAGAGCACAGTAGTAATCGCCGGCATTGTCCAGAAGCTCCCTGTTCTGATACTGCAGCATCTTTGCCGCACAGGAAAATCTTCTTCTGTCCCTGCGGATCGCCCTTAACAGATGCGCTGCAAAATCCGGACGTACTTCTGTATCATTATTCAGTAATATGACATAAGGACTCTTCGCCCTTCTGATCCCTTCATTCACTGCCCGGCAGAAACCATAGTTCTGATCCAGGCACACAAGGACGCACTGGGGAAAATGCTCCTGAATATAGTTCCGGCTTCCGTCCGAAGAACCATTATCCACTACGATCATCTCCAGAGATACTCCTGTCTGCTCCGATACAGAACGCAGGCAGGCTTCCAGGCAGGACATTCCATTATAATTCGGAATCACAATTGATACATCTGACATGCAGCGACCTCTCTAGCGCAGCTCCTGAATCCGGTACTTTGTATCCTCCAGGGAGAGATTCGGATTATAATACCCGTCCGGCTTCTGAAGCAGCTCCTTCCATTTCTTTTCAAAAGCCGCCGCCTTTCTGGCAGCTCTCTTCCTGCGGGCATGTCTCTGCTCTGTCAGAACAATCCCCGGATCATAAACATTTCGAAGGCCCATGCGCTCCAGCTTCAGACAGAGGTCCACATCCTTCATCCGGTCCTCCACATCTTCCGAAAAGCCGCCCGCCTCCAGAAAATATATCTTTTTCACCATCATGGCTTTTCCCGATACTGCATGGCAGTTCTGCTGCAGCACCGCTTTATGAAAATATCCTGTATAACCCATCGGGAGCCCGGCAAAGGCGTCTCCCACCTGACCGTTCAGGCCCAGAATCCTGGCTCCGTACTTCAGCCTCCGGCTGCTGTCATAGATGCGCCCGCCTACTGCACCGGTCCCTGCGCACTGCGCATTGCCCAGAAACAGTTCCAGCCATCCTCTGCCGATCTTCTCGATCCGGCTCTCCATAAACAGGAAGTATTCACTGTCAATCTTTTCCGCCAGTCTGGAAAATGTTACAAATTTATTACATGCACTAGTACAATATACTACTTTTATTGGTATTTGTCTATGTTCTTTTATAAAATTCAGAATTATTTTATTTTTATCGGACTCCTCTAAAAGGAGTAAAAGCTCCAGCTTTTCATACGTCTGATTCTGACTCACCGCTTTTACAAACCTTTTCAGAACTCCAGTTCCGGACACATCCAGCACGACAATGCTCACCTTCGGAGCGGAAGAACATGCATATACCGTCCGGTAAAATCCCGGATTCTCCATTCTTTCCACGGTTCCCGAAAGCCCCGTCCTCTTCAGGTGGCACTCCAGTGCACGGCGGCCTGCTTCGTAGGCATACGCCTTGCTCTCCGGATTTCCGGCCGTGGATGCATCATGGCATCTCCAGTGATACAGAATCTTCGGTATATGTCCGATTGCTTCTGCCTGTTCGCTGCAGCGCAGGATGAAATCATAATCCTGTGCGCCGTCGAACTCCTCCCGGTACATGCCCGCTTTTTCAAGAAGGTTTCTTCTTACTACAAGCAGGTGGCAGATATAATTGTTGCTCCTTAACAGCTCCGGATTAAAATCCGGCTTAAAATGGGGCTGAAAATAAACCGAGGAATCAGATGTCAGTTTATCCTCATCCGAGTAGAGCATGTCTGTTTCCGGATGCGCCGACAGCCATTTTACAATCTCAAACAGCGCATGTTCTTCCAGAACATCATCATGGTCCAGAAGCGCCAGATATTCCCCGGTAGCCAGAGAGAGCGCCGCATTCGTATTCCCGGAGATTCCCAGATTCCGGGAAAGTTTCTCATACCGGAT
This sequence comes from Lachnospiraceae bacterium, assembly GCA_009774145.1. GTDB lineage: Bacteria > Bacillota > Clostridia > Lachnospirales > Lachnospiraceae > Hominiventricola. The sequence goes on along the minus strand of VSND01000034.1, from coordinate 27,643 downwards.
CCTGGAATCCTGTCCCCGGTAGCTTTCGATCACTGCTCTGGCAGAGTCCTCTTCCCCGCTGCCGTCCGCAATACAGAGTTCCAGATTCTGATAAGTCTGAGACAGAACCGATTCTATCATCTCCCGCAGATATTTCTCCTGCGTCCGGTATACCGGTACGACCACACTGATACAGGGCGCATAGTGAAAAGGATGCGCTCTCTGAAGCTCCTTCTCGCTTTCCGCCGGACGGCTTTTGATCATCCAGTTCTGATATCCTTTTTCCAGACTGTTCCGGTACAGGCGTTCCTGCACCTTCCGGCGCAGTTTTGTCACCCCGTAGCTTTTCATATAATGGTAACTGCGCTGTGCATAACTGACATTTTTCATAGTGGCCCAATCTCTCTGTTCGTTATTAGAATGTAACCTCACCGTCATGTGCGATCAGGGACGCTGAAATCATACCTTCCAGTCCTGCCACTTCCCTGACCAGCCCGCTTTCATCCTTAACCCGAAGTTCTACTACCATGTCCAGACGGTCTCTGGAAAGATTTCTGGATTTTACCTTGCAGGTCTTTGTGTATTTTCTGACAATCTCCAGTACGGCTTCTTCTGCGTCCATCACGGAACTGTTGACTACCAGCATCATCGGAGCCTTTGCCACCGGCAGAAGGTCCAGTACCAGAATGCAGACCGTCACAGCCACCGAAGTCACCAGCGCCACCTCATACAGTCCCGCCCCGCAGATAATGCCGATGCTGATGGACCAGAACAGGAACACCAGATCCATCGGATCCTTGATCGCCGTACGGAAGCGGATGATCGACAGCGCGCCCACCATACCGAGGGAGATCACCAGATTCGACTGCATGGCAAGTATGATTGCCGCCGTGATCAGGGACAGGGCAGCCAGGGATATGTTAAAGCTCTTGGAATAAAACACTTTCCTGGTCACCAGTCTGTAGATCATAAACACATACAGGGCCAGCAGCGCAGTCACAAACAGTGTTGCAGCAATCTTTCCGGTGGTAATATCCATTCCCCGGAAGCCCTCCAAAAATGAATTTTTAAAAACATCCTGAAATCCCATCTTATGTAATTCTCCTTTTTCTTTTATTTATATCCACAAACCTGTGGAGCTGCTCTTTCCGGCAGGCAGACAACCGGAATCGGTCGCTTCCTCCTGCCCGATGCTACAGATGATACCTGCGGCAGAGATAATATTTGGAAAACGCCGTCTGTCTCAGATTCCCGGACTGAATGGTCCGATAGATACCGTCCGGAAGATACTCATCGTATTTTACTTCCAGAATATGCTGTCCGGCCTCCAGGATCGGGCGGAGCGGAATCTGACGTTCCAGAAACCGATCGGTCCGGTTGGAAGCACTGATATTTTCATCCATCGTGATCCGTACGTTTCCGTGCGGATACACATAAGGAACTCTTTCATACTCCACGATAACTTTCGGCCGCATGTGCCTGGTCTGCATCAGCAGGCAGAGCTTCCGAAGAAGCGCCGGCGAATTTTCCTGAAGTACCGGTATCTCTCCTTCCATCAGCCCCCGGCACTGCTCTTCGGTCAGAAGGCACGACAGCTTCTGCGTCTTCCCTCTGACTTTCCTCTTCAGCTCCAGACTGATCCGTTCGCTGCTGTGGTCGTAGATCCGGATCCGGAATTTTTCCCTTGGATCGGTACCTGCTTCATTTTCCCTGTAGCAGGTGTCATAAATATCGTCAAAATACAGGCTCCTGATATTATATACGCCTGATTCCCCCACATGAGTATCCAGAGAAACCAGTCCCTGAAGACGCACCTTCAGCATCATCAGCTCTCCATAAGAGCACAGATATTTAAATTCATGCCGGTACCGGTTCTCCGCAAGAGAGGGATCATATATTTTTTTCTCCATCCTGTTGCTTCCGTCCTTTACTTACATCCATCTATATTTTCTATCATTTTGTCAAGATAATTCATCCGCGTCACCATAAAATCATGCATTCTTTCATAATCTCCGTCATGATGACTGTCCGGCCACCGAAGAGCGTCTCTCTGAAAAGCGCCGGAATCCTGTACCTGATGACGGTATCTTTGAAAAAGTTCTTCCATGTGCACATCCGACAGAGCGCTTTGCCGAAGTTCCTTCCACCGGTCAGAAACGACCGAACGGATCTTTCCCACATCAAGCGCAAGCACCCGGTCCATAAACGGCCATTCCAGATAATTCTCTGCCCGCTCCGGTGCACCGGTCACGTACAACTCTTCTTCCTGATCCGTGTAAACATTGCCCCAGGTCAGATCCACATCCCAGGGAACCAGATAGAGCCGGTACCCGCCCTGTTCTTTTTTAAAGGCGAAAAACATATTTTTATAAATATTATCTTCCCCATAAATCATCTGAAGATACAGCCACATGTCGGCCGCATTTGCTGTATACAACAGTTTTTCCGCTTCCCGCAGAAAAACCTCATCCTCTTCTTCGCACATCTGTACAAAGTCCCTGAAGCATCTCCAGTCCGCGCGGCTTCCGTATCCGTCTTTTCCCTTGATCTCCATGCCAAGCGTCGTCAGATAGTCCTCCGGCCCTGTTTCATCAAAGGTCCCGGACAGCAGTTCCCTGCCCACAGTCCTTTTATACAGATACTCCTGTTCCGACATGGAAAGCTGCCTGCTGTCCACCGGCTCCAGTATCCCGTAAAGTCCTCTGTATTCCCCGTTGACCACCAGCTCCGCATATTCCATATGGGTTCCGAAATGAGCCTGATACGGTGTGTTTTCCGCACCGAATCCATTCCAGAGTTCAATATTGAACCGGTCGCGGATCTTGGTTCCGTCGCTGTAGATTGCATAGAAGATCCAGGTGTCCGACTTTCGCATTCCAAGGACCGGCTCCGGATTTTCGTTCACTGCTCCCGTGGGCGTTACGGATATCAGGTTCAGCCGGTATCCCTTCTTTGGATATGCACGGGTCGTCTGGCCTCTCTCATGTGCCTGAAAAGCAGAACTCACCGTCCATTCCGGCTTACTGCACGGCTCATAGAAAACAACGCTTCCCGCAAACACGGTATCCACATCCAAATCTGCATCCGTCTCAATCCGTACGACCGGCAGTCCGGTAAATACCACATAAACCAGCGCGCAGGTCTCCTCCGACTCTTTCCATGCAAGAAACGGAATCTGCTGTCCTTCTGCGATCACGGACTGCTTGTCAAGGGTTGTATAATCCAGAAGCGGAAGGATCCGGACCGTGCCACCGAAATCCGTAAATGTTCCTGCTTCCCATGCATCGCTCTCCATATCGGACGGCAGATACCAGACATTTGTCTTCCGGTCGCATGCCAGTTCTTCTCCGCGGAAGCACAGTCTCAGCTCCTCTGTATCCAGAGTCCCCGGAAGGCCTGCAAGCAGCTTCTCTGCCTGACGCACTTCTCCTGCAAGAGAACCGGCGGAAAGAATCTTCCCTGTCTCCTCCTGCCCGGAAATCCCTGTAAGACCAAAGACGAGACCTGCAAACAGCAGAACGCTGAACAGCAATACCGCTTTTTTACCCATTCTGTCTCTCCTGTCTGTCCTCCCATCGTTTTCTATTGCGTTTCATTATAACAGCTTTCCCTTCCATGCGCAACGTTACATTTTCTGCTTCTGAATCTCAAATTCATCCGTCGGCTCCCAGGTCTCTGCATTGTATGTGCTGACCTTCAGGCTGTTGGGGGTAATCTGCACGTCTGTCACCTCCGGCGTATCCCTTTTTTTTGACACCGCCGCTTCTGCCTGAGAAGTCGGGCGGCGGTACAGGCTTCCGCTCGAAGAGCTCAGAGTCAGATACATGGTTCCCTCCGGATCAGCCGCAGGGCTCTCATATTCCTGAAAACTTCCATCCTCCTGAATAAAATAAGTCCGCACATATGCATGGTCATGTCCGCACATTACCAGGTCAATATCGTATTTGCCCGTGAACTGCAGAAAATACGGACGGATATTTTCTGCATTTTCCAGATAACTCTCATACCCGTTATAGGGAGAAAAATGAGAGAACACAATTCTCCACACGGCATCCGGGTTCGCTTCCACTGCAGACGCAATGAATTCCTCATGCTCGCCCCATTTTGCCGCATCTATGGTATCCAGAACCATGAACAGCGCACAGCCTCTGGTAAACCAGTAATCACCGTCCCCCTCGTCATCGCAGGTTCCAAGCGCCGACAGATTCGGGAGCGTAAAGTGCTCGGAATACTGCGGACCGCCCGCATCATGGTTTCCTTTTACCGGCGCCAGAGACAGGCTGTAGAGAACTCCCTGGTTCAAAAACGCATTATACTGCTCCCCGTCGTCAAAATCATTGACCTGATCCCCCAGGGAAACCAGAAAACTGGTATCCGGGAAATGGTATTTGACTTTGTTCAGCAGTCTGTGCCAGTTGTTCTTCTGTTTGTCCACCTCTTCCACCGGCTTTCCGATCTGAGCGTCTCCCACAGCCGTAAAGCGGAAGGAATCAGAAAAGGCAGGCGTTGTGTAAGCATATACCGGCGATACCATATCGCCGCTTCCCACCTGATACTGATACTCCGTCTCCGGCAGAAGCCCCGTTACCGTTGCACGATTGATATAATACCCGGAAGTAACCGAAGAAGGCGCTGAAGAAGCGCTGTACGCATCTGCCTGCGCAAAATTCTCATCTTCTGCCGTCGTCCAGAGGACCTGTCCGGCTTCTTCCGACGGGGAATACCAGGTGAGACTGACTTCCTCCTCTGTACTTCCCACCGTTACACAGAGCGACCGGATCGGCGTGGTCGTGATCATGGGCACGGAAACCTCCGGCGCGGTACCCCAGTTTTCTTCACCGGGCGCAGGAGGCTCTGCCTCTGCCTCAACCGTCTCCGTTTCTGCTTCCTGCTCCTGCGTCTCCTCTGCACATCCGGAAAGCATCGCCGCTGCCAGCAGAATACCCGCGAATATCAGACGTTTCTTCATCTCTTACTGTCTCCTTTCCTTCTTCTCTATAAATATCTTCCGGCTGATGAAATTGTATACCATCACCACTGCCGTCGCCCCGACCTTGGAGAGCATATAATGGATGCCCAGTGTCTCCACGGTAAACCACATGCAGGCTTCATTGATGCCAAGTCCAATCACGCTTAAAATGACGAAGATCACAAATTCACCGAACCTGTTTTTATTTTTATCTGTTTCAAATACAAAAGTCACACTCAGAATGTAGTTGACCACAACCGATACGGTAAAAGAAATCCCGCTGGACAGAAGATAATCCACGCCGAATTGTTCGGTCAGAAGCACCATGATCCCATAGTCAAGAAAGAAACACAAAAATCCTACAAATCCAAATTTAACAATCTGCTCTATCAGTTTTTTCATATCCTACTGCTCCCACTCTGCTTTTGTTCCGCAGATCACGCTGTACAGACAGTCCGCAATCTGCCGGTATCCGGCGCGTCCCGGATGGACCGCATTGTCCGGCACTTCCATCATCTCCTCCGAATGGGGATTGACCGGTACCGGTACGGTATTAAAATTATATGCACTGTCATGGCACATGCCCGCAGGGACAAAGTAAAGGTTTTCCTCCTCTTTCAATGACTCCTCCAGGTACAGCATCAGGTCGAAAACCTTCTGATCCTCTTCGTATTTGTACCGGTCTCCATATAATGCATAGCCATCTTTACTGCTCCAGGAACCGATCCCGTCCTGGTTCGCCGGATACAGTGTATGAACAAGGTAAACCGGGAGTTTCGGATCCTCTTTATGAATATTTCTTACAATCCAGGCAATATTATCCCCGTTTTCCGCCGGATCCTCCGAAAGTCCGTTGGCGCCCAGAAACACCTCCACCGCATCCGGGTCAAATCCGGTGGATTCCTTATAATACGCCCAGTCAAAGTCCTCTGTTTCTTCATTATAAAAAGGATGCACCTCTTCTATGGGCTCCTCTTCCGTGTAACCGGTGTCCGACCGGTAGTTCGCTGCGGAGAATCCGCGCCTCGCTTCGGTCAGGGAGCCGCCCACGCCCCTGGTTCCCATATAGATGATCTGTCCGTCCGTCAGTTCATTGAGCCGTTCATAGGTGGCTGTATCACAGGAAAGGCTGTCCCCGATGGTCAGAAGGGAAAAGGAGTCCGTGACTGCCGGAACAATCCTAAGCTTTGTGGAAGCTTTCGCCACCTGCGCACCGTTATCATCAAAGATTGTGAAGATCAAAGGATATGTCCCCGTCAGTTCATCCGTCCCGGTAATGGAAAACTTACGGTACATGTTCTTCCCCACCGCGCAGGTCCATTTCACATTATAGCTCCCGATCCGCTCTCCCAGAGAAGAGATCTGGCTGTTGTACAGTTCCAGCGTCACGCCGGAAGCCACGTAGATCTCTTCCGGCAAATACAGCTGTACGCCGCCAAACAGCCCCTCGTCATTCTGGACCACGCCTTTTGCCTCCAGACGCTCCTCCAGCACTTTCACTTCGTATTCCCGGGCCGCCTCATGAATCACCAGTACGGTCCCCAAAAAGAAACAGCAGATCGTCAGCGCCAGGATCGTACTCCTGTAGGCGTTGCGTATCACCTTTTCCCGTTCTATTCTCTTCATAGTTCTCCTCTACATTTCCAGCCGCTTATTTCTTCCGCTTTCTTCCAACTGCAGCAGCCGCACGTTTCCGGAGCCTGCGGGCAGGATCCTCTGCTCCGGCAGACACCGGTTCCCGGCATAAACAGCGCGGCACGCTAAAACCGCAGTGTAAAATCCGAGTAATCCAGAGAAAAATTCGGATTATAATACGGGTCTCCCGCATCCAGCGCCGCTCTCCATTTCTCCCGGAAATGTGCGCATTCTTTTTCATAGCGCCGGAGTTTTTCTCCTTCTTCCAGTCCTCTTGTCTTTGACTCGTAATGATACAGTTCGGCAAAAGGCGTAAAGATATTGAGATATCCCTTTTCCCGGATCTTCAGACAGAAATCCACATCATTCAAAGAGATGGTAAAGGATTCATCCAGTCCGCCCACTTCCTCATAGATGCTCCGCTTCACCATCAGGCACGCCGCAGTCACTGCCGTCATATCCTGGGCATAACAGAGCCGCCCCATATAGCCAAGATGTTCCTTCGGCATCTTGTAATGGGTATGTCCTGCGGACCGGTGAGCTCCGAGTCCGATGACTACTCCTGCGTGCTGGATCGTGTTGTCCGCATAATAGAGCTTTGCTCCCACGGCTCCCACATCCTCACGCTGTGCATACATCAGAAGCTGCTCGATCCAGTCCGGCGTGATAACCTCCGTATCGTTATTCAGAAACAGAAGATAATCTCCCTTTGTAAAGGTCACGCCGTAATTGTTGATTCTGGAATAATTAAATTCCCCTTCATACGTTACCACCTGCACTCGGGACGTCTGCTCCAGCTCCCGGTAATAATCCCGGATGCTCTGCTCGCAGCTGTTGTTTTCCACCACGATGATCTCCAGATGTTTCCACGTGGACCGGTTCAGAATGGATTCGATGCACCGCTTCAGATCCGCTGTGTGATCCTTGTTGGGAATCACAATACTCACCAGCGGCTGTCCGCTGATGGGGTATTTTACCTGAAAGATCGTCGGAAAGGCCCTGGTACTCTCCACCTCCACCTCGATCCCGTAATAATCTCTCATATGATCATGGACCGCCCGCTTTGCCGCATCAATGGCATAGGTCTTGGCGTTGATGTCCGCCGCCACAGAAGCCGGGTGGGAGCGCCAGTAATACAGGATCTTCGGGATGTGCTGTACGTTCTCTGCCTCTTCGGTCAGACGGAGGATCATGTCGTGATCCTGGCTGCCGTCATATTCCGGACGAAACAGTCCGCTCCGCTTTAGAAGCTTCTCATCAAACACGGAGAAATGGCAGATATAATTGTTGGCACGCAGATTGTCCGGAGAATAATCCGGCTTAAAATGCAGCACAATCAGATCATCCAGATTCGGAGACGTAAAAGTCGCCTCGTCCGTATATACATAATCTGCATCCTTTTCACAGATGACTTTCATGCACTCATACAGAAGACTGGGATGCATCACGTCGTCATGATCGAAAAGACCGATGAAATCTCCCGTTGCCATCGAAAAACATACATTTGTATTGCCGGAGATACCCAGATTTTTCTCGATCTTCTGATAGCGGATCCGGCGGTCTTCCTTCTGATACTCCAGGCAGATCCTGCCCACGTCGCCGTGCTTCTCATCGCTTCCGTCAGCCAGGCACAGTTCCCAGTTTCTGTAGGTCTGCGCCTTCACGGAATCGATCATCTCCCGCAGGAATTTCTCCGGCGTATTATAGAGCGGAACCAGAACGCTGATCTTTAAGTCCTTTGAAAATACCGTCTCCTCCTCTGCCTTTCGGCGCGCCGCATCCGGAAAGCTCTTCGTCCCGAAATCCACCCGCTTTACCGCCTCGCCCCGCTTCTGTTTCCAACGTCGGTACATGCCCCGAAGGCCACCATAATGAATATAGGCATTCCGGATCCGCAGGAAAAAGTGAACGACCACCCGAAGAGGCTTGCTCGCCTTCCAGTACCAGGTGCCGCGCACACCGTCAAACCGTTTATCTCTGTGTGCAGGCAGATCCGCCTGCTTGTGTTCTTTACTCATATCCTGATCCTTCTATTTTTTAACAATCCTTCTCAGTTTTTTCAGAAAACGGAAAGGCGCGCTCCCATAGAGCCGTTCCGCCGACCTGACCCGGTTCAGCAGGTTCATACAGGCATAAGCCGTATCCGGATACAGTTCCTCCACCGTCAGTTCCGCACAGAGGCGGCCGGTGCCCGGCACGATACCCGAAATATGAATCTGCGGATCCGTCGTGGTATAGAGGATGCCTTCCTTTTCCAGTTCCCTGCCGTTATGAGTATATTCCAGCGGATAAGTTCCGTTCAGCTCCCCCAGGAGCCTGCGCACTTTCACCAGACAGGTACACTCTGCCGGGTCCAGCCGCAGTGCCTGTACGCCCGGCGGAAGCAGAATCTCCAGATGGACGATGCCCAGCTTGTCCGGCCTGGTCACGATCCAGAAACTCTCCGCCTCAGACAGGCCGTTTCCCGTATCCAGATAGACCTGTATCCGGTTCTTGTTCACCTCTTTTAACATATCCGAAAGCGCGATGGCGGGGCCCGCAGTAGCCAGGTACTGCGCTCCGACGGTTCTCGTTCCGTCCAGAAGCCACAGCTGAAAATGATGCTCCATCTCTTCAAAAATCTGCTCTTCCCCGGGGGAGATGCCTGCCTGCGCCATAAGTCCCAGTCCCTTTACATCCTCCCGGCTGTGCATATAGAGAGACAGGGCGCGCCAGAACAGATATTCCACCGGCACCTGTACCTGAAACGTCCACTCATAATCAATGATCCGGATGCCTTCCTCCGTCTCCATGAGATTTGCAAAGATCCAGTCCAGATTGTTCGTCTTTGCTCCTTCATATGCTTTTGTAAATTCCGGATTTCCGAACATTTCCACAAACACACTGCTTTTTGCAAAAGGCTTAAGCTCCGGTCTCAGCGTCTCCAGAAGAAGCGTCCGAAACCGCAGAACCTCCGACACCAGTCCTGCAGCGTCTCCGGACCTGCGAAGCGCATCCAGCCGCTCTTCAAAGGTATTGCCCTCCAGAAATTCAAAAGCTGCCGCGTCTCCCCTGAGCGTGCAGCGGTTGGCACGGATCCCGTTTCTTCTGTACCGTTCATCCAGCGTCTCTTCCCACTGCTTCATCTTCCGGACATGAACTTTCGCTTCCTCAGTCAGGGGGATTTTGCGGACCTCATACCCTTCTGTATTTTTTATGATATCCGTACGCAGCATGAAGCGGTCCGCACGGTCGTTGGAATATTTGCAGTAGACCGTCTGCTCCTCCTGCTGCGGTCCGACCACGCACAGAAAGGTATTGGCAAATTCCGGGTACCTTCCGTCCCGGATCAGCTGGTCGTAGACCTTTTCCTCCTGAAACAGGACCAGACGTTCGCCCTCAAAATTCCGCAGGTTGTGATTCAGTTCGCCTGCCTTCGGAAGCCATTGATCCGAATAGATGGCTGACGGGAACCACCGCTCCGGATAAGGATAGTAAAAGACTGCTTTGCCGCAGCCGCTCTCCTTGAGAATCCGCTCCAGCTCCCGCCTGGAAAATGTACTGCCCCGGCCTTCCAGGCTGTCAAAATAACCGCCCGTATGAGGCTCCATGGCGCCTGCCCAGTATTTCAGGCCGAACCGGTTGTCCGCTGCCAGCACCATATGACCGCCTGGTTTCAGACAGGCGAAAAGCCGCCTCAGCGCTTCCTCTTCCGGATGCTCCCCCGGAAAATATCTTCCTGCCTGCTGCAGAAGCCCCACCGCCAGGATCCAGTCATAACCGCCCCCGCTCTCCTTCAGAAGACGTTCCAGACAGTTCCACGGATCCCCGGCATAAACCGCCAGATTTCCGGCGCTTTCGTGCCGCTTTGCCAGGATCCGGCTGCGGCGCACACTCTCCTCCAGACAGACGACCCGGCCGGCCTTTTTCACCAGTCCTCCGGTCAGCTGCCCGGTGTCCGCGCCGAACTCCAGTACCGTATGCTCCGGCCCAATCGGCAGCCATTCCGTCAGATTGCCCCGCAGATGGGACAGATGGTAAAGTACCGGCCAGGACGCTTCGGTTCCCCGGCGGCAGTCATATCCCGCCTCCACAAGCTCCCGGATCTTCTCATCCTCCGGACACGCCTGCTGCGTCGCCAGAAGGTCTTCTCTTTCACAGAAGACGGTCACATTTCCATATGTTTCTCTGTACCAGTTTACGCCGCTTCCTTCCCTGTCCATCTAATCCGGCACCTCATTTCTCTCCATTTTCCACCGTGATCACCGTATTCATATCATAAAAGCCAACCGTATCCTTATCTGAAAGTACAGTCATCCCCACCAGATCATAAAGCCGGTGATACACTTTGAACTCATCGCCCACATACCCGGTGCAGCCTAGAGAGATGAGATACTCTCCTCCCTGCAGGTCGATTCTCTGGGTATAGGTGACGATCCTTGTCTCCCCGGCCTCCACCGTCCCGGTCTCCACCCGCTCGAACATGCTGTTGGTTCCGGTAATGTCCGTTCCCTGTTTGTTCCTTATCGTGATCGTGAAGATCGGGTTTTTCACCTGGCTGTGAAAATACAGTTTCGCCTTCACCTGACAGATACTGCCCTTCTCAATGATGCCGGAAAACTGCCCGTACTGGTCAATGATGCAAAAGTCCACGATCTCCGCCTGCTTCTCTCCATAGTCAAGAAGCTTCGGATTCACCTCGAAATGGTCCTTCCACGCGCTTCCTTTTGCTGTATGCCGGTCGATTTCACTCTTTTTACCCACATCTTCCAGCGTTTCCTCATCCAGCTGATGGACCAGAAGTTTCTTATACATGTTGACCATATCCTTCGGCGAGCCCTCCGCCAGCTTCACGCCTTTGTTCAGAAGGACGACCCGGTCGCAGTATTTGGCGATACTGGTCAGATCATGGCTGACAAACAGAATCGTCCTGCCCAGCTTTTTAAATTCTTCAAATTTGTGATAACATTTTGCCTGAAAAAATACATCTCCTACCGACAGCGCTTCGTCCACAATCAGGATCTCCGGATCGATATTGATGGCCACGGCAAAAGCCAGCCGCACAAACATGCCGCTGGAATAGGTCTTGACCGGCTGATGGATAAACTCGCCGATGTCCGCAAAATCCAGGATATCCTGAAGCCTCCCATCGATCTCCTCCTCCGAAAAACCCAGCATGGTACCGTTCAGATAGACGTTTTCCAGACCGGTATACTCCATATTGAACCCTGCACCCAGTTCCAGAAGAGCCGAGATCCGGCCGTTGATCTTCATCTCACCGCCGGTAGCGCTTAAGACCCCTGTAATAATCTTTAAAATCGTAGATTTACCGGAACCGTTGACGCCGATGATCCCCACAGTCTCCCCCTGACGGATCGTCATGCTCACGTCCTTCAGGGCGTAGTGTTCACTGTAACACTTCTTTTTCGTCAGGCCCAGGGAGTCTTTCAGCCGGTCCCGGTTCCGGGTATATAATTTATATATTTTCGTAATATGTTCCAGCCTGATCGCTACGTTATCCATAGACACCTCTTAACCTTCTTCCTGTACTCTGCATGACGGCCGGTTCCCGCCGGACCGGACGGGCGTTCAGAACTCCTCCTCGCCGCAGGTTCACGATCTCTATAAAACATCTGCAAAATGAACCTTCAGTTTTCGGAATACACTGCTCCCGATCACCCATATGAGAACGGTCACCGCCCAGAAATAGATATTCATCCATCCAAGCCCCGCAATCGTATCCGTCTGAAACAGCGCCCCCCGGTAACCGTAGACGATATAGCAGAGCGGATTCAGCTTCAGAATAATCAGAAAAGGATATTTCGCCAGCAGATCCTCCAGCGACCACATGATCGGCGTCATCCAGATTCCCACCTGCAGAAAAATATTGATGATCTGACTCAGATCACGGAAGAAGATCACCAGAGCGCTGGTAAACATACAGACACCTGTGACGAAGACTATGAGACTGGCGCTGAAATAGAGTATCTTCAGCGTATGAAGTCCCGGATAATATCCGTACAGCGCAAACAGAAACACCATGAACAGCACAAAAAACGCATGGATGAACAGCGAGGCAATCGTCTTCACCAACGGCAGAATATCGATGTTGAATACCACCTTTTTCACCAGATAATGGTATTCCAGCAGCGCGTTGGTTCCGTTGCTTAAGCTCTCGGAAAAATAAAACCAGGGCACGATACCGCTGACCAGCCACAGAACAAACGGCACATGGATGCCCTGTTTTAATTCCGCCGTAGCATTGTTCAGTCCGATCTGAAAGACAAACCAGTACACCAGCACGATTACCACCGGCTGGACCATTGCCCAGGCCACACCGAAATACGAGCCCGCATACCGGGTCTTAAAATCATTTTTGGATAACTTCCAGATCAGCTTCCGGTTTTTCCAGAAATCCAGAAAGATATGGTCCGCCATACCGGTCCTCCTTACTTCTTCAGCTCCCGGATACCGCCCCATTTCTGATCCTTTTCCGAGATAATCAGCTCCATTCCTTCCGGTATGGGCCAGTCGATACCGATGTCCGGATCGTTCCATGCCAGTCCGCCCTCATCATTTGGATGATAAAAGTCCGTACACTTGTAGGCAAATTCCGCAAAATCCGACAGCACCAGAAAACCGTGGGCAAAATTTTTCGGAATGAAAAACTGCTTTTTATTTTCCGCAGACAGAAGTACGCCGTACCACTGCCCGTAAGTACCGGAACCGGGCCTTAAATCCACCGCCACATCAAACACCTCTCCGCTGACCACCCGGACCAGCTTGTCCTGCGGGTAACTGATCTGAAAATGCATCCCCCGCAGCACGCCTTTTCTGGACGCTGACTGGTTGTCCTGTACGAATTCCATATCCATGCCTGCCGCGGCATAATCCTTATAGTTATAGGTCTCCATAAAATATCCGCGCTCATCTCCGAACACGGCCGGCGTGATGATCTTCAATCCATTGATCCCGCAGGTCTCTACTGTGATCTTTCCCATTTTCTTTTCCTCTCTTCTCCTCTGTTTTATGAACCGCACGCACAGCTTCCAAAAGCCGTCTGCTCTTTTTGACCCCGGCCTGTCACGAACCTCTACAGTCCGTTGGCCACATCCACCAGATACTGTCCGTATGCCGTCTTCATCAGCGGTTCTGCCAGTTTCAGAAGCTGCTCTTTGTCAATGAATTTTCTCCGGAACGCGATTTCCTCGATGCAGGAGATATACAGCCCCTGCCGCTTCTGAAAAGCCGCCACAAAATCCGCCGCATCCAGAAGCGCATCATGATTTCCCGTATCCAGCCATGCAAAACCGCGCCCAAGCGTCTCCACCCGCAGAGTTCCTCTTCTTAAATATTCGTTGTTGATGCTCGTGATCTCGATCTCGCCCCGCGGGGAGGGTTTGACGTTTTTCGCGATCTCCACCACGTCGTTGTCATAAAAATACAGTCCGGGCACCGCATAGTTGGACTTTGGATGCTCCGGTTTCTCCTCAATGGAGATCGCCATGCCGTTTTCGTCAAACTCCACCACTCCATACTCTCTCGGATCACGCACATAGTATCCGAAGATCGTTGCGCCGCTCTCATAAGTTGCCACGCGTTTCAGCACCTGAGAAAAACTCTGTCCGTAGAAAATATTGTCTCCCAGAATCAGAGCCACGCTGTCCGTTCCGATAAAATCCGCTCCGATGATAAATGCATCCGCCAGTCCTCTGGGCTGTTCCTGTACGGCATATTCAAAACGCATGCCCAGCTGTCCGCCGTCTCCCAGCAGTTCTTCAAACATCGGCAAATCCCTCGGCGTGGAGATGATCAGCACCTCCCGGATGCCCGCAAGCATCAGAATCGACAGCGGGTAATAGATCATCGGTTTGTCATAGACCGGCATGATCTGTTTGGATACTGCTTTCGTCAGCGGGTACAGTCTCGTACCGGAACCGCCCGCCAGTATAATTCCTTTCATCTTGAAAATCCTCCTGTTATCGTTTCATTTCCATATATCAAACATTACATTAACTGCCGCGGATTGTCATTCTTCCCGTTCCAGTGTGCGATACAGCAGATCGCAGTCTGTCAGAAAATTTCTGGCAAACAGAAAATGCAGCTGCCCGTCAATCTCTTTCACCTCATAAAGCCGTACGGACCGGTTGTCCGGCATGGCGGACAGCTGATACGTACAGACCGGCTGAAAATCCTGCGTGTAATCCGCATAATAGACCGACGCCCCCTGATAACTCTCTCCCACACAGGCATAGTCGCTGCTTACATAGAGCCGCCACCCGTCTTTTGTAGGTTCGCACGATGCCATCTCATTGTCCGCCACAGCAGGAAGCAGCTCCTGCGGCCCGCTCCATGTCTCCCCGTCATCCTCCGAACGCATGACACAGATGGAGGAAGGTCCCTTATCATACTGTTCCAGCTCGAAAAAAAAATAGATCTTCCCGTCCACGCACCGAAAATCCCCGTCTTCCACATTCTGCTTCCGGCTGATGATATCCGTCACATATTCCCATGTCTCCAGGTCTTCCGAACGGTACAGCTTTACCGTATACGTCCCGTTCTCTCCCTGCGGCTCCGGATTGTTGATCGTGCCTTCGATCAGAGTATGGGCCAGATACCAGGTGTCTCCATCTGCCAGAAGGATCGGATCAATAGCCAGAGTGTCCGTCGTAAGCACGGTCTTATCCTCCAGCAGTTCAAAATCCTTAGACGCCGCAAGTTCCAGAATATGAGTCTCATTCTCATGATTGCTGTAAACGATCAGCGGACAGTCAGATGCACTGTCTGCCTCTCCCTCCTGCACATAGATCCAGGAAGCGGAAAGCCCGTCGTACTGCTTCACCACATTTCCCTCCGGATCCAGAATCTGAATTCCTTCTCCCACACTGGTGACGATATGCTCTCCCAGAAATTTCGCATCCGCATTGTGATAACCTGACAGTGTAAAACCGTTCTCCTGGGTCCCGGTTCTCCCCACAGCCAGCGCCAGCACACCCACCAGCACGCCCAGCGCCGGAATCCATGTCTGTCTGTTCATATGTGCTTTCCTTCCTCTAATATAAATGTCCACATTTTGGATGATTATAACATTATTGCACAATTATTACAAGCTGAAGGATCATTCCATGATTCGGTCAGGAATTTTCCCTGTCCGTCCGCTTATTATAGCATACCGCAGTTACCGGCTGCAATCAAATTTCAGGCACAGCCCTGAAATGAAACTTCAGGCCGGATTTTTCTGTTTTATTTTTTATAGAAGAAACTCCATGGCTCCCCCAAAACATATTGAATCAGGCAGATGCCTGTGATAAAATCTAAAACAGTAAAGTTGGCAGAAAAATCGGGTGATGACCGGTCTCCCGTCAATTATGTGCTGTAGCCCCGGCGTACGGCATTACAGCAAAAAGTGGCAGCACGGCTGAAACAGCATTTGCGGATTAACCTGTTTTTAGACCCTGACAGAGAATGTGACTGGATGGGAGCGCTGTCGCAGGCGACGGTTGATTTTCTGTTTTGGGGGTAGTAAAATAGTGACAGCAAATCTAATCGAAAGAGATCACAGGAGGACGATACTATGAGCGAAAAGCATTATCAGATTTCCCCCATAGAACTGGTTCAGTGGGCCGAGCCGCTGTTCAGTTTCGGAGAGGGGAAAGCAACAGGGTTTTCTGAGAAAAAAATTGCCGCCTATGAGGCGGCGGCAGGCATTCGGCTCCCCGCCGCCCTGCGTGAATACTATCTCGCCTGCGGCAAGGCCAGCCTGAACTGCGCGCTGCATGAGATATTTGTCCCTGACAAAAAGGCCAAACTCTTTGAGAAGCGCCTGACCTTCTCTTACGATCATATTGACTATGACCTGGAGACTTTCAGCAAGCCGGGAGAAGAAGACTACCCGGAGCTGGCCAAGATACGCGCCCTGCCCCGGGAGCGGTGGGGCGAAGTTACCGGCAACTATCTGCTGTTCTGGTGCGAAAATCAGGGCTGCTGGTACGCAGGCATCAAAGCGGAAGATTTGACTCAGCCCAACCCGCCGGTGTACTACAACGACCAGGACGATATATACAGCTGGGCTCCATTTTCCAATTCCGTCCAGTCTTTCCTCCTGGACATCCTGCTTTTAAATCTGGAGCCAAGGGCCCAGCCGGACGAGATCGAGGACCCGGCTGAAATACAAAAGGTCCTGTCCGGGGGCAATGTAGACTTCCGGAAACTTTGCGAGCCCTACCCCTTCCCCGGCGGACGCTTCTGCCACACCTGCCTGGACACGGAAAGCGACACCCTGTATGTCTATGGCGAGGAGGCACAGGGCCGTCCCGCCTATTTGAAAGTATTCAAGCCGGAAGAGGAAGAATAAAAAGAAGCAAGAACATGATTGATCAAAGGAGGAAGTACCATGTCGCCCCAGGAAGAAAAAGAATTTATTGAACGGGCATTTCAAAAATTAAAGGAACGGGGCTGGTTCCCCGGACAGGAATTTGAACCATCCACCATAACAGAACAGGAAATATCCGCTTTTGAGCAGAAACATCAGGTAACGCTGCCGTCTCTCTACAAAGCCTTTTTAACCTCATACCGGCTTCCGCAGAGTGATTTTAATTCCATCTGTTCTGTTATCGACAGAGACGCAGATGGATATCTCAGCCCTCTCTGGCTGATGATCGACAGTCCGCGGACCATGGATGACGTGTCGGAACGGATGGAAATTCTGCAGGAAATACGGGATTTTTGTGAACTGCCGGAGGATTGTTTCCGAAATCTGATCCCCATCGGAGACTGGGGCGCCGGCTTTGGACCTCTGTGCATCGATCTGTCCAGACCGGAGGAACAGGCAGACGAAGAGAATGAACAGACATGGTCTCTGGTCTGGTTTGACCATGAGGATTTTGACTGGGATGAGCAATATCTCGGAGAAGACGGTCTGCTTCACGGAAGAGAGGCCGCGCCCGGTTTGAAGGTACTGCTGGAGTGGTACTTTTATGGTTCTCTGGAAGACAGGTTTGAGCGGGAGGAGGGTACCAGACTTTCCTACGAGTGGTATCAGGAGACTTTAAAGCGATAGTTTCTGATGGATAGATAAAGCCCGGCGCCGGGTCTGCTGCCGGCATCCGCCTGCCTGAGGAATAGAAAGAGTAAAAGGAAGAACGTGAATGAAACGACTTTACAACCGCTTTTTGGAGATGATGGATCAGGGTTACTGGATCTGGTTTCTGCTTCTGACCGGCCTGACCGGGTTTTTGTGTTTCCGGTGTCTGGGAATCGGTGCCATCGATTCCTGGGACGAAGCGCGCCACGGCATCTCCGCCTATGAGATGATGCAGAGCGGCAATTATCTGATCAACACCTTTGCCAAAGAGCCCGATTACTGGAATGTAAAGCCGCCCCTGTCCTTTCTGACAGTTGCGGCCGGCTTCTCCCTGTTCGGATATACCGCTGTGGGACTTCGGTTCTTTTCCGCACTCTCCTATGTCCTGACCTCTGTCCTGACCGGACTTTTTGCCAGACGTTACGGAAACGCGGCTTCTTTATTTACCATGGCCTTTCTGACTGCCAACTATTTTCCCTTTAAGGCGCATCTGGCCCGCGCCGGGGATGCAGACAGCCTGTATCTGCTTCTCTTTACACTGGCCATGCTGGCCATGCTGAATATTCCGAAGAGCCAGCGTTTTATCTATGTATGCGGACTGTGCTTCTCTCTGGCTTTTCTGACCAAAAGCTTCCATGCGGGAATGATCGCCGCTGTGGGCGGACTGTTCCTTCTGCTGACCGGAGAACTGAAAAAGATGCGGCCCCGGGTATGGATGGGATTTCTCCTGTCCTCCTTTCTGCCGATCCTCCTGTGGGCCTGCCTCCGGTATCAGTACGACGGCATGACTTTCTTCCGCAGTATGTATGAAGCGGATATCGCCGGGCGAACCGCTTCCGGCGGAATGGAAGGACATGGATTTCCGTTCACTTTTTACCTGACGTCCATCTTCTGGAATTTTGACTATATTTACGGTTTTTTAAGTCTGACGGTTCTGTGCGGCGTCCTGTATGTACGGATCCGGCCGCTGCGAAAGACGGATTTCCCTCTGCCTGCTGCGGACCAGACCGGAATCCTGCTGTGGCTTTTTATCCCGCTGCTCGGGTTTTCTCTGGTATCCACCAAGCTCATGTGGTACGTCTATCCGTGCATGGTACCGCTCTGCCTGCTGGCTGCCGTCTTCCTGTCGAAATTTCTGAAGGCAGAGACAGTCCCTGTATGGCTTCGGTCACTCTGTCTGCTCTTTGCCGGCGCCGGGACGCTTCTTTTTATATGGAACAACTATGAGGACAATGTCCGCGGCGCCCGTTCCAACGACCTGCAGACCTTTGTCATGGAACAGTTTGACCGGGACTCTGCCTTGGCGGGCTCCTCCGTCTATCTGGACGCCTACGATCCTTTCCTCTATGCCAATACGGACGGCTGGCAGCAGAATATGCGTCTGCTCGCCCTCATGGAAGGCGATCTGAACTGTCTCGACGGCGGCGCCGAAGCCTTCCTTCAGGATGACAGCGGAAGCCTTCTGATTCTCTCCATTCCGTTTCTGCAGGACCATCCGGAACTGACCGCATGTGAGATTCTGGCGGATAACGGACAATATCTGCTGCTCTGTAAACCGTAACCCGGCCATGCACTTAAGAAGGGAAGGCGATCATACGAAAAAAATTCGGATGAAACAGAATAATTCTACGAAGAATTTCCAATGAAGGCTTACTATATTCAAAAGCCAGCGAAAAAGCATTTCTGCTTTCATGCGCTGGCTCCTTTCTTTTTCCCATTCACAGACTGCAATTTAATGCTCGTCGTACTGCTTCACTTCCACCGTTTTTTTCTCAAAATCCAGGAAAAGCTGAAACGCATATCCATCGTCGCTGGTATCCCAGATCTCCACGTATCTGGGTGAGATCTCGATGAGAATCTCCGTATCTTCATGGCTGTATTTGTTGTAGCTTTCCCACAGATGCTTTTTGTAGCCTTCTGCAAACCGCTGGCCCGGTTCTTCTGTAACCAACCCTTTGTTCTCGGCGATTCCTTCCACCTGTACGCCGCTCCAGCAGACAGCTACCTGCGGATTGGTCAGAAGCTGCTTTGTCTTCCGGAAATTCTTATCCGTCTTAAACCAGATCTTCTCATCGTAAAACAGACAGCTCACATTGCGGACCATCACATAATCGTTCACGCTGGAAGCCAGCGCCATGATCTTGCTGTCTCCAAGCATCTCGAACATGCGATCTACCGCTTCCTGATACGTAATTCCTTTGTTCAATGTAAATTTCATTTCGTCTCTCCTTCATTCAGCCGTTGACGATCCTGCGGATCACCTTACTCAGTCTCTTATAGACAAAAAATGTAACCGCCGAAGTCGCACCGTATTTGATCAGATTGAACGGCAGAATGCCCAGAAGGACCATGGTTGCAGTATCCTTCATGGCCGGATTTACCGCTGTACACATGGCAACAATATCATCCATCGTCATCCCGGCCAGGCTGGCATAGAAGGGAATAATCATGTACAGATTGGTGAACACTGCCGTCACCGACACCACGACCGTACTCAATGCCATGCCGATGATCGCCGTCTTCTTTGATTTTCTCCAGTGATAAACGGCAATGGCCGGCATCACATAGGCACAGCTTAAGATCAGACCCTGAATCTCTCCGGTTCCGAAAGAAAGGCTTCCCTGAATAATCAGCTGCAGCAGGATCTTTACTATAATCACAAAAAATGCCCCTACCGGCCCGAACAGGTATCCGCCCATGATCTCCATGACCCCGGACAGGTCAAAGGACATAAACGGCGGCAGAAAAGGCAGCGGAAAACGAAGGAGCATAAGAACGGTGCTGACTGCCCCCATCAATCCTACAAAAGCGATCATTCTCACCTGCACATGAGCATCATGGCCGGCTCTTCCCGACGGTTCTTCAAATACTGGTTCCATTGTTCCGTTTGTTCGATTCATCCTGAATCCTCCTTTAAAATAAAAAGTACACGCCGTCCTCCACCATGTCAGCCGGGAGATTTTGTACCGCTGAAAGGTCTGACAACGCTTCTGAGGAACAAAAAAACCGGGGACCATGGTCTCCGGGCGCATTTTTGCAGAAAATGTCTTTTCTCATCCGGACTGTAACCGTCGGTTCCGGAATTCCTTCTCTTTAAAAGGTCACCGGATCAGCCGCTTTCGCGGGTCATGGACTTTACCATCGGTAGGGACTTGCACCCTGCCACAAAGACTTTCAGTATTCAGTTATGAACGAAGTGATTGCAGTTACATTTCTCTGCTGTAATGTATTATACTCCTGTATGGGGCTGCTGTAAATACCTCTGCGCAGGATTTCGCAACTTTTTTCATCTGGCCGTTATTGTTCCGATGTCATGGGCAGAACACGAGTGAACAGTAACGTCAGGCCTGACAACCAAATCCGGCAGAATAAAAAATCCTTGACATCCTGTTTCCGGAGTTTTATACTACGATACAGGAACCTGTTGACCTGATCTTAAGAAAGGAGGACGATCATGACACACGTAAATCCGTATTTCAACACAACTGCAACTGTTATTTCCCGCAGAGGTCAGATTGTCCGTCCACTGATCCGGATCGCCGGCATTTAACATTGCCGGAAAAGAAGGTTCTGATCCTTCAGACAGTCTACGCATATAAAAGAGCCGTTCTTTTTATGGTGCCTCTGCGTCCATGCAGGGGTATTTTTGCGCCCTGAAACGGGGCGCGCCCTGCAATACAGAAAGGGATTTCATGAAAGAGATACACGGCGCTTATACTTCTGCGGCCATTTTCACAGACACCATTGATCCATATGCCCTGGCGCAGGTGCAGATGCTCTGCGACCACCCATGCTCGGAAGGCAGCCGCATCCGCATCATGCCGGATGTACATCCGGGGAAGACCGGCCCCATCGGACTTACCATGACCTTTAAGGACCGGCTGCTCCCTGCACTTGTAGGGATTGACATCGGATGCGGCATGACCTGCGCCGCTCTGGGCAGGAAAAAAATCGAATATCAGCGGCTGGATACCGTCCTTCGGGAGCAGATTCCAGGCGGCATGTCCATCCGCCGCACGCCCCACAGCCGGGGAATTGATTTTCCATACGAAACACTGGAATGCGCGGAGCATATCCATCTGGAAAAGACCGTTCTCAGCATGGGAACGCTGGGCGGCGGCAACCATTTTATCGAGATCGACCGGGATGAAGAAGGCATCCATTACCTCACCATTCACACCGGAAGCCGACGGCTGGGAAAGGAGATGGCGGAACACTATCTCCGTATGGGACAAAAGGAACTGAAAGTCCGGGGAATCTCCGCCCCTTATCCCATGATCTGGCTGGAAGGTCCGCTTCTTGCCGACTATCTGCATGATCTGGAGATCGTGCAGGACTATGCCGCGCAGAACCGTCTGGCGATTCTGGAGACCTTATGTAAATTCATGAAATGGAAACCTGCCGGTCTCTTCTCCTGTCCCCACAACTACGTGGTCCGGAAAGAAAACGGCTATATTCTGAGAAAAGGCGCCGTCTCTGCCGAAAAGGGCGAACGAATCCTGATTCCTGCCAATATGCGGGACGGAATCCTTATGGCAGCGGGCAGGGGAAATTCAGAGTGGAACTGCTCCGCGCCCCACGGCTCCGGAAGGCTCCTGAAGAGAGAGGACGTGGCAAAAAGACATACGCTCTCCCAGTTCCGATCCGAGATGAAGGGGATCCACTGCACCTGTATCAGCAGGGATACGCTCGATGAGGCTCCTTTTGCCTATCGGAATCTCAAAACCATCGCCGCTCTGATTCAGGACACCGCAGAGGTTCAGAAAATATTAACGCCCGTATATAATTATAAAGCGGGAAGTCGTCATTAATATAAAAAAATGCAATGAGATGCAAAACCATAATCGGAGGAAACATGGCAAAATACAGAGAAACACCCTGCAAATATTACGAGGCGCTCGGCCAGTGCAGCAAAGGCCGTAACGCCTGTCACAAAACGTACTGTCAGCACTGCGGGAAATATGAGCCCCGTGCAAGAGTGCGCCGCATCAATAAGAAAAAGCTGTATAACCAGCTGGAAAGAGGGCGGTACTGATGAACCTGCCGGTCCGTGTCAGTCAGGAGGAGCTTTTAGAACTGCTCCTTCATGTGGCGCCGGTCCGTCCGGTCTTCATCTGGGGCGCGCCGGGTATCGGAAAATCTTCTCTCGTGGAGGCTTTCGCCGATTCCGTGGGACTTCCCTGCGTCTCCCTTCTGGGCAGCCAGCTGGCTCCCGAAGACATCATCGGCATCCCTCAGATTCAGGAGGATGTCAGCACTTTCCTGCCGCCGAAGATGATCGCCAGGAAAGAGCCCTACTGCCTGTTCCTGGATGAGCTCAATGCATGCTCTCAGGAAGTGCAGAAAGCGTTCTACTCTCTGATTCATGAACGCCGCATCGGAGAATACCATCTGCCTCAGGGCAGCATCGTCATCGGAGCCGGCAACCGTACGCAGGATTCCGCCATTGTCAAGAGCATGTCCTCTGCCCTCATCAACCGGATGTTCCATGTGGAATTAAAGGCGGACAGCTCTCAGTGGCTTTCCTGGGCCTATGCCCATGAGCTCCATCCTTATGTCACCGATTACATCTCCCAGCGCCCGGATCATCTCTATTCCGCGCCGCCCAAGACGGAAGAGCCTTATTCCACGCCCCGGTCCTGGCATATGCTGAGCGACGCGCTGAAGGAATACGGCGCCTGCCCGGAC
Source organism: Lachnospiraceae bacterium (assembly GCA_009774145.1). GTDB lineage: Bacteria > Bacillota > Clostridia > Lachnospirales > Lachnospiraceae > Hominiventricola. The sequence continues at coordinate 4,310 of VSND01000034.1, read as the reverse complement.
AAACATACCCTGAAGCTTCTGGCCTACGGCATGCTCTCCACTCAGCACGCAGGCATGTTCCTCGCCTACACAAAACAGCTCAACAACCGCCACCTTCTCGCAGACATTATAAAGGGAAACGCCCGCTGGCCCTCCAGAGCGGAGGAACGGGATGTGCTCTATTTTCTTGCACAGTCCTTTCGGGCACAGCTCCTGCACGACCTTCCGGCAGACAGGCAGCGGCTGAACCGTGAGACCCAGTATCTGGCCCACCGGGCAAAAGCGCTGATGAAAGAGCTGGCAAGGATCAATCAGGAAATCGCTCAGATGGTCGTCTCTTCCGATGGAGAAGAGGCGCTGCCGGACTGGTTCCTGATCGAGATCGTCCGGGATCTTCCCCGGCTGGTCTCCTGACCCAAAATATCCGGAATCTGCCTTAGCGAACCGCCTGACCAGAAACGGTACAGAACCGGTACACGTTGCCAAAACCGGAAAAAACCTCACAGCAAAAAAATCCTCACAGCAAAGGGGCATCTTATGGGAAAAGACAAAAACAGAAGACGAATATCTCCAACCGAAGAAAATCTTGAGAAGGGAATTCAGATCGTACAGAATCATCCGCTGTTCGGCTCTCTTTCACTGGAATATGCTCTTGTCAGCCGGGAAATACTGGGCAGAACCGGAGCTGCCAGAGTAGATGCCCGAAACCGGATCAGCCTGAACCGGCAGCTGCTTCTCTCCCCTTCTCAGTGGGCATACGTCATCGCCCACTGTCAGCTTCATCACTGCTTTGGACATTTTGACGCCCTTTGCGTGCCCGGATATTTCACTGACGGCGCCGGAAAAGAAAAAATATGGAAGCCGGTCTTCCAAAAAACACTCTGGAATACTGCCTGCGACATCTATGTCGCAAAATTTCTGGCGGATATCCGGTTTGGAAAACCGCTCTGCCAGGATCCGGCCGCGCATTTTCCCGGAAGCCTTCAGTCCGAACAGGCCATCTACCAGTATCTGAACGAACATGGGGGAAGCCTTTCGCTCCCTTATTACGGCACAGCTTCTCCCCATGCCATGGATATGGACGGACTGGAACACCCTCTGACTTATCCGGCAGGAAAGAGCAATCCTTATGTACGGCGTTTTGCCTGGGCGCTGACGAACAGTGTCTCCCACACGATCCGTCAGGCCGCAGAGCTGCCTGCAGCAGACATAAAAAATACAAAAAGCAATCAGGCCGCTGGATGGTTCATCAGCCACTATCCGCTGCTGGGTGCCCTCGCCGCCGCTTTCCGGGTTGTGGAGGATCAGACCTTCTGTCACAGGCATAACATAAAGATCGCCGCCATTGATATGGAACTGGGAGAGATCTATGTAAATCCCGCGCTTTCGCTTTCCAGCGCAGAGCTGCATTTTGTTCTGGCACACGAATATCTGCATGCAGGGCTTCAGCATCAGAAACGCTGTCAGGGAAGGTACCCTTATCTGTGGAACATTGCCTGCGATTATGTCATCAATGCATGGCTTCTGGAAATGGGGATCGGCGCCATGCCCGATCAGGGACTTCTCTACGATGAAAGTCTGAAGGAACTGTCCGCAGAAACCATCTATGACATGCTGGTCCGGGATCTGAAGAAATACAGCCGTCTGCAGAATCTGCGCGGCTATGGAAAAGGAGAATTTCTGAACCGTCCGGATGCCGGCGGTCCAGACGCCGCCCAAAAAGGCGTCTCTCTGGATGAGTTCTGCCGCAACGCGCTGGCGCAGGGGCTGGAATTTGTAACTTCATCAGGCCGGGGAACGATTCCCGCCGGGCTGATCGAAGAGATCCGCGCCCTTGCCATGCCGCCGATTCCCTGGGATGTCAAACTGGCACGCTGGTTTGATACGTATTTTCCGCCCCTTGACAGGCAGCGGACTTATGCCCGGCCCAGCAGGCGGCAGGGCTCCACGCCGGATATCCCAAGACCCCGTTATATCCGTCCGGATCTTCCCGCAGACAGCCGGACCTTCGGCGTCATCATCGACACTTCCGGCTCCATGTCCGCCAAAGACATCGGCAAAGCCCTCGGCAGCATCGCCAGCTATGCAGCCGCCAGAGACGTTCCTTATGCCCGGATCATTTTCTGCGACGCTGCAGCCTGTGACGCCGGCTATCTGTCCGTCGAAGAGATCGCCGGCAGAGTAACCGTACGGGGACGGGGCGGCACCTGTCTGCAGCCGGGTGTGGATCTGCTGGAAAAAGCCCCCGATTTTCCAAAAGACGGACCGATTCTGCTCATTACGGACGGATGGATCGAACGCGATCTGCACGTGCGCAGAAACCATGCATTCCTGATCCCGCAGGGGCGCAGTCTTCCGTTCCGCGCAAAGGAAGTATTTTATTTTTGCTGAAACAGGAAAAAGAAAGAAGGAAAGATATTGCCGGAAAACAAACGCTTCCGGAAAAAGCTCCCCCGCAGCCAAACCGCGGGGGAGTTTTTCCAAAAAGATCAGATTTTCATCACAGCATCTGTTATTTACATTCACACTTGAACGTTGCGCATTCCGTCTGGTCGCAATGACAGGCATTGGCCCCTGACACCTGAATCTGGTCCGCATGGCACTTGCAGGACTGGTTGTGGGTACAGGTCGTCGCGTCACAGGCAACCTCCGTAGGCTTGCTGGGAATATCATCCGCATTGCGGGTTCCGTCATATTTGCGCTCGCGGAAGCTGTCGCAGCAGGTCTGATCGGTCACTTTCGCATTGCGGCCGCCCACATGGATATTATCCTTGCAGCAGCTGTTATCCTTATTATAGGTGCAGTTTACAACGGAACAGTCTAATCTTGTCATGTTCATGTCCTCCTTCAGATTGTGATAAAGATAGTATTCTGAATCTGAAGAAAATTATGCGGAATATTTTTTGTAAACGTTGTTTCGGATTGTAATATTTTCCATTGAAATTCCCATGAACAACTCCGCAACTTTGAATTTTAGTATCTCAATATTAATCATACGGATATATCCATATATCCTCATATCTGACTGTAAATGACGCAAAACTTCCTTTATCAAGCAGAACACAGTTACTTTCTATCTCAACCATGTCAAGCCAATCCGCTGCAAATCGTACATAATATACATCCTCGTCTATATCTTCAACCTGACAGTTAAAAACAACCATATCATCACATATGGATGTACTAAAATTATATGCCGGACTTTGAGATATCTTTTTTTCAAATTTCTCATATGATACTTCGATAAAATATGTATACTTTACAACAGGTTGTTCCCTGTATTTCCACACGCCTTTAAATTTTCCAATCTCTGTAGTTCCAGTTACAATAATTTTATCGTTTTCATATTCTATTTTATCTACTCCAAATTTCATCTTAACACCTCTACTATATCAACAGTCGAGTAGACAAGCGGCTCACGCCGCAGGCCCCTCACAGAACCGTGTGTGCGCCTTTCACGCACACGGCTCCTCATAATAACATTCGCTTTTAGAATAACCTCACATATATCTTTGGTTTTGCTAAGGGATAAACTACTGCTGGTTGGCCAGACCTTCGCAGACAGGATTCACACCTGTCAGGTTAATTGCCCTTTGCCAGGCGCACAACTGGAATTTATCCTATTGCCTTTTTCATCCAGATATCTAAAAAGGCAAGTTGTTCATCTGTATGAAACCAATGCTCCCCATTTTCCATTACAGTAAGATGTGTATTGTGATTACTAATAAATTCATTTACTGTTTGCCGAGATACGAGGTTATCATTTCCTGCATATAGAATTTCTGTGGGAACATTCCATGTTATGGGATTTTCCCTGACAAAGCATAGATATTTCCATGATAATGTTTCCCCAAAATCCGTAGGGATTTCTCCCTTCTCACGCAAATCCTTCTCTGATACATTTGCCCAATTCATCATGTCCAGTATAAGACGTTCCATGTCAAGTACAGGCGATATAAATAAAGCCTTTGCAATATCACAATCCTGCAATGTGTGCATTGCAAAATAAGCGCCTATACTGTTTGCAATCAAATAAATACAGTCGTATCTTTCGCGAACTTTGTCATAAACCGATTGAATTTGGTTTTGTACAATCCACGGAAAATAATCATTATAGTCTATACCGATAATATCGAAACCCAGACAATTTTTCTTGTACTGTTCAGCTTCTAAATAACTTCCACCTTTTCCATGAATATATAAAATTATTCTTTTCAAAATATCACCTCTACAAATACCGATTTCCCAGTATATCAGTCGAGTAGACAAGCGGCTCACGCCGCAAGCCCCTCACAGAACCGTGCGTGCGCCTTTCACGCACACGGCTCCTC
>VSND01000033.1 GCA_009774145.1 Lachnospiraceae bacterium | reverse complement strand
CTGCCGGATCTTGGCTTCGGCGAAGCGCCGCCGGAGAAAGCAGAAGAACCGGATTTCCGGGAAGACGGAACGATTGACCTGCCGGTTTTTGGTTTTGGAGAAGAAACGCCGAAGGAAACAGAAGAGGAGTCGGAACCGGAACCGAACGTTTGGAAAGACGGAATGATCGAGCTGCCGGATTCCGGCTTTGGAAGCGGGACGGCGAAGGAGACAGAAGAGGAGATTTCATTTCCGGAAGAGACATCAGAATCAGGACATGAGGGAACAGAGCAGCTGAGTGTCAATGAGATTCTTGATGAATGGGAACAGAAGAAGGCAAAGACAGAGGCGCTTCTGGAAGCGGGCGCCAGAGAAGAACAGAAGCGCAGGGAGAAGGTAAAGCAGGAAACGGCAGAACTGATCAAGCTGATTGAAGGGGTCTCGGATATGATTCCGGAGGATGTACAGCGGATTCTTCAGGAGGCTGATGAGGAGAGGAAGGCAAGGGAAACGGCATCGGTGATAACAGAGGATGACCTGCCGCAGGATCTGGACGATGAGATCGAAGAAGAGGAAGAAGAGGTAGAAGAGGAGCTTGCGATAGAATTTGTCGAAGAGCCTTCCTCCGGTTCGGAGAAAAAGAGGCTGTCGGGAGATACGACGTCTTTGAATATGATTCAGGAACTGGAACGTTCTCTTGCTGCGGAGGTTTCCGAGATGGCCATTAATTCCGGGCATCTTACAGAGGAGCAGGCAAGACTTTTTGCGTATTTTACCTCTGTAAAGGGAATGAGCCAGCAGCTGTCGGTGCTGTTTAAAGGAGATTCCAGAGAGGGAATGACGAATTCCTCCAGAGGAAACCTGATCGTGACCGGAAAACAGGGAAACGGGAAGACGACTCTGGCAATCGATATTGTCAAAGCCCTGCAGAAACAGCAGCAGATCGGCGGCAACAAGCTGGCGAAAATCAGCGGACAGAAGCTGAATACAAAGGATGTCTATGAAGTGCTTACCCGGTTAAAGGGCGGCGCACTGATCATAGAAGGAGCCGGAGGGCTTTCAGATGCGACCATGATGGCGCTGAGCCTTGTCATGGAGGCGGACACCGGAGGGCTTCTTGTCATTCTGGAGGATACTGCGGAAGAGATCGAACGGCTCTTTCATAAAAATAAAAATTTTGCTTCCAAATTTGAACACAGCATCGATATTCCGGTGTTTACCAATGATGAACTGGTAGCTTTCGGAACCTCTTATGCGCTGGAGCAGGAATACTCTTTTGATGAATTCGGAAAGCTGGCGCTGTATGACCGGATCGGAAGCAGGCAGACCAATGACCATCTGGTAACGGTGGCTGAGGTAAAGGAGATCATTGACCGTGCGATCGAGCATGCAGAAAAAGCAGGCGTTCGACGGATACTGGATCGGATTACCAGAAAAAGTGTGGATGAATTTGGCAACCGTCTGCTGAGAGAAGCAGATTTTATGGAGTAAGGTATGAATTTATTGACGGCGAAGGAGATCAGGAAGAGCTTCACGGACAGGGAGCTTTTTTCCGGTATTGACTTCAGCATTGAAGAACAGGACAAGACGGGGATCGTGGGGATCAACGGCACCGGGAAATCGACGCTGCTTCGGATACTTGCGGGAGAAGAGGAGCCGGACGCAGGGGAAATCGTAAAGGGAAACCGGGTCTGGGGCCGTTATCTTCCTCAGAACCCGGAATTTCCCAAAGGGATTACGCTCTGCGATTATGTGATAACAGCCAACAGGACCGAGGACAATGAATGGAGCATTGCGGGAGATGGAAAAGAGATCCTGAATCTGATGGGCTTCGAAGATGAAAACGAGGTGATCGATCATCTGTCCGGCGGTCAGAAGAAAATGGCGGCCCTGGCTGCTGCTCTGACGGCGCCCTGTGATATTCTTCTGCTGGACGAGCCCACCAACCATCTGAACAGCGAGATGATCCTCTGGCTGGAACAGGCGCTGATCCGGAGAAAGGGAGCGCTTGTCATGGTTACGCACGATCGTTATTTTCTGGACCGGGTATGCAACCGGATTGTGGAGCTCCACAGAGGAAAGCTGTACAGTTACCAGACGAATTTTGAAGGTTATCTGGAGGCGAAAGCAAAACGGGAAGAGCAGGAGCAGGCAGCTTACCGGAAGAACCGGAATATTCTGCGCATCGAACTGGAATGGATGCGGCGCGGAGCCAGGGCACGCTCCACGAAGCAGAAGGCGCATATCCAGAGATACGAAGCGCTGAGAGACAGGACAAAGGCTCCGGTTCAGGATCAGAAGGTGGATATCAATACGGTATCTTCCCGGCTGGGAAAGAAGACGCTGGAGCTTTCAGGAATCACAAAAAGCTATGGAGGGGAAATTCTGATCTCGGATTTCAGCTATGCGTTCCGGAAGAAGGACCGGATTGGATTTGCAGGGCCGAACGGCTGCGGCAAGACGACCATGATGAAGATCATCATGGGGCTGGAACCGCCGGACTGCGGGGAAGTCATCATGGGATCTACGGTAAAGATCGGCTATTTTTCCCAGGAAAATGAATACCTGGATCCCGGTCAGAAAGTGATCGACTATATCAGGGACACCGCAGAATATGTGCAGACAGAGGACGGCAGCATATCGGCTTCCATGATGCTGGAACGGTTTCTGTTTGACGGAGCGCTTCAGCACTCTCTGATCGGAAAACTGTCCGGCGGAGAGAAGCGGCGGCTTTATCTTTTGAAGGTGCTCATGGAGGCACCCAATATTCTGATCCTGGATGAGCCGACCAATGATCTGGATATTCAGACGCTTGCCATACTGGAGGACTATCTGGAGCATTTTTCGGGAATTCTGATCATGGTATCTCATGACCGTTATTTTCTGGATAAGACGGCAGAGAGACTGTTTGTATTTGAAGGAAACGGAGTGCTTCGCCAGTATGAAGGCGGGTATTCGGATTATCTTGAAGCAGGACAGCGGGAGGAAAAGGAGAAGAATCTGTCGGAGACGGCGAAGAAAAACCCGTCAGAGAAAACGGAAAAGGTGAAAACGGCAAAGCTGAAATTTACCTGGCAGGAACAGAAGGACTATGAGACCATTGAGACGCAGATCGGGCAGATCGAAGAGGGGATCGCACAACTGGAGAAAAAAATCGAAAGCGCCGCAACGGATTTTGTGGAGCTGAACCGGCTGACACAGGAAAAGGAGGCGCAGGAGACGCTTCTGGAGGAGAAGATGGAAAGGTATCTCTATCTGAGTGATCTGGCGGACCGGATTGCCGGTCAAAGATAAAAAACATCGGTCAGCCCCTTGACAAAGAGAACAACAGCGTTTAGACTGTTTAAGGACAGAGAAAGGCTGAGAAGAAGAAGAGTACTTATGTACCGGCTGCCAGAGAGAGCCGTCCGCTGGCTGGAAGACGGCTTCAGAAGAAGGACATGGGGAAAGTGGCTTTGGAGCCGGAACACGGAAAGAAGAGAGTAGGTGTTCCCGTATGATCCGCGTTAAGGAGAATGAGGTATGATTTCATACGAACAAAGGTGGTACCGCGATAATTCGCCCTTTGCACGGCTGTGCAGAGGGCATTTTTTTCGGGCGGCAGGGGAACCCTGGATGGGAATCTGCTGTCCGGCACATGAAAAGGAGCGATCTTGAACCGGAAATATATAGTTGCTGCCGCCGTAACATTTGTATTGGCGGCGGCTTTGACAGGACTTCTGCGTTGGGTGGTAAGAGAACCGGCTGTACGCTTTTCGGAAGAGGAGGCATTTCAGGAGGAAGCATTTGAGCTGACCCTGCGATGCGGCCTGTCTGGGGGGACGATCCGTTACACACTGGACGGAAGCGATCCTACCATGCAGTCAAGGATCTATGAGGGACCGATTCCCATAGAAGCGGGCCTCCCGGAGAAGGTGACCGTGGTAAAGGCGGCTGTATTTCAGAATGGAGAGCCGGGGAAAATCTGCACGCAGACGTATTTTGTGGGAAAAGGCGTATCGGAGCTGTTTGATGTGATGGTGGTGTCGCTGTCAGCAGATGAAAAGGTGCTGTACGACGAAGAGACAGGCATTCTTGCCAATTATGGGGAGGAGGGGGAGAACGGAGAATGGGACCGGCCGGCCTATGTGGAATTTTATGAGCCGGACGGAACGCGGATGCTGGCACAGGGAACCGGGATCGCCATATCCGGCCACGGTTCCAGAGAATTTGCCCAGAAGAGTTTTAAGCTGATCAGCGATTCGGTCTATGACCCGGAGCATCCGACCTTCGAATATGATTTTTTTGAAACCGATATGGCGGGGAATGAAAAGGGGCAGTCCTATAACCGGCTGGTGCTCCGCAACGGCGGTTCCGACCATGAAGGAACCATGCTGAAATGGAATGTGGTGAGCAGACTGGGCAAAGATTCCGGTATGGTCTGTGCAGGAGCCAGACCGGGCATTCTCTTTCTAAACGGAAGCTATTACGGAATCATACAGCTTCAGGAAAAATACACTCGGTATAACATTGCACATGCAATCGGAGCGCAGAAGGACGATATTGAGAAATATGAGCCCAATGAGATCAACAGCGCCCGTTTCGGCGGGTATTATAACCAGCTCCGCCAGGATCTGAACGATCCAAAGCGCATGGAAAGCCTGGAAAGACAGGTGGATATGACGGATATGCTGAAACATTATGCAGTGAATCTGATCATGAACAATGTGGACTGGCCCTATCACAATTTCCTGTCCTGGAAATGCGCAGAGACCAGCAGCAGTGCATACGGAGACGGAAAAGTCCGTTTCTTCCTGTATGATCTGGATGCCGTCTATCAGGATACAACGGGATATGAGGTGCCGGATGAGTTTGCCTATCTGATGGAAGAGCCGGTTGAGGATGCAACGGATACCCTGTATCTTCTGATGCAGTCTGAACTGTACCGGACCAGGTTTGTTAACATGGTCTGTGACCTGACGGCAACCGTCTATCAGGAGGACCATGTACTCCGGCTGATTGAAGAAGAGGATGAAAAGCTTGCAGGATCCATGGAGCTTTATTATACAGAAGAAGAACGTATGAGACAGCAGACGGCAGTGGACAGGATGAAGGAAGCGGCAGAAGAAAGCGGTATCCGGGTGCACGAAGGGCTTCAGGAATATCTGAAAGCTGCAGACCCGTATACGCTCAGACTGGAGCTGCCGGATGGAATACAGGTATCCTTCAGTGAGATTCGCCTGAAGGGCGGGGAAAGCTATACGGGAACCTATTATCACAATTATCCTCTGACGCTTACAGCAGAACCGGAGAACGGACAGGAATTTTACGGCTGGCTGGTCAACGGAGAAGAGGTCCGGACGGCAGAGCTTCTTCTGGATGAAAGCTGTACCGCCGACGAAATGTATATACAACTGATAACAGAACCATAATAAGGAGAGAACATGATGAAAGAATTAGCAAAGACCTATGATCCGACTGCCATCGAAGAGCAGACCTATGCCAAATGGATGGGAAGGAAATATTTTCATGCGGAGGCGGACCGGAGCAAAAAGCCCTTTACCATCGTGATTCCGCCGCCAAACGTGACCGGAAAGCTGCACATGGGACATGCGCTGGACGAGACGCTGCAGGACATTCTGATCCGCTATAAGAGGATGCAGGGCTACAATGCGCTCTGGATACCGGGAACCGATCATGCGTCCATTTCCACGGAGGTGAAGGTAACGAACCAGCTTCGGGAAGAGGGCATCGACAAGCAGGAGCTGGGCAGAGAAGGCTTTCTGAAGCGGGCATGGCAGTGGAAAGAGGAATACGGCGGAGCGATCATCAACCAGTTGAAGAAGCTGGGCTGCTCCTGCGACTGGGAGAGAGAACGTTTTACCATGGATGAAGGCTGCTCGGAAGCGGTTCTGGAGGTCTTTATCCGGCTGTATGAAAAAGGTTATATATATAAAGGTTCCAGAATCATCAACTGGTGTCCGGTGTGCAAGACGTCCATCTCCGATGCAGAGGTGGAGCATGAGGAGCAGGCGGGACATTTCTGGCACATCAACTATCCGGTCGCGGACGGCAGCGGTTATGTGGAGATTGCCACGACCCGCCCGGAGACCATGCTTGGAGATACGGCGGTGGCGGTAAATCCGGAGGATGAACGGTACCGGCATCTGATCGGGAAGACGCTGAAGCTTCCGCTGACCGACCGGGAGATTCCGGTCATTGCGGATCCGTATGTGGACCGGGAATTCGGAACCGGCTGTGTGAAGATCACGCCGGCCCACGACCCCAATGACTTTGAGGTGGGCAGAAGGCATGATCTGCCGGAGATCAATATCATGAACGATGATGCCACGATCTGCTGTCCGGGGAAATATCACAGCATGGACCGTTATGAGGCGCGCAGGGCGATGGTAAAGGATCTGGAGGAGCAGGGGCTTCTGGTGAAGGTTGAGGACCATACGCATAATGTGGGAACCCACGACCGCTGCGGGACGACGGTGGAGCCGCTCATCAAGCAGCAGTGGTTTGTGAAGATGGAAGAACTTGCAAAACCGGCGGTTGAGGCAGTAAAAAACGGAGAACTGACGTTCGTCCCGGAACGGTTTGACAAGATCTATCTGCACTGGCTGGAAAATATCCGCGACTGGTGCATCTCCCGCCAGCTCTGGTGGGGGCACCGGATTCCGGCCTATTACTGCGACGAATGCGGGGAGATCGTGGTGGCAAAGGAAGCGCCGTCTGTATGTCCGAAGTGCGGCTGTACGCATCTGACCCAGGATGAGGATACGCTGGACACCTGGTTTTCTTCTGCGCTGTGGCCCTTCTCTACGCTTGGATGGCCGAAGCAGACGGAGGATCTGGAATATTTCTATCCGACGGACGTACTGGTGACCGGTTATGACATCATCTTTTTCTGGGTGATCCGGATGGTATTTTCCGGATATGAGCAGACCGGAAAGAGTCCGTTCCACCATGTGCTGATCCATGGTCTGGTAAGGGATTCCATGGGACGCAAGATGAGCAAATCTCTTGGAAACGGCATCGATCCGCTGGAGATCATCAGCGAATACGGAGCCGATGCGCTGCGCCTGACGCTGGTGACCGGCAATGCGCCGGGCAATGACATGCGGTTCTATATGGAGCGTGTGAAATCCAGCCGGAATTTTGCCAACAAGGTGTGGAACGCTTCCAGATTTATCATGATGAATCTGGAGGACCAGAAGGTCGCGGAGGCGGATCCGGCGGCGCTGACGGCTGCAGACCGGTGGATTCTGTCCAGAGTCAACCGTCTGGCAAAAGAAGTGACCAGCAACATGGACAGCTTTGAGCTGGGAATCGCCGTACAGAAGATCTATGATTTTATATGGGATGAATTCTGCGACTGGTATATCGAGATGGTGAAGCCGCGTCTGTGGAACAGGGAAGATACATCCAGAGAGGCTGCTCTGTGGACCCTGAAGCAGGTGCTGATCCATGCGCTGAAGATGCTGCATCCGTACATGCCGTTTATTACGGAGGAGATTTTCTGCAATCTGTCGGAAGAGGAATCGATCATGATCTCTTCCTGGCCGGAGTACCGGGAGGAATGGAATTTTGCAGCCGAAGAGCATGCCATTTCCATGATCAAGGAGGCAGTGCGCGGCATCCGCAATGTGCGCACGGACATGAACGTGCCGAACAGTAAAAAGGCTACGGTCTATGTGGTATCTGAAAATCCGAAGGTCCGGGAGATCTTTGAACAGGGCAGAAGCTTTTTCGCCGCCTTAAGCTTTGCATCCGAAGTAAAAGTGCAGGCGGACAAAACAGGTATTGAGAAGAGCGCGGTATCCGCCATGATCCCGGAGGCGGCGGTCTATATGCCGCTGGATGAACTTCTGGATCTGGAAAAAGAGCGGGAGCGTCTGAAAAAAGAAGAAGCGCGTCTGGAGAAAGAGCTTGCCCGGGTAAACGGCATGCTGAACAATGAGAAGTTTGTAAGCAGAGCTCCGGAAGCAAAGATCCGGGAGGAGAAGGAGAAGCTTGAAAAATATACACAGATGATGGACCAGGTGAAGGAACGGCTGGCTCAGCTTGGAGAATGAGATGAATTACAGAGAAGCAGAAGCATATATTAATGATACGCCCAGATTTACGAAGAAAAACACACTGGAAAATACCAGAATGGTCCTTGCAGCCATGGGACATCCGGAGCGTGGCATGAAACTGATCCATGTGGCGGGTTCCAACGGAAAGGGGTCTGTGTGCGCCTATCTGTCTTCCATTCTGACAACGGCGGGGAAACAGACGGGACTGTTCATCTCCCCGCATCTGGTGGATATCAATGAGCGTTTTCAGCTGAATCAGCAGATGGTATCCAATGAACTGTTTCTGGAGGCCTTTGAGGCGGTGATGGACATTGTGCACCGCCTTCTGAAGGAGCAGCCGGGGGATTTTGCACATCCGACCTTTTTCGAACTCCTGTTCCTGATGGGGATCTGGATCTTTGATAAGAGCGGGATGGAATACGTCGTGCTGGAGACCGGACTTGGCGGACGCTTTGATGCCACCAATGTGATTGAAAAGCCCATGGTCAGCGTCATCACATCCATAAGCCTGGAACATACAGAGTATCTTGGGGATACGTATGAACAGATTGCCGGCGAAAAGGCAGGCATCATCAAGGAAGGCTGCCCGGTCGTGTATGACGGGACCAGGGCGGATGTAGAGTCGGTAATTCTCAAAAAAGCGGCCCGGATGCATGCGAAGGCTTATGCGATACGCCCGGATATGTATAAAATTTTAATGAATACCCAGAAAACGATTGATTTTTCCATGGATACTGGGTATTATTTACCTATGGATGTGTCCATCTCCAGCGTGGCGGAGTATCAGATCATGAATGCGATGGAGGCAGTGACGGCAGCCCGGATCATGGATATCGGGCTGACGCAGGAGGACATCCATAACGGCATGGAGCGGATGCACTGGGAAGGACGTATGGAGACCATACTTCCGGGTGTGATCCTGGATGGTGCGCACAATGATTCCGGCGTGGAGGAATTTGTGAAGACTGCCCGCAGGTTCCAGAAGGACGGGAAGGTTACCCTGCTGTTTTCCTGCGTAAAGGAAAAGGATTATGAAGGGATGATACGGACCATCTGCGAGAACCTGGAACTGTCCGGGGTGGTGGTTACGCAGATCGAATCGGACCGTCTGATCCCGGCGGATGAACTGGCGCAGATCTTCAGGAAATATACCAGGCAGGAGGTCACGGCAATCGCTTCGATTCCGGATGCACTGGATGCAGCGCTTGAGAAGAAGGGGGACGGAATACTGTTCTGTGTTGGGTCCCTGTATCTGGCAGGCAGTTTGAAGAATATTATAAGGAGCAGAGAGCATGCTTGATTTTGAAGAAGAATTAAAGAAATTCCGTCCGAGTCCTGAGATCGATCAGGTAGAGGATACCGTTTACAATAATAATCTTTCTGATGTATCAGATTTAATGGATGAAATATTAAAGGGAATGAAAGAACATCAGTAGAAAAGGTGGCTATATGAAATGTTTTAACTGTGGAGCAGAACTGGAGAGGTCAGATTACTGCGACCATTGTGGAGTGGATATTTCCCGTTACCGCAGATTGCTTCAGATCTCCAATGCATATTATAATGAAGGACTGGATAAGGCGAAAGTCAGAGATCTGTCAGGTGCGGCCGTTTCTCTGCGCCAGAGTCTGAAGATTAACAAGAAAAATACAGATGCAAGAAACCTGTTGGGACTTGTCCAGTTCGAGATGGGGGATGTGGTAGAGGCATTGTCCCAGTGGATCCTCAGTAAGAATTTTCAGAAGGAGAATAATCTGGCCGACGATTATATAGAGTCGGTTCAGAAAAATCCTGCCAGGCTTCAGGCGGTTAATATGACGATCAAGAAGTACAATCAGTCTCTCCTGTACTGCGAGCAGGGAAGCTATGACCTTGCGATGATCCAGCTGAAAAAGGTTCTGTCGACCAATTCCAATCTGCTGAAGGGGCATCAGCTTCTGGCGCTTTTGTATATGAGAACGGATAATTACGCAGGAGCGCGGTCCGAACTGAAGAAAGTGCTGAATATTGACCGCACCAATACGACAGCGCTCCGCTATCTCAAGGAGCTGGATGAAGCAGAGGGAAGAAAGCCCCGCAAACAGACGCAGAAAGAAGAGAAGCAGGATAATAAAGATGCGATTGCCTATGTGAGCGGAAACGAGACGATCATTCAGCCGGTCGGAGTGAAGGATAACACGGGGCTTCACTCTGTCATCAACGTGGCGATCGGTATCGCGATCGGAGCGGCGGCCATGTGGTTTCTGATCCTTCCGGCGCAGCAGCAGATGACAAGTTCGGAGCTCAATGATGCCGTTGCAGAATACAGTAACCAGGTAGAGCAGAAGACGGCGGCGCTGGCGAACATGGAAACGGAGATGGAAACGCTGAAGAAGGAGTCGGAAACGGCGATCCAGGCAGCAGGAGAAGCATCCGAAAAACTTGAACTTCAGGAAGCGCTTTTAAAAGCGTACCGCTTTTATGCGGAGGAGGATATGGCGGGCTCCCTGGAACAGCTGGAGCAGATCGATAAGGAGACGCTGACAGACGATGGGAAGGTTCTGTACGATTCTCTCTTTGCCGAGGTGGGCGCCGAGGCTGTGGCGGAACTGTACCGGACCGGTTATGCGGCATATCAGGCCAGAGAGTATGAGACGGCTCTTGAGGCACTGGAAAAGTGTTATAACCTGGACAATACACAGGGCGACGCGCTTTATTTCCTGGCCAGGTCATGCCATGGCGCGGGCGAGACAGAGAAGGCCATCACATACTATCAGAAAGTGATTGAGGAGTACCCGAATACGAGAAAGGCGACGGATTCTGCCAGATTTCTGGCAGGACTGCAGGCAGAATGATCAGACGATGACAGAAGGGGCGCAGTGTGCGCCGGATGTTGGATACAAAAGAAAAACCCTGTAAGTGAGGGGCTGTTTCAGGAGATTTCCTGAGGCAGCCCTTTTGTGTGCGGCGGGAACGGTCAGGATTTTCTGCCGTTCATTTTGCCGTCAAAGCCGGACGTCCATCAATGGTTCCGGAGGGAATGTCTTCCCATGACAGACCGGATGTCGGCAATCGGTACAGCAGAGGAAGGATTACGTCAGATGCGGAATTATAATCAGGAGGACATGCTTTATGGAGTGGATGGAAGTAAAGGGAAACAGGCTGGTGGTCAGTCTGCCGCCGGAACTGGATCATCATTATACGGAAGAGATACGGACGGAGGTTGACCGTATGGTGAGCCGTCAGCCGGTGGATGAGGTGGAATTTGATTTCACCCGGACCGTATTTATGGACAGTGCAGGAATCGGGATGCTGATCGGGCGTTACAAGGTTATGAAAGCGCTGAGCGGAAGCATCCGGCTCAGCCATATGAACGGACAGATCCGACGGATTCTGTCACTGTCAGGAATTCAAAGGTATATTCAGCTGGATGGGGAGGAAGCAGTATGAAAAATGAGATGACGCTGGCATTTGACAGCATATCAGAGAACGAAGGGTTCGCAAGGGTTGCGGTTGCAGCCTTTGTGGCCCAGCTGAATCCAACGCTGGAGGAGGTGGCAGATATCCGGACCGCTGTGTCGGAGGCGGTGACCAATGCGATCATTCACGGATATCCGGATGGTGTACATACGGTAGTAGTCCGTGCCCTTCTGCATGAGGAAACAGTGGAACTGTGGATTACGGATGAAGGTGTCGGCATGGAAGACGTCAAACAGGCAATGGAACCTTTGTATACCAGCAGACCGGAACTGGAACGATCCGGCATGGGGTTTATGTTTATGGAGGCATTCATGGATCAGGTGGACGTCCGGTCCAGTCCCGGAGCAGGTACGACCGTCTACATGAAAAAACAGATCTGCCAGAGTCATGTGCAACAGGAGGGCTGATTATCTTTATGGAAGAAACGTTTGCTCTGATAGAACGGTCACACCATGGGGATAAAGAAGCGAGAGAACAACTGGTGGAAGAGAATATGGGACTTGTCTGGAGCGTGGTCAAGAGGTTTACCGGACGGGGGACGGATATGGAAGATCTGTTCCAGATCGGGGCCATGGGGCTTTTGAAGGCAATTGACAAGTTTGACACTTCTTTTGAAGTGAAATTCTCTACGTATGCAGTTCCTATGATTGCAGGGGAGATCAAACGGTTTCTGAGGGATGACGGAATCGTGAAAGTCAGCCGTACCTTGAAGGAAAACTGCTGGAAGATCAAACGGGAGACAGAGCTGTTCCGTCAGAAGACGGGGCGGGAGCCGACACTGGAGGAACTGTCCGCTGTTACGGAACTTCCAAGGGAAGAGATTGCAATGGCGCTGGAATCTTCGGCGGAAGTGGAATCCATCTACAAGACCATTCCGCAGAAGGACGGAAGTGAAGTCTGCCTTCTGGACCGGATGGAGAACCAGAATCAGGGGAACGGGATGCAGCAGCTGCTGAACCGTGTGGTGCTGGAACAGCTTCTTCTGGAACTGCCGGATACGGACAGAAGACTGATCATTATGAGGTATATGCAGGACAAGACCCAGTCGGAGGTGGCCCGGGTGCTGGGGGTGTCTCAGGTACAGGTAAGCCGCCTGGAAAAAAAGATACTGAAGCAGATGCGGGAGCGGCTGGTGAGCTGAAGAACAGAAGAACCATCGGCAGGAACGGTTTCTGATGCATAAAAAGGAAAAAATTGCAGATGCTATGTTCAGAGACGACGGAGGTACGGTGAAGTGAGTGACATTCTGTATATGAAGATCGATCAGAACATCGAGGTGGATCACATCGATGTGAGGCTTGGAGACGTGGCAAAGCTGGAGTGTACCAACGCACCGGTGAAAAACCGGCTGAAGACGCTGAAGCTTTTGAAGGTTCAGGCGGAAAAAAGCAACCGATACGTGTTTTCGGTCTTGAAGGTGGTAGAGCTGATTCATGAAGTCTATCCGGATCTGGAGATACAGAATCTTGGGGAATCGGATTTTATCATTGATTATGAATCACCGGAATATGCAAGAGACCGGTGGAGTTTCGTAAAGGTGGTGCTTCTCTGTATTACAATCTTCATCGGATCGGCATTTTCGATCATGACGTTTAATAATGATGTGGGTGTGACGCAGGTGTTTCAGCAGGTGTATGAACTGCTTATGGGTCAGCCGTCCGACGGCTTTACCATTCTGGAGATCACCTATTCCGTCGGAATCGCCGTGGGCATCATCGTATTCTACAATCATTTCGGCGGAAAACGGATCACAAAGGATCCGTCACCCATGGAGGTGCAGATGCGCCAGTATGAAAATGACGTGAATACGACGCTGGTCGACGGATGCAACCGTAAGGAGACGAATATCGATGTGGATTAGACAGATTGCTCTGGGAATTATCGGGATCAGCAGCGGATTTGCTGTGGCAGGCGGCATGTTTGCATTTCTGATCGCCCTCGGGGTGGTTTCCCGGTTTGCCGGAAAGACCCATACGGCAAAATATATCATGTATTATGAGGACGCTGCAGCAATTGGTGGTATCTTTGGAAATCTGGTCAGTATTTACCAGTTTCCTGTACCGGTTGGGATGGCGGGTGTGGTGTCCTTCGGGCTTTTTTCAGGCATCTTCACCGGTGCCTGGGCCATGGCCCTGACGGAGATCGTGGATACGATCCCGATCTTCAGCAGGCGGATCCGGCTGAAATCCGGTCTGCCGTGGCTGATTCTTTCCATGGCGCTCGGAAGGACGGCAGGAGCGCTGGTCTACGCATATTTTCGTATGTGAAACACACAGAGAGGGTCGGCGTGCGTGTGCTTTGTGCGCAAAAATGAAATATTCGGTAACCGTTGCTTCGGTATCTGCCGAGGTAACGGAAGGATTTTTCAATCAGGAATCTTCCGGATGAAATTCCGTCCATTCTTCATACCAGTTCAGGCATGCATCCGTGTAAGCCTGATTCAGAGCTTCCAGTCTGTTTATAAACTGCTGTTCATATTCATTGTTTTTCCACGCTTTGAATGCATCCTTTTCTGCCAGAAGCTGTTCCAGCTTCTGACGGATCTGCTGCAGAGACTCCTCTGCGATCCCAAGCTTCCATTCTCTGAAAATTTCATCCGGGGAAATCTCAGGAAGACGCCGCCGTTCTGCCTTCGGCACGCTGCGCAGTCCGCTGATCAGCGCCTGTTCCTCCGCCTGAACCTGCGCGGAAAGACTGGAAGACCATGCACGCTTTTTGCAGTGCTCTATATAGTGCTGATAGCCGAACGGATAATAGGATACACCTTCATTTTCGAAGATCAGCAGGGCGTCTGCCGTCTGCTGGAGGAAATAACGGTCATGGGAGACAAAGAGAAGGGTCCCTGTGTAGGCCCGGAACGCGGATTCCAGCGTCTCCCGCGCCGGAAGGTCCATGTGGTTGGTAGGTTCGTCCAGAAGGAAAAAGTTGGGCGCCGAATGGAACAGTTCCGCAAGGACCAGACGGGAACGTTCTCCGCCGGACAGGTCACGGACCCGTTTGGATGCATGCTTTCCCGAAAAGAGAAAGGCGCCCAGGATGTTCCGGACCTCCTTCTGTGTCAGCGCCGGAAAGCAGCTGTGAAAATGTTCCGCTGCGGTCTGATCAGAGAACAGCTCTGCACTCATCTGATCGAAATAGGCGGTCTCCACATGATTTCCCAGCAGGCATTTTCCTTTCAGCGGCGGCAGGAGTCCGGCGGCTGTTTTTAAAAAGGCAGATTTTCCGGCTCCGTTGGGACCGATGATGCCGATCTTCTGCCCCCGGCGGATCCGAAGGGAAAGCTCCACCAGGACATGGTCATATCCGACTTTCAGATGTTCGGCCTCCAGTACCCATCTGGGTCCCGGAATCCGCGGAAGGATCGCATCTGTAAAATGACGGGACTCCTCCGGTGCGGGCTTTGGAATCTGCGGCATGCGTTCCAGCATCTTTTTGCGGGAGCGGGCAAAGGCCGCTTTTCTTGGCTTGTGTTTAAAGCGTTCAATGAGTTCTTCCAGCCGCTTTCGCTCCTCCTGCTGCCGGTCGTATGCCTTTTGCTGAAGCCGGATGTTTTTCTGCTTCTGCATCCGAAAGGCACTGTAGTTGCCCGCATAGCGGGTCAGGGTGCGATTCGAAAGCTCATAGACCGTATCTGCAATCCGGTCCAGAAAGAACCGGTCGTGGGAGACGATCACAGCAGCAGAACCGTAATCTCTCAGATAGTCCTCCAGCCATTCCACGGAAGCGGGGTCCAGATGGTTGGTCGGTTCATCCAGAAGCAGAAGATCCGGCTTCATAAGCAGCAGCCGGATCAGTGCGATCTTTGTCTGTTCTCCGCCGGAGAACTGCTGCAATGGTTTGATCTTGTCTTCCTTATGAAGTCCGAAGCCGGTAAAGATGCGGTCGTATTCCTGTTCCCAGTCAAACCGGTCCCGGTCAAACTGGTCCGGGCAGGGGCATGCTTTCAGAAGCGCTTCCTCCACGGTGATGGAAGGATCCGGAAAAGCCTGCTGACCCAGAAGGCCGACGGTAAGCTTTCTGGAGGTAACGATCCCCCGGGAGACGCTTTTGTCATCCCGGTCCAGGGACAGTTCTCCCGCCAGCAGACGCAGAAATGTGGTCTTGCCGGCCCCGTTGCTCCCGATGACCGCGATCTTTTCCCGGCCCCGTATTTCGAAATGAAAATGTGAAAGGACGGTCTGGCTTCCGGCACTTAAGGTGCCGTCGTGGATCTGCAGCAGCATAATATTCCCCTGTACTTACTGGTTTTCTTCCAGTTCTTCTTCAATATAGATGACATCGCCCTGTGACAGCGCCTGCTGGAACATGCCGGTCCGTCCGTTGACGGTCAGTTTTACTCTGCCTTTTGGCTGCTTTAAATCAATGCCGGAATATTCAATCATATCCATCAGATAATAGGGGCTTCCGTCCGGCTTGCAGGGCAGACGGAGCGTGGAATCATTCAGATGGAACACAAATTCCCGGCGGGGTTTTGGAGCAGCCGGTTTTGGTGCGGCGGCCGGAGCGGGTACGGGTTCTGCAAAGACAGCTGCTGCGGGCGCCGGAGCGGTCGGATTTGCCGGCGCTGTGACGTCTGATCCGACCGTGGAATCCGCTGCCGCGGCGACTGCAGGACCTTCCAGTGCGGCAGAGGCTGCAGTTGCCGGAGTTGTGGATGCAGCAATGGATGCTGCGGTTGCCGGAGCTGCGGGTACAGCGGCGGATGCTGTAACTGCCGGATTTACGGGTGCAGTTGTGGGCATTTCAGCAGAAGGGGCAGAAACCTGCACCGGATCTGCTGCCGCTGCAGTCTTCTCCGTCTGAGCAGTATTTTGCTCTGCGGTATGTTCTGCATGGGCGGGCGCATGTTCTTCTTTTTTGAAAGACTCTTCGTGCGCCGGAGGATCCATCATGATGGAATCGCCGTTTTTCAGAAGGGTTTTCAGAGATACATGAGCTCCGTTTAAGGTAATCTCCGTACAGGTGGCGGCCCCTTCAATGTCGCCCAGACAGGGTCTTGCAGGGATGCCCTGCACGGCCGGAACAAAGTCGATGACGTCTCCGGCATGAATCACCTCCGAGAGCTTCCCTTCCTGCTGGTTGATGAGCAGGGAAGCAGGCTGGGTCGATGTGCCGTAGAAGACTTTCCGCCGTCCGTTGACGGTTACGGTCAGGTTGGCTCCGGAACGGCCGATGATATCGCGGAAATTGTAGCCGTTCATCATCAGAAGATTCAGAGCCGTAAAACTTCCGGTTCGGAACAGCTTTGCCGGGCGTCCGTTCAGCATGACGCGGAAGCTGTCGTTGATCATATTCAGGCCGGAGGAGACGACGATGCCCAGAGGGGTGGCATATTCCGGATTGTTCAGCTCATATTCAGCCGAATAGGCATTTGCATGAAAATAGTTGCCGGCTACTGCCACACGGGTCTCATCCATCCCGAGGGTCATGGTAAGCTCGTCTTTTAAGCCTGCGAGCTTACTGCCGCCTCCGGCGAGGAAGAGCGCAGACGGCGCTCCGCCGTTGATCTCCAGGATCTTGTCTGCGATCTCCCGGCAGAGAAGCCCAGCCGGTTCCTTGATACTCTTCAGGAGTTCTTCCTGAGGGATCTGCTGCTCAAATCCAAGGATATTGGTAAAGGTGATGGGATCCGCCTGCCGGATCTGTGCCTTGATGGTCTCCGCAGTTCCAAAATCCACCAAATATTTTTTCATGATGGCTTCGGTGATCTCATCGCCTGCCACAGTGGCCATGGTATATCCGGTGATGCTGCCTCCGGTACATGCAGCGATATCGGAAGTCCCGGCGCCGATGTCCACCAGAGCCAGATTCAGAAGACGGAGATTCTCCGGAATGGCAGCATTGATGGCGGCGATGGGCTCCAGCGTGATACTTGCCACCTCCAGTCCGATCTTGTTCATGGTGGTGTAAAGGCTCTCCACCACTTCGCTTGGGAGGAAGGTGGCGATCAGATCTACTTTCACATGCTGTCCCCGGTGGTCTTTTAAATTGGACATGGTATACTGGTCCAGATAATACTGACAGACCGTATAACCCACCAGATAAAAACGCCGGTTGTCGTTCAGCGCTTCATTTTCCGCATCAAAGGCTTCCTCTGCCTTTCCGATGGCGCCGGCCTCCAGACGGCTGATGATCTCGTCGTCAATGAGCTGAGTGCCGGGAAGCTCCAGTTCATAATCTGCCCTTCTGGTCCGCAGTGCCCGTCCGGCAGCTGCCACGCAGACGCGGCTCAATTTTGTCTTTACCTTTGCTTCCAGACGTTTTTTTACCTTGTCGGCCAGGGCGGAGACCTTTTCGATGTTCTCGATCTGGCCGTCGATCATGGCGCGCTCCGCATGCTCTTCCCGCTCGATGGCGGTAATATGTACCTGGTTCTCCTCCACGACGCCGATCATGCCGATGATGCTGCGGGTTCCGATGTCCAGGGCAAAGATCATGTCATTTCCCTGCACCTTTGCCATCCTGTTCTGCGCAGTCGCTGTTTTGTTCTGCTGTGTGGTAGCCTTTCTGTTTTGTGTCTTGCCTTTTCTGGCCTGTACTCTTGCCATAGCCGCCCTCCTGTATCATCTGAGCCAGCTGTCTGTTCTGCTCATGATTTTCTTTTATTCTGCCAATATTATAGTAAAAATATGCGGTATTGTAAATCTTTTTCCACCGGAAGGCAGCATTGACAGAAGCAAAAAAATTCGTTATACTTTTCTTGCAGGAGACAAAGGCGTTTTCGACGTTTTTGTCTCTGTTTTTTTGCGCGTTTATCAACTGACGGAAGCTGAAAGAGGAGGGAATGAAATGGCGGCATTTGACAGAATTGATGTGGTAGTTCAGATCGATCCGATGCTTTAATACAAATATCCTTATGCAAAGAAATACGGTGTGGCTGCGGCGGTTGGGAGGATCAACAGGTATTATGACGGAAAGGGAAAGAATGTCAAAGCAGCTGTTGCGGGGGCGTACCGGAACCTCCTCGCCGG
The DNA here is from genome assembly GCA_009774145.1 of Lachnospiraceae bacterium. Classification (GTDB taxonomy): domain Bacteria; phylum Bacillota; class Clostridia; order Lachnospirales; family Lachnospiraceae; genus Hominiventricola. The sequence continues at coordinate 25,172 of VSND01000033.1, read as the reverse complement.
AACTGGGCGTTTCGGTGGTCTTCGGGGACATTTTCGGTTTTTCCGAGAACTGTGAGGTTTCTGATAACCGGGCCGGCTATATGCCGGAATTAAGTTACGGAAGCCATATGTTTCAGGATCTGGTGGAGGCACGGATTCGTTACCACGCTGTCTTTAACAACCACAGGACACTGGAATATCACCCAGATCTTTTAGAGCATCTGCCGGATCTTTTCCCGGAAATCTGTAACAGGTATCCGGAACTTGCCGGAATGATTCGGGTGAGAGAATTGGAGAATATGTTCTGCTGGCTGGACGCGGTGCGAAACCGCTGCGTTGCCGGGATCACATTTTAAATGCGAAAATGTTTGCCGGCATACTGGAATACGTCGAAAATCAGACGACATATATGAACGAAACAGGTGTTCCGGGTTCCGGCATCCATGAAAGCAGGTTATCCGATCAGCACTTTCTTCCCCTGAAAAGCAAATCCATATTTCCGAATCTTCTCTTTCGGAATCCCCTTTGCAATGAGTGCGGCTTCATAATTCTTTTCCTCGATCTGTTTAAGCGCTGTACATACCGTATCGGAAAGTTCTTTTTCCTCCTCCATCTCCTGTACTTTAAATTCCAGAATCATGGCGTCGTCTTTCGGGTTTCTCGGCTCCAACATGACGTCATAGCGTCCAAAACCGCTTTCTCTGTTGGAAGTAAGCACATATTTTTTCCGAAGGGTCACCAGAAGTCCTAATACAAAGCCGTGATAGAAGCGCTCCGGTTCTTCTCTGGAGGGATCGCTTCCTGTATCAAAATAACGGAATGTCTCCATGGTGATCCGATTCATAAAGAGATTCATGTTTTTTACATTTCCATCCCACAGTGCCCGGATAAATTCGTCATAATCATAGATGTCCTTCTGGAACCATCCGGCCACCATCCGATGGAACATGATCTCCACTTCCAGATTTGTGATGCCCAACTCATACCGGGGAGTCAACCCTACCCATTCTTCATCTGTAAGCTCCCGCTGACCGAACACTCTCAGATATCCGCCGGCAAGCAGAAGACTCCAGATCGCGGTTTCATTTTCTCTCATCTGGTCATATACAAACGGTTCATCAATCAATACATGCAAATGCTCCCCTGAAAGAAGCTTTTCAAAATTTTGCTTAATATATCGATTTCCTTCTTTCAGCAGCTTTCCCACCAGGCTGTTGGAACTGGTATTGGCCCAGTAACATTGGAATTCTTTTTTGCTCAAATAATTAATGATGGACCATGGGTTGTAAATATCTGACCGCTTTCCGAATGTGAACCCGTCATACCATTTTTTTACGTCCTTCCTTTTATCGGACAATCCAAATTCATCCAAAGCAGTAAAAACTTCTTCCTCCGTAAAACCAAAACTGTCCTCATATTTTTCTGCGGTTGTAGTCACGACTTCAAGATTATTCAAATCTGAAAAAATTGACTCCCTGCTGACTCTCGTAATTCCGGTCATAAGTGCCCGCTCCAGATAAGGATTTGTTTTAAAGGTAGAATGGAACAGGTTTCGAATAAAGGCTGCCAGTTCCTCCCAGCAGCCGTTCACATAAGCCTCCTGCATGGGAGTGTCATATTCATCCAACAGGATGATTACTTTCTTCCCATAATAGCGGGATAAAAACAGCGACATCTGGTGAAGAGCCATGAAGGCATGGACGTCATCCATCTCCATGGACACTTCTTTAAAAAATTCGGTTTCTCTTTCATCCAGAATGCCTGCATCCAGCAGGAAACGGTTCTCTGAATACAGCATGGTCAGAATCTGACAGATCTGTCCGCGCATGGTGGGATAATTCTTCGCCTTTACATTGGAAAAGGACAGGCTGATCACCGGCCAGTTTCCCTGAAGCTTCCGAAATGTTTCATTTTCCCATATTTTAAGCCCTTCAAACAGATCGCTCCGGTTGGCGTACTTTACAGAAAAAAAACATTCGGTCATACTCATGTTCAGCGTCTTGCCAAAACGCCTGGGGCGGGTAATCAGGGTAACATCATCATCCGATTCCCACCACTCTCGAATAAAGTCCGACTTGTCCACATAAAAGTTATTTTTCATTCGGAGTTTTTCAAAATCCTGATGCCCGATTCCCACGGTTCTAGCCATATAACCACGTCACTTTCTCCAATCATATTTACCCCATTTTATAGGGGTATTCTTTGGTTTCCGTGTTCAAAATAAACATATCAGCGCGTTTTTGATAATCTTATCTAAGCTGTAATTACTTAGACTTTTATCACCTTCTACACGATGCACCATTTTGCACCTAAATGCACCCCGATCCTTGAAAGGCATTTGTAAAGCACTGTATAAGTTTATAGTTATCTTAAAAAGATTATACTTCAAATTATCCGCTGAAACAAGAAAAGTTTTCTCTTTGGAAGAGTATTATGTCTACACATCTGGATCGTTAGCACCTATACTACTTAAGTTTTACAAATGCACACCTGGGTACAGATAATGCCTATGTACCCAGGTATACATATCAAAATGCTATTTTATGTATTCTCGCTTTATATACTCTGGAAGGACTTTCTCTAAACTTTTACGAAGGCGTTTTATTCTTCGGCATATGTCTGGCCTGTGTTTGCCTAATTTTTCAGCCGCCTCCGATTGACTCATTCCATCCACAACTAATAACGTCAACAACTCGATATCGATCTCATTTAAGGATTTAAGCCACATAACTATCTCAGGTGTTGCAATATCATCGATCCAGGAATAACGTCCACAGCCACTAAACTTATCCTGTGTCATACCGGATTGATACATTGCATAGCTCAATGCTGTTAGTATTTTTTCACCTTCTTCTTCTTCTTCGTTATAAGAAAAAGTGTGCTTAAAAAAGCGTCTATCCCCGTTGAGTTCATCGAGCCACATCCGATAAATTTCGGATATTTGTTGATCTGACATTCCAGCCTCTTTACAAATTTTTGCAGTTTTCTTCCATTCTTTCTCCATTTTCTTCCTCTCGCGTCCATAATTGAATCCAGCCATATGGTAGACTCCTTTCTTAGGTGGCGGTGTTCCGCCCGGAGCCGTTATGGGTAGGATTCCTTTCCTGAGACGCCAAAAAACGGCAGCGCGGAACACCAAACATTTGTTCTTTCGATGTCCTCCGCACTGCCGTCTCAAAATCCTGATAAACTCAGAACCGCGGTCTCACGGGATTATTAAGTTTTTATCATTACCTTTTACTTTGCATTACGTTTTCTTCCGAGACATATTCTGCCGCGACGTATTTTGATTGGTACTCCCGGTCCAATGATAATCTGGATGACACGTTCACCATCCCTGATTTCTATCACCCCCTTATCGACATAATGCTTGGCCGCTAGATGCCCTCCGATGTGTCGAAGTTCCACTACTGATGTGTTTGTTTTCTGCATAATAAGTGCCTCCTGAATTTTATTTGCTTGGTTAGCTGTTTCTAAAATCAGAATATCAAATGAGATAACTGATGTAATTATCTGATGGAAACACTTATCATCAGTGTTTTCACTGATGATAAGTGCTCTGTCAGTGACTCATCAGTGGTCAATTCTGCCAGAATATTTCGTAAATGTATTGACAAAACATCGCATGTGTGCTACAATAAAGACATAAGTTAGTTATAACTAACTTATGTAGCACATTAACTTTCAAACTCTGTACAATATCCTCAGATTATTGCGGATTTTACTCGTGCTTTCCAAGGACGGGTAATGACGCAATAATCAGTTATCAAAAAACAGGAGGATATAGAGATGGCAAGAATAGAATACGGACTTTATCTGAACGGAGAGAACCACTGTTATGTGATTTCCAATGCTGGAACAAGATATGCCGAGGATATAGTTGACGAAACCTTTACCAACCGGTCTATTAAAATGACCGTTGAGGCAATCAGCCATAGTTGGAAATATACTTTCGATGCTTCGGATAATCCCTACAACCATCCGGAAATCCAAGATAATCTGGAGGCAGTTTTGCGTGGCGAACTTCCACATTGGCGTCTCACAGGTGTTAATATCGACAAAGACGGCGTCTATCTGGTCTACTACACTACGGAGCCAGAGGCAGTGTTAGATAATGGTGAAGAAAGCCGTGGCGGTCAGGTATGCGTCTTTGGGGATTACACTCTGCTGTTCGAAGTGGAGCATACTGACGGTTCCCCAACAGAACGGTATCGGGTTAAAGAAACTGAGGTACCAAAGATTGGGAATCCGAACCGCACGACAAAGGAGATTCAGATAACGGAATATGTTGGGGACCACAAACGCCGGGAACTTGTGATACGTGGCGACGAGCATGGCCATTCCAGGCATATGGGCAAACAGTACTGCGTCATCACAGAGTACTGAGAGTAAGATCACGAAAAGCTGTGGCTTCGGCTACGGCTTTTTCTTGTAAATATCTCCGGAATCTTGTATAATTTTATCAGTTACTACAGAACTGGGGTGGTGGAGGGTGGACAATAAATTCGTGTTAGACAATGACACAATATTGAATATTTTAGATGATATTCGAAAACCAAACGGAGACAAAACGAACAATATTAAAAGATTTGAGGATATAGTTCCTCATGTATGGGAAAAACTCGGTCTCAAAGGAATTCCAAATCCAACAGCTCTTGAAAATCTGCTAATTAACGTTATTTTAAAGATATATGATGTAACAAAAACAGAAGATATTAAACAAAAGCTGGGCATTGCCCAAAAGAGAGACTTCAGCCTATTGTCATTTGGCCTTTTGGAGGGCTATTACCATACAGAAGAAAAGAATGGCAAAAAAGTTAATATACCATCTGAAAAACGTTATGAGAGATATCTGAATGATGGCTATTTTATAGAGTTCAAATATTCTGATGAAGGGTCATATCAAGACATAAAGATTAAAGATAAGACGCGGGACATAATATCTAAATCAGCACAGCCCAGACCATTAAATGCTTTGACCAGTATTGCTGGCAAATGTAAAAAAGAAATCGGGGCGGAATTAGTTATACTGATAGAATCTGAAAACTATGAACAATATATGGGTAAAATACAGGGCACGGACGATGCGTATATTCCAATCATTTTACCAAAACCATATTATACGCTAAAAAATTTCCCCAAAAAAGTCTCGGAGGCTGAATCCAATCTAACAAATAGCAGTAATAAAGAAGAAAGTGAGCAAAAGACCACCATTACGAATAATATATCAATATGCGAGGAGGATGAGCGGGACACATCAACTAAAGATAGTGGCATACAAGTGTCAACCAATGCAGACAGTAGCAAGAATAATCTGCAAGAAACATTCTTTATTGGATTATTTCCTGATGAATCACCTGAGTCATCTGTGTTACCTAATATACTATCTGTGATAAAGAAATATCTACCAAAAATAATTATTGAAAATAAAACACTTCGAAGAAAGATTGCGTTAGGCTTTCTAATTTTCTATGCCATAATAATGACAGCACTTTTTATTCGATCACAGTTACCAGATCAGTCAAATAAAACGCAATCCAAGCTCGAATCAGAATTGATTGATAGGGGGCTTTTTAATGAATCTTATACAATTGAAAAAATATGTACAAGCATTTACATTTATTATACAGATGAGGAAACTGGCCAAAAAAGAAGGACTTCAATTATTGATGAAGAGATAAGCGAGGAGATGATAGATGCGGAGGTTGATTAAGAACATTTTAATAATGACTGGAGTTATTACTATGGCCATAATATGGCTCTTAAACAGGAATAACAATTATGATGAAAAATACTCGACCTACTCGTTAGAGCAGATCAATGACGGTAGCTGGAAGAAAGGTGATATCACCTTCAACTCCATCGTCCTCAAAGATTCTGACTACGAGTGGTACAAAAACACTCATGATGGTAAGCCCATCCCTCAAGGCACCCTCCGCAACGAGACCAACTTCGTTGGCGCTCGTGTCGCTGGAACCAACCAAGGTGCCGCCAACGTCTGGGAAGGCGATAGGATCTCTGTCGAAGATGGCAAGACCTATGTCGTCCGTCTCTACGTTCACAACAACAACCCTTACGGCGAGGAAGAGGGTAACGTCGCGAAGAACACTCAGGTGCGCTTCTACGTTCCTCAAACTGCCTCCAAAAACGTTACGGTTAATGGTTGGCTGAAAGCCGACAACGCTCGTGAGAAAGACGGTTATGTCGATGATGTGACTTTCTACAACAACGACACTCCGTTCCATCTTGAGTACGTTGATGGCTCCGCTCTGCTTGAGAACGGTAACTACGCTAGTGGTGCTGGCGTCAAGCTCACCAACAGCATCGTCAACCAGGGTAATCCTACCGGTAACGTTGCCGATGAGTGGACTAAGATCGGCTACAACGGCCTCGACGGTGATGTCCCTGGATGTTACAAATACATCAATTACGTGACTATCGAAGTCAAAGCGGTCTTTGATTACGAATATACTGTAGAAAAGAAAGCTCGTGTCGTCGGTGATGCCGATCGCACTTGGAAAGACACTGTTGAAGCCAAGGTCGGCGACAAAGTCGAATTCCAGATCGAGTACAAGAACACTAGCGACAAAACCCAGATGGGCGTCAGCATTCGTGACGTTTTGCCATCCAACCTGCGTTATATCAGCGGTTCGGCCAAGCTTTACAATGCTAACCATCCTAGCGGTGCTACCTTCACTCATGACTATCTTGTTAATCAGGGTGTAAATATTGGTGGATATACTGCTGGCTCCAACGCTATCATTCGCTTCCAGGTGGAAGTCGTTGATGATAACTTGGCTTGTGGTTCTAATACTATGGTAAACTGGGGTCGTGCCGGTGTCGGTACGAAGACCATTCAGGATTATGCTCAGGTGATAGTCAAGAAAGATGGGAATATATTTATGACCAAAGCAACTGTGCTTAGTATGTTAATTTTAATATGTCTAGCCGCCATTATCGTTTTACTTTATAAAATGCATAAAAACAAGCAAATCCACACATAGGCAAAACTTAAAAAAAATAAATACGAGATTATTATAATCGTATCCGATTTATACTTGATTATCATGATAACAAGCCCCTGTGGAAGTCTCCGCAGGGGCCTAATGTGCTAATTCCGTTCGTATCAGTTTACTTATTTTCTGATATTTTGACCGACACCTTCATATTGCCATAAAACCGAAACACAAGAGTCTTATCCGCAAACACTGTCACCGAATCCACCATGGTACACCACAGATCGGCATCAAACTCCGCCAGACTCTCTCCGCATTGTTCCAGCTTTTTAAGGCAGCGGTGAATCTGCTCTTTTTGGCCAAGCTGCTCTACCATTTTACCATCCAGATAGGCAATCCGCTCCTCTGCCCTTTTACATCTTGCATCCATTTCTGAGAATCGGCGGTTATACTCTTCCTGATCCTGTATCTGTCGGGTGTTCTCATTCATATAGCGACGAAGATTGTTGATCAGATCAGCATGTTTGGTTCTTGCCAGGTCCTGCTGTTTTTCCAGCTCCTGGGTATCTGCCAGTTTGATAAAAAGCTCCTTTAGATGCTTTATGTACGGTTCTTTTTTCTCCAATACCTGATTAAAGGCCATTACAAAAGCATCCATGATCTCCTCTTCCTCTAAAATTGGAGTTGTGCAGGCAGCCTTATGATCATACTTATGATTGCATCGCCAGATACATTTACGATATTTACTACCGCTGTGCCATACTTTTCTACCATAAAATCCATGACAGTCATTACAGAGGATTCTGGCAGTGAACGGGCTGTTCTTGTGTAATTGTCGACGAACAGGACGTCTCCGCTCAATTTCCTTCTGCACCAGATCAAACATCTCTGGATTGATGATTGCCGGATGAGAATTTTTTATATAGTACTGCGGAAGCTCTCCCCTGTTTTTCCTGATCTTTTTGGTCAGAAAATCTGCTGTGTAGGTTTTCTGAAGCAGGGCGTCACCCTTGTATTTTTCGTTCTGAAGAATGCTCATAATAGTAGACACGCTCCATTGTTTTTTACCTGCTGGCGTCGGAATCCCCTCGCTGACAAGCAGGTTGGCAATAGCCCGAACAGTCTTTCCTTCCAGAAACAGATTATATATTTTACGTACAATCTCCGCTTCTGCCTCAACAATCTTGGGAAGCCCGTCCTCGCCTTTTTCATAGCCAAGAAAAGATTTATAAGGCATATTGACTTTTCCGTCTTCCATGCTCTTTCGCTTGCCCCAGGTTACATTCTCACTGATAGAACGGCTCTCCTCCTGCGCCAGACTGCTCATAATGGTGATCATAACCTCGCCTTTGGCATCCAGTGTATGAATATTTTCTTTCTCAAAATACACTTCCACCCCTTTTTCTTTCAGCCGTCTGACAGCAGTCAATGTGTCCACCGTATTACGGGCAAAACGACTGATCGACTTGGTAAGGATTAGATCAATCTTTCCGCATAATGCATCTTCGATCATGTGATTGAATCCTTCCCGTTTTTTGGTGTTAGTACCGGAAATCCCTTCGTCAGTATAAACTGAGACAAATTCCCATTCAGGATTACTTTTAATATGCTGAGCATAGAAGTTTACCTGCGCTTCATAACTGGAAAGCTGCTCATCCGAATCCGTAGAGACGCGGGCATAAGCTGCCACGCGCTTTTTGTGCTGTTCTGCAACTGGTGTGGCAATATCTAAAGCAATTCTGCTCTCTATCTTATGAACTTTTCTGATCGGGGTTGTCATTTCGATGTCTCCTTTCTTCCATTTTCAGTCGGCGTTCTCTCGCCTGTTGTCGCATTTCCTCTGTCCAGCCTTCGCTGCGGGGAGGATGCTCCCAGGTTACTTCCGCTGTATGTCCATCCCTGAATATATAAAGTATCCGATTGTTTTTCAGCATTTGTATCTCGGCGATCTTGTCAAGGACGATGTCCCGGCTTAATTCCGTCACACCCAGAACTCCCATAGTTCTTTCCAGGAGGATCTTCTCCGGGATCTGCCTGGACTGACAGGCTTTTTTACCGCGTGCATCAAGTACACGACACCTCCATACTGGTTTTTGCCATTTGAAGCCAGCGTCAGCGACCTTTCGATTGAAGCTTCCGCCACAAAATCCGCAACGAATCATACTTGTAAAAATGTAGGGTTCCGTTGGTTTAGGTGTTTTATGGAACCTTTTCGCTCGGCGTGCGATCTCCTGCTGTACCTGCTCAAAAATATCTTTGTCGATAATAGCTTCATGAGCATTCTCCACATAATACATGGGAAGTTCTCCGCGATTTTGTATGCACTTTTTGGTAATATGATCACTTTTGTAAGTTTTCTGTAATAGTAAATTTCCAGTATAGGCTTCGTTTCGCAAAATACCATAAATGGTAGTTTCGTTCCATGGACGGCCCGTCCGGGTAGGAGTATTCTTGCGTATCAGCTTTTTGACAATGGCATTTCTCCCCATTCCTGAGAGATAATCATGAAATATCTGACGCACTGTTTTGGCTTCTTCGGGTACTATCTGTAAGATTCCATCTTTTAAACGGTAACCCAGCATACAGGCGTTGGCAAGATGTCCCTGCTCAAACTTTTTCCGAATACGCCATTTCATATTTTCGCTGGCTGACCAACTCTCCTCCTGTGCAAAAGATGCCAGGAGTGTCAGCATCAATTCTCCGTCTGCGCTTAGGGTGTGGATGTCTTCTTTTTCAAAATAGATATCTATACCCAATGCCTTTAATTCCCGTGCAGCTTCCAGAATGGTCACCGTATTGCGAGCGAAGCGTGTCACAGACTTGGTAAGGATCATATCAATCTTTCCCGCTCTGCAGTCAGACAGCATTCTCTGGAATTCTGGACGCTTCTCCTTCGTTCCAGTGATGCCTTCGTCCGCATAGATTCCAGCTAATTCCCAGTCTCCCCTGTTGCCAATATAATGATTGTAATAGCTGATCTGAGCAGACAGTGAATGAATCATGGAATCCTTACCAGAAGATACGCGAGCGTAGGCCGCCACACGTTTTCGTCGGATCGGTTTAAGATACGAATGGTCAATTTTTGTAATTTCTCTCATAATTTACCTCCACTTTTCCAGTGTGTATGCTTAAATAATCAGGGGACCGATCGGCCCCCTTGATATTACAGTTTCCAGATCTGGTCAATGCTGTAAATAACAATCAGACCAAACCCGGATGCCCAATTTACAAACACTGTATCTGAGCCGGAGGAAATATGATTATTTTCCATAATGTGCGCCCCCTTCATTTTGGTTCTCTGTTGATGCAGGTCGTTCCGGACGGTATCCGTATCTCCAGCTGCTATTGCCAGACAGATTTCTGAGCAGAATCTTACGTGCCGCCTTATATTCATCTCCGATAAACCCCAACCTTATCAGAAAAAGACGCATTGTAAACTTTTCATTTTCCATACTGCATTCTTTGGTGATGACTCGTTTTTGCTTCTTTGCCATTTCACATAGAGCGGAAATCAAGCGGTGATAGGCATCGGCTTCCCCGTCCAGACCGTGTAATGTAAACCACGGAAATCGCAGACTGGATTCATCAATGATTACGGATAAATGATCTGTACCAATGGCTTTTCTGAACAACGGAGCCTTACTGTCAATGATTTTTGTCAATCTTTCCAGAGCTTCTTCAGAAAACCCGATTTTTGGTATTTCTACAATGAATGTATTGTCATCCACCGTCTCATTATCCGGTTCATTGCTTTCTGTCCCAGGAGACCTTTCAGATTCCTGCTCCACATTTTCTGTGGAGATTTCTTCTGAACTCTCCGATATATAGCCGTGTTCTTTCAGCTGGTTTATCAGTCGTTCCAGTTCGTCCGGAGAAACATTTTCCGTACAGGATAAAACGCCATTCTTATCTACGTTGTAAAGCCCTATGGCATAGGCAAACGTGGGTGCCTTTTGGTAAACAGCCGGTTTGCCTAAGATATCACTTATGGCCTGAACAAACTCTTTACGTTTTTTACCGGTTAGATTGTAGCTGTATTGTATTCTCATGGATTTTGCTCCTTTCTTTAGTCCGCACACCATATATCACTCAAGCTTTCCAAAAAATCAAGTCTGAATATCTGATTAGTATGCGGAAAATCTACAGGTTACTCTTTATCACAGATTTCACCGGTAAAAATGTATTTTACATACTCTTTACGATGCTCTTCCAGATAAACGACAAGTCCATAATAGTGCCTGCGATTAGCGATCCGCTGTACCATGTTTACGTCCAGCATATTGGTTTCTCCGCTTCGTCGTATGCTCTCAATCTGTTGCCTGATGGTTTCAGTCATTTTCGATCCTCCTTTTCCGGGAATCGCAAACAGCCTGATGCAGGATGTTGAGATCAAATCCCATATCTTTGTAGCTTTCCTTGATAATCTCAAAGTAGTGAGCTGACGGGGTATTATAGGGATGCCCAGATTCATTCATGATATAAATCATAGCGGCGACTCTTTTCCCGTCCAGTGTGAGGTGTAAAGTTTCCTTGCGGTAGAGATGCGGCCACCCTTCATAGATGTCAAGAGCATCTTCGTCTGTTGGCTGCAGCCGCCAAACCAGCACAGGAACCTTATATCCCTGTTCACGCTCGACAGTTGCCACAGCACTACGGTTCCCGCCGCGGAACCACAAACGCCAGTTACGTAAAGTGGCTGTTCCTACTATTTCCGCTGTAGGGCAACGTCTTGCCATCTGTTCCAGGCTAAGATTGGAGCCATAGGCAATATACAGCTTCTCTTTGTTTTTATTGTACATTTTCCAAACCTCCATTTTCAGAATTTGTGCTGTTTCTCGTGTTGATATGGCTTCTCACATTTTCCCGTGAGCCATATCTCCAGGCAGCATTACCTTTTAAGTGTCTGTATAAGTGTTCTCTACAGCTTTTAAACTCCTCTCCGATGAAACCAATTCGATTCAGATATACTCGCATTGCGAACTTTTCGTTATCTTCCTGTACCTTATGATATCGAGCATTTTTCTGTGTCAGCGCCTGATGATTAAGCGCAAGAGCAAACACAACATAAGCTCTGATCTTTCCGGCATGGAGTGTGCCATTGAACCCTCGAAGCTCTACTGTATGGTTTCCGTGAAAGAAACTATGTAGATTGAGGAAATGATAGCGACTGCCATGATAATGGTTGCTGCGTCTACCTGTATATTTCTCGTACCAGATATCCTCAAGTTGCTCCAAAGTCTTTGGCTTTTTCTGGTTCATTTGTTCTACCAGCCACAGATCCATTTTCTGGCAATATTGCATTCTTTCTGGCGCAATTTGTAACGCTTTATAGAACAGGTCATTATGGCTGGCAATAATGTTGATAAAGTTGCGGATACTCCTTGCAGTGTGCCCTGCTCCATCCAGATGGATATGGATACCACAGGTTTTGTTGACAAATCCTCCAGCTCGACGCAGGCGTCTTGCGATCCCCTGAAGAACAGCAATGTCCTGATAATAGTTTAGGACAGGGCTGACCAGCTCTACACTGTAATGATCGTTTGCTGATAGGGTTCGTCCATTTTCCCTGTACTGACAATTGAGACTGCCATCGTACATAAACTTCCAGGTCCTTCCATCTGGGGCTTTGACCTCGTAGACTTCGTAATGACCGCCAACGTAGTTGACCTCACCCCGAAGGTAATCAGCAATCGTGTCTGCCGCCTGTTGTCGAGTGATCCCGGTGAACTCCACCTCAATGCCAAATTTTCTGGTAAACATCTAACATCGTCCTCCTTTTCCTGGCGGACCGTTCTGCGATCGTCATTTAAGGAGGCATCCACGGATGCGTCCTTAAAATAAGTTCACATCGTGTCCACCAATTGTTTTATGCTGCGTTTAGCATGTTACATCGTTACTGACTTAGAGCCTCCTTTCTTTTTGTTTTTTCAGATCAGCCAGCTTTTCGTGTGCCTGTTGTATATTGGTACTTCCTGATATATCATTCCAGACAATCACAATCTGTTCCAGACAGCCGATCCGCATTGTCGTCCGGCAATGACAATGCCGCACGTATTGGGAAGTGACAAACCATTCCTTACGGCAGTCCCTCCCCATGACGACTGAGAAGATAACACTCCCGTCCACAAAACTTTCGTTTTTTATTTCCATAACTGATAAACCTTCGTCCACAATAGCTGCAAACTAAGTGGTGCGGCTGGAGTTTTCTTCTCCAATTCCACCAGGTATAACGACAACGATCACTGCAAAATGTCTTTGGTTTGGAACCTGGGCTATGACGTAAAGGTACACCGCAATTCCTGCATCTTTCATGCCCCGGCTTGTCCATCTGTATCGGTTTAATACCGCTGCGGCGACAAATAGATTTGACTGTGTTGGGGGATAAGAACAGGCTTTCTGCAATCTCATTATATTTCTGTCCCTGTTGGTACATGGAAAGAACAGCTTCTTTTTTGATATTGGGTATCATATGGTCTCCTTCTCATAATTTTTTCATGTTGTTTGATTTGTTTTATGGCTTGTATGGATAATGTTTAATGAATCTCCTCCGTGATTCGTCAGCACAGCATCCCTCCATCCCCGCCTTCTCGGATAAGATCTGCCAATTCATCCCCCGTAATCACCGCAAACAGACGAGGCTGTTTCTCAAATGCAGTACGAATATGGTCAATCAGATGCTCTTTACGTTTCTGATCCGGTACAACCCAGACTGTCAGCGGAAATACGCCGGAAATTTTCTGCTCTAATCCCGTATGATAATATTGATGATATTTTCGGCATTTTTCTATCACTTTGGCTGGAGATTCGGTGTCAAGATCGACCTCGAAGAACCAGCGGTCCTCATACTCACCGGATACAGTAACAGCGTACAGATCAGGCTTTAAGGAGAGTTGTGTTCCATGCCTGCTGTATACTCGCCAGCATTCCGGCTCCAACTGTAATGTATTAAGAGTAAATCCATATTTTTGACATAACTCTGCCAACTGGATAGAAATTTCTGATACTGCCAGTGTATGCGCCAGAAAATACGGCGAAGGTTCAAAAAATCGTCTGACGGGTGCTGCTTTGTAGTCGTGAAGGCGCAGCAGACGTTCTCCGGCATGAGAGATATACCAGACTAAGGACCCCGATCCGGCCCGTATTCCCCCGATCCGGCGGGACAGCGCATCGACAAGCCCCATATTCCGAAGCTTTTTCAAACAACGGCCTGAAGCTCTCAGAGCGGCATTGGGCGAGGCAGCATCCGTAAAAAACAGCCGCTGAATTTGTCCTGTCATCAGATAACGATGTCTTTGAATCGCCGATAATACTTTTTTATCACGCTCTCCCAAAGACATATCCAGCTCGATTAAGTGTTTACGGGAAATCCGTTGATTTTCCTTACCTTCTCCCCCGTAAGAGGAATTATTGGGGGCTGGATTACTATAGGAATTACAAACCTTATATTTAGAAAAATCCGGCGTTGCAGGCTTTTTTGCTTCTGCTTTCCGATCATGGTTCGTCGGTCGATTAGTCATAAGCGTTTCCTCCTTCCAATCGATGAGTTCTCCCACTCTTCCTCAGAAATAGGATCATTTGAGAACATTTCAAAATACTCAGCCTCCATCTGTTCTGCCGACATGCCATAGGATGATTGACTTTGGGCTTTAAGCTCAGTAGCATCCCGCAAGACCGGAGGCGGAGGCAATGTTCGTCCCTGTATCCACCCTGTGCTTTTTCCGGCAGACTGGAACGATGTATAAATCTGATACCGCGGCAGACTCATAAAATCTTCGATGGATAATTCCGGCGCCATGCCAGCAGCAATTCTGGCATCCACAGAATTAAGTCCGAAAAATATCTTGTTACGGGTATTGGCGTTGATACCTGATCGGATATCCGGTGGAAGCTGATCAAAATACTGGTGCGCTAATGTCAGTCCAAGTCCCAAGCCTCTTGCCTGTGCTAAAGCATCTGATAAATCAGTAGGCAGGCTGAGATAATCCTGAAGCTCGTCAATATACATCTCTACCGGAAATCTGCGTTCCGGCGGTAATTTGGCACGGGACAAAGCCAGCGTCCAGGTCAGACCAACGATCAAACTGCCAAGAAGCCGGGCACTTTCCGAACCGATCAATCCTTTATTGAGAGGAACCAATACGATCCGACGTTTGCAGAATAAATCCGTAAGATCAAATTTTGGTTTTGCCTGCCCCAAAACATTACGAAGCCCCGGTCGAAGCAGAAACTGGCGCAGCTTATTTAATACAGGTTCAATTTGCTGACGACGCTGCAATTCGCTGAGTGCCTCAAACTGTTCCCAGAAGGGTCTCAGAGCCATCTTGTCTTTTATCTTTTTGGTGATATTCCGGCGAAAATTCTCATCTGTCAGCAAGGCCGGAAGCCATAAGAGCGTTGCACCTTCAACATCCACCAAGGTCAACAGTGCAGCACTGAGAATATCCTGAATTCTCACTCCCCAGCTGTCACGCCAGATCTCTTTGAGTACGCCAAGAACAGCATCCGCAATCAGTGTTGAACTCTCATAATTTTTGAATGCTAATGGATTGAATCCAACCGGACAGGCATCACCGGGATCAATGACAATCACGTCGCCTGCACGTTGTTCAGGAATCCGTGAAAGAATATCATTTATCAGGTCAGCCTTCGGGTCAATGACCAGAACGCTGCGCCCAGCCTTAATGTCCGCCAGAATCAAATGCAACATGGCTGTTGATTTTCCTGAACCAGTCGGGCCAATCAGGTGAGTATGTTCCAGAGAATCTTTTATGGGGATACTGAGTTTTCTGGGGACAGATGCGTCCATACTCACCGCAAACCCACGATCATTATTTAGATTGATCGGAGCTTTGTACCATGCTGGCGGCAGAAGGAGCTTAGGGTGAAGTCCGGGTGTACCCGGAAGCTCATCCTCTCCTGCCGGAAGTAAGAGAAAACTTGTCAGTTCCTTTACAGATAACTGTAATGGGAAATGCCAT
The DNA here is from genome assembly GCA_009774145.1 of Lachnospiraceae bacterium. Taxonomy (GTDB): domain Bacteria; phylum Bacillota; class Clostridia; order Lachnospirales; family Lachnospiraceae; genus Hominiventricola. The sequence goes on along the minus strand of VSND01000033.1, from coordinate 9,259 downwards.
GGTACATATGCAAGATTTATATGATTGGAGAAAGCTTTTTCCTCCCGGATATGTACACCGGCAGAGTCAAGAATCTTCAATGCTCCAAGCAGTCCTCGAAGACGCGCTGCAGCATGATCACCGGAGGCTCCAATGCGGACAACCGCCTGAAATACCTGTTGTTCGGCTTTTTCACGAACATTTTTACGGCTTTCCGTTGTAGCCTTACCAACGTTGCCCAGAATTACCTGCAGCCAGGTAACATGTGGGTCTGGCAGATCGGCTGGAACAGGGGTGGGCGCATAAGCCCGCCCCAATATAACCTGTACAATTGTCTCCGTATTCGTTTTATCCTCAGTCAATGCTGCCAGTCCCGCCCGGATGACTGCTGCGGTAATATCCGTTCTTAAAGAAAGCCGGGGATGTGTTACCTTGAGCTGACGGGAAATTGTTACCGGATGACGTACCTCTAAGGAGATATCATGGAACCGAATATCACCATGGGCATGGAGAGCCTCCTCGATGCTTCTCATATATTTCCGATCAGCGCCCAAAAGATGAGTGACTTTTCCATTGTGACCGCGTGTTTCCCAGATAACAGCTCCTCTGGGAGAAAGAGCGGCGAGGTGTGAGAATGCCTCCCACACTGCCGTCGTTTCAAACTGTCTCTGCCAGACCACCTCCCGCCAGATAATGTTTTCTATATTATGTTTTCTCATTGCCCTCTCCTTTCTCCTACCATTGTCCCGCATCCCTCCAATGTCTGTATATGCGCCAACAAATAAGGACGATCAGACCAACAACAGCAAGAAGTAACAGTATTGGCCAGACTTCTTCCAGATACCGTACAGCAGTTCTGATGAGCCAGGCGCTTAGAGCAAAGATAAATGCACATTCGAGCAGCCGGTTTAAGAATCCTCTTGGTTCCAAACATCATACCTCCTCCCCCAGAGCTTTGGCGCTGTATCTGGGGACGGGATAGTCCGGGATGATAATGTCACTGTCAATCTCATTACCCCAAACATCCCAGCCAGGTTGTCGACGACGCGCGAACAGCTCCAGATATGGACCATATGATAATCTTTCTATGATCGCAAACTGCTCCTCCGGCTTGTGACTGTGATCCTGTTGCGGTGCAAACACCCAGTTGGGCTGAGAATTGAATTTAACCGGTGCTTTGCCGCGAGTGGCAAACAAGCATGTTTCTGAAGCATTTCTGATATAATTTCCCAGCAGGAGCCGTGGTTTGATCCAGTAAATCGGACTGCGGAAAGTAAATCCCCATGCCTTGACAACGTCCAGCCCTTCCTGTAACAGCCCATTCGGTATCCAAAGGTAAAGATGAGCATTATCTTCACACAGGTCTGCTATTGGCATAGACTTGATCCGCTCCAATGACATTAGCTCATAATGGCTCTCTGCGCTGCGGTTACTGTATCTGCCCCGTTGATTGATGCTCCAGGGCGGATCAGCAAGAATTGTTCTAAATTTTTTAGCTGCAGGTACTTTGTTCATAAAATCTCCTTTCTTTTCTGGTGTGGCTTTTGACCAGATTAAAGCAAAAGTCACACCAGATAAAAAACTTAACCGGAACTACTTTACACAGCGATAAGACATGGTATAACAGATGTAAAATCATCAATATGATGCTGTAAAAACCGCTGTTGTAATAATTTCAGGGATCGACAGATAATGGTTTAATTGTTATCCTTTTCACTAACGTCCATGTCTTCCCAGAAGCCGCACTCACGACAAGCTTCATGAATCATGCTGCAGTAGGCCTCCAGACTGTCAGACTGCAAAGTAAAGCGGTCTTCTAACACGTAGGAAAGCTGGCGGTTCTCCCTTTTTAACCTGTGATAATCGCTGTAGCAGATCAGCAAAAAGATAATCAATAAGGTCAGGCATATGCTCAGTATGAGCAGGATTATGACTTGCAGCACAATTACCACCTCCCAACTTTTTCAACCGCTTTTTGAGCATACGCTGCCAGAATCGCCTGGTAATACTGACTACCCTGCGGAGCAATCGTACTCAATCGTCCGGCCATTACAGCAAGTGCCCCCGTGTGTTCCAACGCTGTTTGTGCAAGTAAGGCGCGACAATGATCATTTCCTGCCTGCAACATAGCGTCCTGCAACATCAGACTCCCGGAGCGGGATGAAAGCAGCAGACTGATGCTGCGCTTGGCTGGTGACGGGTCAATAATGTCATCTGCCAGGATTGCGGTAGGATCTTCGGTGTACCTGTTTTTGTTTCTCATGGAATCTTCCTCCTTGTTTTTATTTAGAGGATTATTTTTCCTCTTACTTCGTAGGCCGTGATAAGACGGGATTATTAACACATTGTGAGAAAAAATTTAAAATTTTGACAAAAACCGGGAAGATGGGTTTGGAGATTCCAATATAGACAGTGTGAGAATGGAAGATGATATATCCATTTATAGAAGAAATCCATTTTCTTTTAGAATACAAAAAAGCCTCATTTCTGTACGTTTTTGTAGAAATGAGGCTTTAGTCTTTATAATGCGTTGCGATGTCTTCAATATTGCAGTCTAATATGTTGCAGAGGGTATTCAATGAGTTTGTACTGACGCCCTCATTCTTTCTGAGCCGATGCAAAAGTGATTTGCTCAAGTGGTGGTCATGAGTCAGATTATACTGAGTAATCCCTTTTTTCTTCATAGTCACCCACAATTTATCGTATTTAATCATATCTCGATGTTCCTTGTGCTTGTATTGGAATAATTTTACCTCTATAATGAACATGTCCAAAAGGTTCTATTTTCAGACCCCAAGACAAATTTTGAGAAAGCAAAGGACAAAAAGATGCTGAAGAAAATGGAATTGTATTTACTGCTCCTTGTTGTAGCCTGTTTCATTCCCAAAAGTGCAGGCAGAATCTGCCGGAAGAACCTTCGTGAATTTGAGATTTTTCAGAGTATCAAAATAGGATCGGATAATTTTGAGAGAACAAGCTTAGAGGTGATTATCAATCTGGAGAACTATGATATTGATGAAATGTTTGACGCCGTAAAAAGTTACCAAATAAGATTGAATGGGGAGTCTGACGAATTGAACATACGATTATACAGAAATAAGGGTGATCTGTTTCTTTCAAATCCAGTCGCTGAGAAAACATTTTATAAAGATTCAGACGAATGACAGCGGCCATTCAGGTAAAAATCATTTTCTGCTGCAGATGGACAACCTAAAGAGTCCTAAAACCATGTTTTAGGACGCGACCAGGCAACATACATATAGTATTTATAACAGCTCCAGACCACAGTAGGCTTTATCCAGATCATCCTGTACGATTCCAAGATAACGTCGAGTTACTTCATAATTGCTGTGATTGTATATATGCATAATTACAACTGGGGATACCCTGCCGCTCGTCCAGGCATGATATCCCCATGTTTTTCTGAGACTGTGACAGGCGATCTTTCCCATTACTCCTTCAGCCACCGCTGCCTCATGAATGATCCTCCATGCCTGTACCCGGCTGATCGGTTTGGCATCCTTCCGATTATTAGCAAAAATAAACTCACCGCGCCTCTTGGGGAAATACTGTTTTAAGGCTTCGAGCGCCCGTTTATTCAGGGCAATGATCTTGGACTTACCGGTTTTCTTTTCCTGTAAGGCAATATGTGCCCGAAATGCCTTTTTCTCTTCGTCGTATACATCAGACCATTTCAGCTGCAGTAAGTCGCTGATCCTGAGCGCTGTATATACGCCCATAACTACCAGCACATAATTACGTAGTTTCCCACGTTTCTGATAATATTCTGCTATTGCACGTAATTGTGCCTTATCTCTGATTGGTTCTGTTGCTGCCATAACTAAATCAAGCCCCCTTGTCTGTAATATGTTTGAGTATAACCTATTTCTGACAATGTGGGCTTGGTAACTTTATTCCTCTTTAGTTCCTAGTTTAACATCATTTTGGATGGATTTCAACATCAAAATACGCCATTTTACGTGGTTTTATACGTTTATGCAAGGGACCAGAACAAATTTCTACAGAGGTATGGTTACATAATGGCCCTTTCCTGAGAAAAACATATCCAGAATGTAACATAAGAGGAAATCTGTTACATCTTAATATGCATGGCATTGAATCATGTCTGGAAGGAGGAATGTGAAAATGCTAACATGTTCATTTCATGGTGAGTTTTTGTCCGACAGGGGTACCTGTCCATATTGTGAAAAGGAGTTTGGGGAATATTGGCAAGCTGGGAAGCTATCACCCAAGATCCCCGTATGGACCCTTGAAATTTACCAACGTATCAAATTGCTGCGCCAGGAGTGTGAAGAGGATGGGTGCTCTGAAGAACAGATCCGCAAAGCCATTGACGATTATATTGAAGTAGAAGCGAAACGTCAGAAAGAACACACTGAATTCGAAGAAAGATGCAAGAGAGAGCAGCGCAAGCGGCTGGCACGTGAGAAAGAAAATGCCTATTTCGGCGTTTAAGCTGAATCAACTTTTACACTGACTATACTTCGTAAAATGTGGTAATGCATCGCTCTTGCCTATCCAAATCGTTCAGCGTAGGAGCCACCGGCTCAGCCTGTTCGACGAATCTTACTAAATTTTCAAAGAAAGGTGGTGTTTAACTTGTCGAATGACCGTGTCACATGTATGCTTTGCGGTACGCGACATTATGACGATGAGGCTTGTCCGAGGTGTTATTCTAGGTATGTTAATGATGTCAAGCATGGTAGACTTCCGAAGGGCATCAAGCCAAGATTTTTTACTATGGGACACTATATCATGTTTGGTGTCTTGAATCAGGCAAATCGCGTATTAAATGATCCGGAATGCCATATTACTATGACGAAAGACGCTCTGGAAGAGGTTTTGCATGTTCATAGTCAGGAAGAACTGACGCAGGAGATTGTCCAGCAACGATTTGAAGAAGAGCTCGACAATTTACGTTGTCATCAGGAGGCTATTGAGTCATACGGGCGTCCTAATAAGAAAGAGGAAGAGCAGTGCAAGAAATTTAGCCTGTACTGAAGTTGGCATAGGGGATAGTGATATTATTTCTACTCAAACTGTTCAGAGCCGAAGCCACTGGCTTCGTCTGTCCACCGCATGATTAACCCCCTGTTCATACGAACGGGGGCATCATTTATGCCTGCTATCTTAAATAGTAGCGTTGAGCCTTACTATAATAGGATTTTATGACAGCAGCATCTTGTTCTGTCAAAATCAAAATAAACAAAAATGGAGGAAAACAAATGAAAAAGAAAATGTTCGTAACCATATTAGCGGCATGCCTACTATGCAGTGCCTGCAGGCAAAACAGTACAGTGGGAGATACGAATACGGAAGCAAACACCCAAACAGCAGAAACTCCTGAGAATACGGAAAATAATGTCGCTTCGTCCACAGAATCTACCGCGGACACTGACAAAGCCAACACCGATGAACCGATTTTAGATGAGGATAATACTGATGATACGACATGGAATGTTCGTCCAACCTATTCACTCCAAGAGATAAACGAAGGTAAACTCGAAGGTGTTACTTTTAATTCTATCATACTGCAAGACTCGGATTATGAATGGTACAAGAACGCTCACGATGGACAGCCTATCCCGGAAGGTACCCTGCGCAACGAGACCAACTTCGTCGGTGCCCGCATATCAGGAGAAAATCAGGGGGCTGAAAATGTTTGGGAGGGTGATAGTATCCAAGTCGAAGATGGTGAGACTTATATTATTCGTCTCTATGTTCATAATAACAATCCTAATGGCGAAGAGGGCGCAGCAGAGAACACCCAAGTACGTTTTTATGTTCCGCAAACCGCATCAAAAGATGTTACGGTGAATGGATGGATCAGCGCTTCAAATGCCACAGAAGAAAATGGCTATGTTGACGATGTGGCCTTTACGAGTGATACAGCGTTTCATCTTGAATATCAGGAGGGATCTGCTCTCCTCGAAAATGGCAATTATGCCAGTGGCGCCGGTGTCACGCTTACCGATGCTATTATTAATCAAGGCGATCTTAGTACCGACGTTGCAGAGGAATGGGTTAAAATCGGCTATAATGACCTTGACGGCATTATTCCCGGAGGCTATGAGTACATCAATTATGTTACGATTGAAGTCAAAGCCGTTTTTGATTATGACTACGTTACTGAAACCAAAGTACGACTCGTTGGTGATGAGGACAATGAATGGCAAGATACCATCGAAGCCAAGCTCGGCGATAAAGTCGAGTTCCAGATCGAGTATAAAAATACCAGCGATAAAGAGCAGACGGATGTCAGTATCCGTGATGTCCTGCCATCCAATTTGCAGTATATCAGCGGATCAGCAAAACTTTACAATGCCAATCACTCAGAAGGTGCAACATTTTCCGAGGACTTTCTTGTTGAAAATGGTGTAAACATTGGAGGTTATACTTCCAACTCAAATGCCATTGTCCGTTTCCAGGCAGAAATAGTCGATAAGGATCTGGTATCTGGTTCAAATACATTGGTCAACTGGGGTCGTGCGGGTGTTGGTACAAAAACTATGCAGGATTATGCAAGGGTGGTAGTGCATATTGAGAAGTAATAGACTTTTAAAATCTATAATTATCGCTGCCTTGATGATAACGGCGACGCCCATGTCGGTTATAGCTTCAGAAACGGAACACCCAGACCAGATATCCGAGTCGAGCATAGCCCCCTCAGCTGCCGAAAACTCCGAATCCGGTCTTCCTGATGCCAACTTTGTAGAGGCTGATCTTATGGTACAGATTCACGGTGAGGCAATTGACTCAACACTATCTACTGATCTGGATTGGGACTGCTATACTACAATCGATAAGATGACATTAGAAGCAGGGAGGGTATATCAGATACTAATACCCTGCGACCGTCGCAATTCGACGACTACGGACGAGAATATTTGGTGGTTACTACACTCTCCGAAGCTACTCGATCCAGATGCGCCGACAGACTTTGATTACTTTACAATGTCAGTCGGCTGGGCGACTAACTCGTATACTGGTCAGGTAGATATATCCGCCAGTAGTCCAATACATTTAATGTACTATAGTTCCACAGTAGATATATATAATGCTGACGGTAAGCACCTTGTTTCAATTCTGGCAGTCAAAGATGCATATAACACTCTTTCGACCATCTTAAACGCAGATGTTTTACCTGATGCTGAACAATATTATATAGGCACACGAATTTGCTCTCTCGATGATGCCATGATCGCTGATCTGGAATCCCATCAGGCCCCAGGTGCGAAAAATTCAGCAGATGAGCATAATACTCAATCATCAGAAACCTCTGCTATGATACTTGTGGCAATTGTAAGCATTATTGTGGGTATCAGCGCAATACTTGCCATAATATATATCCGAAAAAAATGATTTTTATTTTTCAGTTAAGGATGTCTCTTGTGAGGCATCCGATTTTGTCTTCCACATATTTATGATACAATAGTGTAAAACGTGTACATAGTGGTGCAAGAGAAAAACCTTGTATCATTCGTGACGTCTATACACATGTTCGCCCCTCCTGTTTGCACAGATATTCCGTTATGGTCCCTTTTTATACTGTATCCTATTATAACGGAATGGGATCGAAAGTACAATAAGGAAAGACAGGTCCAGGGCCTGTCCTTTTGCCTGTATCGAGTCAGGACCCATTCCGTTTTGAAAAGTCCTTTCGAAGGCGATATATCCTTGTCTTATTTCTTCCCATCGCTTCGACTTCATCCATCATAGAGAGTATCTCTCTCGTCCTTGCCATGCTTAAACCAAGTAAATCAGCGATCTCCCTGGTTTTTGCTGTTTCATTCTCCTGTAAATATAATTGTATTTTTTTCTGATTATTTTTTGTTTTTATCGCTTGTTTTTTATCGCTTGTTTTTATCGCTTGTTTTTTATCGCTTGTTTTTATCGCTTGTTTTTTTACGAATTTCAGTATTAGCGACGTTCTGTCCGGATCAAAGCTTTCTTTTATGTCAGGCTCCTCCCACTCCTCGTCTTCCCATACGTTAAAAATATTAGGCACTCCGCTTCCCGCATGTTCACCGATATCTATCAGATTAAACATTTTCATCAGACTCTTATTTCTCGGGTCAGATTTCCCTCCCCTGCGCATCTGCTCCTTTCCAAGTCTGATATAGCCGGGATTCTCAAAGACAATTTTATCTTCCTCCTTGACTATAAGAACGCCATATTTTCCATAAAAATCTGTATTGATCATACAGTTTGCCAACGCTTCCCTCAGCGCTCTGTGAACCGGCGTATCATCCACACGAAAACCGCCTTCCATTCTGAATGGTACTTTGATATCTTTCGTAATTTTATTGTATACACGAAAATAAAAGTCAAATACATTTCCCGACCATTCGCCGGATGATGATTGAAGCCTGTCCGTCCATCTGATTACTGTATCCGGATTTTCCCTGTAATCTAAAAAATATTCCGGAAAATATCTCACAATATCATACTCATTTCCAAACATAAGCATACCGGCTGCAGTAGGATGGAGCTTTTTATCGTTTTTTGAAAAGCCTGCTGCTCCAATCACCCTGAGATATTCATTGTCATCCAGCCGCTCAAAAGGATGTCCAGGTTTAAAAGATTTATGGCTGTTGCGGTAACCGCGGATGGAATCCTGGTTTAAATCCTTAATTTCCGCCTCTTCCAGCACTTCCATATCCATGGTTTCGTCTGCCTGATCCCGCAGCATCGTTTTGATCTGCAATCTGGTACAGTGGTAATCTCCCTCCCAATTTCTGCGAAAGGTCCCTCCAAACAAGTCGTCATTAATGTATACCGGTTTTTGTTCCCGCTTTGCCCCAGGAACCCAGATTACCATAATCACGTCATCCGTACCAGCCACTGAGAAAGTTTCCACATCATCATCTTTCAAAAGATTGATACTCACCTTTTTACGGTTGTTAATGGTATCCCAGAAAGCTTTCTTTAACTTTGACGCATTTTTCAGCCCGGTTGTATGCCACCTGCCGTTTTTATCTTCTTTTACGCCAAGAATGATAACTCCGCCATAACAGTTGGCAAAGGCAGAATAGGTTTCCCATAAGCTGTTTGGAAGTCCGCCTTCTGCTTTTTTTACTTCCCTTCGGTTATCTTCTTTGTAGGAATCAAAATTTTCCATCTCAAACAATTCTGCCATATTTGCTCCTCTAAAAACTATTTTGAAATCTAAATCTGTTTCTAAACCCTCATGCCCCACATTTGGCACCACCATAAATGAAACTGTGCAGGCGACAGGTTATTGAATTTGTTTTTGCCA
>VSND01000032.1 GCA_009774145.1 Lachnospiraceae bacterium | reverse complement strand
CCTTGTGAGACACTTGGAAAATGGAACTATGTTATTAAGCCCCAAGATTAAAAGTTATTTCTTAACAGTTCCTAACAGGAACACTTTTCCAAAAAATGGCGTAAGATGATTGAAAAGCATTGATTTCTTGACGGCTAAAGTAATATAATGAAAATGTCTTTTTATGGGGATAACCCGAATGGCTCTGTAATGGGGGCAATCTGGAACACAGGAACAAAAAAGGAGTTTTAAGCATGAACAGGAAACGGAAATGGTTGATCACGCTGGCAACAGCATTTGCCATGTTATTCTCTGCTGTGGGAACGGCGGCGGCCACCGAAACAGCCGGGATGGATGTCCACCCTGCTATCATAGCAGACATGGAATCAGAGACTGAATTGCATACCGAATTGGACGATGAAGAGAAATCAGATGCAGATGCCAAAGCGGGCGATAATGCGGAGTCGGATGCAGATACCGAAGCGGACGGTGAAGAGAAATCAGATACAGATGCCAAAGCGGACGATGATACGGAGTCAGATGCAGATGCCGAAGCGGACGATGATACGGAATCGGATGCAGATTCTGAATTGGACGATGATACGGAGTCAGATGCAGATTCCGAAGCGGACGATGATACGGAATCGGATGCAGGTACCGAAGCAGACGATGAAGAGAAGTCAGATGCAGATACCGAATCGGACGATGAAGGGAAATCGGATGCAGATGCCGAAGCGGACGATGATACGGAGTCAGATGCAGATGCCGAAGCGAACGATGAAGGGGAATCGGATGCAGATACTGAAGCAGACGATGAAACGGAAGCGGAAGACAGTACGGAATCGGACAACGGACCAGAAATCAAAGAAGAAAGCAACTCAAATCCGGATGAAGAAACAGAAGCGGACAATTTACCTGAAGATCCGGATGAACAGTTAACTGTAAATCCCGAAAATCCAGACGGTGAGCCGTATAAGGTTCTCTTACCGGATGATCATGAGCACAGCTGGACCCTGGACTGGAGTTTTGACGAAAACTTCCACTGGCACGAGTGCGATGCCGAAGACTGTCCTGTGTCTGATATCAGCGAGAAGGACGGTTATGCAGAACACAGCTACGGTGACGGCAATGTATGTACCGAATGCGGCTATTATGAGCTGGACAGCCGCCTGCTTGCCAGTGCAGCGCGGGAAACAGTCCCGACCTTTCAGGAGGCATATAATGCCATGACCGCCTTACAGGAACAGTATCCCGAAGGAATGACCTGGACGAATTTTACGCCTTACGGAAGCAATGGCAGTCTTGGCGATTCCTATGTCTGGAAAGGCGGAGCTGTATATGGAGCAAACCGCGGCGTAGGCTGTACTGCCTTCGCCTTCCTGCTCAGCGATGCAGCCTTTGGCAGTCTGCCTGCCAGGACCATCAGCAGAGGCAGCTTTACTTTTGAAGATGTAAAAGTCGGTGATATCCTGCGGATAGAAAACAACAGTCACAGCGTAATTGTACTGCAAAAAAGCGCAGGCGGTATCATCATCGCTGAAGCGAACTATAACAAGTCCGTTCACTGGGGACGCGCAATGAGTGCAACAGATGTTTTGGCTGCAAATTATATAATCACGCGTTATCCGGAAGGTTATGTTACTCCAAATGATCCGGAAGCTGATAAAGTGGCACAGAACGGGACTGCGGGAGATCTGAGCTGGTCACTGACGAATGCAGGGATACTGACTGTATCCGGAAACGGAGTCATTCCGGATTACTCCCCAAATGATTCCGTTCTTCCGCCATGGAACGGATACAGCGTCAGTACAGTTATTTTGGAGAAAGGCGTGACGGGCATAGGAGACTACGCTTTTTATCAGAGCGGCGCCCTCAGTATCTATATTCCTGACGGCATAACGAAGATTGGACAGGACGCGTTTTGCGGGTCTGCACTGCTGTCTGCAACGATCCCGGGCACCGTTGAATCTGTCGGAGCCAATGCTTTCCGCGATTGTGCAAATCTCACTTCTGTGACTGTTTCCGAAGGAGTAAAAACAATCGGAGACAATGCTTTCCGGGGCTGCACAAAACTGGCCTATATCGATTTCCCGGCAAGTATTACGTCCGTAGGCGCGGGAGCATTTATGAGTTGCTCTGAAATGACCCGTGTGAGATTTATACCGGGAACCGGAACGGTAACTTTTGGAGCTGATCCGTTTGCACAGTGCTGGAAGCTGACAAGTGTAACGCTGCCTCAGACGGCGGATCGCATCAGTGCCGGCATGTTCCAGTCCTGCAGTTCGCTTCCCTCCCTGTATATACCGGCAAGCGTAAAGGAAATTGGAGAAAATCCGTTCACCTCGTGCAAAGCTTTACAGTATATCTATTTCGGCGGCAGCGAGACAGAATGGAACAACATAGCGAGCGTCTATTTAAGAGCTTCGCTGAAATCAACCGGAACCACCGTGATCTTCAATGCTGCATTTGACGATCCTTTCGCTGCTGATCCCAATGACCCGGGCGATTTTCTGCCTGATAAGAACGAGAGCGGGTCCTGCACCAGTCATGTTGATGCAAATAAGGATGGTAAGTGTGATAATTGCGGTGCTGCCATGTCTACGGACACTCCTGGTTCTGACGATGGTGAGAAGGATCCTGCGAAACCTGACGACAGTGAAAAGGATCCCGCGAAGCCCGACGACAGCGGGAAGGATCCTGCGAAACCTGACGACAGCGGGAAGGATCCCGTGAAACCGGATGACAGCGGAAAAGATCCCACGAAGCCCGACGACGGCAAAACGGACTATACGCCCGGCTCTTCCGGAGGTTCCAACGGTAACTCTGGCAGTTCCAACGGTACCTCCAACGGTTCTGACAATAACTCCGGCAGTTCCGGCGAACCTGACAGAATCAGCGGAACTGGTGTGTCCGGCAGTCAGGTGCTGCAGTACGAGTACATACAGAACCGGAATGAACCGTCCAATTTAAGGTCACGGCTTGCCAGTTCTGAAATACTCCCGGCCAGCGAAGACGTATCTCCTGATACAGAAAGTCTGCCGCAGCAGGATCAGACAGAGCCGGAAACAACCTTCGATGAATCGTCGGAAAGCGATCCGCCAGAGAGCCAGAAGGCATCTGATGAAGAAGCAGCGCCGGAAAATGAAAACGAAACAGATGAACCAGAGGATCAGGCAGAGAATCAGCCGGATACCGGAATCCTTATACCTGTTCTGACTGTATCGGCTGCTGTTGCTCTGGGTGCTGCCTTTGTGTTTATGAGAAAAAAGAATCTTGTAAAGCCATAATAGTTGTTTACACAGTTTTAAAATAGTTACGGCATGAAATTATGCCGTAACTATTTTCCTGCCGCACCCCTGACCGGCAATATTATGCCATCACTGACCGGGCACGTTTTCCTGCAAAATTCAGATACTGCTTTTTAGACCGGAGGATCGCCGCCATGCATATCAGTACCAAATGTTCCATCGCCATCCACTGCCTTATCTGTATTCACGAATTCGGAGACAAAAAACGAGTCACCAGTGAACTGCTTGCACTTTCAACCGGCTGCAACCCTGTCACAGTCCGAAATATAATCAGCGCCCTGAAAAAAGACGGAATACTTTCTGTAAAATCCGGTACAGGAGGAACTTCCTTAAACTGCCCTCTGGAAGATATCACTTTATACCGTGTGTATATGGCAGTAGAACCAAATGCCCTCAAAAAGTTCATAGGCATTCATGGAATGCCCTCCCCGCTCTGCCCCGTAGGCAAAAATATCCACGCTGTCCTGGAAATGCCCTATGGAAAGATGCGGGATTCTCTGAAAGCCTGCCTGCAATCGATTACAATGGAGGAAATTGTAAACGAGTATCATCATACCGTTGAAAAATAGCTTCTGATAACACCGTCCTGCTCCGCTTTCACCATTTTTTCAGGGTGCCTTCATACGCTGATCTGCAGGGAGCGACAATTCAACCGTTATATCCCCGTCTCCCAGAATCTCTTTCAATTCCTGCTGATTCATGTCATTGATCTTTCCAAGTCTGGTGAGATTCCATGAATTTGTATCATAGTAAATCACAAATGAATTTCCCTGATAGAGGATCAGATCCCCGGCCTCTGTGCTGATCTGTTCATCATTTCCGGGCAGACTGTCAGGAAGAGAACCCACCTTCTCCATATTTGCATAATCGCTCATCTGGATCGTGACTGTTCCCTCCGACAGCATTTCAACCAGCGCTTCCGCAGAAGAATTTTGTGCCAGCGTTGCCGTAAGCAGATGTTCCCCTGCCTGTATGTTCAGTCTCATTTCCGACCCCTCCTTTTCTTCGGACGATGATGTTTCCGGATCCTGTATTTCCGTTTGATTCTGTTCCGGTATCTGTGCCGGATCGGTATCACCGCCGCAGGCGGTCATGGAAAGCAGCACTGCGCATGCACAGACGACTAATAGTTTGTTCTTCATATCCGCAGACTCCTTTGCTCAGGCGCAGCAGTACTGTTTCTGTATCCGGATCTCCCCGCGGCAGTTCCCGTCATCCTGGATCATCTCACCCACACAGGGCGCCTGAATATAACCGGACAGTGGATTCTTGATGCTGACTACCGGAGTCGTAATGGTTGCCTCCACATCCGATTTTTCAAAGCTCAGATCCGTGTCGACCATCTCACAGTCTATCAGTTTTAAATTCCTGCAGTAACAAAGAGGCTGTGTTCCGATGATTCTGCAGTTTTCGAAGGTGACATTCTCGCAGTACCATGCCAGGTACTCCCCTTTTATCACACTGTTTCTGACGATGACATTCTTCGCATGCCAGAAGGCATCTTTGGTATCGAACACACAGTCTTCAAACACGCAGTCCTGAACATACTGGAAGGAATATTTCCCCTTCAGCTGCACCTTTGTAAAATTCAGGCGGTCGGAACGCATCATGAAATATTCTCCCTGCACGGTACAGTCTTTCATCTTCATCTCCTGTACCGACCATCCGAATTCCGGCGAGAGGATGTCGCACCCCTGCATCTTTACCCGGCTGCATTCTCTAAGCGCCTTGATCCCATGAAGTTTTGTATCCCGGATCTCGATATCCGTGGAATACCATATGGCCGCGCGGCAAAGTTCCGTCATTTCCGAATCTGCAATGGCAAGGCCCGCGTCATGCCAGAAGGGATAACGCAGATTGCAGAAACAATGGGACAGCCTCACATCCCTGCTTTCCTTCAAAGCGCTTTCGCCGTCTGCCGGCCCGTCAAAGGAACAGTTTTTCAGGGAAATACCCTGACTGGCATATAACGCCCGTTCCATGTCAAATGTCTGGTCTTCAATGATTTTCATTGTCTCTACTCCTCTCTCTGTCTTTTTTGCGGAACGGTTGTTTTTATGCCGTCCCTGTGCTCCATGTCTGTCATTTTAGCGCAGTTGCCTGAATATAGCAAATACTTATATTCTATATTTACCTATGCTTGACGCCTATACAAATTTCATGATATACTTTCCAAAGTCAAGGAGGGATATTTCATGGAACTTAGAGTCTTACAATATTTCCTGGCTGTCACACGGGAACAGAGCATTTCAGGCGCTGCAGAATCGCTGCACCTTTCACAGCCCACCCTTTCCAGACAGCTCAAAGAGCTGGAAGAGGAACTGGGCAGGCAGCTCTTTATCCGGGGGAACCGCCGAATCACGCTGACAGAAGAAGGAATGATCCTGCGCAGACGGGCCGAAGAGATCCTGGAGCTTGTCAAAAAAGCCGAGCATGAAGTCTCTCTGTCCGACGAAACGCTTGCCGGCGATATCACCATCGGAGCCGGAGAGACGGACGGCGTCCGATTACTGGCAAACGCGGCACAAATGATACAGAAAGAGTATCCTCTGGTTCATTTTCATATTATAAGCGGAGACCGGGTCACCGTAACGGAAGAAATGGATCGGGGACTGATCGATTTCGGTCTTTTATTTGGCAGAATCGATCCTTCAAAATATGAGTCCATACAGGTCCCCTGCAAAGACCGGTTCGGTGTCCTCATGCGGCGGGATTCCCCTCTGGCAGAAAAAAAGGCGATCTCACCGGAAGATCTGCGGACGCAGCCTCTCATCCTGTCCCGGCAGGCGCTCCAGGATGCCAGTCTTCAGGCTGTTTTCGGAAACGACAGTGAAAAGCTGAATATCGTTGCAACCTACAACCTGCTTTTCAACGGTTCTCTTATGGTAGACGAGGGTATGGGATATGCGGTCTGCCTGGACAGGATCATCAATGTATCTGGTGAGAGCAGTCTCTGCTTCCGCCCTTTTGAGCCGGAAGTGGAAGCGCCTTTAAGCCTTGTATGGAAGAAATACCAGACGCTTACAAAAGCTGCTGAAAAATTTCTGAGCAAGTGCCAGGAATGGACAGCATGAAAAACACCTGCCGGCTCATGGTACTCCATTGACCGACAGGTGTTTTCCGTGCAAAGTTCCCTCTTTTCATCATGATTCAGACAAATTGCAGATCCGGTTCACATACATGGGAACCTGCATTCCTGCTTGCTTCTTTTGGTATCTCGAAAATATTCAGTGCGACGCGCTGGTGTAGGCAACGTCATCCACCGGCTCCAGCCACTCGTTGAAGCCTTCTTCTGCGGGCACCTCAACCGCCAGATGGGAGAACCAGCTGTCAGGGGCCGCTCCATGCCAGTGTTTTACGCCTGCCGGAATATTCACCACATCGCCGGGGACCAGCTCCTGCGCTTTCTTTCCCCACTCCTGATAATAGCCCCGACCGCCGACACAGATCAGAATCTGTCCGCCGCCGCTCTTTGCATGATGGATATGCCAGTTGTTGCGGCAGCCCGGCTCAAAGGTTACGTTAAAAATCCCTGCCTGTTCCGCAGAAACGGGCGCAAGATAACTCCGGCCGATAAAATATTGCGCAAAAGCTTCATTTGGCTGCCCTATGGGAAACAGCATGGAAGCAGCATGTGCAGATTTTGCATCGGGTTCGGAGATTTCCTCTGTCCAGACTTCCTTTGCCATACGGAAAGCCGCCCATGCCTTGGGCCATCCGGCATAGAACGCTGCATGGGTCAGGATTTCTGCGATCTCCGCCCTTGTGATCCCGTTCTTTTTCGCACTCATCAGATGGAACTGGAAAGACGAATCCACAAGTCCCTGAGCCATCAGGGAGACAACCGTTACCAGTGAACGGTCTCTCAGCGAGAGTTTATCCTCCCTGCTCCACACTTCTCCAAATAATACATCATCATTCAGCTGTGCAAATTTCGGGGCAAATTCGCCCAAAGCATCTCTGCCTGCGGTCTGTTTTACTGCCATTTTCTTTTCCTCCCTGGGATGATCTTTTGATATGGTCTTCTGCATATGTTCCTGGATACCATTTGCTTTTATTATAGGCCGGACAGATAAATATATCAAATGCTTATATTACATACTGTTCCATAGCTTAAAAGCATGACCGGTTCTGATGTCATTGCCATATCTTTTTTCTTCTTGTAAACCAGGCATAGACCTTACCCGTTTCCACATTTTTATGAAAACCAGCAGCAAAGTGGCGCTTATAACCCACGGGATGTTATGTACATACAATCAGGTGTTTCGCAACAAATCACATATGACTGTTGATAGCTTCCATAAAATTTGATAAATACTTTTTTCCCGCATACAGGACACGCTCCCGGGAGAATATCATTGTCTTTATATTCTATGTTCCAATCGATTCTGTCAATATATTTATTGTACTCATTTATAGCTGTTTCCATCCTTTTCCCCGCAACCTCCACATCATATTTCGATTGGTTGAGTTGTTTCTGCTAAAGTATAGCACAAAGCCATACCTCGTCCTGCCCTGTCAGCTTGTATGTGTTGGGATAATCGGCAACAAGCGTGTCAAGTTTCCGCATGACCGCCTTATCCCTTGTATAGAGGGTGGCAGTCTGTTCTCCTGCATTATAATTGAGAATACTTTCCTGTTCGTATCGTGAAAGTTTCATAGTACCATATCCCCCTTTCCTTTGCTGTGGGTTCTGTGCTGTTTTCCCTCGGCAACTGTCGGCAGTTTTGCCTGTTCCTTTGCTTTGGCTAACCTTGTCCTTAATCATAGATGAAAGCATAGTCACGACACTCCCAATAGTAGAAACCGGGTATATGTCTCCGTAACCCATAGTCGTAAGGCTTACGGTAGCCCAATAAATAAAGAACAGCTAACAGGTCAATGACAGCCATAGGCGTAAAGGGATAAATAACAAAAAGCTGCCCCCGGATTATTGTACGTTTTTTTACTTTTTTGCACTGCTCCCAGTTTATAATCTGCCGTTATGAAACGCAGCAGATAATCCAAAACAAAAATTCCAGCGGTTACATAGTCTATTGTTAAAAACAAAGCATTTATGTCCTTGAACGCCAGAGGAATAAGGCTGATTACAATGGTACACATCATAAGCACATCATAAACACTGCTTAATCTGTCATCTCCATTCGACAGTTCTATGATCTCAAATATTCGTTTTCTCATTTCCCGTCAGCCTCTCCATTTCCTGTATTTCTTATTTCTAAAATCTCGTCGGCAGATGCGCCCAACTCTTTATATATCTTTGCCAGTGTTCATGCACTCTTTGTCAGCCTGCAGCTGCCAAAAAAATACCTGGCCAGTCCATACCCACCGACAAAAACAGAATCTATTTCTCCATATAATCCGAATTTTCCAGTATTTGAAGTTTTCAGGTCACAGGAGAATAACATTTTCTTCTGCCAAAGCCTTTCCTCTGCGTATCCGCTCCATTACTTCATCAACGGACGCATACACAATCTCCCCTTTATCGTTTTCATTGAACAGATAATCCATAACCTCATCTATTCCCGTCTCCATCTCCAGAAAATCCGTCCAGAAATCAAGCAACGCCTCTTTCTCCAGATGTCCTGACCGGAAAATTTCTGTAATCAGTTCCCTCAGGGCTTCCTCTGGCAATCCGACTCTAAAAGGCTCCTGCATAAGCGCCTCTGTTGCTTTAGTCTCCAGGCTGGTGTAAGACCAGTATTCATTGACTTCTATTATATCATAATTCTCTTTCCCTGTCAGTTCCCGAAGCTCGTTTTGCAATGTTTGCAATGCAATGAGTTTTTCTTTCGCTTTAGTGTCAGTATCATAACAGCATTCCTCCATGATACGGGCAGCCCTGTCTATAATTCTCATAGCCTCCTGCAGTTTCGTTTCATCAATTTTAGTATTGTTAATGATTTGCTCTACGTCCTGTCTCATAATTTTTGCTCCTTCGTAACTCTCCATAAAATTCCGATTCTATTACCTGAAATGATTCTATCACATATCTACGAATAAATCATCTCACTTTTTATGACAGGAAGTCTTCATTTTGTTAAACTGCTGATACGTTCGCTATACCAATGCAGACAGAACTTTCTTTATATCTTCATCAATACAGATCGACTGTTTTTCTATCTCTTTTGGACATGATGCCTCCCCAAAATTGATACACGCATAAACAGCTTTTTCATTCTGTGCAGTTGCCCTCCAAAAAGGAAATTTTATAATTACCGGCGTATTTGCCCCGACTCCTAATTCAAGATACAAAATATGCAGTTTTTCATGCCTGCGTACAAAGTCACTGTACCTTTGGTTTGCCTCATACCATCCATTATCCTGCACAAAAGTATCATCACATCTTAAATTCATACTCACAGGTTTTCCACACACAGGGCAATGCGGTATCAACTCCGTTGTCACTTTCATATCCTTTTGCTGCTCTATCATCTGTCTTACTGCTTCTTCATTATCATAGGTCTTCTGGTGACATGGCTCGCTGCATTGCCATAATCCATAATCGCCCTGTGTGTAAAAAATTCTTTTTTATCAAAACCCGCAAGCTGGAACTGGTGATCCACATTCGTAGTCAGCACAAAATTTTCTGCAGCCGCCCTGAAATAATTGGTCCGACTGTGTGTATCACATAGCTGCATGGCAGATTGTACCCCTTGGTAATCATTGCCCTGCCTGTCGGTTCTTCATAATTCCTGCCATATATTCTGCGCTTTTCTTCCATAAGCGCATTACATTCGTTCTATCTTATAATCCTTTCCAAAAACATCAATACAGGCAAAAATATGTATTGCTATGGTAAACCTGCTTGAAATTGTAATGTCAATGGTTACATCTGCTTTTTATCAGCTGTACTCTTCCTGCTGCCTGTCAGAGCACACATCAGCCAGGCACATAAAAATATCCGACCGAACCATCTTTCAGTCAGCTGACAATGCGGATCGGTTCGTCACAACAGGGAGGAAAACTTTAATGTGAATTTTATATTGTAAGGATATCCTTCAGGTACAATTCCCGGTACAGGTCAATCAGATACTTTGACTTCTCATCCGCTAAAATCCCTTACACCGGCAGAGATTTCTTCCCAAGCATATGTCCATACCCACCAACAAAAACAGAATCAATTACATTCTCATGATATAAAATATTTACAACAATTCGTGAGATTTCTCCCATATTGTGCCCCTGTTCAAAAACATACTGCGGCTGTTGCTTATAGTATTTGAAAAGGTAACATGCCAAAGCGCAGCTTGCTGTGCCAGTTGCCGACTCTTCATTAATTCCATACAATGGAGCAAAATTCCTGCATATAGCTGTTACATCTGATTCTTTGATCAGGGTAAAAGCATGAACCCCAACTGCCTCCTTCTCTTTGGTCATATTTGCTATCCTTTCAAAATCAGGAGATAACCGTTTTAAATGCTCTGCCGAATCAACAGGAAGCATAATGTCATTCAGCCCCGTAGAAACTATCTGTATCGGAAATCTGTGGTCTATAAAACCCTTTTGTATGCATCCCGTAAAAATATCTGAATCCAAAATTTTAAGATATGCCGGACAATTCTGCTCCATCAGTATCAGGCTGTCCTCTTTTATGTAAATATTGAGAATCCCGGCTTCTGTCTCTATGGTATATTCTGGTTTATCTAACATACTCAGCAGTTTAAGGGTAGAAAATGCTGCTATTGTGGCATGGCCGCACAGTGGAACTTCTTCTGTTGGTGTAAAATATTGCAGCCTGAAATCTGCCTTATCAGAATCCAGAACAAAAACAGTTTCAGAATATCCCATTTCTTTTGCTATTGCTGCTTTTTGAACAGAAGTCAACTCTGATCTGCCCAAAACCACTCCTGCCCTGTTCCCACCCTTATTGTCTTTGCTGAAAGCGGCCGCTGCATATATATCAACCATTTTATTTCTCCATATAATCCGAATTTTCCAGTATAACAGCATTGACGTATACACCTATGCAGGTTACTTTTTGCGGTGTCTTAAAGGTGAGCCGTTCACGATTGCAATTGCCGGCTGGATGGGGAGCTTATTTTGCCTGTCAAATTCCAGAAAAGCAAGCTGTTCCGGAAAAGAGGGGTAATAGACAAACTGCCCGGACTTCCTATCCCATACAATAGCGCGGTAATTATTCCAGCTTCCTCCGCTCCCGCCGGAAAAGCCTTCATGAATCAGCAGATCCGGTGTTCCGTCAAAGTTGATATCTACGTTCTCTATATAGTAGCTTTCAGACGCACCTAAATCTGCCATTTCTATCTCGGTAAATGGAATAAACAGATGCTGTAGCGGAACTTCAGTTCCGTCCCATTCACCCTCTATAATTATGTGATACCCATTATTCTTTCTCCGAAAACCACTGTTCAGTTCTCCAATTTCAAAGGTACAGCACTGGATTCCCGCAATCTGTTCCAGCTTGATAAAACGTAAATCTCCTTCTTCCTGCGCTATGGCATCATCGATAAATTTTTTCCACTCTGCTTTAACCAGTGTATGAAATGGAAGCATGGCATCCGTCCTCCCGCTCTCATCTCCGGAACTGAAAATGAAAAATAAGACGGCAGAGACTATTGCAAGCAGGATTCCTGTTATGTTCCTTCTGTTTTTCATGGAAACATCCTTTCATTCATGGAAGCCCGATGTAACGCTGTTGGCAACAATAAAATTATACCACCAAATTTTTAATAATTTTCACTCAACAAAAAGTCCGCCAAGTGCATGATTTTCACGCCGTTGACATTGCCCCCTGCAAGCTCATCGAGCGTCACCACATATTTGGGATAATGATCCCTGATCTCCAGCAGGTTGGCAACCTCACGATCGGATTCTTCCGGCAGATTGCGGCATACCTGCACATAGATACGTTCATCACGCCTTACCGCTGCAAAATCGATCTCCTTTGTTTCGTTTTTGCCGATATACACCTTATAACCCTTTCTGCAAAGTTCGAAGTACACGATGTTTTCCAGCATGGCGGCAACAGATTTCGGGTTGAAACCCATCATGCAGTATTTGAGAGAAGCGTCGGCCAGATAGAATTTCTCCTGTGTTTTCAGCACGGATTTTCCCTGCAGATCGTATCGCTGGCAGCGGTAAATCACAAAGGCTTTTTCCAACCATTCCAAATAGTTGTAGACGGATTCCACCGAGAGAGAACGCCCTTCATTCTTCAGGAACTTCACGATGGCATTGGCAGAAAAGGTTTTGCCGACGTTTTCAACGATATACTTTACCACACGGTTGAACAGGTCAAAGTTTGTGATATTGTGCCGCTTCGTTATATCGCTGGTGATGACGGAACTGTAAATGCCCTCGACGATCTGGTACGCCGCGCTCTCGTCGAAATTATTCAGCGCAACGATGGGAAAGCCGCCCATTCGGATATATTCCATAAGCAGCTCTTTCGGCGTGCGGCCGCTTGACTTTTTGAATTCCATATATTCGGCCAGGGACAGTGTAAACACAGGGATAGAGATATACCGCCCTGTCAGGTAGGTGGATATTTCGCCTGACATTAACCTGGAATTGGAGCCAGTCACATAAATATCCGTATTGGCGTTTTCCAACAGGCTGTTGACAGCTTTCTCCCAGCCGGTTATCTCCTGTACTTCATCAAGCAGAAGATAGTAACGCCCGCCATCAGTCATTTTCTCTTTAATACTGTTGTACATATCCTTATCGGTCATACCATCGTCAAAATCTTCGGAGGTATAGCGCATGCTGATCATATGGTCTGCAGGAACGCCGCTTTTTATCAAATCGTCCTGCAGCATTTCTAAAATCGTAGATTTCCCGCAGCGGCGAATACCTGCGAGGATTTTCACCAGCGATACATCACGGTAGGTTTTCAGCAGTTCCATATAGTAAGGTCTGACGATCATAATATCACCTCCTGATATTTTACCACCAGTATATCCGAAAACATCGGTTATATCAATAGTTCTTGCTTAAATTCCGAAAAAACTTTTTCATAAATACTCTTCTTTTCTATTCTGATCCGGATTTTTCAGTTCTGTCTGCCTCAGGTTGCAAATCCCGCATACTGCGTCATGTACAGTTCGTAATATTTCCCCTTTGCCCCAAGGAGTTCCTCATGATTCCCGCTTTCCACAATCCTGCCGTGGTCCATGACAACGATCAGATCCGAATCCCGGGTCGTTGACAGGCGATGGGCGATTACAATGCTGGTACGGTTCTGCATGATCCGCCGCATGGCATCCTGAATCTCTTTTTCTGTACGGGTATCCACGTTGGAGGTCGCCTCATCCATAAAGTATAGCCCCGCCCCCGCAACTACCTAAAACAGCGGTATTAACGGTATGTAAAACTGTGTTTTGTGTTCTTTCTTTCAAATTCACCATCGAAAAAAGCATGACCACTCCCGTACAGATAGCTGCGGGCAAGTTTGTACCGCTTGTTCCATTCTGCTTTTGCAGACCCATTCTCTCCTTCTTCGTAAAACGGCATTTCCGGTTCCAGCAGGGGATCTTCTGCGTGTCATCCACTCTCTGGCAGAATCATATCCAAGCCTTGCCGCATCCTCCCGGCGCAGGCTGACCACATGGGTCCAGACAGGACCTTTGTGTTCTGACACTTCTTTCTGCACATCCGCAAGGATCACCGGCTTTCCTGCATCCGTGAACAGGCCATGCTCACCGAGCCGTTCCACGCGGGGACGGTTCGCCAGGTAATTCACATAGTTTTCTTTCATCGCCGCCATGTCCAGGTTCCGCTTCAGTGCCTGGGTGATGAACTCTGAGGCATTGCCGATAGTGGAATGTTGGCGGTAGTCCTCATATTCAAGCATGTCTTTGGACTCTGGCATGTCTTTCAGGAGCTGCCGGATCAGATCCTTCTGGGCGGATGTTACTGGTAGGTTCTTTTTGCTCTCATCTGCTTTTTCCACACCTTCACGGGTACTGATGTAGCGCACATAGTTCTGCAGATGTTCTGGCGGAGCGTCACGGATGTAGCGGCTGGTGAAGATCAGTTTTGCCATATATATCTCCTGGAAATAAAATCAGAGAGCATAGCACTCTCCGAACTGATGACTGATTTTTAAATTTTCATTGACATATTTCCTGTAAATCCATATAATAATAGTATCAGACAGGCAACAGCGTGTGTCTGTCCAAGCGATGAAGCATAACAGCGTACCGGATAGCCTTGTTATGCGGAGCTTTCGAGAGGGGTTGTGCAGCGAAACCTCAAGCCGGAGTAGGCATAAGCCGAAAGAAAATGCTCAGAGACCGTCCTGTACTGTCAGGACGGTTTTCTTTTACGGAGGATTTCTTATGGATGGATTACTGACCTGTGCAAAAGCATTTGAAAATCTGCTTCCTGTGAAATATCATATCATCATTGGACGAAAGGGAAAATCCGTGGATCTTACTGTCAGCTTTCAGGCTGTAGAATTTCATCATCTTATGGGACTACATAAGCTGCACGATCTGCGCCTTTCCAGAGCCAACCGGGAAAAAGTATTTTCACAGATCCTTTCCGGCCAGATCACTTTGGATGATGTAAAAAGCTTCTTCAGCAGCGCCACGCAGTCCTTCGCTCCCTGCTCGTACAGATACAGGCAGTCGTGATCCGCCGCCAGCAACGTCGCCTCCACATAATCCGTGATGGCTTTCTTCACATCCTCCGGCAGGTCTTTGATCTTCTCCTGCATCTCCTTGCTCAGCCTGGCCGCCTTTTCCTGCAGCTCCTGGTCCTCCGGTGACTGCTCATTGCGCTCGCGCACTGCCGCTTCTGTCATCTCCCGAATCACCATCTCATAGATTTCTTCTCTGTCCATTTTCATTTCACTCCTTTTTCCAACCAACATAAACAAAACCGCCCTGCCAGTCCATATACAAAGTCAATAAAATTATTTCCTTTTAGTTTTCACGTTTCTGATATTTGTATGCGTCACCCAGCTCCACCGCGCCGTTGAGACGCCTCACTTCCTCCACGCACTTTGCATGGAGTTTCCGGAATGCACTTTCATCGATCCGGCTTTCCGAATGGTAGGCGATCATATGCGCCAGCATGGACAGCTCCACTGCGTTCTTAAAATCCATCCGGGCCAGGCGGTTCTTTGTATCCTGTACCGTGCTGGTCAGGACAGAGGACAGGGACTGCAAATGATTTCCCTCTTTTTCTCTGGCAGAGATAACAGGGCGGCGGCAAGCTCCCCATTGGTGAGTATGATTGTCTGACCGCATATCGTAACGGGGTATTGTTCGTAAGGTGATTTGAGAAATTCGTCTGATGTGCTTAGAGGGTAGAACTTTTCTTCTGTGAGGTATGCGATATATATTCTTTTCAAAAGACAAAATCACCATTCCGAAAATTCCACCAATTACCGTTGCAATTTCACGGGTTAAAGCGGCATTAAGACTATCTTTTAAATTATGCTGTATGCACAATATAGCAGCAATAGCAGCATAAAACGGAATGCCATTTTCTCTTAAAGTGTCAATAAGAAAGCAAGAGAAAACGGCCATTACAGTTTTTCCTGTGCGTCCTCCAACTCTCACAAAGTTAGTTTTCATAAATACCTTTGAGCGTATATTGCGCTAATATATGTCCCTCCATTGCCCGGTGAAGCTCATTCAACAAAAAGCCTTGACCTATATCTAATATTTCATCTAATGCATATACATGAAGTTCATAAATATGCGGCTGGTCGGGCGGTGTCATACCACCGTAGTAAGAAGATAATTCAACAGACTGTTCCCCACCTTGTATGCTCGTCCAGCTATTTCTTCCCTGTACAAAATCCGTTGTGGTCTGGCTTTCATTATCCTTTATCTCAAAACGGGTTATGTTTGCCGCAAGCCAATGTATCCACGCAAAGCCGCCTGTTACCGGGTAAGCGTCCTTGTCCTCCAATACTATCGCAAGTGATACGGTTTTTTCGGGTGCGTTTTCCACCTTAAAAGGCAAAGAAAAGGTAGGGATGTGGTTCTCATTAAATTGTGTTCCACGTCCTCCATATTGGGGCTGTATAATGCCGTTAATAATTCCGCTGCTTGTTACATTCATGTTCAATACCTCCAATCAATTTTATGGAAATATTATAAGCAGCCGATTTTGAATCGTAAATTACCCACTTTTTTGTGGGTGTCAATCTGGAATAACACCTTTTTCCTCTAAGATGTGCTCCATTCCATTTCTCTTTAGGTAGTCAATCCCTATGTGCTGCATGATTCTCAATGCTTCTAATATCTGCGCCCCCATATCTTCTGTCAATGAATACTCAACATGAAGGGGATAGCCCTCAAAAGATTTCTTTTCAATAAATCCGTATTCAATCAGTTCTTTCAAATGCTCTAACAGCATTTTTTGTGTAATTCCGTCTATATCTCTTTCCAGCTTCGCAAGAGAAGTAGCCCCTAAACGTAGCCGCCATAATATAATCGGCTTCCACTTCCCCTTTATCATGTCATGCACAAGTTCTAAAGGACAGGTATATTCTGTACGCATTTTCATTAGCAAAACCTCCTCGCTTTGCTATTATACGCATTATCTCATAATTCGACAATAGAAAACATAATGTTTTGCATTTCCCAAACTTTTTCGAGCTGACAGATTTATAATTTCCTTTATTTTTCAATATTTTGATTATGATTGGAGTTCCCCGCATAATCAAATTGTGGCTCTTTAAGCTCGAATATAAAATTTTCCCTATTCACTACACCTACCGCTTTATCACTATCATAAAGTTTAAGCAAAAATTCAGCTACCTGTGCGCTGGTATGATATGTGCCAAAGGTCTTATCATAGTCATATTCGGTTACATTATTAGCGACTTTTCCAAATTCCGTCTTAGTTGCTGCTGGAGCTAATACTTTTGCTTGCATTTTGCAGCCATTCTCCTTTAATTCCCATGCTAATCCCTCTGTAAACGTGCTGACATAAAATTTAGCCGCGCAATAAGTAATAGCAGTAGGTACAATCGTATAACCACCAGCAGAAGAAATATTGATAAGCTGTGTTCCCTCTACATCTTTGAAATCTCGTACAAACAGTGAAGAAAGAACCGTGAGGGCTTCCACGTTTAAGTGAAGCATTTGTCTGATTTTGTTCAAGTCTTGATGGCTTACGGTATCGTAGTTTCCGAA
Source organism: Lachnospiraceae bacterium (assembly GCA_009774145.1). Classification (GTDB taxonomy): domain Bacteria; phylum Bacillota; class Clostridia; order Lachnospirales; family Lachnospiraceae; genus Hominiventricola. The sequence continues at coordinate 27,079 of VSND01000032.1, read as the reverse complement.
ACCAGCATTGTTAATCCATGTCTGCAACGGATACTCTTTAATTTCTTCATACAGCCGAAAAACATTGTCGGAAATAGATAGGTCTGTAGCCTTGATGATAATATTCAGTGCTGGATAGCACGATAAAATCTCTTGATTCAATGCTTCAAGTCTATCCTTTCTGCGGGCTACTAAAATTAAATTGCTGCCACGTCCTGCAAATGCTTTTGCTGTTTCATACCCAATACCCGAACTTGCCCCAGTAATCACGGTATATTTTTCTGTATTGTGAACCATTTACAAAGCCTCCTTGTTTTTGATATAATGCAAGCATATAATGTAGAGTAAACTCTATGTCAAGATATAGGAAGTGATTTTTTGGAATATTCCATAGGTGAATTTTCAAAGCTGACAAACTTAGGAATACATACCTTGCGCTATTATGAGCATGAGCATTTAATCACACCGGGGCGCAATTCCAGTAACCGCCGTTGCTATACTGATAAAGACCTCGCTTGGATTGATTTTATCAAGCGTCTAAAAGACACGGGTATGCCAATCAAAGAAATCCAGCATTACGCTGAATTACGTGCAAAAGGTGAGCCTACTTTGTCTGAAAGAATGGAAATGCTCATTTCTCATCGAAAAGCCCTTAACGAACAAATCAATCAATTACAGGAACACATGAAAAAATTAGATGAAAAGATTGAATTTTATCAGCGAGAAATTGAGAGTATTACAAGGGAATAATGTATGTTCTTATGTCATTAAGGATATAAGGAATGAGAGGGATTCCGTAGTCGTCGGCATTGTGCCGTAATGTGTATAACTGGCTGCTTATGGAATTGTGGGTAGCTCTGTTTGCAGGACGTGGGAAAGCTGCTCTTTAGCTTTCCATGGGTTTGTCAAGTAAAATGTGTAAGTTTTATAAAATTTCCTTAACTGGCAGTTTTCAAAGCTTCCAGTTTTGTATGTCGGAATCAATACTGTTCATACTTCAGAATGCGTGCCTGCATTTTGTCATCCATGGCAAGCTGGTTGCGGACGATTGCCCAGTTGGCTGCGGGACGGCCATTCCATTTCTTGTATAGTTCTACAATTCTCAAGTAGAAGGCCTTAATTACCGCATCCTCATTGGGGAACGCCCCTTTTTTTGTAACCTTCCGTAAACTTGAATTGACAGACTCTATGGCATTTGTCGTACTATACCGATTTCGTGATAGTACCACTTATACCGACAAAAAAACTATACCGACATTTTTCGGAAAGCCAGCAGTTACAGCCATTTCCTGAAAAAATGTCGGTATAGTTTTTACAGCTTATATAAGGCTTCCGATATTTTTTTCTCCTTCCAGTTCTTTTCCGTATTTCTTCCATCCGGGTTTGTCCGCTCCAGAGCTTTTGCTAACGTATCCAGGGTTACAAAAGTGTAGAACCCAGAAGTAGTTGAGATAGTTTCATGTCCAAGCATCTGCTGGATATAGGATAGAGGACATCCCTCCTGGTACAGACTCATTGCTCTGGTCTTCCTCAGCATGTGGAAATGGATATCTTCCGGCATTGGGATTCCTTCATTCCGGCATTTCTTTGCATACTTTTTCAGGACTTTCTGAATGCAGTCATCGGACAGTTTATGTCTGATGCCATGGGTAACCGCATAAAAGAGAGGGGCCATAGGATCGTGGCTGTCCCCATGAAATTCCCGCAGGTATCCTCTCAGGTGCTTTACAGTCTTTTTCATCACTGGTACACTCCGGTATTTCCCGCCTTTTCCCAGTATCCTGATATAGGGTACTTCCGCATCAAGATGCAGGTCACAGGCCTTCAGACCCGTCAGTTCTCCCACCCGCATGGCAGCATCATATCCAAGGATAAGCAGCATCCGGTTCCGGCGCTCGGATCGTTTCTCCCTGTCGGGAGCATCAAGAAGCGCTTTCATCTGGCAGTCTTCGAAATACCTGATCTCACTGCCGGGGATATTCAGACCATGTACCGTCTGGCTCGAAACAAAGACAGGAGTGATATCCATACATTCTTCCGATGCATATGACAACAGGGCTTTTACTGCGGTCAGGCGGAGGTTGCAGGTCTTCGGGCTCCATGTTTTTACGTCTGCCATCCACACAAGATAATCTTTCAGATTTTTCCTGTCCAGGTCATTAAAACAGATGTGTTCACGGCGGATTCCTTTTACTTCTTCCAGAAAACCAATGTAGATGTTAAGCGAGGCACGGTAGGAGGCAACGGTATTTTGACTCTTTTTTCTGATCTTCAGGAGCTCATGGTCCAGAAAACATCTCGCTGTATCCCAAAAGAAAACACTGTCAAACTTTTTTGTTCTGTTTTTATCATTTCTCCCTGCCATCATCCACCTCCGGTATCAGTCCTTCCGAATGCCTGGATCTGTCCAGTATCCCGCCATAGATATCCGGCACGAGATGGAAGTAGTACAGGGTATTTTTTACATCGGAATGCCCCATATACCGCATAAGGTAAGGAAGCATAGCGTTCACGTCTTTTCCTTCCCTCAGCCAGCGGTTCATGTTGGCATAGACGAAGTGATGGCGGAAATCATACGCGCGTATGCTGATACCGGAACCTCTCTTCTCCGGAAAAGCGGCATACCAGAAACGCAGGAAGTTCTGCTGCAGCCAGCTGGCGCCGTATGGACAGTCCATCTTGTTCGGGAAGAAAGCCGTGCGATCCGGGAACAGGCGGCTGATCCGGCGGTCATAGATGGCTAAGTATCCAGCAAGTTCTCTTGAGATATAAACCCTCCGGCTCTTCGGTCCCTTAGACTGGATGATATCAAGATAGCCTTCATCAAGATGCACATTTCTCCGGGCAAGTGTGCGTGCCTCTTTACAGCGGAGTCCACAGCAGTAAAGGAGCCGGAAGATTGCAGGAAGAACCAGATCCCTTCCCTTCAAATGGGAATCTTCCACTCTGTCGCATTCCCTGAAAAACGCAACAATCTCTTCCTCCGTAAAAAAATACGGCTGGACCGGCGTGGGAAGGTGCAGTCTTCCGGATGGGATAAGATATGTTTTAATGCCGCGGGCGGCAAGATACCTGCCAAACTCACGCAGGATGGCAGCTGCGTTATAAAGGCTTCCCGGGGTATCCTGGAACTGTCCAAGAAATCCTTCGACGCTCTCCTTGTTCAGTGCCGCAGTTCCGGGATCTGTTTCCATAACAAATCGGGCATACCTCTTTAGATAATAAGCTCCGGTCTGGTATTGATAGCCGTTAGCCCTCTTATAAGAAACAAACCGGTTGATCAGTTCCAACAGGGACTCATTGTGCATCTGGAATCCCCCCTTTCCTGACGGCAGGGAGCGGGAGCGTACACGCCACCAGACTCATGGCATCAGTTGAAAGGTATACAGATACAATGTTCGGATCCCTGTGCCCGAGAGCTGCTGAGATATCTGACATAGGGATACCCGCCCGGAGCATGGAAGACGCAGCGTTATGCCTTGTCATCCGGCTCCCCACCGGCCGCCCTTCCTTTTTAATCCCGGCAAGTTCCTCCAGTTTTTTCAGGATCTCATAAATGCTTCCTGTACCCAGACGTCCAAACGGCGCAAAAGTCTTCAAAAAGACATAGCCCGATTTGCTCTGCGGACGTTCATTCAGGATATAATCCGCGATATCATTTCCGTAAGAAGCCCTCAAAGGAAGGGTAAGCGTTTTCTTTGTCTTATTCTGAATAATGGAGATACAGTCCTTTTCCCAGTCAATATCTTTCAGCTTCAAAGAACAGACATCAATTCCCCGGAGCCCTGTTTCCAGAAGGAGCCTGCAGACAGCGGTGTCCCTCTTAGTCAGCACCCCTGATGAGAGCGTGGATCTGAGTGCCGCAAGTTCCTTGCTATTATAGATTTCTATGATCTTTACTTCACGCGGCAGATGCACCGGCATCTCCAGGAGGAACTGTGCCGTGTGGTCATTAGCGGAAAGAAACCTGCGCAGCCCTGCCAGACCGCTCCCGATCGTAGACGGCCGGTACCGTCCGTCTCTGTAAAGGGACAGGATAAAGGTACTCACATCATTTGTTCGGATATCGGATAACTTTCCATATCCATTTTTTTGGCAAAAAAGCAGAAAATAAGCAACCATTCGTTTATACCCGGACATCGTATTGGGGCTGAACCCTTTCTGTTCCAGATATCTGATAAAGGATTCCAGTTCCAATTGGAATCCTTTATTCATAAGTTTTCCGGATGTGCTGTCAGTACCCTGCCTTCTCCAGTCAACGGTCCCTGTCCGTGCAAGCGACAGGAGCAACCTGATGCAGCGTTTCCGGTGGGTCAATTCCTTTTGCGCCCATTTTTCACTGCAGCTGACCGGTCTGTCCAGAAAAGCTTTTATGAGTTTTTCTGAAAGCCCGTCGTCTCCTGTCTCATGTGATACGGACATAAGAAGTTGGAAACTGGATCGATAACGTGTAACTATCTTTTTTCCATACCTTCTGTCCTCCATCTGATCCATTACTTCCCGGATCAATCCATCAAGTCCCTTTTGGTTTTCCTTCATTAGTGGAAACCTCCTTCTTTTTGTTCCATCATGAAGGATATTTAGGAAAAGGTCAAAACTATACCGACATTTTTTCAGAAAATACCTGCAACTGCTGGCTTTCCGAAAAATGTCGGTATAGTTTTTTTGTCGGTATAAGTCGTATACATGACCTTCCTGACCGCACTGCCATAATTATATAACTGGGCTGCATGCTGCCAGTTGCGCACCCATACATCTACTGCCCCGGGTATTTTGCCCATGCCTGCTTAAAACGCTCAAATTCCGCTCCTGCCGCTTTCAGGCCGGGTGCCCCATATACCTTCTTTAACTGCGCTGTATATGCCTTGTAATCCTTTGACGGTATGTATTTGATGGAATTACGGATCAGGTGCACAATGCAGCGCTGCACTACGACATCCTTAAAAATACTCCTTGCCCCTTCTTCCAGGCCGGATACGCCATCCATGCTGATGAACAGCACATCTTCCACTCCCCTTGCCCGGATCTCATCAAATATCTGCATCCAACAGTGTTTCCCTTGCGTAAATGGTGGTTGCTCATAACGATATAGCCCTTGTTGCGTTCCACTCGGAAAACTGCCATAGCTTCATCACTCCTTTGGTTGTGGATTTGTTACGCGATAGAACGCCATTTTGCCGGGGTCAGGTATAAATCCCTGTCTCCGGCAAAAGTGCGCCCGCAAAGCCGCATATAGCAAGGCTCTTTTTGCCCCTGCTGCGTAACATGAGGGCATAAAAAAGCGGCGTTCCTGTTCTCCCGGTTAGGGATAGAGAAACGCCGCGTTTGCGTCGTATTCAGTTTTCATTTATTCTTTCTCAATGCTGTGTGCTGGTGGCTGGGCTGGCAGGGTTCCGGGCGGCATATCAAGGCTCTTTCCCTCAAAAGTAGTAAATTGGTAGTAAATTCAGCTTGAAATCCTGCTTGTATGCCCGTAAATCAAGGCTTTTTTGAGATAATCAACCATTTTTTTAGAAAAATTTATGGTAACGCCCATTCTTTCTTTTTAGTCTATATATCTGGTATTTAAAAATTGCCGGAAAAGTATGATAAACGGCACGGGGATCAAAACTCTGTGAGTGCAGGAATTCAATGCCGTTTATATATAATTTTTCGGACATTTCCATCAACCGGAATCATCTGACGGGAGTATAGTCGATTTCAGAAATGTCTTCTGTCATTTCCAGTTTAAAAATGACAGGTCTTAAACCATCGTTGCAGCTGCAAATTGCAACGCCCGGCTTACGGATCCAGTCTCCATAATAAAATACATCATTTCCGGCTCCGTAAGCCAATGCAAACACATATTGATAAATTGCTTTTCATGCCTCGTCACAAAAACCTTCCGGTTTCGCATAATCAGCATAAAACACCTGGCCTTCTTTCATATTCTGATTTTCCAGTCTGCAAAACGGGAAACGTATTTTAATAAACTGGATATTTTTTCCTGTCCGCTTCTGTTATCTTTCTTATAACACGACATGGATTTCCTGCTGCCACAACACCATCCGGAATATCACGATTTACCACACTGCCAGCGCCAATCACCACATTATTGCCGATTGTCACACCCGGAAGTACCGATACATGCGTGCCGATCCATACATTATTACCTACCGTTATCGGCAGCGCAATTTCCAGCCCCTGGTTCCTCTGCGCTGCATCAAGCGGATGTCCTGCTGTTGAAAATACGCAATCCGGCGCAATAAACACGTTATCTCCGAAAGATACTTCAGCCGCATCCAGTATGGTTACATTATGGTTTGTATAGAAATTCTCTCCGACGGAAATATTTATACCATAATCACAATAAAAAGGAGATGTGACAACAATATTCCCTTTGATCTTTCCCAACAACCTGTGTAATATTATCTGCTGTTTATTCATATCCGAAGGTTTACACATATTGTACTCATAACACAAGTCTGCACACCTGGTCCTTTTATCGATGATATCAGGATCATAATTCGCATCGTATAAATATCCCTTCTGGGCTTTTTCCCACTCTGTCATCCTTTACTCCTTTCAGACTGAACACCGGTTTTCATATGCCTTTGACAAATTTACCAACAGGTTTCTTTCCGGAAATCCTGTACCGTTTTTAACCGGACTGCCTTTTTCTCCACCAAAAGTATACCAGAAAAAGGCGGTCGCCACAATCCGAACATACAAAAAAGGCGGTCCGGATTCTTTCCCGCCTTAAACAACCTCAAACAGTTTCCATTTTCCTGATCTTTTCCGCCGGATAAAGATCACTGCACGAAGCACCCAGTCAAAGACCATGGCAGCAGCAATCCCGATCACACCCATATGGAATACGATCCCAAGAAGGTACGACAAAAACAGCCGTCCCACGATCGTGGACAGAACCGAGACATACATGGTAAATTTCACATCTCCCGCCGCCCGGAGTCCATTGCTGAGCGCTCCGGAAAAAGGGAATGCCGCGGCGTTAAATACATTGTGGATCAGAACCAGCCAGATCACAAGCTGTTTTGTCTGAGGCTCCAGTGCATAAAACGAAAGAAACAGCGGCGTAAGAAGAAAGATCAGCAGATTCCATGCCGACGACAGCATCAAGAGCCACAATACTGCTGAGCGCCACCTTTACCAGCTGAAAGATTCCGTTTTCCACACCGTTTGGTATGGCAATTCTCAGAATTTTTTTCAGGCAGGATGTATCCCAATGAAAAATCCAGCACAGCCTGTAAAACACCTCTTTCTTTTCTCCAGTGGTAATCCTCCTGCCGCCCGGAATTTGAAAAGAGATCCGAAAGCACAGAACCGTAATGGCAGCTGCAGAAAATGTCCGGGCAATCAGAGAGGGCCAGGCAACACCCGCCACCCCCGCATGCAGTACAAATACGCCGATCACATTTCCGATTACATTGATGATATTGGACAGTATGGAGATATACATGGTCACATTTGTCCTGCCAAGGCTCCGGTACACTGCGGCGCCGGAATGATAGACAGCCAGCGCCGGATAGGAATAAGCCGAAATCCGCAGATACATCACGCAGGCATCCATAACGGAATCCTCCACTCTGCCGAACAACAGACGGAGCATCCCCTCATTTCCGATCAGCACCAGCACGGCAGTCGCCAGAGAAAAGACCGTTCCCGACATCAGAAGCTGACTGGCAGATTTTCCCGCCTGCTCCTGCTCTTTCCTGCCGATGTACTGGCTGAGCACGACCGCGCCGCCGGATGCCAGCGCTGTAAACAGATAGATGAAGATCGTGTTAAACTGATTGACCAGGGACACCCCGGACACTGCAGCCTCTCCTGCATGGCTGACCACCAGCGTATCTGCGATTCCCACCAGCATCACAAGGAGCTGTTCCAAAAACAGCGGAACAATCATAGCCTTCAGATCTTCATCCGAAAATAACATCTGTTTTTCTTCCATCAGTCTCCTGCGATTCATAGTAAAACTGCCCTTTCTGTATGTTCTCCCATGTCTTCTCTGTTTTCCATAAATCATGCAGGTACAGAGAAAACGGTTCGATTTCTTTTATCTGCATGATAAGCCCTGATTCAGATTATATCAAATACCTGTTCTTTATAGCAGTCCATGCCTGAAAAGCATGAATTCTGGAGCTGTCAGCCTTCTTTTCGCACCGATCAGACCGGCAGTTGTTTCCTTTTGGAAAAATCTGTATATTTATCCGGAATCTGTCCATAATAAGAAGAAAACAGTCAGGAGACTTCTATGAAACGTATTCCAAAACATATCGGCATCATTCCGGACGGCAACCGGCGCTGGGCCGTTAAAAACGGATTGAAAAAACAGGAAGGTTATGCCCATGGGCTAAAGCCGGGCCTGAAGCTGCTTCGGGCAGCCCAGGAGTACGGCATTCAGGAAATAACCTATTATGGATTTACGGTTGACAACTGCAAACGGCCTGGAGAGCAGGTCGCCGCATTTTCCGATGCCTGTGTCACAGCTGCAAAGATGCTCGAACAGGAGCAGGCAGAATTGTATGTGATCGGCAATGACAAATCTCCCTGCTTTCCTGCCGGGCTGCTTCCATATACAGGCAAAAGGCGGCAGCAGGACTGCGGTCCGGAGACGTTGAGGGTCAATTTTCTGGTAAATTATGGCTGGGAATGGGATATGAAAAACGGATGGGCCTCCAGCGGGATCCCAAGGATCGACCTGGTGATCCGCTGGGGCGGAATGTGCCGTCTGTCCGGTTTTCTGCCGATCCAGACCGTCTATTCAGATCTTTATATCGTCAAAGAATTATGGCCGGATTTTCAGGAAACACAGTTTACAGATGCACTGGAATGGTATCAGAGACAGGATGTCACTCTGGGCGGCTGATCTCTCTGCCTGTTCCTGCATGGATCATAGGATCAGATGCTCAGACCCCAAGCTGCTTTGATGCCTGGAGGAGATCCAGAAAGATATGCGAGCAGTAAGGTACAATCTCCGGGGACGGCGCCATCAGATCCGGAATCATGACCGTTACACATCCGGCCGCATGTCCGGCCCGGATACCGTTTTCACTGTCTTCAAATACAAAACATTCCTCCGGAAGAAAACCAAGGCGCCCGGCCGCACACTGAAATATATCCGGCGCCGGTTTTCCATGCGCCACTTCCGATCCGCTGACCAGTATGTCAAAATGGCTTTCCAGACCTGCTGTACGAAGATTGGCCCTGATCTGTTCGAAAGGAGCGCTGCTTGCGACTGCCATCCGCAGGCCGGCTTTTTCAAATGCCGACAGGATCTCAAATACACCTTTCTTGACCGGAACATGAAACTCCAGTTTTTTTCTTACCCGTTCCAGACATTCCTTCATAATGTCCGTTCCGTCAGGGACATGATAATAGTTCTCAATGACCTGGCACATACGGCTTCCGCTGGTTCCCGAGATCGCCTCCAGAAAACCTTCTCCAAGTATCATACTGCGTTCTGCCGCGATCTCATGCCATGTATCCTGATAGACCTGCTCTGTATCAAAAAGCAGTCCGTCCATATCAAAAATTGCACCTCTGCATTTCATCGTTATTTTCTCCTTTTCTTCCTGTTCTACAGGATCAGCTCCCCTGCGGCGCCACCCGCTCCAGATCCGGATGCTCTCCGCTCCATCCGATCTGCGGCAGGCAGCGCAGAAAGCACAGATCTTCTTCTGTAATCTCAATATCGGGCAGTTCCAGATTCTGGCGCATCCGTTCCATGGAGGACGCTTTGGGGATGACGCCCAGATTCTGCTGCAGCAGGAATTTCAGCAGAAACTGTGCCGGAGACACGTTATATTTCTCCGCCATGCCAACAACGGCCGGCTCCTCCAGAACACGCCTCCTTCCCAGAGGACTCCACGCCTGTACCTGAATCCCCCAGGATTTGCAGTACTGCACTGCCGCCTCCTGCAGATAGCCCACATGCAGTTCCAGCTGATTTACCATGGGACGTACATCAGCGTTCTCCATCAGCGCTTCCAAATGGTGGGGAAGGAAATTGCTGACACCGATGGCGCGGACTTTTCCCTGATGATAAAATTCCTCCAGCGCCTTCCAGCTCTCCCGGTCCAGTTCCTTCCAGTTCTCCGTATCCGAAGCAGGCTTGGGCCAGTGGAGCAGAAACAGATCCAGATATTCCGTCTGCAGCCGCTCCAGAGACTCTTCAAAGCTCTTTTTCGTCTTCTCATATCCCAGATTCGTCTTCCACACCTTGGAAGTCAGGAAAATCTCTTTTCTTGGAATCCCGCTCTCCCGGACAGCCTTTCCCACATGTTCCTCATTTTCATAAGCCGCCGCCGTATCCAGCAGACGGTATCCTGCTTCCAGAGCCATGCGTACGATCTGCCCGTCACTCCCGTCCGTACATTTATAGGTCCCGTATCCGGTGCGCGGCATCTTCACTCCGTTTTGTAATACAAAATACTGTTCCATAGAATCCTCCTGTTCCTCCGATACAGATGTTTCACCTGTAACTTTCCATTATTTTCGCCCATTTCAGCCATTTTGTCAACTTCAGCCAGCGGAAATTTCACTGCAGATCCGCCATTGTCTTTCCCTCGCCGCACAGACCTTCAAAATCTTTCAGAAACCTCAGTTTTTATCCAGCTCTGCCGTGATCTCATAGTAATCGCACGGATGTGCAACAAGCCCGGTTACGCCCTCGCCGGATACGATGGACATCCTCAGATGGGATGCAAAGACAAAGCTGTTGTCATCCAGGATCACCTGCGTCATCTTCGTTGCCAGTTCCGCACGCTCCTTTGCATCAAAGGTGCGGCTCATCTGTTCTTCCAGCGCTTCCAGTTCTTCGCTGTGATAGCCGCCCCGGTTCTTGGAAGAAGCATCCAGACAGTGGGTCGTAAAGAAGAACTCCGGATCTCCGGTGGGCGCCGTCACAAATGCACTTGCATAGATATCCCAGTCTCCGCTGGCGACAAAATCCAGATGATTCGCCGTACAGTTCACCTGAAGATCAATCCCGATCTCCTTCATGGTAGCCTGTACGCTCTCTGCCAGAAGCGGAAGTTCCTGACGGCTGGGATAGGTCAGCCAGCGAAGCGTCAGTTTCTGTCCGTTTTTATCCACATAGCCGTCCCCGTCCGTATCCGTCCATCCGGCTTCTGCCAGAAGCGTCTTCGATACTTCCAGATCAAAGGACTGTGCCGTCACCGTACTGTCTCCGAACGGAAAACTGGCCGGGAATGGGCCAACCGCCGGACTTCCGTTGCCGTTCATAAGGACTTTCGTAAAATTCTCCCGGTCAATGGCGCCTGCAATGGCTCTTCTTACATTGGCATCCTGCAACGCTTCTGTCTCATAATTCATCGCTCCGAAGAACGAACGGGAGGTCTCACAGGAAGAGATACTGTAGGGCGCACTTTCAAACAGCGGAAGGCTGGCATAGGGAAGCCCATAGGCGCCGTCCAGTTCTCCGGACTGCATGGCCATGGTCATGGTATCGCCGTCTGAGATGGTCCGTACATAGATCGTATCCAGATGCGGCATGCCATCCCAGTAATTTTCATTCTTCACCAGTGTCAAACCCTTGTCGGTCTCCACCAGAGTCGCCCGGTACGGCCCGGTACCGGATACGTTGCCGTCTTCTCCGATACCTGCTTCCATATCAATAATGCATCCATACGGCTCCGCCAGATAGTTGATCAGCGCCGGGACCGGCTCTTCGGTTCGAATGGTCAGTGTCAGTCCGTCTGCAGTCACTTCCTGAATTTTCAGATCACCTCCTGCCCGCTCATGTACTTCGACCAGATGATCCAGGCACTCTTTCACCGCCGCTGCATCCATGGCACGCCCGCTGGTAAAAGTCACGCCGTCTCTCAGTGTGATCTCCCAGGTGTTTTCATCCACATTTTTGTACTCTGTCGCCAGCCACGGCTCGGACTCCATACTGTCCGTATAGCGGAACAGAGTCTCCCCGATCCCATAGCGGATACATGCCCATCCGGAATATCCGTTGTGGGGATTCACATCCGATTCGTCGTTTTCCGCATTGAATGTGGTATCTCCATAATAGAATACTTTCTCCCCTTCCGCAGTCTGTATCCCGCCTGCATCCTCCGGCGCAGAGGCTGAATCTTTGTCTTTGCAGCCTGCCAGAAGCCCTGCCGTCATGGTCAATGCAAGCAGTGATACACCGATTTTTTTCCGTAAATTTTTCCTCTTCATATTTTTCTTTGTCCCTTTCTTTCCCTTACAGATCTTTTTTACAGACCCATCCGGACGCTGCGCGTCCCTGCCTCTGTTATTTTAAAAGACCGAGTTCACCAGTATTTTTGTGTACGCTTCTTCTGGATGCCGGATCACTTCGTCTGGAATCCCCTGTTCCACGACTTTTCCCTGATACATGACCAGGACACGGTCACAGAGCCTCTGCACCAGCGCCAGATCATGGCAGATCAGCAAAAGGGAAAGCCCCTTTTCTCTCTGCAGCTTCTGCAGCAGCTCCACAATCTGCGCCTGAACGGTTACATCCAGCGCACTGGTCGCTTCGTCGCAGATCATCAGTTCCGGATCCGGAGCCAGCGCCCGGGCAATTGCCGCCCGCTGACACTGCCCTCCGCTGACCTCGTGGGGATAGCGGGAAGCGAACTCCCGGTCCAGCTCCACCATATCCAGAAGCTCATACATCCGCTCCTTTGCCTCTGCCCTTTTTATCCCCCGGTTTCTCATGCTCTCCATGATCCCGTCCCCCAGAGAGCATCTGGGATCAAACGAATCCTGCGGAGTCTGAAACACCATCTGAATCTTTGTATACAGTTCCCGCTCCTGCCTCCCTCTCAGATACAGCGTCTCTGCCCCCTCCAGAAGCACGCTTCCGGTATCCGGAGCTGTCAGATGGGTAATGATCTTTGCGATGGTGCTTTTTCCGCAGCCGCTTTCTCCCACCAGCCCGAGACACTCTCCCCTGGTCAGGTCAAAGCTGACGCCATCCACCGCCGCAAAAGGAATTTTATGTTTGTAAAATGTCTTTTTCAGTTCTTTGACTTCCAATAACTTCTCCATTTTGTATCACCTTCTGTTTATGCGAAGCACCGCCCCGATCAGCTTCTTCGTATACTCCTGTTCCGGATGATGGATCACTTTTTTCGTCTCTCCGTATTCCACGAGCCTGCCCTGATACATGACCGCGATCTTATCCGCCATGTATTCCACAACACCGATATTATGAGTGACAATGGCAATCCCGGTTCCATAGACTTTCCGCATCTCCATCATCTCCTTCACCACCTGCGCCTGAACCGTTACATCCAATGCGCTGACAGGCTCGTCCGCAAGCAGAAGATCCGGCTTCAGCACCATGGCCATCATAATGCCGACTCTCTGGTTCATACCGCCGGACAGTTCAAAGGGATAGCTGTTCAGGATCCGGTCTCCGTCATTCAGACGCATCCTGCCGAAAAGTTCCAGCGCTCTCCTGCGTACTTCCTCCCGGCTCACCTTTTCGTGCTGATTCATACTCTCATGGAGCTGGTCGCCAATGCTTCGGATCGGGCAGAGGGAAGCGCCTGTATTCTGGAAGATCATGCCCATGGCAGGCCCCCGCATCTTCCGAAGCTCCTCTTCATCTGCGTCCACCACATTCTGTCCTTTATAATAAATATCTCCTCTGGTCACTGCTCCGCCGTTCCCCAGAAGTCCCATGGCGGCCCTTATGACCGTGCTCTTCCCACTTCCGGACTCTCCGACGATCCCCAGAATCTCTCCTGGTTCCATCTGCAAAGATACATCCTGTACAACTGCTCTTCCGTTGTAGCTTACTTCCACATGCTGCATATCCAATAACGGAGCCATCTTGTCACCTCTTTCTCTGTCTGGGATCCAGCACGTCACGTACGGTATCGCCTGCAAGATTAAAAATCATGACCGTAAGAAAGATTGCCGCACCCGGCGCCAGAATCACCCAGGGCGAAGTCTGCAGCATGCTCCTTCCGTTACTCATCATGGAGCCCCACTCTGCTGTGGGCGGCGTGGCGCCCAGTCCGAGAAAAGACAGTCCTGCGATCTCCATGATCATGGTCCCGATATCAAGGACTGCTGTCACAACAACCGGACCTGCGATATTCGGTATGATATGTTTTCCTGTCATCTTCAAAGTTCCCGAACCGGACAGCCTAGCTGCCGCCATATACGGCATGCTCCTGATCGACAGCACCTGGCTTCTGGCGATTCTGGCGTATTTGGGCCAGGAGATGCAGGCCAGCGCCGCCACTGCGTTCAGGATACCGCCGCTCATAACACTTGCCACTGCGATGGCAAACACCATACCCGGAAATGCCAGAAAGATATCCGACACTCTCATAAGGAAAGCGTCCAGCTTCCCGCCCTTCCAGCCACAGAGAATCCCCACTGCGCTTCCGATCACCGTAATCACTGCTACCAGCAGCAGAGCAGAGAAGATCGTGGACTGCGATCCCATAATCACGCGGGACAGCATGTCTCTTCCATAGCGGTCCGTCCCCAGAAGGTGCGCCTCACCCGGCGGCAGCAGCGCATTTCCCAGATCCTGTTCATAGGGATCATAAGGAGTCAGATACGGTGCAAACGCTGCCATCAGAATCACCGCCAGTACAAGAAGCCCGAAGACGATCATCTTTAATTTTGTATGATCCTTTTTTATTTTCTGTCTGCGCACCGTCCGCTTCTTCTCTTCCATCATGCATCCTCCTGTCCCAGCCGTATCCGCGGATCCAGATAATGATAAAGGATATCCGTAAACAGATTGACGCATACATAGATAATCGCCATCCAGATCACATACACCTGGATCATCGGGTAATCGCGCATGGTGATGGCGTCCACCGCCATCTTGCCCACGCCGTCCCACATGAAGATGGATTCCACGATGGCGGTCCCGCCCAGAAGAGAGCCGATAGACAGCGCCAGCAGTGTCACGATTGTCAGCATGGATGCCCGCAGCACGCTGAAATACAGGATTCGTTTCTCTTTGATTCCCCGCGCTCTGGCTCCCTGCACATAGTCTTTGTTCAGTTCTTCCAAAACCGTCGCGCGCACCTGCCTCGTATACCTGGATGCCATGGAAAGAGCCAGCGTCAGGGTCGGCAGGATCACGCTCTTCCAGCCAGCCGTATTTCCCATAACCGGAAGCAGATTCAGCTTCAGAGAAAAAAAGTAAATCAAAAGCAGCGACACGAAGAAATTCGGCAGAGAATTTCCGATAAAACTAAAAAAACGTATGATATAATCCGTCAGACGATTCTGTTTTACCGCAGAGAGAATTCCCAGCGGAACCGATAAAAACACGGTTAAAAGAATGGAAGTAATCGTCAGATAAATCGTTGCGGGCAGCCTGGACAGAAACGTCGTAAATACCGGCTGTCCCGATACGAAAGATTTTCCCATATCGCCTCTTAACACTTTCCCAAGCCATACCGCATACTGCTGTACCAGCGGCTTGTCCAGTCCCAGTTCCGCCCGGAGGACATCCTTTTCCTCCTCCGACATCACGCCTCCACTGTTGCTTTCCATCACATCGATCACATCCGCTGTGCCTGTGTTCATCAAAAGGAAAGACAGCAGTGTAATCCCAAAAAGAATGGGGATCAGCTGCAAAAGCCGCTTTCCTGTATATTTTTTCATTCATTCCCTCCTCATCGGTTTCCTGCACAGAATTTTTCTCAAAAACAGACGGCATCTGGTATCTCAATGCCGACACATAAATTATAAAAAAAGAAAAACGGCCGGGCAACCCCGCAGGGGGGATGCTTGGTCATTCCGTTTTGCTATAGTTCTATTCCATTTTGTGATACCAGACTTATGAAGTAAAAGTTTGCAGCCTTTCCTCCGTATGATTCAACTCGGGCAGCTGAATGATGCGGGTACATACCTGATCTGCAAGCGCCATATTATGTGTAATAACCACCATCCCCAGCTGCCTTTCTTCCGATATTTCCAGCAAAAGCTTCCAGATCTGCGCCTGCGTGATCACATCCAGCATGGTCGTGATTTCATCGCAGATCAGAAACCGTGTCTGCAAAGACAACGCCCTTGCAATACAGAATCTTTGCAGTTCTCCGCCGGACAGTTCCGCAGGCCATCTGGTCAGCCAGGATCGCTCGATTCCCATCCGGTCCAGCAAAGCATCGTCCGGATTCCAGGCTTCCTTCAGGATCTTTTCCATCTTCCACCGGGGATTTACCGCCAGTTCCGGGTGCTGACAGATCATCTGCACCGGACAGTATTCATCTTCCGGAAGCGCTTTGCCGTCCAGCAGAACCGAACCGGAAGATGCCTTCCGGTAGCCGGACAAAATCCGGGCCAGCGTACTTTTTCCATAGCCGGAAGGGCCCACGATCCCTGCTCTTTCTCCGCTTTTGACTGTGAGTGAGACTCCTTTCAGAATCCAGGGCGATTTGTCATGATACCGAAAATGAATGTTTTCTGCTTCAAGTTGCATGAACGCACCTCACTTTCCCGTTTCTTACTGTCCGCATTGCAATCTCGCCTTTACATGCTTCATCGCAGCATTCACACCGGTCTGCGAACAGACAGCCTTCGGGCAGATTCCCGGCATAGGGCTGCGAACCCGGAAGCGGCATAAAACCGTTCTGCGGAAGCGCATCAATAAACGCTCTGCTGTAAGGATGCCTTAATGCATCCTTTCCCGCAAGGAAATCGGCCGTAGGAGCCGTTTCCACAATCGTACCTGCATAAAATACGGCAATCCGGTCCGCCACATGAAATGCCAGATCAATATCATGCGTGATCATAAGCACAGATGTCCCCGAATCCGCCAGCTCCCGAAAATGATTCAGAGTCTCCATCGCCATCTCAACATTCAGCCCCGGTGTCGGTTCAT
The DNA here is from genome assembly GCA_009774145.1 of Lachnospiraceae bacterium. Lineage (GTDB taxonomy): Bacteria > Bacillota > Clostridia > Lachnospirales > Lachnospiraceae > Hominiventricola. The sequence continues at coordinate 10,254 of VSND01000032.1, read as the reverse complement.
CCGCGATGATCAGATCCGGATGCTCCATAACGGCAGAAGAAATCAGAACTCTTCTTGCCATTCCTCCGGAAAGCTGGAACGGATACATTTTTCCCGCCTCATCCGAAAGCTGGTAACGCCTGAATACTTCTTTCTGCCTTTTTGGCGTCCCCCGTACGCCGATCACCTGCTTCTCCACGCGCATCAGCGGATCCAGGTAATCTACGGACTGCGGAATGAAGGCAATCTCTGTTCCCAGATACCGTTTACATTTTCCGGCATCCAGAGGTTCTCCTTTATATGTGATGCTTCCCTGAACCCGCGCGTTTCCCGGAAGCAGATTCAAAACGGCGCCTGCCAGCAGACTTTTGCCGGAACCGCTGGAGCCGACCACAGCCAGAATCTCTCCTTTCCTGATATCCAGAGACAACGCATGAATGACTTCCAGATTTCCTTTCCGGAATCCTTTCTGGTACATATGGAAAGCCACCACCAGATCATCCACTTTTAATATGATTTCTTTGTTCATGGATACCTCCTATTCATTTCCGCTTCCCGGATTCCACAGCTTCTTAAGATGATCCCCAATCACATCAAATAATACGACCGCAATGAGCAGCATCATACCGGGAAATACTGCAAGCCACCATTTTCCGGTAGCGATATGGTTCATGGCCTCAGATAAAATCACGCCGATTGCCGGCATCTCAGCCGGAAGTCCGAATCCGAGAAACGTCACTGAAGCCTCATGCATGATTGCGTGAGGAAACAGAAGCACCAGACCGATCAGATAAGCCGGGAGTACATGAGGGACCATATGGGTCAGAGCCACCTGAAAACGTGATTTTCCCATACGGTAAGCAGCCTGCACATACTGAGAAGACCGGACCTGCATGACTTCTGCACGTACCATACGTGTCAGAGAAGGCCAGTGTGTCAGCGCCACTGCAATGGTAACGCCTTTTGTCCCTCTGCCCATCATAAAAGAGATCAGGATCAACAGTACCAGATGCGGAAGTCCCATACACAGATCCACGCACCAGTTGATCAGCTTATCCACCCGGCCGCCAAAGGTGGCGGAAGCAATCCCGAGAATCAAAGCCAGTACAGAACTGACCGCCGACGCCAGCACCCCGATCACCAGGCTGTTGGACAGGCCTTTGATGCAGCGGTAAAACATATCCCTTCCCATAAAATCCGTTCCGAAAAGATGGTCCTTTCCGGGCGGCAGAAATTTATTTTCATACTGAACGGCATACTGAAAAGGATCCATAAACGCTCCCCACAGAAAGATGACCAGCAGATAGACGAATGCGAGTACCATAACAGCTGCCACCAGCATTCTCCGGTTAACCCGGAGAGCTGACATACCGGATTTATACATAATCTCCACCCTCCCTGATCCGCGGATCAAACACGCCGTAAAGGATATTTGCAATCAGATTGCCGGCAAACACAAACAGTGCGCTGCACAGGGCGATTCCAAGAAGAAGCGGCACGTCTGCGTTTAAGGCTGCCGCTGTCGTTGCCGTCCCTATGCCGGGATAGGAGAATACATTCTCTGCCAGCGCCATTCCCCCAAACAGCTCGCTGAAGGATGCAAACTGGATCGTGATCACAGGCAATGCAATATTGCGCAGCACATGCCGCTTTACCAGCTGATACCGATTCTCTCCTCTTGCCTTCGCATAGAGAATAAAATCACTGTTCATGATCTCGATCAGCTTCTGTCTCGTGTAAAGGACTGCTTCGCTCATGCTGACAATCGTCAGGGTAAATACAGGCAGCGCCAGATGATAAAGACGGTCCGCCAACGTCACATCGGAAGCCAGCTTTCCCACAGGCGCCGCCATTCCGATCGGAAACCATCCAAGCTGCACTGCAAAAACCGTCAAAACCAGAAGTCCCAGCCAGAAAGTGGGCGCTGACTTGACCGCCAGGCAAAACACTCTCATCGCCCGGTCAAATATGCTTCCCTGAAAAAGTCCGCACAGAATTCCGGAAACAAACCCCAGAATCCCGGACAGGGTCCATGCCAGCAGCATCAGCGCAAAGGAACAGGCAAATCTCGATCTGATCACAAAAGCCACCGGCTTTTTATAGGTAATGGATGTTCCCAGATCTCCTTGCAGCGCATGGGATGCCCAGGTCAAAAACCGTTTGGGAAGCGGATCATTCAGGCCCCAGTAGTCTGCAATCTCTTCTTTTGCTTCCGCAGACAGGGTAGAATTGGTTCCTATATAAGAAACCAGCGGATCAATCGGTGCTTTTGTGATCAGAATGAACGCAACCATGCTGACTGCGATCAGCAAAAGAATCATTCTCACAAATCCGCTGATAAAACAGTTCCTTCCAGTCATTTTTTCCTCCTGACATATTTACAGCAGATTATTTCCAGGACCAGTCGCTCATATTGCAGATGATCGGACTTCCATGTCCATGAGGATGCGGAATCTGCGTATTTGGCGACAAATCCAGATCCTCATTTACGAAGTAACAATGTTCAATATTTACAAGATACAGATACGGATACTCTGCATCTGCAATCTTCTGCACTTCTTTCCATGCCGCAATCGCATCTTTCTGATTATTTGATGAAAGAGCTTCTTCGATCTTCTCATCCACTGCATCATTCCTGTAACCTACCGGATTGTCATATCCGCCGGTCAGGAACAGTTCGGATTTAAACAGGGAATTCAGTACGGTCGGGCTGTACTGGCCCCATCCCCATACAAAACCTGCCGTATTCTGAAGAGATACCACTTCATCCCAGGTAGCCGTTTTCACAGTAATCTCAATGCCCAGGTTTGCTGCATCCTCTCCCAGGGCAACTGCAAGGCGATAGCGGTCTTCGTCTCCGCCGGGCGCATAGATATCAAATGCGCACCTTTGTCCGTCTTTTTCGCGGATCCCGTCTCCGTCCTCATCCGTCCAGCCTGCGTCCTCCAGAAGCTTCTCCGCCTCATCCCTGCGTCCGTCCGGATAATCTTCCGTACTTGCCCATACAAGATGATCCGTGAAATTCACAGCCGGAACACCGACTCCGTTAAATGCATGGTCAATGATCTCCTGACGGTTAATACCGATGGAAAGCGCCTCGCGGACAGCCAGGTCAGAAGTTACATTGTTTCCGACAGTCACTTCTGCGCCGGATGCATCCGTTTTTGTCTGTTCTGCAATCACCGGAAGGCTGATGTTACGGACATCCATGGTCTCAAAAGCTTCCAGTTTCATTCCCGGAACCGTCTCCTTTGCATAACCTGCTCCTACCATGACGATGTCCAGCTGTCCGGACTGTGCCGCCGCAAACGCCGCCGAACTGTCCATGTATACAAGCGTTATTCTTTTGATCCCGGGAGCCTTTCCAAAATAATCTTCATTCGCCTCCAGAATGATCTGCTGGTTTGTATCGTACTGAAGCACCTTCCATGCGCCGGTGCCGATCGGGGCTGTGTCAAACAGATCACTGTCATAGGAGTCGCCCGGTACGATCTGAAGCATTGCCACCGTATCGAAAAACGGGGAATGGCATTCTTTTAATCTGAATTCCACCGTATACGCATCCAGAGCCGTCACGGAATCCAGACAGGTCAGATCGACATTTTCATTATTTGCCTGATGATCTCTTACCGTCTCATAGGTAAACACTACGTCCTCTGCGGTAAAATCACTTCCGTCACTGAAGGTTACCCCTTCCCGCAGTGTGAATGTATAAGTAAGCGCATCCTCGCTGATGGTCCAGTCTGTTGCCAGATCACCCACATATTCTGAATTCGGAGCCACTTTTAACAGAGCATTGTTGATGAAAGGATATCCATAGCTCATAGCTCCTTTCACCGGATCCAGACTGCCGTCAAAGATACTTGTCCCTACATAAGCAGTCACTTCCTCTTTCGTATCCGCAGTGTCAGTAGCCGTCGATGCTCCGCCTTCGGAGCTTTGGTCTTCCTCAGCAGACTCCGTTACCCGATCTCCATCTGCTGCAGACATGTCATTTCCGGATGAACATCCCACGGAACTTGTCATCATGGCTGCAGTCAGTAAAATGGCCAGCGTTTTCTTTTTCATGCAATGATTCTCCTTTGTTTTCCTGTTTTGCATCTTCCAGAACATACGTCTTCAGTATAATGGAACCCGTTTTCTTCCACAACCCGGACAGGGGGATGTCTGCCATACGAATCTATTATCATTCCATAACAATTTGGAATAGTTCTTTTCCGGAATTTCAAAAAAGTATGGAAATAAGGTACCGACTGTTGATATAATGGATCCTGTCAGCCATCATATAAACCATGCGAAGGAGAGATGCTCATGGCCGGAAAAATATATGCACTGTCCGACCTCCACGGACATTATGAAATCCTGCTTGCCATGCTCAGGAAGATCCGTTTTGACGACAGCGACACCTTATATATTCTGGGAGACTGCAACGACCGCGGAGAAAAAGCAATGGAGATCTACCAGTTTATCCGGCAGCATTCGGACAACATATTCCTGCTGAAAGGAAATCATGAACTGATGATGCGGGATTTTCTGATGAAGGAGAACTGGGAGGAGCCATGCGGAAGGCTCTGGAAATCCAACGGAGGCGTCCGGACTCTGGAACAGATGGAAGCCTTTCTCCGAAAGGACTGTATCAGTGACCGGGATTTTCATGACAAAAGAAAGGAATTCAGAACCTGGATGGTCGAATATGTCAACTCCCTTCCCAGCTTTCTCGAACTCAATGTGGGTGGACAGCCGCTGGTACTGATCCATGCGGGAATCAACCCGGAAGCTTCTTTATATGAACAGGATGAAGAGATCTGCGCATGGGTACGGGAATGGTTCTACCTGTCCCCTGCCATAAAAGAAAAGACCATCATTTTCGGCCATACCCCGCTCTGCTATATCAACAGCAACCATCAGTTTGACGTATGGTTCGATCCCGTCTACCATGACAAGATCGGCATCGACGGAGGCATAGGACCATTTGAAAACGGACAGCTCAACTGCATCTGCCTGAATGATCTGTCCGTGACTGTAGTAAAAAAAGAGGAGATCTGCAGAAAACATCGGGGGGACGCCTGAATACGTCCCCCCGAAATCATCTGATTCGTATTGATATTCCTCTTTGTTACCGCTGTGCTGCGTTCCCTCTAATCACATGCATTCCGGAATTCATCCCAGATGGCCGCATGGAGATCCTCCGCCTCCTGAGAGATGTTCTGTATGATCTCACCTTCGGATGCATCTTCCGGCAGAACCAGAAGCTCTTTCATTTCCTCGGAGATATACTCCTCTGCGGCCTTATTGCTGCAGTAATATCCCAGAAACTCAAAGCATGCCGCCGCATTTTCCGGGCGGTTGATGTAATCCAGAAATGCATATGCTGCATCCGCATTGGGCGCTTCGGAAGGAATGAAGCCCGCAATGATTCCGAATCCAAGCCCTTCCTCCGGATACACGATCTTCAGATCCGGTCTGGAGCTCATGGCAAGAGACACCTGCGAGGTATACAGAAATCCCACTGCCGCTTCTCCGCTGATTACAAAATCCTGCGTATTGCTGTCGTTGATCACACGGATGTTCGGCGCAAGCTTCATCATCCGGTCGCCGGCTGCCCGGATCACATCCAGATCTTCTGTATTATAGGATTCTCCCATGGTTTTCAGGGCGATGCCGTTGATCACACGATAATTGGCCGTCAGCGCAATATTGTCTTCCAGCGCCGGATCCCACAGGTCCTCATACCCTGTGATCTCCACATCGGTCAGCGCCGGATCGTAGACCAGAAGCGGAATGCCGGCTCCATGGGGGATTGTATATTCATTCTGCGGATCATAGAACTGCGACATAAACACCGGATTCAGCTTGTCATAGTTCTCCATTCTGGAGGTGTCCAGCTTCTGTGCAAGTCCCTCCTGAATGACCAGTTCAATGATATAGTCATCCGCAAACACCAGGTCATAATCGCCGCCTTTTGTCTCCTCCAGTTTCGCAAGCATATCCTCGTCATAACTGAAATTGGAGTAATTGATCCGGATCCCGGTCTCTTCTTCAAAGCCGGTCAGGATCTCCTGCGGAAACATGCCGTCCCAGGTATAGAGATTCAGCTCCCCTCCGGCTGCGCCGCCATCTGAAGAACCGGTTTCCCCGGTCTGTGCGGTTCCGTTTTCTCCTGCGGTTCCAGCTTCCTTCGGGCCGCAGCCGGTAAGAGCGCTTACTGCCAGCAATGCCGCCAGCATCCCGGCTGACCTTTTCTTCCATTGATACTTTTTCATAATCATGCTCCTCTTTTCTATGATAGTTCAGATTTATGTAAATCTGCTGTTTTTTATTTTTCCCACCAGAGTGGAACCTGCAAGCACCAGAATCGTTACAAGCAGCATTATCGTTGCCAGAGCATTGATCTCCGGCGTGACTCCTGTCTTAAGTTTCGTGTAGATCTTCACCGGCAGCGTATTGACTGTGGGACCGGTCACGAAAATGCTGATTACCACATCATCAAAGGACATGGCAAAAGACAGCATGGCACCGGAGAGGATTCCCGGCAGGATTGCCGGAAACGTCACGTCCCAGAAGACCCGGAATCTGGATGCGCCAAGGTCCAGCGCCGCCTCCTCCAGCGACCGGTCCATTCCCGCCAGTCTGGTATTTACCATGGAACAGATATAGGGAATGCAGAAAGCCGTATGGGCAATCACCAGCGTCAGCATCCCAAACGGCAGATCCATCAGGGAAAACACCGACAGAAAGACCATACCCAGTATGATCTCCGGTATCATGATCGGCAGCATGGAAAACAGTGCAACCGTCTCATTTGCCATGCTCTTTTTGCGGTGCATGCCCACGGCCCCCATGGTTCCGATGACCGATGCGCACAGGCAGCTTAAAAATGCGAGCAGCAGGCTGTTCATCAGCGCCTCTCTGATATCCCGGTCCCGCAGAAGCTCCCCGTACCAGTCCAGAGAGAATCCTCCCCAGACCGATGATATTTTTGATGCGTTAAAGGAATAAATAACCGTCAGAACAATCGGGATATAGGTAATGGCTGTAATGATGCCCACATACACAAAGGGCCATTTTTTTCTTCTCATACCAGTCCCTCCAGTCTGGACGTACCTGTAATCTTCCGGTAAAGCCGGATCATCAGTACGGTCAGGATCATCAGCACGGCTGACAGCGCGGCGGCAAAGGGCTGATTTCTTCCTTTGGTCAGCTGCTCCTGAATCACGCTTCCCACCAGCACGATCTTGTTACCTCCCAGAATGTCCGCAATAAAAAACAGCCCCATGGACGGAATAAAAGTCAGTATGATCCCTGACAGAAGCCCGGGAAGCGTCAGTTTAAAGGTTACGGTCAGGAATGCCCGGAAGGAGGAGGCGCCCAGATCCCTCGCCGCTTCCACCAGCGTCCAGTCCATCTTCTCCGCACTGGAATAAACGGCCAGGATCATGAACGGAAGCAGTGCATACACCATACCGACCACCACTGCCGGATAGGTATACAGAAGCTTCAGAGGCTTCCCGGTCACATGCAGCCCCATCAGAACCTGATCCAGCACTCCGTTGCTGCGGAACACAATGATCCACCCATACAGTCGGATCAGCGCACTGGTCCAGAAGGGAATCATGAGCAGAAGCATCATCCGCTTCTTCCAGACCGCATTCATTCTTGCCATAAAATATCCATAGGGATAGCCGATCAGCATGACCAGTCCTGTGGAAAGAAACGCCAGACGGAAGGATTCCAGAAATGTGTTCAGATACAGCGGCTCCAGAATCCTTTTATAATGATCCAGCGTAAAGTCAAACTCCACGCCCCATACCTGTGACCGGGTCAGAACGCTCAGAAGAAACATATACAGAATGGGCAGCGCCACAAACAGAATCGTAAAGAGATAAAGAGGCGCCAGAAGCAGCCAGTTGCTTTTTCCCGCTCTACTGTCCATCATCCACTACCTCCACTGCGTGTTCCGGTTTCCAGCCAATTCTGCAGCCTGCACCTTCCTGAAGCCCTGTCCCTGCATCAATGCCGTAACGGCTGGCTGTTATCGTCTGGCCGTCCCTGAGGCGGAACAGGATACGCAGCTGCCCGCCGGCAAAAGAACTTTCCACTACGACTGCTTCCCGGACGCATTCCGGTTCCTGATCCATCAGCACATTCTCTGTACGGATCGCATATGCAGAGCCGTTTTCATGCAGGATATTGGCGCTTCCCACAAAATTTGCCACATAACTGGTCACCGGATGATAATAAATCTCATTCGGCGTACCCATCTGCTCCAGCACTCCCTGATTCATGACCGCAATGCGGTCCGACATATTGATGGCTTCCTCCTGGTCGTGTGTGATATAGATAAACGTAATGCCCAGTCTCTTCTGCAGGCGTTTCAGTTCCAGCTGCATCTGCCTGCGCAGTTTCAGATCCAGCGCCCCCAGAGGCTCATCCAGAAGCAGAACCTTCGGTTCATTGACCACCGCCCTGGCGATCGCCACCCTCTGTTTCTGTCCTCCGGAAAGCTGCGACGGCATCCGCTTTTCAAACCCTTCCAGCTGTACCAGATGCAGCATCTCTTCCACTTTCTTTGCAATGACAGCTCTGGATACCTTCCTGATCTTCAGCCCGTACCCGATGTTATCTGCCACATTCATATGAGAAAACAGCGCATAATTCTGAAATACCGTATTGACCGATCTTTTATTGGGTTCCAGTTCCGTAATATCCCGGCCCTCCAGAATCACCCGTCCGCTGTCCGGAAACTCCAGCCCGGCAATGATTCGAAGCGTTGTGGTCTTACCACACCCGGAAGCTCCCAGCAGTGTAATGAATTCTCCCTTCCGGATCTTCAGATCAATGCCTTCCAGTATCTCCGAATCTCCGAATCTCTTCCGGACTCCCTGTAACTGCAGGATCGTATTTTCTTCCATCTTCGTCTCTCCTGTCCCGTAAAATCCAACCATACAGCTTTTTGACTGTCTTATAGATTATATCGAATCCGGCACAGTTTATCAACTGGTTTTATTTTATACACGGTAAAAGCCCACTGCCTTTGCAGTGAGCTTTTTATCGTCCTGATTCTGCCTCCCGGTCAGTCTGCAGCAAATACAATTCCTTCTTCCCGTCTGGTCCTCGTCATCAGTTCCGCAGTCTCACAGCTCAGTTCCAGCATCTTTTGGCACGTTTCAAAGTCATCTTCCTCTATCATACGGATAAATGCGGCAAATTCATAATACATTCTGTGTTCAGTCTGATCAAAACTGCGAAGTTCTTCATGCCCGTCATTGTACAGAATCCGGTACTCCGTCATCTGATTCACCGGCTTCTCAATGACGAGCGCTGCCTGATTTCCCTGAATCGTGGAGACGATCGGCCCCCTGCAGTCCTTCGCCCCGATACTTACCGCCTTGAAAGTTCCATAATCATAGAACATCATACCGCTGGTATCGATCCCCCGCTCCACATTCGCATAATATCTGGCCTGTTTCGGTACGCCGAACAGTCCCATAAGCGCATGTACATTGTACACATTGATATCCATCAATGCCCCTCCGGACATGCGCGGATCAAAAGCCGGAAGAACCGTCCCCTGTTTGAATGCATCGTACCGGGAGGAATACTGTGAGTAATTCAGACTGACCATTTTGATCTCCCCAAGCTTTGCAAGGTCCTCCTTCAGCGCCTGAAACGCCGGAAGATAATGAATATTCATGGCTTCAAAAAGCATCCGTTTCTGATTCCCGGCCAGTTCTGCGAGTTCCCGCATCTCTTCCCCGCTGGAAGCTGCCGGTTTTTCAAGAATAACATGCTTTTTGTGTTCCAGTGCTTTTCCGGCAAAATCATAATGCAGATGATTGGGCAGCGCCACATAGATCACGTCCACATCCGACTGCAGCATCGTCTCATAATCATAAAAAGAACCCGTCAGCTGATGCTCCCTGACCAGTTGCTCCACCTTTTCTCTCGACGCTTCTCTTCCCAGAACATGGATTTTCTCAAAATTCAGTTTATGGATCGTCTTCATCAGATCCTTCACGATCATCCCGTTGCCCAAAATTCCAAGTTTCATATTATCCTCCTGTTTCCATTTTCATCCGGTATTTATGCTAGCGGTCACAAAAACCTGCCATGCAGCCTGGCCCACCAGTGAGATCAGCGGCAAAATTCATCGCTTGTGAGTATAAATATTTTTTTCATAAAATTTTCGATTCCGATAATTTCTCAGGCAATCCATACGGCCCTCCTACAGACCATATCGCTTGTATAAATGCTCCCGAAATCCTTTATCTTTCA
>VSND01000031.1:6982-45502 GCA_009774145.1 Lachnospiraceae bacterium | reverse complement strand
TTTTTCCTTATGAGACACTTGGAAAATGGAACTATGTTATTAAGCCCCAAGATTAAAAGTTATTTCTTAACAGTTCCATACTTGATGCAAATGCAGTACTGAGATTTTTGTTACAGGATAATGAAGAGCAGTTTCAGCAGATCAAAACGATCATTCGAGGAAAAAATTGTTATGTAACATTGGAGGTATTGGCAGAAGTCTGCTATGTATTGGAAGGTGTATATCAGGTTACGAGGGAAGATATTGCATATAATTTCCGTAAATTGATGAATGATATGATTATTCTTAATGTGGATATATTACTTCGTGGATTAGAAATATTTGACAAATCACCCAAACTTGATTTTGTGGATTGTCTTTTGTATGGTTATAAATGGGAAAAGGGTATTGATATTGTTACTTTTGATAAGAAGCTGCAAAGACGCCTGGGCGAAGTGTTTTTGTAACGTTAGAGATGGTGCTGAGTTATGTGTTATCTCATAGCGAAAGAGTTTCAGGAACGAATGGATTACTACAATAAGCGAGGAAGAGAAGTTTAGAAAAAATCAGAGAAGATGAAAGCCTTATAATCATTTCAGTATCACAAAATAAATTAGTGGTATACAGTGTCTCACGGACCGCTATATACCGGCGGCAATTGGAAATGGATGCCATGGGAATTTAAGTACTCGCAGACAAAAGTATTGAAGAATGGCTTAAAATCAATGGATTTTGATGTTTGGCGGGATCCGTCACGGTGGGTGGTGGACCCCGTTTTTATGTTCTTTAATGCCGCTGACAGAGGGGCAATCAGAAAAAATAGTATGAAATTTGTCGAAAAGCATACTTGATGCATTGAAATACTACAATTGATTCTGGATTTGTGATACAGTAAGATACAAAAGCTGTTAAGCTTAGAGGGTACAAATTTCTATAATGAAGAAAACAGGGAGGGATCGTTATGAACAGACATTTTATCACCGTATTAGGGACAAGTCTCTATACGGACTGCATTTATGAAGTGGAAGGGACAGATTTTGGATACCGCACGCCGTTTGTCCAGATGGCGGTGCTGAGATACATCATGCCCGTATGCAGCGAAGGGGACAGGATCACCGTGCTTCTGACAGAAAAGGCCGAAGAGATGAACTGGCGCACGAGAGCATATACAGAGGCGGAGCGCAGGCATCCGGCAATGAAAAACATGCAGCCGGCGGCAGGGGAGCAGAAGACCGGGCTGAGGGAGCTTTTGAAAAGAGAATATCCGGATATCCCCATCGAAAGCGTGCGGATCAAAGAGGGACGGAATAAGGCGGAGACCGATGAGATCTTTGAAGCGATTTACGGGGTGATCAGGTCGGAGGAGACGGTATATTTTGATTTTACCCATGGCCTGAGAAATCTGCCCATGCAGGCGCTGACGGTGATCCACTATGCCAAGGTTCTGAAAGACATCCAGGTAGGCGGGATGTATTATGGAGCGTTTGAACTGGGAGAACGGAGAGAAGGCGGAGAATATTATGTCAACCTTCTGGATATGTCGGCCTGCAGTACGATTCTGGACTGGACCAGTGCGGCGGAATCTTTCATCAAGGGCGGAAGCAGCAACCAGCTGAAAGACCTGTATAAAGAGACGGTCAAACCCAGGAAAGAGCAGAAGAATACCACGCAGATGATAAACAGGCTTTGTGATCTGACCAGCTGCCTGAATACCGGCCGCGGAAAGTACGATAAGAACGACACAAACGAGAAGAAGAGCATACAGACTGCGTATGATAAATTTCACGATTATTATGAAAAAATGTGCGAAGATGAACAGCCGGTTTCCGATGCTCCGCTGCTTCGGCTTCTGGACCATATCCGCGGGGACGTGAATATTTTTGACAGAAAATACTGGATCGAAAAAGAGGGAAGGCGCATAGAACTGGAAAATACGGCGACGGGCATGGCTGCCGTTCAATGGGCGATTGACAAGAATCTGACGCAGCAGGGCTTTACGGCGCTGGAGGAGACCATCAAGACCTGGCTCTGTGAGTCGTATGAGATTCCTGCCGGGGACAAAGAGGAAAGAGACGGGATCGTCGGGCGGACATTGAAATTTATGGCAAACCAGCAGATCCGTAAAATCCATCCGTCAGGCGGAAGCAAAGAGGAAGAACTTTCCAGGGGGGCTCTGAAAGACAGACTGCTGGCGGAATTTCTCATGGATCCCGGGTTTGAAAAACGGGAATCAGAAGAAAAAGAGCGTTATCTTAAGAAGATCGAAAAGATGGTTATGAATCTCTCGGAGGAGCTGCTGGATGTATCCTCTGCTGTCTCAGATCAGCGCAATTCACTGAATCATTTTGGATTTCAGATGCATCCGGCCGGTTATGACAAACTTCAGAAAAATCTTGTAAAACGGTTTGAGGAACTGCAGGAAATCATGAAACAAGACGGAGTTCACATTACTTTTTAAATGTTTCGAACGGGTCCTCCTGCTCTGCAGATGTATTTTGGCAGTTGGGTTTTATTGTTGGACGGCGAATTGAGGAAGACGCAAACAGTGAATTATTTTTCCGACATTTATCCCATTGACTGCGCAGTGCTGTCTGCAAATGCACAATCCTGCCCGAAATGCTGCATGTTGTTGTCGGTATTGCTTTCTGCCTGAAATGCAAAAGGCCATGGTTCTCGTCATGAGCCCCACGGCCCATAGGAAGCATTTGGCTTTTCCCCTGCCTGGCGGCCAGAACAGGAAGATGGACCTGGCCACTGGCAACCGTCACCGCATCCACCTTCCTCATCAGGGAGTCGATCCTTTCTTCATTTCAAAAGATATCGGAGAAATCGGAGAGCTCGCATCCTACATCTATGCAGGAGGGATGGGAGGGAAGCCATGTTCATGTCGTGTGGCTGTGGAAAAACAGTTCAGGGGTCGAAGACCTGCTGGCAGTAAGGCGCCGGAAATACTCCGCCAGGACACGGAGGAGGAAGAATTTGAAATCTGAGATTTTAAATTGACGTTTTTGTGCGGGAGACAGGAACTTTAATTTTCTGGGCTACAGACAGATAACGATTCCTTCCAGCCGGACCCTGTCTAAAGAAAAGGAAAAGACCGTGTATCAGGAGATCAATGTCTATCGGAAAGTGCAGGAGCTGGCGGAAAAGATTCTTGAGATGAAACGCCAGAAGCGCGGAATTGACAAAAATATAACAAAACTGGAACGGGAACTGGAGCATGCTTTCGATGGAATGCGGACAGATTGTCTGGAGATCGAGATGGGGCTTTTGTGCAGAAGAAAGAAGGAGGATGGGAGCTGCGAATGGGTGATTGAACTTTAAGAGAGGAGGTATGAGGCTCTGAAGCTGAAGGACAGGGCCGACAGTTGAAATATGGCTGATCCCGAGACAGAGAATGGTCGCCGGGGTCAGCCTGTTTTTTTTGAAGCAGCAGTCTGGTCATCCTTTTATATCCTTCAATTCTTCTTCACTGCAGCCGGAAAGTCTCAGGATCTCCTGGTCAGGGATTCTCTGATCGAGCATATTGCGGATGATCTGGCGACGTTCTTCCATACGTCCTTCCGCACGTCCCTCCATACGTCCTTCCGCACGCCCCTCCATACGTCCTTCCGCACGCCCTTCCATACGCCCCTCTGCAAGTCCTTCTTTCCTTGCTTTCTCCCGTTCATAGGTTTTCCATGCTCTTTCATCCCGCATCTGTTTTAGATGTGCTTCATAACGTACCCGCATACGTTGGCTTAAGTTTATCTCTTTCACTACTCTGATCGCTTCCAGTATGCCCGGATTTTTTGTTTCTGTCATATCCAAATCCTCCTTAGAACCTGCCCGGAAAAACCGGATCCACTCTTCCAGTTCGTCCATTACTTCCGTCTCCTTCTGCTTTTTCTTCAGCTCCAGAATATGGATTTCCAACACGTCGGAAAACTTATATCCCTGTTTATCGCACAGATAATAAACATGATGATATTCTTTCCGGTTCGTCAGGTTAAAATCCAGAATACTGATGGACACGCATCTTTTTAACAGATCGTAGTTTTCACCGCTCCTTAAGTCTTCCGTATACAGTTTCGCAAGGTAGAAGAGCTGGCGTCTGTCCCAGTATGCATAGTGTTTTACCTGGAGCTCGATGCTGACTTTTGTACTGTTGTTCATTTCTGCGAGAACATCCAGAATTCCCTGTTTCTGTTTCCGGTATCTTCGCCGCAGAAATGTGTTTTTCAGGCGTATGGTGCGGATGTCTTCCGGCGGAATTGCCAGAACTGCACTGATAAAGTATCTCAGGACTGTCTCATTCTGGAACAGTTCCTTCATGCAGACGTCTGATTTTGGGGGAATAAACATGACCCTGCCTCCTTTGAAGTACCAAAGAGAACAGCAGAATGTATGGTCACTTCTATTATATCTGCATCTCTGGCATTGCTCAACATTTATTTTTGAGTTCTGGAAATTTTCAGCGATTTGCTGAGAAAGATCTGCGGCAGATATTCACTGCCTTTATGTACCAATACCGTATCAGGAAAAACACATTTTGTCAATCCTTTATTTTTTTGCCGGATGACGGATATATGCTATGTGTTCATTTCCGCTGTCTGAAAAATGTGATAAATATGTTGCAAAATGTGAACATTTACCTTGCGTTTTATCAGAATATGTTGTAGAATAAAAACAGGAAAATTATGAACAAATTGTAAACATGCACGTTTTTGTTCGAAAAAGCCGAATTTTCAGAATTTTCTGACAATTACCCCCTGAAAATGGGCCCGGAAACCATTGATTTTAAAGGGTTTTTGAAAGGGTACCGTAGAAATGGGATAAGCCCGACTTAGGGCATTGACACAAGATAATCGTTAGGGTTAAAGTCCTCTGTTACCAGGTAGAAATGGGATAAGCCCGACTTAGGGCATTGACACTTTTCCGCCCTTTGGGCAATGTTTTTTGTTATAGCAGTAGAAATAGAATAAGCCCGCCCCAGAGCATTGACACACCTGGCGAATAGTTCCGGTCGGACGAACTGGATGGAGAAACGGAAAAAATCTGACACAGGGTATATAAAACCTGGAATCTGGCTGTATACACGGCGAGAGTATTTATGGTATAATCAAAGCAAGATGATCAATATCATAAAGGAGAAAACATATGTACAGATTAAGAATGCCGAATGGACGACTGGTGGAAACGGATGAAATTTTGATGATATGCACGGAAAACGGCCAATACCGCACCTGTACGAAAGGCGAAGCGGATGCTATGGCGATTCGCACGGAAGGGAAAGAGAACAGGTGCTATCTGATTCAGTGCAACAGTCATACCAACCGGGTGCTTTTGACGGATATCAACCGGCAGTTATGGCAGAATGGCTGTGCAAAATTCAGTCATCATAATTTTTATGTCTCTCAGTTGTCTTCGGAGATCTATGACACATTGGTAAATGAAACCGGCGATATGTAAAATAGAAACCTTTCATGTTTCGGAGTTTCACCGAAGAATAAAGAAAAGAGAAACGGAAAACAGAAGTACCGGCGGTTTTCCGTTTTTTATTATGCGTTGATCAGGAGGAGCAGGCGATGTCCCTGAACATACAGCAATTGGAAAAAGCATTGCAGGTTCGTTACGTGAAGCTGCATTTTGGACTGCGGATCACGGAGGATACCCGGCTTCCAATGAATAAAGTATCTGCGATTCGGGGAGGGATCGGAGAGATGCTGCTGCGTGCCAACTGTATCCGGGACCGGAAGTGCGGCAGCTGTGATTTTGAATCCGAGTGCATCGTCAGGAGAACGCTTTATTCCAGATTCGATGAGAAACCGGATTTTGTGACTTCCGGGGACAGCGTCGGGTATGTACTGGAATGTGAGGATTACGGAGAAGATTTTTATGAAGGAGATCTTCTGGAATTTCATCTGATCCTGTTCGGGAAGACGATCGTGTATTTCAGCCAGTTTCTGCAGGCGGTCTATCAGCTGGGCATGGCAGGTATTGGAAAGGCGCGTGCAAAATATGTGATGGCATCTGTCAGGAATACCACAGGAAAGGATATGTTAAGAGGCTCGGAGATTCTTATGGAGCGGTATGAGGTGAAGACTCTGTGGGACTACGTAACATATCGTCGGAGAAGCTTTGTTGGCCGGGCGCTTCCGGATCGGATTTGCTTTCGGACTCCGACGACATTAAAATATCGGGGGAAAATACAGCAGATGTTTTCTCTGGAAGCCATACTTCCCGCACTGTGCAGAAGGATCCATATGCTTGACTGTTTTGAAGGACTGGAGTGTGAGATGCTGAAGTGGGAGGGAATATATCCGAAGGTACGGACAGAATCTTCGGAGCAGATCGCGGTGTACCGGTATTCCAGTACGCAGGATCAGAAAATGCCGCTGCGCGGGATCCGGGGCGGGATGCAGCTGGAGAAGATACCGGAAGATCTGATTTTGCTTCTGCTGGCAGGAGAGGTAACTCACATCGGGAAAAATACAAGTTTTGGATTCGGACGGTACCGCCTTTTCTGATTTTTTCAAAAATCAGCACCCTTCAGGGTGCTATTTTTTATTCTGCCCACATATGTATAGAAGGTACGAGACGACTGATGCGTGGGGGGATTCTATGAACGAGAGAGATTTGCAGGTATTGGAACAGTATCCGTTTACCGTGAACGGGAGCTGGCGCACCAGGGGCGCTTTTCTTCTGGATACCAGTGCGGGCAGGCTTCTGATCCGGGAGTTTTCCGGAAGTACCTATAAGCTTCAGAAGGAACAGGAGCTTCTGCTGCATCTGAAGGAATGCGGTTATCTGGTAGACAGGATGGAACCGGACAACGAAAGCAGGCTGGCAACCGTATACCGGGAATACAGTCAGTTCGTGGTGAAGGAATCCCTGGATGGAAGAGAATGCGACACCAGAAGCGAGAGCGAGATCTTAAAGGCGGCGTCTCTGCTGGCAGGGATGCACAGGGCTCTGCGGGGGTTCTGTGAAGTGACAGAGGAAGACCGGGTCCGGCTGTCAGCGGCAGACGTGATCGAGGAACTGGGGCGCCATAACCGGGAGCTTCGGAAGATCTATACGTTTATCCGCAGAAAAAATAAAAAAAATGAATTTGAATCGGCTTATTTGTCCTGCTGTTCCTCTGTTCTTCTGGAAGCGCAGGAGATCGAGTGCCGCCTTCGGGCCTCTTCCTATGAAAAGCTGCGGAATCAGGCGCTGGCGGAGGGGCATTTCTGCCATGGGGAATATATTCATCACAATATTCTGGTCGGAAACGGGCAGATGGCAGTGATCAATTTTGAAAAATTTGCACTGGATGTGCAGGTCAATGACCTGTATCTGTTTTTGAGAAAGATTCTCGAGAAGCAGAATTATGATTTCCATCTGGGCAGCCGGATTCTGAAAGCCTATGAGCAGGTGCGCCCGCTTTGTGCAGAGGAAAGGGAATATCTGAGCCTGCGTATGCAGTACCCGGAGAAATTCTGGAAGCTGGCAAATTACTATTATAATACGAATAAAGCGTGGATTCCGGGAAAACATATGGAGAAACTGGAAAAATTCCTGTCACAGAGGGAAAAAAGAGTTTCCTTTTCCAGGGAGATATTGTATAATAATCCTAACGAAAATACTGAATTTGGGAGGTAATTGTACAAAATGGACTACAAAACAATCTATGAGGAGTGGCTTTCCAATCCCTGTTTTGACGAAGCGACGAAAGCAGAACTCAAAGCGATCGCAGACGATGACAATGAGATCAAGGAGCGTTTCTATAAGGATCTGGAATTCGGTACGGCGGGACTCAGAGGCATCATCGGGGCAGGTATCAACCGGATGAACATCTATGTGGTGCGCCGTGCAACCCAGGGCCTTGCGAATTATATCATCAAGCAGGGCGGTCAGGGCAAGGGCGTTGCCATTGCCTATGACTCCCGCCGGATGTCTCCGGAGTTCGCAGAGGAAGCGGCGCTGACGCTGGCAGCCAATGGGATTAAAGCATACAAGTTCGAGTCCCTGCGTCCGACGCCGGAACTGTCCTTTGCGGTCCGCGAGCTGGGTTGCGTGGCGGGAATCAACATTACGGCAAGCCATAATCCGCCGGAGTACAACGGCTACAAGGTATACTGGGAGGACGGCGCACAGTTTACCCCGCCTCATGACAAGGGCGTGACCGAAGAGGTGCTGGCGATCACTGATCTGTCCACTGTGAAGACGACTACCCGGGCAGAAGCCGAGGCGGCAGGCAGATATGAGATCATCGGACAGGCGATCGATGACAAATTCATCGGACATGTTATGGCACAGGTGGTAAATCAGGATGCCATTGACAGGATGCAGAAAGATATCCGCATTGTCTACACGCCGCTTCACGGCACCGGCAATATCCCGGCAAGACGTGCATTAAAAGAGCTTGGCTTTGAAAATGTCTATGTGGTAAAAGAGCAGGAGCTCCCGGACGGAGAATTCCCGACGGTCAGCTACCCGAATCCGGAAGCAGCAGAGGCATTTGCACTGGGCCTGAAGCTTGCGAAGGAAGTCAATGCAGACCTTGTCCTTGCGACCGACCCGGATGCAGACCGTCTCGGCGTTTATGTAAAGGATACGAAGTCCGGCGAATATATTCCGCTGACCGGCAATATGTCCGGCTCCCTTCTGTGCGACTATGTCTTAAGCCAGAAGCAGGCGGCAGGCAAGATTCCGGCAGACGGACAGGTGGTCAAGTCCATCGTTACCACGAATCTGGTGGATGCAGTGGCGGCAAACTACGGCTGCGAGCTGGTGGAAGTGCTGACCGGCTTCAAGTTCATCGGACAGCAGATCCTGAAAAATGAGCATACCGGACACGGAACCTACCTGTTTGGTCTGGAAGAGTCCTATGGCTGCCTGATCGGAACCTATGCGCGCGATAAGGATGCGATTTCCGCAACCGTTGCGCTCTGTGAAGCGGCTGCATACTACAAGACCAAAGACATGACTCTGTGGGATGCAATGCTTGCCATGTATGAGAAATACGGCTACTACAAAGATGCCGTCAAGTCCATCGAACTGAAGGGGATTGAAGGGCTTGCAAAGATTCAGGAGATTCTGGATACCTTGAGAAATAACACACCGGAGACCATCGGATCCTACAAGGTCGTATCCGCAAGGGATTACAAGCTGGATACCATCAAGGATATGGCCACCGGCGAAGTGAAACCGACCGGGCTTCCGGCTTCCAACGTGCTCTACTACGATCTGAACGACGATGCATGGCTGTGCGTAAGGCCGTCCGGAACCGAACCGAAGGTGAAGTTCTACTATGGAGTGAAGGGAACGTCTCTTGAGGATGCTGACGCGAAGAGCGCGGCGCTCGGCGAGGAAGTTCTTGCAATGATTAACAAAATGCTGTAAGCTTATGCGATATTGCCCTGCGATACGTTCTGTGCCGCAGGGGAACGCCGCCGGGAGGGCGGGTATGGCATCTGGCAGACCGCGGGCAATGCAGTGCGGAACAGACTTCTAACGGATTCTAAGACGCTCCGGAGAGCCGTCGCACTTGGGAATCCGTAAGAAGTGCATCCCATCACTGTTTGAAACGCTCTTATATGGTCTGCCAGCCGCCATATCTGCCCTCCCGGCGGCTGCGTGTTGCTTGGATATGTGCGGGGATTGCCGCCCGCTGCGGCACTGCTTTTGCAGTTTCGCTGCCTGACCAAAAGAAAGCGAGGAATTTACCATGTATACTTATCCGGAACTCTTAAACATTATCGCTGAACTCCGCAGCGATCACGGCTGCCCATGGGACAGGGCACAGACCCATGAGAGCATGATTCCCTGCCTGAAGGATGAATGTCAGGAGGTTATCGAAGCCATTGAACAAAAAGACGATGAAAATCTCTGTGAAGAGCTGGGCGATGTGCTTCTGCAGGTACTCCTCCACGCCCAGATTGCAAAGGAAGAAGGCAGATTTACCATGGAAGATGTGGTGAACACGCTGGCGGAGAAAATGGTGCGCCGGCATCCCCATGTATTCGGAGATGAAGAGTACGGTTCGCCGGAACAGAACAGGCTTCGATGGGAGGAGATAAAGAGAGCGGAGAGAGAACGGAAAAAACACCGGAAAGGCCAGTAAATATCAGGATACTGCTTGACAAATAACGGGAAAAACGGTATAACTAATGATACGTGCTTGTTAACCATATTATATTGGACGTATGCAGTTCAGTAAATATGTATTTTCAGAAAGATTTCAGGAGGAGATATCATGAATAAGGCTGAATTGATCACAGCAGTAGCAGAGAACGCGGATATTACGAAAAAAGACGCAGAAAAGGCGCTTAAGGCATTTGTTGATGTGGTTACAGAAGAATTAAAGAAAGGTGAGAAGGTTCAGGTCGTTGGATTCGGTACCTTTGAAGTGCTTGAAAGAGCGGCAAGAGAGGGCAGAAACCTGCATACGGGCGAGCCGATTCAGATCCCGGCGTGCAAGGCTCCGAAGTTTAAGGCAGGAAAAGCTTTAAAGGATGCCCTGAACTAAGTCAGGCAGACGAATGAGACTGGACAAGTTTTTAAAGGTTTCCCGGTTAATCAAGAGACGTACGGTTGCAAATGAAGCCTGTGATGCCGGCAGGGTGCTGGTAAACGGGAAGGTTGCCAAAGCATCTCAGAACGTAAAAGAAGGAGATGTGCTGGAGATTCAGTTTGGGACAAGGACTGTGAAGGCAGAAGTGCTGGATGTACAGGAAACCGTCAGGAAAGAAGAAGCAAAAGAGCTTTACCGATATTTGTGATGGCCGGGCGGCAGTTGTCCGGCAGAAACAGGAATAATCAAGAGGATCTCCTAATATATTTATAAGAGAATATATAGGAGGTCTTTTTCTATGGTTAAGATGGGAACCGCAGAGGAACATCCTCAGGGCAGGGGCGCTCATAAATTCAATATGATGAACCGGCGGACCGGAAGCATTACCGGGGTATCAGACGTTATTTCCTTTGACATATCGGAAGTCCTTCTGGAGACGGAGCTGGGGATGATGCAGATCAAAGGGGCGGATCTGCATGTCAACCGCCTGTCTTTGGAGAAGGGGGAGATCGAGCTGGAAGGGCGGATTGACAGTATTCAGTATTCCGAGGTCTCCGATTTCAAGAAAAGCGGAGAGTCTCTGCTGAACCGGCTGTTCCGCTAGCGCCATGAGTCCGGGAATCTTAAAAGAACTGCAGTTTTTTGGACTTGCAGTGATACGGGGAGTATTTATCCTGATCCTCTACGATCTGCTCCGGATCTTTCGGCGGATCGTGCCCCACGGCGTCTGGGCAGTGGCGCTGGAAGATGTGCTCTACTGGACCGGGACGGCGTTTCTGGTCTTCCAGCTTCTGTACCGGGAGAATGACGGAGCAGTGCGGGGTTATGCGCTGTTTGCCGTTGCAGTCGGAATGCTGTTTTATCACCAGACGGTCAGCAGCTGGCTGGTGGAACATATTGCGGGCATTCTGAACTGGTGCTTTGGAATCCTTCTGAAGCCCGTCCATATTATATGGAAGAAAGTAGTACAAGTTTTCAGAATTGCAATGAGATTTTATAAAAAGAAATTGAAAAAAAGACTGAAAGAGTTTATAATTATCTTATTCTCTTAGAGGTGAAATTTATGTCAGTAAAAACAAAGACCAGAAGGGCACACAGGCGGCGGCAGCACATGGGAGCCTGGGGCATCATTCTGATTGTCTTGGCTGTCTTTGGTGTGAGCACGATCGGAGGCATTCAGTTAAAGCAGAAGAATTATACATATCAGGAACGGGAAGAAGCCCTCATGGAAGCGATTGCCGAGGAAGAGAGGCGCGCGGAAGAGATTGCGGAGTTTGAAGCCTACACCAGGACGAAAAAATACGTGGAGGATGTAGCGAAAGAGAAACTGGGGCTTGTCTATGAGGATGAGATTATTTTTAAATCGAAAGAATAGACTGAATGAGGATGGGCGGGAAGCTCATCCTTATTTTCATCCATAGTTTGTGTCGAAAAAATTTTTTTTCGAGGCACTTCTAAATGACAAAGATTGCAAAATCCTCTTTTTATAATGCCCATACAAAATCCGGTCTGCGGCGGTCCGGTGTGGACAGGCCGAAAAGACCGATGATATGGAGGAGGAATGATGCAATGGAGTGGACAAAGTATGTTCTGGCTTTGACCGTCGGCGGATGCCTGCTGATTCTGTTCGGCAGGAATGAGGATGGAAGAGACAAGTGGCTTCTGGGAGGCGGAGCAGGCATCTGTCTGGCGGCAATGGAACTGACGGTGGAGTATATGTGGGGCGATGAGACATGGAAGATGATCGTAAGCCTGATGAAGGCAACGGCATTTTTCTCGGCGGTCGTTCTGGCAGGCTATATATGGGAATGGCTTTATGACCGCCGCAAGGGTTATCCGGATCTGGAGACCGCACATCCGGTCAGGCAGTGGATGCAGGAATATCAGGAGAGCTTTTCGCAGCTTTCCAGAAGCTTCTGTATGGTGCCGCAGTTTGCGGACTGCGGCACCAGAGGAGAGCGTATTATGCAGGAACGGCTGATGGAGAGCCGTCTGGCTGCGGCAGGGCAGCTTCAGGAGATGAGCCAGATTCTGGTCGGGACCATGGAACGGATCTACAGTACCAGAGAGGATACGGGGCTGGAACAGGATATAGGAAAGCGCCTGCGGCTCATGGGCGTGCAGGTGCATAAGGTATTTTTTTACAATCCGCAGGGACGGAAACGGCAGGTCTATGTGACGATGAATACCAGGCGGAAGATCTGCGTGCCGTCCAAGAAGATTGCGGCTGCCCTGTCGGAGCTGATGGAGTGTGAGATGATGCCTGCAAGGGACAGCCGTTCCTTCGTCAGTCAGGACCGGGTGACGATCCTGTTTGTGGAGGGCGTTGCTTATAATGTGTTGTACGGAGTCAAAAAGGAAACCCGGCCGGATGAAGCGGTGTCAGGAGATAATTTTTCCGTGTTCTGGCTGCCGGAAGGACAGTTTTATGCCGGGCTGTCGGACGGGATGGGTTCGGGCGTGCAGGCATGTACGCAGAGCGAACTGGTTCTGGATCTTCTGGAACAGTTTCTGGAAGCGGGTTTTTCACGGGAGACAGCCGTGCGCATGATCAACTCGTCCATTGTACTGCAGCCGGATGATCCGGTGTTCTCCACAATGGATCTTGCAGCCATCGATCTGTATACGGGGGTATGCGATTTCCTGAAGGTCGGAGCCTGTGCCAGTTTTCTGAAAAAGGAGAGCGGAGTGGAGTGCATCCGCGGAGCGGGGCTTCCGGCGGGAGTGACAAGCCAGCTTGCACTGGAGCCTTACCGGATGCGGATGTATGACGGAAATATTCTGTTTCTGGTGACGGACGGCGTTCTCGGCGCCCTGCCTGCGGGGCAGGAGGAAGAGGTCATGAAGGAACTGATCTGGAATCTGGCGCCGGGGACTCCGGCGGAGATGGCGGAGCGGCTGATGGAACAGGTGAAGGCGTATGGGCAGGCGGTGGACGATATGACGATCCTGGTGGCGGGACTTTGGAGACGGTGACGGACGGCTGTCCGAACGCCCGCCATGGGAGAATGTTCTTCCAGACATGCGATCAGGACTCTCCCCACTGCGTGGGTCCCCCCCTCATCGCAAATCCCGCTTGCGCTTAGTGAAGAGCAGCAGCGGTACTAAGGCGCGAAAATACCGCGCCTAAGGACCGGCGCTCTTCAATGGGTCTTCCAGAACATCCTCCCATGGCGGGCTGTACAGCGGCAGATGTTTTACAATAACCAGGAGAAGGACAGCGGATGAAAAGGAAAGTATATGAATACATGGAGTGCTGGAAGATGGTGAGTTTTGGGATGACGGTTCTGGCGGGATTTTCGGGCGGAGCGGATTCGACGGCGCTTCTGGAGCTTTTATGGGAATATGGAAGGGAACATGGGATCCGGGTGCGCGCGCTGCATGTGAACCATGGAATCCGGGGAGATGAGGCAGAGCGGGACGAGGTGTTCTGCGAAGAATTCTGCCGGGCGCGCGAGATACCGCTTACGATCATCCGAAAGGATGTGCCGGGGCTTGCAAAGCAGAGAGGAATCGGCATGGAGGAGGCCGGACGGCTGGTAAGGTATGCCGCGTTTGAACAGGAGATTCAAAAAGGAGGCGCGGACCGGGCGGCGCTTGCCCACCACCGGGATGACCAGGCGGAAACCATGCTGTTTCATCTGATGCGCGGAACCGGGCTTCGGGGCCTTCGGGGCATGGAGCCGGTGCGGCTGCCGTATATCCGTCCGTTTCTGTGTGTGGAGAGACAGGAGATCGAAGCATGGCTTCGGGAGCAGGGCATTGGGTGGGTGGAGGATTCCACCAATCAGGAGCTGGCGTATACAAGAAACCGGATCCGCCATCAGATCGTGGCAGGGATGGAGGCGATCCGGCCGGGGAGTGTGCGGCGGATGGCAGAGACCGCAAAACAGCTGCTGGAGATCGAGGGATATCTGGAGGAGGAACTTGAGAAACGGTGGGAGGGCAGCGTCCGAAGGAGAGAGGACGGCCTGGAAATTCTTCTGGAGCCGTTTATCCGGATGCATCCGGCCATACAGAAACTGCTGGTGCGCAAATGCATGGTGCAGCTCATGGGCGGCGGCCGGGATCTGGAAGCGGTTCATATCGAGCAGGTATGCGCCCTGGCGGAGGGCAGGCGGGGGAGCCGGCTGACGCTTCCCGGAGGATATTTTGCAGTGCTTGGCTATGAGGAACTGCTTCTGAAGAAGGGCTATGGACAGGAAAAGAAGGAAGAAGAGGTATATTGTGTGCCTGGTGAAGAATATCATTATATGGGCGCGTATTTCTGCCTGCAGGTAGAAAAATGTGATAAAATTGGGAAAATTCCTGTAAATTGCTATACGAAGTGGTTTGATTATGATAAAATTAAAAACAGCCTTGTTCTGCGCACCAGACGTCCGGGGGACTATCTGGAGCTTTCCGGCGGTATCCGCAAGAAGCTGAAGGATTTCTTTATAGACTGCAAGGTTCCAAGAGAGGAACGCAGTCGTCGGATCCTTCTGGCAGACGGAAGCCATATCCTGTGGGTGACGGGATTGCGGATCAGCGAGAACTACAAAGTGACAGAACAGACAAGGACAATACTGAAAGTACAGATGAAGGAGAACGGAGGAACAGAGGATGGAGAAGCACCATATTGACGTGATGATCGATGAAGCGGCAGTGGATAACCGGATCAAGGAGCTGGGAAAGCAGATCAGCCGTGATTATGCGGGCAGGGAGGTCTATCTGATCGGCATTTTAAAGGGAAGTGTATATTTTACCTGCGAACTGGCAAAAAGAATAACTGTACCGGTCATCATGGATTTCATGCAGTGTTCCAGCTACGGCGCTGCGACCAAATCCAGCGGAGTGGTGAAGCTTTCCAAAGATCTGGATATGGCGATCACGGACCGGGATGTGATTATTATTGAGGATATTATTGACTCGGGAAGGACTCTGAGCCATCTGAAGGACCTGCTGAGCCAGAGAAATCCGGCAAGTCTGAAGATCTGTACGCTTCTGGATAAGCCGTCCAGACGTGTCGTGGATGTGGATGTGGATTATACCGGATTTCAGATAGAAGACAAGTTTGTCATAGGATACGGACTGGATTATGATCAGCTGTATCGGAACCTGCCTTATATTGGCGTGGTGGAATTTGATTAACAGGAGGATAAGAGATTTTGAACAGACAATGGAAGGGACTCAGTACCTATGTGGTATTTCTGGTGCTGATCTGTCTGGTGCTTGTGTTTTTTGAAGGAAGGCTTCAGGAGAGGCCGACCTACACGTATCAGCAGTTCGAAGAGATGGTTTCAGAGGGTGCGATTACGGGAGCCAGCATTCAGCCGAATAAGGAGACGCCGACCGGCTCCGTGAACTATTATCTGGCGGACGGTTCCATGGGAAGAACCTATGTGCTGGACACGGCAGATGCGGAACAGACATTAAGAGCAGCAGGTTTAACATATGAAATCCTGCAGATGGAAGAGCCGGGCTTCTTCGAGACTTATGGAATGTCGCTGATCCTGTGCGGGCTTATGATATTTTTCATCGTCATGACCATGGGCAGGAACAACGGCGGCAGCAACAGCCGGATGCTGGATTTTGGGAAGAGCCATGCACAGATGACTTCCGGCGGGGAGAAAACCACCGGATTCAAAGATGTGGCAGGTCTGGAGGAAGAGAAGAGCGAGTTGGAGGAGATCGTGGATTTCCTGCGCAACCCGGGGCGTTATACGAAAGTGGGTGCAAGGATCCCCAAGGGCGTTCTGCTTGTGGGACCGCCCGGAACCGGCAAGACGCTGATTGCCAAGGCGGTGGCAGGGGAAGCGGGCGTACCGTTTTTCAGCATCTCCGGTTCGGATTTTGTGGAAATGTTCGTGGGCGTGGGTGCTTCGAGAGTCCGTGACCTGTTTGCCAATGCCAAGAGAAATGCGCCCTGCATCGTCTTTATCGATGAGATCGACGCCGTGGCGAGACGCCGCGGAACCGGCATGGGAGGCGGACACGATGAACGGGAACAGACATTAAACCAGCTTCTGGTGGAAATGGACGGTTTTGGCATCAACGAGGGAATTATTGTGATGGCGGCTACCAACCGGGTCGATATTCTGGATCCGGCGATCATGCGTCCGGGCAGATTTGACCGGAAGATCGGCGTGGGAAGACCGGATGTGAAGGGCCGGGAAGCGATTCTGAGGGTCCATGCGAAGAATAAACCGCTGGGCGATGATGTGGATCTGCATCAGATTGCACAGACGACCGCAGGCTTTACCGGCGCGGATCTGGAGAATCTTCTGAATGAATCTGCGATCATGGCGGCGAAGGAAGACCGCGCCTATATGGTACAGGAGGATATCCGGAAGGCCTTTATTAAGGTCGGTATCGGTGCGGAGAAGAAGAGCCGCGTCATATCCGAGAAGGAGAAGAAGATCACCGCCTATCATGAAGCGGGCCATGCGATTCTGTTCCATCTGCTTCCGGATGTGGGGCCGGTCTATACCGTATCCATTATTCCGACCGGTGTCGGCGCGGCAGGCTATACCATGCCGCTTCCGGAAAAGGACGAGATGTTTAACACGAAAGGAAGAATGCTTCAGGACATTGTAGTCGATCTGGGCGGAAGAGTGGCGGAGGAGCTGGTCTTTGACGACATTACCACCGGCGCTTCCCAGGATATCAAGCAGGCGACTTCCATCGCGCGCTCCATGGTGACCAGATACGGGATGTCCGACAGACTGGGCCTGATCCATTACGGCGACGACGGCGAGGAAGTGTTCATCGGACGGGATCTTGCCCATACGAGGAGCTATGGGGAGACCATCGCCGGTGAGATCGATGCGGAAGTGAAGCGGATCGTGGACGAATGTTATGGCAAAGCGAAGAAACTCATCGAGCAGCACAGGGATGTACTGGACTCCTGTGCAGCGCTTCTTCTTGAGAAGGAGAAGATCACAAGAGAGGAATTTGAAGGGTTATTTGTGCAGAATAGCTAAAAACAGATAGTGATTTTTGTGAAGTTTGTGCACACTTCTTCGGGAAGATGTGGTACTATAATACCTGTAAAAACCCCCAATACATTATATAGTTTTTGCTACACCCCATAAGAAACAAGAAATACCTTCTCCTAAAAAAGACAGCACGAACCCCCGCTGTCTTTTTTACTGCCTTTTTTTAAGTGCCATAAATTTTTCAGAAAAACCTTGTATTGTTTTCTCATATGCTATATGATAACTAAATAACAGTTTTTAAGGCGAAGGGACATAATTAATGGACATTAATGAAATCGTACAGACAAAGCGTGCCAGAGAGTATGCGATCAATATGAGGCCGGTGCTGAACAGGAAGGCTTTGTTCAGCGATGAGACTGCGAATTACCGGACGCCTTTTGAACCGGAGATTGGGGACCGGGTGACGATCAAATTCCGCACCTGGATGGATAACGTGGACTATGTATTTTTCATCTGCGGAAGCGAGAGAAAACAGATGAAGAAAGCATACAGCAAAGGCGTTTTTGACTACTATACGTATACGACAGAACCGCTTGCAGAGCGGATTCATTACTTTTTTGAAGTCCGGACGGGGAATCAGAAGTGCTTTTATAATAAACTGGGAGTATCAAAGGATCTTCAGGAATACAATTCCTTTGAGATTGCGCCTGGATTTAAGACGCCGGACTGGGCGAAAGGCGCCATCATGTATCAGATCTATACGGACAGATTCTGCAACGGAGATACCTCCAACGACGTGGAGGACCGGGAATATATCTACATTAACGAAGGAGTCCGCAGGGTACGGGACTGGAACCGGCTTCCGGAGCCCATGGATGTCCGTGATTTTTACGGAGGCGATCTTAAAGGCATCTGGGATAAGCTGGATTATCTGCAGGATCTGGGGGTGGAGGTGCTGTACCTGAACCCGATCTTTGTCTCGCCGTCCAATCATAAGTATGACAGTCAGGATTACGATTATATTGACCCGCATTATGGCGTGATCGTGGAAGACGGCGGAGAGTGTCTGCCCGAGGGAGACAATGATAATTCGCATGCCAGCA
Organism: Lachnospiraceae bacterium; assembly: GCA_009774145.1. Classification (GTDB taxonomy): domain Bacteria; phylum Bacillota; class Clostridia; order Lachnospirales; family Lachnospiraceae; genus Hominiventricola. The sequence goes on along the minus strand of VSND01000031.1, from coordinate 26,963 downwards.
AATATATTCATCGGGTGGTCAATAAGAAGAATCTGGAGGCCAGCAACCGGTTTTTCGCAGAGTTTGTGGAAGAGGTGCATCGGCGGGGAATGAAGATCATTCTGGACGGCGTCTTCAATCACTGCGGTTCCTTTAACAAATGGCTGGACAGAGAACGCCTGTATGAGCATACGGAAGGCTATGAAAAGGGCGCATATGTTTCCGGGGACAGCCCCTACCGGAGTTTTTTCAAATTCAATTATGAACATGGATGGCCGTACAATGAATATTATGACGGATGGTGGGGACACGACACGCTGCCGAAGCTGTATTACGAGCAGTCTCCGGAACTGGAGGAATACATTCTGAATATTGCCAGAAAATGGCTCAAGCCGCCTTACAGTGTGGATGGCTGGCGGCTGGATGTGGCTGCGGATCTGGGATTTTCATCGGAGTACAATCACGAATTCTGGAGAAAGTTTCGGAAGGTGGTCAAGGAGGCCAACCCGGATGCACTGATCCTGGCGGAGCATTACGGCAACGCCAACAGCTGGCTGCGGGGAGACCAGTGGGATACGCTGATGAATTATGATGCATTCATGGAACCGGTGAGCTGGTTTCTGACCGGCATGGAAAAGCACAGCGACGAATACCGGGAAGACATGTACGGAAATGCACAGGCGTTTAAAAATGCCATGATCCATCATATGGCGAATTTCTGCGCACCGTCGCTGCAGACAGCCATGAATGAGCTGTCCAACCATGATCATTCCCGCTTTCTGACCAGAACCAACCGAAGGGCAGGGCGCGTTGGAGAGCTGGGTTCCGATGCTGCTTCGATTGGCGTAAACAAGGGAATTTTCCGCGAGGCAGTTGTGATACAGATGACATGGGTGGGCGCGCCGACGCTTTACTACGGCGATGAGGCCGGAGTCTGCGGATTTACAGATCCGGACAACCGGAGAACCTATCCATGGGGGGAAGAGGACCAGAGCCTGATTTCCTTCTATAAAGAAGCGATCTGTATTCATAAAGAAAATCCGGTATTGACACACGGTTCTGTCCGTTTTCTGACACTGGATTACCAGTTCTTAAGCTACGGCCGGTTTGATGATGAGAACCAGATGGTAGTTGTGGTCAATAATGGAAGAGAAGAAAAGGAAATCAATATTCCGGTATGGAAAGCAGAGGTTCCGCGGGAAGCTTCCATGGAGCGGCTCATGCTGACGCTGGAGAACGGCTTCAGCCTGGGGGATGCGGCTTATGAAGTGAAGAAGGGGATCCTTTATCTGAAGGTTCCGCCCGTATGCTCCATGATCCTGCGAAGAATCTGATCCATGTTAGCTGAAAAAGGGGCAGGTTCTGTGTGCGGTCTGCAGATTTCGAAAGATCTGCCTCAGACGCCGCAGAACACAGGATAAACAGAAATGATAAAAGAAGAGATACGAAATGGATGCAGGGATGGCGTGCCGATTGCACTGGGGTATTTTTCCGTAAGCTTCAGCTTTGGAATCATGGCCATGGGCGGCGGCCTTTCCATCTTTCAGGCTGCACTGACCAGCCTGACAAATATGACAAGCGCCGGACAGTTTGCAGGGCTTCAGATTATCGCCGCAGGAGGCGCTTTGCTGGAGATGGCAGTGACCCAGCTGATCATCAACCTCCGCTATGCGCTGATGAGTCTGTCCCTGTCTCAGAAGCTGTCCGGTGAAGTGTCCATGTGGCAGCGCCTGGTGATTGCATTTGCCAACACAGATGAGATCTTTGCGGTTGCCATGGCTCACGGGAAGGAACTGACGTTTCCCTATATGATCGGACTTCAGGCGCTGCCGATTCTGGGCTGGACCGGGGGAACCGCCTGCGGGGCGGCTGCAGGCAGCATGCTTCCGGCGGCGGTAAACAGCGCTTTAAGCGTGGCTCTGTACGGCATGTTCATGGCCGTTGTGATACCGGCGGCAAAAAAGAGCCGGCCGGTGTTCTTTGCCGTCATTCTGGCGGCGTTCATGAGCTGTGTGATTTATTATCTGCCTGTGTTTTCGGGTATCTCTGCCGGAATATCGATCATTATCTGCACCGTGGCGGCCGCCGCTGCAGGAGCGGCGTTTTTTCCGGTGCGGGAAGAAGGAGGGGATGGCTGATGATATATCTGTATATTGGAGTCATGGCGCTTGTGACCTATCTGATCCGCGTGATCCCGCTGACGGTATTCCGAAAAAAGATAGAGAACCGGTACATCCGTTCGTTTCTGTACTATGTGCCGTATACCTGCCTGACTGCCATGACGTTCCCGGCGATCCTCTATGCAACGGCGAGCGTCATAAGCGCGCTTGCAGGCGTGGCGGCGGCAGCGGTCTTCGCCTTTCGGGACAGGAGTCTGGTCATGGTCGCTGCAGCGGCGTGTCTGGCAGTATTTGTGACGGAACAGATCCTTTTGCTGGTGCTGTAAACATACATCTGCGGAGCCGTTTTGTAAAAGATGTACGTAGTTTTGCCTGAAAACTGCTTAAAACCGTATGAATCTTCCAAAATATCTTTGAAATCGGGTGCTTCCTATGGTATCATTTAGGGAGAAACACAGTCAGTAAGATGTGAAAACAGGAGGGTTTATTTCATGAGCGATGTAAAAAACACGATCATAAGCGGGAAAGCGGTGCTTGGTATAGAATTTGGTTCCACCAGGATCAAAGCGGTTCTGGTAGATGAAAATAATACACCGATCGCATCCGGCGCCCATGACTGGGAGAACCGTCTGGAGAACGGGATCTGGACCTATACGCTGGAGGATATCTGGACAGGGCTTCAGGACTGCTATAAGAAGATGACGGAAGACGTGCAGAAGCAGTATGGTGTGGCAGTGGAGAAGCTGGGAGCCATCGGCTTCAGTGCGATGATGCACGGCTATCTTGCATTTGACAGGGCAGGGGAGCTGCTGGTTCCGTTCCGCACCTGGCGTAATACGATCACGCAGGAGGCTTCCGAGGCGCTGACAGAGGCATTTCAGTTCCATATCCCGCAGAGATGGAGCATCGCCCATCTGTACCAGGCGATTCTGAACGGAGAAGCGCATGTGCCGGATGTGGATTTCATAACAACACTGGACGGCTATATTCACTGGCAGCTGACCGGTGAGAAGGTACTGGGCGTGGGAAGCGCTTCCGGTATGTTCCCCATTGATTCCGATACAAAGGATTATTATGCTTCCATGATCCGGAAGTTTGACGAGCTGGTGGCTCCGAAAGGATTCCCGTGGAAGGTGGCGGATCTGCTTCCGAAAGTGCTTGTGGCCGGCGACAACGCAGGAACCCTGACGGCAGAGGGTGCGAAGAAACTCGATCCGACCGGGACGCTGCAGGCAGGCTGCCCGCTGTGCCCGCCGGAGGGTGACGCCGGGACCGGCATGGCTGCGACCAACAGCGTGAAGCAGCGCACGGGAAATGTATCTGCAGGCACCTCTGTATTTGCCATGATCGTTCTGGAGAAGGCTCTGGAGAAGGTGCATGAAGAGATTGACATGGTGACAACGCCCAGCGGGGATGCAGTGGCGATGGTACACTGCAATAACTGTACCTCGGACCTGAATGCATGGGTAAATATTTTTAAAGAGTTTGCAGAGAGCTTCGGTATGGATGTGGATATGGATCAGCTGTTCGGAACTCTGTATCACAAGGCCCTGGAAGGGGACAAGGACTGCGGCGGACTGCTGGCATACAATTATTTCTCCGGAGAGCATATTACGGGCTTTGAAGAAGGACGTCCCATGTTCGTACGGACGCCGGACAGCAGATTTAATCTGGCAAACTTTATGCGGGCAAACCTTTACACTTCTCTTGGCGCGCTGAAGGTGGGGCTGGATATCCTGATGAAGGAAGAGAAGGTGGCGGTTGACCGAATCACCGGACATGGCGGTCTCTTTAAGACCAAAGGGGTCGGGCAGAGCATTCTGGCAGGCGCCATGGATGCGACCGTATCCGTTATGAAGACTGCAGGAGAAGGCGGCGCATGGGGAATCGCACTGCTGGCATCCTATATGATCCAGAAGGATGCAGGCGAGACGCTGGAGGACTATCTGCAGCAGAAAGTCTTCGGCGGCGACGAGGGCGAAAAGATGGATCCGAATCCGGAGGATGTAAAAGGATTTGATGAGTTCATCTGCAGATACCGGGCAGGCTTCCCCATCGAGAGAGCGGCTGTGGACTGCCTGAAATAAAGATTTGATGGAAAAAGAGATTTGATGAAAAAGGCGCCGGTACGAAGGGGGCAAAATGCGCACCCGGAGGACCGGCGTTTGATCATAAGCGGTTCAGGAAGGTCAGTCCGCCGGTTCTGTTTCCTGTGTGATCCGCATAGACTGATAGAAACAGATCCGGATGTGTATACGGTGACTTTCTTCTATTATATATCTGACTTTATCATTCCCCTTTTATTATTTTATATTGTTGCATATGCCCTGACGGAAAAGGTCCATGTCTATGATGAATTTGTCACAGGCGCGGCGGACGGAATACAGACGGTTCTCAAGATTCTTCCTACACTGGTAGGCCTGATGGCGGCTGTTGGCATGCTGAGAGCTTCGGGATTTCTGGATTTTGTGGCGGATTATCTGACCGGCCTGGCAGAACTGCTGCATTTTCCGGTGCAGCTGATTCCGCTTTCGATCATCCGTCTGTTTTCATCCTCGGCAGCCACCTCTCTGGCTCTGGACATTTATAAATCCTATGGAACGGATTCTTATATCGGTCTGACAGCATCCATCATGATGGGCTGCACAGAGACGGTCTTCTATACCATGAGCGTCTATTTCCTGACTGCAAAGGTAACGAAGACCCGCTGGACGCTGGCGGGGGCGCTGTTCAGTACGTTTGCAGGGATTGCAGCCAGCGTGGTGCTGGCCGGGATGATGTAATAGCAATCACTTTTGTATTTAAAGGCAGGGGGGCATTTACATCCTTCTGCTTTCAAAATACGGGAAGTTTTCCAGCGCCTGCAGGATATCCCGAAAATCTTCCCTGGGTGCCAGTTCGATGTAGCGTTCCAGAAGCTCCGCCTCCTGTTCTTTATAGCGGCCATAGAAGATATCGAACAGATTATGGCCGCGAATATACGTTCGAATCTCTTCCATATGTTTTCTGACGTCTTCTGCCGTCTCCAGATCGTGCCCCAGTACTTCGAGCAGGTGCTTTCCGCTGGTGATCCGGTGGAGGTATTCCTTCCATTTTTCCAGAAGAATCTCATAGAAAGCCTCTTCCGATTCCACGATGCCGAGCTGCGTCATGACTGCGGGATTCAGGAAATAATTTTCAAAAGAATAATACTTCAGAATCAGTACGTTTTCCGGACGGACCCGCGGCAGCTTATCCAGATCCTCCAGATTCCGTTCTTCATAATAGCGGCAGAGCTGCTTTCCGAGAACCGCAGGGTCCTTGCCGTCGCTGTCCCGGATCATGAGAAACTGGTCCCGCAGGTAGATCTGGTTCATGTATTTCAGGTTGGCATAAGTTTTAATGTTGGTGCAGCTGTTGGTGGTGATGATGGCAATGCGCAGCAGTTCACCCTGTTCGTCTGCAGTCTCGGAGTAATATTTCCGAAGGAGGAGCGGAAGTCTTGATTTGTCCTGCTTTCCTTCCACGATAAAGACAAAATTCACGTTCATCAGATCGCCTGCCGTATAGCCCAGATCGTCCAGAATGGCGCTGATGTCGGTCTTCTTTCGGATATCGGAGGACCCGTCCTCCCGTAAGACGACCTGACGGATCTGGCGGCTGCTGAAGTTGGGCAGCAGGTTGGGCGAGTGAGTGGTAAAGATGACCTGATTCTTCCGGGAGAGCCGGTAGAGAATCTTTCCGGACACTTTCTGAAGTCTGGGATGCAGGAAGATCTCAGGATCTTCGATCATGATAATGCTGGGCAGGCTTTCGTCCACTTCCGTATAGGCTTCCAGCAGAGAGAACAGGTAGATGGAGCGCATGCCCTTTCCCATTCGGGAGATGGGACGGGTCAGATTCTGTGCGGGCTTGCGGATCTCCGTCGTAACCTGCAGGATTTTCTCCACATCCCGGTTCATGGTGTAGAGAATATCCTCCCGTCCGCCGTTTTTCTGAAAACTCTCATTGACCTTTCTGGCAAAGGCATCCAGATTCAGCTGGTACAGTTTGTAATCCAGAAGCTTGGAAGTCTCAAAGACGTTGAGTTCTTGGGGATGTTTCTGTTCGATGAGTCCGATGCAGTTGAAACAGTGACTGCACCGGCGCGCCTGATTGAACATGCAGCAGCCCGTACGCATCCGCTGCAGGATCTCATCTTCCTGCAGAAGGAACAGGTCCTGCTGGAGCCGCTCCAGCCGCCGCTCCGTATCCACATGGTAGATCCGGGGGAAGACTTCCTGAATATATGGATTGTGTTTGTGTACGCTGTCCTGATAGCGGATCCGGCCGTCCCGGTTGGCGGACATGGTAAAGGTAAGCGTGTCTCCCGAAAAGGACGGGAGCTTTCTGGAAAAATCCTGAAGCCATGCTTCTCTTCTGCGGTATTGGCTGACGATGCCGCGGCGCCGCAGAAGATCCAGATCCTCTTCTGTAAAACGAAGGGAGACCGTAATCTCGATCCTGGAGCCGTCCTCCCAGAAATCCTCCGGGCAGATCTCATATTCTCCGCCTACCGCCCGGACGGCATCCAGCACGGTGGTCTTGCCGGTATTGTTCTGTCCTACCAGAATCAGCGCGTTTTCAATCTGTTTCAGATGCATGTCATGGATGGATTTGAAATTTCGGATGTGGAGGTCTGTGATCTTCATGGGCGGACTCCGTTTTCTCTGTAATCTGTGACTCTGTTTCCCTGGATTTGTGGAAAATTTCGAATATCTGGTATCTATTTTAGCATGCTTTGAGAAGGAATAAAAGCATCATTTTGGATTGAGAATTGCAGGGGGTTATGCTATGATTTAAAAAAAGAAGACATGTGAGGTTTCCCTATGGAAGAAGAAAACAGATATCAGGAGGCTTTAGAAACCGCAAAAGAAATTGACGTGGTCGAAAATGTGATGATTCGGACCGTGACGACGCAGATGGCATTCAGCTCCATGATGGGAGGACTGGAGAGGGGCGATTATGTGATTCCCGATTTTCAGAGAATGTATCGCTGGAGTGAGAGCCAGGCAGAAGAACTCGCGGTTTCTCTGGTGAGGGGAATGCCCATACCGCCCATATACTGCTATCGCAATGATGAGCAGCAGTTTGTGATTCTGGATGGACAGCAGAGGATTTTGAGTCTGTATCTCTATTTTATCGGGAAATTCCTGAAAAAGAAAAGAAATGCGTTTATTGATTTCAGAAAGGCTGCGGGAAAAGGAAAGGATCTTCGGGAGCAGCTCGAACAGTGCGGACTGAAAGACAAGCTCTATTGTATGCGTTATAAAGATCAGGAGGGAAATGAAAAAGAGGTTGATATTACCTACCATAATCTGGGTGACCGTATGAAGCGGAAGATAGACTTCGCCCCTCTGACGCTGATTGAGATCAATGTTGACAGTAAGGAACAGAAGGAAAAGATTTTACATAAAATATTTGCCAACTTAAATATAGGGGGAACACCGTTATCGTCTCAGGAACTGCGGAATGGGATATACAGCTGCAGATTCTATCATATGTTGTATGAGATTAATGACTGTTCAAAAAAATGGAGAATATTATACAGCGGAAGTTCAAACGCGGATGTAAATAAAGAAAGCAAGGATGTGGAACTGCTCTTGAGAATGTGTGCATTTAAGTATTATGTACAGAGAAAAGGGAATAACTTTATATTGACCGGATATAAAGGAAAGATCGCTACCCTGCTGGATGATTTTTCAGAAGAGGTAAAACACTTTGATGAGAACAGGATCTCAGAATATAAAGAGGTGCTGGAACAGTTTCTGGACTGTCTGGAAGGGGTAAGGGCGAAAGACCGGGATCTGGCGCTGGTCAGTCTGTTCGTCGTATGGGATAAGATGGAAGAGAAGATTTTTATTTCAAGAAAAAAATATGAAGAGATTATCAACAGCGAAGAGTATCGCAGCACAATATCCAAAAGCACTTCCGCCCGAAATGAGATCGAGAAAAGATTAAGGAGTGTATATGAGCAGTTATCACGAAATGGTTGAAAGAATTGCAGAACTTATAGGCGAAAATTCAGAAAAGGGAAAGAGCTTTATTCTGATAGGAGATAATTCGTCTGGAAAATCGGATGTTCTTCACAGAGTTGTGGAGCAGAAGCTTTCGGATGCAGTTTACCTGATTGATTCTGTGAACAGAACCTTTGATGCGGATCGGGTAGAGCTGATGAGCAAATCATATGAGAGTGTAAAGCTGGATTCTGGTGAAGTGACGAAAGAGCGGCTTTTGCCGTTTCACTTCAATCTACAGGATACATTCAAGGCGGCTTCCTGTATAGAACAGCTGTACGATAAATATAAAACCCGTCTTACAGAAATGTGCAGAGGATTTTTTGGGAAAGAGATTCGGATCTTTCGGGAAATTGTGGATATGGGGATTCCTGAAAATGTGGTCATGATAGATGGAAGCAGGGCAAAGCTTTCCAGCGGATATCAGGCGGTTCTTCGCATGTTTTGCGAGATCCTGTATTTTTGTGATGTCATGGAAAAAAGAAAATGGTCGCAAGGTCTGGTAGTGATTGATGAGATTGATGAATATCTTTCCCCTAAATACAGCGCAGAGATTTATAACTATCTTCAGAGCCAGTTTCCAGGGCTGGTTTTTCTGGTAACGACCCATTCTCTGGATCTGGTAAAAAATTCGGAACGGGCTGATCTGATCATTTTATATGACGCAGAATATGAGATTTATACAGGACAGGAACTGGAGCACATGGTATCTGCAGAAAATATATTTACGGATTTATTTTTCAAAGATCGTGTGATCCATCCGTCGGATAATGACTGGGTGGATGAAAAACTGCGTGCTTTGCTGAATTCAAGAATTGCAGGAGTGTGGGACGAAAAACTTCAGAAAGAACTTTGGGAAATGGAGTATGAAGAGCTTCTTCCGCATCAGAAAATGATCTATAAACAGATTGAGGAGTGGAAATAATGATGGATTATTTTTCCGTAGACATTCCGGTATTTGTGCCGTCCTATGACGAAAAGAAATTATATGGATGGAGCAGATACAAGGATGATCTGTGGGATCTTCTGAAGGATACAACCGGCGGATATTGTATGTACTGTTATGATACTGTCTGGATCAATGGTCAGAGACGCGGTCAGATTGAACATGGTATTGAAAAGATCAATTCTCCGGAATATCTGACAGACTGTGTTCCCAATCTGGGGCTGGCTTGCGAAAACTGCAATGGAAAATATAAGAAAAGAGGAGAAAAAAGAAGGAAACTGCCTGAAGAGCAGATCAGGGAATTTAAGTTGGCTTCCTGCAGCAAATATGCCTGCAGGATTCCATGTGAAAGATACATAAAACTGCGTAGTGAATATGTTGGCAGAGGAAACATTATTTTGCAGCCTTTTGAGTCAAAATTTCACGAAAATGGTAATGTTTTGAAACTGAAATATGATCTTCTGGAGGGAAAATATGTTCCGGGTGACTGTGGATGCAGCTGCGGATACAGCAGGAAGGAAATAGAGATCATAGAAGGCCATATCAGGCTGTTTCAGTTAAACAGTCCGGAGCGAAGAAACCGTGAGGTAGGAAGGTACTGTAAAAACGTGATCGATCATCACAATTTGATGGAGGACATGCCATATCATAATCTGGTAGTAAATCTGTTTCGAAACAAGTTACAGGGACTTTCGGTTGATAATGCGGTAAAGGTATGTAAAGTGATATACAGCAGGGCGTTGCTTCAGCGGATTACTTGAGGAATCTTCTTCTCAATCGCTGTCTGCGTCCCCATGGCATCCATTGTTATTATGGTTCTTTTTATATTCCGGAAGTCCGGGATATCGCTTTAATTTCATTCGTTCTTTTTCAAACACCTCCATTTCATGCAGTCATCCGCATTTGAGAACATGGCAAAAAAGGCAAATATAATAATATCCAACCTTTTAAACTGAATATAACAGAAACTTACAAACGGTTCATGATTTATTCATTCATGCGTTTGTCGTGTTGAAATAATTAAAAGATATTGACATATCAAATAGAAAAAATTATACTTAAAAATAATACGATATAAGAAACAGGGGGAAAGGCAATGGCAAGAAAACCGGACGAACCGCTGACAATGCTGGGAGGAAGAAAGAAGCTGTCTCCCATGGAGCTGGAATTTATGAGGTACATCTGGGAGCATCCGGACGGGATCAGCAGCGAGGAGATCTATGAGCATTTTCCGCAGGTGCGCGGGACCAAGAGCACGATTCTGTACAACATTTCTCAAAAAGGCTATGTGGAGAACCGGCAGGAAGGGCTGCATCATATTTATACAGCGCTGGTTGGCCGCGCTGAATATGAACAGGCTCTGGTCCGGCAGCAGTTTCTGAAATCCATGGGCGGCAGCACGCTGGAAGGCCTGGTGGCGGCCTTCTGCGGGAAAGAAAAGCTGACAGAGAGGCAGAAGGAAAAAGTACGGGAACTTCTGGAGGAAATGGAAAATGACGCTGAATCTGGGAAATCTGTGGATTGAACTGTGGGACGGCAGCGACGCAGTCCTCTGGCTGCTGACCTCCGCTCTGGTGAATGGTCTTCTGGTCTTTTTGCTGTATCGTGGAAGACACAGTCTGGAACTGCTCCTGAGCGCAAAACAGGTGGATCTTCTGCTGAAATTTCTGATTCTGTATCTGGTGTGCGCACTGCCGGTTGTGTCCATGGTGTTTCTCTATCGCGGGGTTTTCGGCTATGTGGGGCCGCCAGAGTTCGGAGACGGTTTTATCCACACTTACAAACGTTATCCGATCAGCTTTTCTACGAACTATAGGGAGCAGATGGGCTTCTGGCTTACGCTGGCAGTCTGGCTGGCAGGATTTCTGGTATGTATTATTCGTTCCTGCCGAAGAGATCGGAGTGTGCTGAGGGAGCTGCGGGCATTGTCTGATCTCTGCGGGGACAGAGACATGCTGGATTCGGCAGAGGAACTGAGAAGGGAACTTGGCCTGAAAAGAACGGTTCCCATCAAAGTGAGCGGCGTGGTCGGAACCCCTTTTGCTGTCGGGTGCTTTCGGCAGGAGATTTTTTGGCCGCAAAAAGAACAGGGGGCGGAGGAACTTCGATTGGTCCTCTGTCATGAACTCATTCACTGCAGGCGGCGGGATCCGCTCTATCGGAAGATGATCTTCTGGCTCTGCTCCATGTACTGGTTTCTGCCATATTTGAAACGTCTGGCGGAATACTATACTGATATCAATGAAATGTCCTGTGATGATGAGGCTCTGGAACGGCGTTCTCATAAGGAACGTTACCTTTATGCAAAAGCGCTGGCAGATATGGTACTGGAGGATGGATTTCTGGAGCATGCTGTGTCCATGACCGGCCATACGGAGAGCCAGCTGGAAAGGAGATTAAAACATATGATGAACAAAAAAACAAAAGCCGGGAAAGTCGCGTTTGCGATGATGACAGCGGCGCTTCTGTTATTTTGCCCGCTCACAACGCTGGCGGCGTCCGAAGGGATGTGCAGCCTGCAGGATGTGATCGTGAGGGAAGTGCTGTTCGAGGACCACGAGGAGGTGATGAACGGCGGTAACACCCTGACAGAAGAAACCGATGTGGTGGGGGACTTTGAGCTGACGCCTGCAAAAGGGGAAGTATGGCAAGGGGAACGTATGTCAGTGAGCACAATCAAAGAAGAGATCAGCAGTGCAAAGTCTATGGGGAGTGTGACAGTGTCTGCAGGGGATGAGATTTACTTTGCGTTGAAAGGAGATCCATCATCCGTGTCTTTCCGGGCAGGATATATAAACAGTTCCCATAAGAGAACTTATGTAACAACGACCAATGAAACACTGACTCATACGTTCACGATAACAAAGGCAGGAACTTATGAACTGTTTGTAGAGCCGTTGAATAACAGGACGGTCTATATGGAAGGGACTGCTACCGTAATGTAGAAACTTTTTATTCTGCTTAATGAGTATTTTATATTGACATAATTATATTAAAATGGTATAATGAAATATGTAAGGGAATCCGGAATCTCATAAAGTCAGAAAAGATAAAATTTAACAGAGAAAAGGGGAAAATGATGAGGAACAAAATGAAATCAATTATGCTCAGTGCTTTCAGTATGATGTTGCTTTTTATGGCAGTCGGTAATTACGCATATGCATGCGAGTTGGGCAATTCTGAAGAGCGTGCTGTATACATGGAGAATGAGGAAGATGGAGGAATTTCTCCTCATATAGTTGTCAGCAGAGAGATTGGTATATGGATTACTTATGAAGGTACACTGGAAACTGTGCCGAACACACGTTATTATAGTGGGTATGATGCTGATTATAAGACGACAATGAGTGGCACTCTGTATAAACGACAGGTTAATTATGATTATAACAAAAATATAACAAAAGTGTATTATTTCGGTACAGTCACAGGAACTATTTAATTGACAGATATTTTTCTGGGTGTAAAAGCAGTCATTTCGTTCATAATAACAGGGAATTGTGTGATTCCGGAATGCGTTGTTTAACAGGGGGTGTTATCATTGAAGAAACTGGTTGTTTTATTATGTTTGCTGAGTGTGTTTGTTGTGGGCTGTTCAGCTGGGAACTTATCAGAAGACAGGGCGGAAAATATGCCGGAATCTGCGGAAAACGCAGGATTGGCGGAAGAGGCGGCATATATCGAGCTGGTGCATATGGAGAATTATGCGAATTTCTATGAGTTGACGTTTCATAAGCGGGAGGTAAATACAGGAGGTCGGCTTTTTTTTCAGGGGACTCAGAAAGATTCGGATGAGTTTCTCTTGCCGGAGGAAACAGGTCTTTATGGTTGGAAATTTGAGAATGCAGACGGGACAGAGGCAGAGCCGGCGGGTGACTCTGTAGATCAAATCTACTGGTATGACAGGGATACGGGTCTGGCAGATGCCGTGACGGTACAGTTCTGGAACCGGGAACCAGCTGCCTCCTGCGAAGTCATGCTGGAAGGGCTGACCTGTAAAGTGGAGCTTCCGCAGGCGGATTTCAGACGGATTCCGCAGGATCAGGAACTCCTTCTGCGGGAGTCGGGCAGGATCGAGTCTGTGGATATTTACCCGGATGCGTACGTGGTGGAACTTTCGGGGATCAGCACTTCTCAAAAGGAGGATTCGTTTCTGTTATTGGACAGGGCGGGACATACGAAGTGCCCGCTGAGGACGGTTTATGACGCAGAAAAAGAAGGGCTGTCGCTTTTGTATGCCGACACGGAGGGTCTGGATGGAGAGGAGCTTTCGCTTCTGATTGGGCGGCTCGGAGAATATGATGATTATGCGCTGGCGCTGGAGTAAGCGATATCGTTCCACAATGCGGTAGTGTAAATTATCCCCATCCGGTTACGGCTATATTTTTCCCGGAACAGATGACGCCGTATATCCGGAATAAACTTCCCCGCAGCTTGCTGCGGGGAATTAGACTTCTTTTTGACTAAAAAGGTTCTGGAAATTTCAGCCGGAACATGATATATTATTTATATCAGCGGGCAGCATCATATAAGAAGTTGCGCACAAAAGAAAAATACATGTCGGCGGACAGTCTGTTCCGCAGAGTCTGAAGGTCTGCCTAGGATCGGGCAGGGAATCCATAAACGTTCAGTACAAAAAATATCTACTGTATGCTGAAAACAGTTGTCCAAAGCTGTGAAAAAACTTATAATAAAATAAAGGATAAAGCAATTTCTTATATGGTTTCTGCAGGTTTGGGAGGCTGTATGAGCAAAAAAGAGAACGGGATCTTCCGGAATCCGGATTCGTATCGGTCGTTGCACCAACATCCGAAATATGATATACTGAAACGCAGGTGAAAATCTGTGTGGAGGTGATGATGCATGGAGAAGGAAAAACTTCTGAATGATCTGCTGGTGATGCTGTTCAATGAAGTGCTGGATATGGAGAACCGGGCGCTGATTACAGGCAGCTTTAAGGAGATCTCCATCAACGACATGCATATCATTGATGCCGTCGGCATCCGGGAACCAAGGAACATGTCCACGGTGGCGAAGGCCGTGTCTGTGACCGTCGGAACGCTGACCACAGCGATCAACAATCTGGTAAAAAAAGGCTATGTGTCACGCGTGCGCAGTCCCGAGGACAAGCGGGTCGTTCTCCTGTCCCTGACGGAGAAGGGCATTGCTGCCTATGAAAAGCATGCGGCTTTCCACAGGCAGATGGTGAGGGCGGTCATGGACGGATTCGAGGGCGAGGAGATGGATATCCTGACCCGGGCTCTGGAGAAGCTGAGAAGATACTTTAAGGAACTGGGAATCTAAGGATTCCCGCAGGATGGAGAAGGGGGCAGGCCCCGTTTCCAGAAACCATGTATGAAAATCATAGTCGGTCAGTTCAGGAGAGAGTGCCATGGCGCTCTCTTTCAGTCTGCAGATTTCCAGATAACCAAGATAGTATTTCAGATAATTGGACGGCTCTTCCAGAATATTCAGGTACAGTTCATGGATCTGTGTCTCATCGGTGATTCCAAAGGAGGCAAGGTACGTCCGGCACTCGTCTTCCGACCACCCTTCTCCGTGGATGGCCAGATCCAGACTGGCGCAGACGGCAAAATTCAGAGAGGACATGGCGCGCAGAAAGTCGGCTTCCTGTTCGGTCAGCCCGAGGAGGTCGTAGGCATAGAATTCGCTGTACATGCCCCATCCTTCCGTATATCCGCCTACATAGAACAGATTCCGCACCGGAGCATAGCCTTCTGTATTTTCAAAAGAGTTCTGATACAGATGCCCGGGATATCCTTCGTGTGCCAGTGTAGTGATCAGACTGGTCCGGTCCGGCTCATAAGAAGGATTGATATAGATCACATTTTCTTCCGGCGCATCAATGGCAGGCGTCATATAGAAAGCGGGGCTCAGGTAAGCGCCCAGGGATTCCGGGACTTCCTTGATCTGCCAGGATATGTCCTGCGCCAGAGGAAAATCTTCCTGTATCTGTGTCTGGAGCCGCGTCAGAATCTCCTCCGGGGTTTCGGAAGCGGGTGCGGCGTCATCCATCTCCAGAAGACGGATGCCTTCATGGATGGAGTACAGGATCGTTTCGTAATCATCCTCCATCCGGGAATCCAGAAGGCGGTGGATCCCGGCGATGCCAAGATCAGTGCCGACGGAATACTTCAGAAGATACTCATAATAGCCGATGCCGTCCGGCGTATGGTACAGCCCGCAGGCATTGGTTCCGGTTCCCCGGAGTTTTTCCAGAGACAGGCAGAGTTCTTCATAGGCAGGCTGTATGTATCGGTTCAGGTTCCGGAGGTTTTCTGCTTCATAGGAGATCTTCTGGTCAGAGGAAAGGAAGGTGCAGCTTTCCAGCCGTTCCTGAAAGGTAGTAACGAGAAAATGAGATTCGTTCACAGGAAAAAATGCCCGGCACTGGGTAAGAACTTTATCCAGAATCTCATCCGTCATGAACAGCCCCTGTCCGGACTTCTCTTTTTCAAAAGCGGCGATCTCTCTGAAATAGTCCGGAAGTGCGGACAGCAGTTCCAGATAAGTATCGATGTCCGCCTGTTCCCGGAACGGAAATTCTGCCAGCAGGACCGGGAGCTGTGCCTGAATGCCAAGGGTCGGTCCCAGCGGCTCCTGATAATAATAATACTCCTCTGCCAGAAGCTGTCCGGTCAGCCACCAGTCCATGATCTCTGCGGTCAGCTGACGGTCTTCGCTCAGTTTTTTCTTCTGATAGTTTTCCAGCTTTTTCCGGCATTTTTCCAGATAGGCCAGTTCTTCTTCCCGGGCAGCCGAATCGAAGCTTCCAAAAGAAGGCGCTCCTTCTTTGAGCCGGTAAGTGTCCGGATCCGCCAAAGTATAGTGCAGGTTCAGTGTGTCTCCTGCGATCTCATGCCGGAACAGTTCCATCGCAAAACGGTCGAAGGAAGATCCTGAGAAGGAGAAGGAAAAGGATAAAAAGAAGGTGCACGCCGCAGCCAGTACACCTTTTACCCGGAATAATCGATACATCTTATATACCGTCCTGACAGCATATGGTCAGAAAAATATATGTGGAAACCATGCAGGATATGACTGTATGCAGAACCGGATGGCGCCTGTTTTCTGCGGACAGAGACAACCGCCGTGAGAAGCGGTCCCTTTTGCATGAAAATAAGGGAGCGCCCAGCTCCCTTATGAAAATATAAAATTGTTATTTATTTAACAGATCTCCGCTCCTGCCGGCATGGGCTTTTCCGGAGCCATCAGCGACAGGTTTCCGTCCGCGTCCTCGGCGCAGAGCAGCATCCCTTCGGATACCAGGCTGCGGATCTTCCGGGGTTCCAGGTTCACAAGAACCATGACTTTCTTTCCCACCATCTCTTCCGGGGTATAGGAACTGCGGATGCCGGAGACGATCTGGCGCACCTGGCTTCCGATCCTCACCTGAGAGCAGAGCAGCTTGTCTGCTTTCGGAACTGCCTCGCAGGAGAGGATTTCTCCTACCTGGAACTGCAGTTTGCTAAAATCGTCAAAAGAGATATTTTCTTTTGGCTCGATATCGATGACCGGGTCCTTGTCTTTTTCCGCAGCTTCTGCGGCGGCCTTTTTTTCTTCCACCTTTTCCAGCACTTCTTTGATGCCCAGACGGGCGAAAAGGATCTGCGGCTTGTCAGTCACCTTTGTGCCGGATGTATAGAGTCCGAAGACGCCCATCTCGTCCATGGTGCGGCTCTTTGCATTCAACTGCTTTAGAATCTCCTTCGAGGTAGAAGGCATGAACGGCTCCAGCAGGGCAGCACCGTAGCTGATGCTCTCTACCAGATTGTAAAGGACGGTCGCCAGACGGTCTTTTTTTGCCTCGTCCTTCGCCAGCGCCCAAGGCATGGTCTCGTCGATGTATTTATTGCAGCGCTTGAACAGGTTGAAGATCTCGGTGATGGCATCCGCCACACGGAGCTGGTCCATCTTCTCCGAGACTTTCGGCAGTGTATCCAGTACCGTTTTCTTCAGATCCTCGTCCACCTCCCCGGTGACGCCTGCGTTCGTGACGATGCCGCCGAAATACTGGTTGGACATGGAGATGGTCCGGTTCACCAGATTGCCCAGCGTATTGGCAAGCTCGGAGTTTAAGCGCTCCACCATCAATTCCCAGGTGATGACGCCGTCATTTTCAAAGGGCATCTCATGAAGTACGAAATACCGGACCGCATCCACGCCGAAGAAATCCACCAGCTCGTCCGCATAGAGTACATTTCCTCTGGACTTGCTCATCTTGCCGTCGCCCTGCAGAAGCCAGGGATGTCCGAAGATCTGCTTTGGAAGGGGCAGGTCCAGGGACATGAGGAAGATGGGCCAGTAGATCGTATGGAAACGGATGATATCCTTGCCGATCAGATGCAGGTCTGCCGGCCAGTTCTTTTTGAACCGGTCGCTGCTGTCGCCGCCGCAGTCATAACCAATGCCGGTGATGTAGTTGGTCAGTGCGTCCAGCCATACGTATACTACGTGTTTCGGGTCGAAATCCACCGGGATCCCCCATTTGAAGGAGGTTCTGGAGACGCACAGATCCTGCAGGCCCGGCAGCAGGAAATTGTTCATCATCTCATTTTTGCGGGAAACGGGCTGAATAAATTCCGGATGGCTGTTAATATGCTCGATGAGCCGGTCTGCGTATTTACTCATTCTGAAGAAATACGCCTCTTCCTTCGCAGGCTGTACTTCCCGGCCGCAGTCCGGACATTTACCGTCCACCAGCTGGGATTCGGTAAAGAAGGATTCGCAGGGCGTACAGTACATTCCCTCGTAATATCCCTTGTAAATGTCGCCCTTGTCGTACATGTATTTGAACATCTTCTGTACCTGGGCCTCATGGTCCTTGTCCGTGGTCCGGATGAATTTGTCATAGGACGTGTCCATCAGGTCCCAGATCTTACGGATCTGCCCTGCCACGTCATCTACAAATTCCTGCGGGGTAACGCCGGTTTCCGCCGCTTTCAGTTCAATCTTCTGTCCATGCTCATCCGTTCCGGTCTGGAAAAACACATCATATCCCTGAAATCTTTTGTAGCGGGCAATGCTGTCCGCCAGTACGATCTCATAGGTATTGCCGATGTGGGGTTTTCCGGATGTATAAGCGATGGCAGTGGTCATGTAATATTTTTTTCTGTCCATCTGTTTACCTCGTTTTTCCTTATTTTATGCGTAAATACCAGCTTTTATCAGATTATCACATGAGGGAGTAGAAGTCAATTTTTTCAAATACATAAAAAATCAGGTTTCTGGTTGCTGTTCACAGGGCAGCAGTTCTTTTGACGGAAGCATACGGATATTTTTTCACAGACTGCTTTTGCAGCCTTCTTCGGATTCGGCTCTTTCTTCACAGGAACAAGGAAGATATAATGGCTGCCGGAATTCCCGACCGTGACCAGCGTTCTGAATACCTGATCCGGGTTCTGCTTCAGGACTATTGCCGGAAAATATGATAAACGGCACATAGGACAAGACGCTGTGAGGGCAGGAATTTCGTGCCGTTTAGTATAGAAAGGAGCGCTTCCGGTAAAATCCGGGAAAAATTCAAATGCTTGAAAGATTACTTTATGAAAGTCAGGAAAAATATGGCATTTCTCAAAGTATGAGGCCGCTTGCGGGATTATGTTTTTGCTATAATAAAATTATACTGGTCGGAAAATGCTCTGTAAGGGAAAAGAAATCTGTGTGAATGGGGGTTGCCTTTACTTCCGGGCAGTGATTCATAGATTGAAAGAAGTGGAGGAAGAAGAATTGAGAAACAGCAAAAACAAGAAGCTTCTCTGTCTGCTGCTGACAGCAGCCATGCTGGTACAGCCTTTAGCGGTATCCGCATCGGCTGAGGAGCCGGTGGCGGAGCAGGCGGATCTGCAGGACGATGAGATGTCTGCCGATCTGATGGAGATGCCGTCTGCGGATCAGATGGAACCGGTGGATACGGAATCTGAGGAGCCGGTTACGGACCTGGCCGGGCAGACGGATGCCGAAGCGGCGGACCTGGATGCCTCAGAGTCTGAAGAAACGGTTGAGGACCAGACGGACACAGAAGAGACAGCAGTTCCGGAGGATGCAGAGTCGGAAGAGCCGGCCGCAGATCAGAACGGACAGACGGATGCCGAAGAAGCGGCAGACCCGGAGGATGCAGAGCCGGAAGAGCCGGCCGCAGATCAGAACGGACAGACGGATGCCGAAGAAGCGGCAGAACCGGACGATACAGAGCCGGAAGAAGCGGCTGAGGACCCGATAGACAGTGAAGCGGTTTTAGACGGGACCGAAGTGCCGGAACCGGCAGAGTCGGAAGAGTCAGAACCAAAAGAGGCAGAAGAAACACCTGTTCTGCATAACGGCGAGGCAGTGATTCCGGCAGGCAGCGATGCATCGATGGTAAAACTTCTTCTGGCAGAGGCTCTGCTTGACAGTCCGGAGGACTTCACAGAGGAAGAACTGCTGGCGCTGGACTGGCAGTATTACTGCGAGGGCAGGACGAAGATCGGGACTTGGGGCAACAGAAGCTGGGGTTCGATCGAAGGGTTCACGACGGAGACCGGAAAGCTGATCAAGACCCAGTATACGCATCCGGCGCTTGCCGATAACCAGGATGGAGAATATCAGGTTCGCCTTGCAGGCACGGACGAGGAAGTCACGTTGAGCAAAAAAGCCGTACTGGATTCCGACATCCTGCTGAGGGAAGGAGTTTCGGTGAACCTTCCGTGGACGGAAGAAGGAACCGTGGACTACGGGCAGCTGAAAACGGATATCTTCCAGGCAGCGGTTGCTGGGACGACTCCGGAACTGATGCCGGAGGATATGGACATTACATATTATGCAACGGCCAAAACAGGCAGCGTGGGAGACATGGGTAAAAACTGGGCGCCTCTTGGCGGCGGCAAAGTATCCGGTCTGGAATA